>NZ_JACAPJ010000001.1:0-251 GCF_013385765.1 Pseudomonas sp. C8002
CCGGCCGGCTTGAGTGTTTAAAAGCCAAATCAAAAGCTAAAGCGGGCACGGTCCACTGTAGGAGCTGGCTTGCCGGCGATGGCATCAACTGGGTGTGCCTGATGCACCGAGGTGTCTGCATCGCCGGCAAGCCAGCTCCTACAAAAAAGCAGCTCTGCTTTCGCTCTGGATCTTGCCTTTGCTTTTAACACTCAGGTCGGCTCTCAGGCCGCCGTGCTTTTGATCTTCATCTTGATCTGACTGCCCCAATA
>NZ_JACAPJ010000001.1:258-151984 GCF_013385765.1 Pseudomonas sp. C8002
AAACCGGCAGGACGCCGGTTTAGCCGCACCGGGCCATGGATGGCCCGCTTCGCGGCGGCCCGCTTCGCGGTGCCGGAGTGAGGGAACGCCGAGCCTAGGCGAGGCGCCGACAGGCGGGGCAGAGCCCTAATGAGATGGTCAGCCCGGCACGGGCCCCCGGTAAATCTAGACTTACCGGAGGGCCCACTTCCCGCTCAATAAAACCGACCATTACTCTCTTCCCCCCGGGCAAAAAAAACGCCAGACCAGCCTCCCGTGAAAGAGCGCATGATCCAGCGTAAAAATGAACCTCGGCTGCTTCAGCCAGGCCCCATGTTCAACCCCTTCAGACCGGAATCACCACAAAGCTTTCCGGTTTGCAGGTCAACGCCACGTTCGTACCCGGCGGCAGTGCGTGGCTGCCGGGAGTCGGCAGTTGCTGGCATTTGAGATCAAGCGTGCCACCCGCCACCTCCACGCGGTAGATCACCCGATTGCCGATAAACGAAGTGTCCTTGACCTTCCCGGCAAACGCACCGTCGGCCAGCGCGGCGCCCAGAGCCGGCTCAAGGCCGATGGTTTCAGGCCGGATCGACACATTCACCGGCCCTGCACCCACGCCGCTTTTAGCGGTGTGGGCATAACGCCCAAACGGCAACTCGACCACGCCACCGAGCCCATACGTGCCGTTGACGATATTGGTATCGCCGAAAAACCTGGCGGCAAACAACGTGCGCGGCGACCAATACATCTCCTGCGGCCCGCCGATCTGCTCGATGCCACCCTTGTTCAGCAATACCACACGGTCCGACAAGATCATCGCTTCGTCCTGGTCGTGAGTCACATACACAAACGTGGTGGAAGTCTCTTCGTGGATGCGCTTGATCTCGTTAAGCATGTGATGGCGAATCTTCAGGTCCAGGGCCGCCAGCGGCTCGTCCAGCAGCAACACCGCCGGGCGATTCACCAGCGCGCGGGCCAGGGCCACACGTTGCGCCTGCCCGCCACTGAGCTCGGAGATCCAGCGGCTCTTGAAGCTTTCCAGTTGCACCAGTTCCAGCGCCTTGTTCACTTCACGCTTGATCTCATCCTTGGGCTTCTTCTTCAAACGCAACCCGAAGGCCACGTTGTCGAACACGTCCAGGTGCGGGAACAGCGCGTACTTCTGGAACACCATATTCACCGGGCGGTGTTCAGGCGCCAGGGCGGTGGAGTCCTTGCCGTCGATCACCACTTTGCCGGTGGTGGGCTCTTCGAAGCCGGCAATGATCCGCATCAGGGTGGTCTTGCCGCAGCCACTGGGGCCGAGCAGGGTCAGGATCTCGTTGCGTTTTACCGTGAGGTCGACTTTGCCCAGGGCAGTGAGGTTGCCGTAGCTCTTGGAAATCCCGGTCAGTTCAATACTGTTGGTCATGGTGATTACTCTGCAGTTTCAGCACGTTCAAGTTCGAGGCGGCGACGACGCAAGGTCATGACCAGGCCGGCAATGGCGATGATGGCGATGGTCACCACCAGCATGAATACCGAGGCGGCATTGATGGTGGGGCTGACGGCGCGGCGCATCATCGAAAGAATCATGAGGGGCAGCGTGGTGTCGCTGCCGGTGACGAACACGGTGATCAGGAATTCATCCATCGACAGCGCCACCGCGAGGATCGCGGCGCCGGCGATGGTTGGCCCGATGATCGGCAGCGTCACCAGCCAGAACGCTTTGAGGGGCGAGGCGCCGAGGTCACGCGCGGCCTCCTCGAACGACAGGTCGAAATACTCCAGCCGTGAGCGCACCGACTCCACGAAGAACGGAAAGGTAAACAGGGTGTGGCCGATGATCACCGTCAGCAGCGAGCGGGGCAGGCCGACCAGTGAGAAGAAAATCACCAGTGCAATCCCCAAAAACAAACCGGGCAAGGCGATGGGGGCGAAGTTCATGAACGCGAACACCGCTTTTACCCGGCCTTTCATGCGCATCAGCGCCAGGGCCGAGAACGTGCCCAGCAGCGTGGTGAGAATCGCCGAACCGGCGGCGACGATCGCACTGTTGGTCAGGGCTGTCATGAAGTCCGAACTGCTGAACAGCGCCTCGTACCAGCGCGTGGAAAAACCCTCGAACGGGAACGACAGCGAGGCGGACGAGTGAAAGCTGAACAGCGCGATAATCGCGATGGGCGCGTAGAGGAACAACATGTAGACGTAAGTGAATAACCGGATCATGGGGAGTTACCTTTTTTATGAGCGGCAGTCAGTCGTGGTAACGCTTGCCGGGTGCCAGGTTGGCTGCGCGCAACACCCCCAGCAGCAACGCGTACACCAGCATGAACACGATCAACAGCAGATAAGCCATCGCCGCACCGAGTGGCCAGTTACCTACCGAGCGGAACTGGTTGGCGATCACCAGCCCGGTGGTCATCGCATCCCGGCCGCCCAGCAGTTGCGGGGTGACGTAGTCGCTGGCGGCCAGCACGAAGGTGAACATGAACGAGCTGACGATGCTCTTGTGGGCCATCGGCATGATCACCCGCCACAGAATGGTGACACCGCCGGCGCCCAGGTCGGCAGCGGCCTCCAGGTAGTCCTTCTTGATGTCCCGCAGGCCCGACACCAGCAGCAACAGGGTGAAGGGCAGCATGATGTGCACCAGGGTCAGCACCACGGCGAACTTGCTGAACACCAGCCACTCCAGCGGCTGGTCGATCAGGCCGAAGTGCAGCAGGGTGGAGTTGATCACGCCGTTGGTGCCCAGGATCGAGCGCCATGCGTAGACCCGTACCAGGTAACTGGAAAACCACGACACCAACGCCAGGTACAACACGGCGTTGGAGCGTGTGCGGTACACGATGTAATAGGCCACCGGCGCACTGATCACTGTGGAGAGCAGGGCGGTCCAGAAGCCGTTTTGCAGGGCGATCCACAGCGAGTCATAAAACCCGCTGGCGCTCAGGGCCTTGGCATAGTTGGCCAGGGTGGCGGCGGGCTCCATGCTGAAGGTCTTGGCGGTCCAGAAACTGGCAATCAGCAACAGTGCCGACGGAACCAGAAAGAACACCACCAGAAACAGCAACGGCGGCGACGCCAGCCAATACCCGCTGAGGGTTCTCTTATCCATCTTCACGTGTTTACCGACCCTTGAATCGCCGTCGTCCAGGGGCATGGACTCGGTGTTGTTGACTACGGTCATGATGAGGTTGCCTTTGCGTTTTTATTCGAGAGTCAGGGCGCGTTGACCCGTGGGGCGCGTGTTGATGAACACCCACCCCACGGTTGCCAGCGCCGGCGTGCCAAGCGCTCTAGAACGAGCCTTTGAAGTTCGCCCACTGATCGATCCATTCCGCATAGGTCACATACTTTTCGGAGCTCAGGGGCGGTTGGCCATAGAGTTTGGATTTCTCGAAGAAGCTGTCGAGGTTCGCGTAGTCAAAGGTGTTTCTCAGGTCCTCCGGCAGCAGCGGCACGGCCTTGGGGTTGACCACGCCGGAGAACATCGTGGTTGCCATCTTGGCCTGGGTATCGGGCTCCAGGGTCTTGTTGATGAACTCCAGGGCCAGGGGAATATCCTTGGCGGTTTTCGGGATGAACAACGCATCGCACCACAGCGCTGCGCCTTCGCTGGGCACCGACAGGGCAGTGGTCACGCCGCGCTTGATGGTTTCGCTCGGGGTGTTGGCGGAGGCCGAGAACACCGCGTCCACTTCACCCGATACCAGCAGCGATACCGCGTCACCCGACGAAGCCGCGAACACGCGGCATTGATCACGGTACGGCTTGAGTTTTTCAAAGGCGTCGTTGAACTCGGCGCGGGTCAGGTTGGGGTACTTGTCGCCGTAGCCGGCGATGGTCGCGATCAGCGACCAGTTCGAGGTGCCGTCATCGACAAAGGTCAACTTGCCCTTGAGCTTGGGGTCCAGCAGGTCGGTGTATTGGGTGGGCTTTTTGACGTTCTTGGGGTTATAGATGATGGTGTTCATCCCCCACAGCAACGGGATGCCCCATTGCTTGCCGTCCCAGTACCAACGGCTGCCCTTGTAGAACAGCGCGAGGGTATTGTCGGCGGAATAGTTGGGGATCTTCGTGGTGTCGATGGCCTTGAGCAGGCCCATTTCCTGATAGATCTTTTCGTAGCCCAAGGCGTACATGGTCAGGTCGAGCTGCACTGGATCGGAGCCGGCCAGCCGGGCGGTGATGTCGTCCTGGTTGCTGGCATAACTGGAGCGCACGGTAACGTTGCGTTGCTTGCGCCAGTCGGCAAGTTCGGCGTCGCCGGTTTCGCCTTCCCAGCCGAGGATTTCCAGGTGCCCGGTGGTGGCGGCAAATGCGCTGGGCACGAACGAGCCGAGGTACAAGCCTGCGGCAGAGGCGGCAGCGCCCAGCAGGAACGAGCGTCGTTTCAAGCTGAGGAAATTGAAGTCAATGCCGGTCAAACCATAACCCGTCTCTATTTCTTTTTTCATTTCGAGTTCCTGCCTGGGTGGTGGGTGCAAATGTTGAGCGACTTGCAAGGCATGGGCCTGGTGTCGATGCCAGGTGCGTCCTTTTGTATGCAGTCAGTTGGATCGGCAGTGTTATGGCCAGCATTGATTCCATGCTGCTGGGGAGGGTGGTAAGGCCTCCACTGTTCCGATTGACTCTTCCTTGGCGGGGCGACGCACGCTTATTCCGGGCTGCAGGGTGTTGCGGGCCTGAAGCGGTGCGCCCAGCGCTTGATAGGCTCGGCTTGTTGTTTTCATGGGTTGAGTATTGAGCGGGGAGGCGGGGGGCTCAATTTCGCAGGGGGGTTAAAAGCGACGCACTCTGACGCATTGGAGTGACCTAAGCGGCGCACGTGGGGGGCCAGGGGTTTCTGGGGGGATCCGTAGCAAGAGCACGGCGGCCTGAAAGCCGACCTGCAGGTTAGAAACCAGAGCAGAAGCAGAGCGGCTTTTCTGTAGGAGCTGGCTTGCCTGCGATGCAGACAACTCGGTACATCAGACACACCTGGGCGATGCCATCGCTGGCAAGTCAGCTCCCACATTTGACCGTGCCCGCTTTAGCTTTTGATTTGGCTTCTAACACTCAAGCCGGCCTGCAGGCCGCTGTGCTGTAGTGAGCCCCAATATCTGCGTCAATCTGCGTCTCTTTTACCCAAGGTGCGAAATTGAGTCCACCCCGCACCAAGCGAATACTCCAAGCCTGATCCCGGCCCAGACGCCGCGCATTCGCTGGAGTATCGAGTGAAATTCACAGGTGGCCAAATCATCGCCAAGGCACTCAAGGCCAACAGTGTCGACTACGTAGCCGGGCCCCCGGGCGACGGCGCCCGGGCCCTGGTGGAAGCGCTGCTGACCCCGGGCACCGACATCCCCTTCATCCACGTCATCCAGGCCCACAGCGCCGTGCACCTCGCCGACGGCTACTACCGTGCGTGCGGTCGCCCCATGGCCGTCGTACTCACGGGCCCCCTGGGCATCCCCTCAGCCCTGGGAGCCCTCGCCACCGCGCACCAGGACGCCTGCGCGCTGCTGGTCATCAGTAACGCCCAGCCCGAAACGATAGCCGCCAACGTCATGAAAGATCACGCGACGGTTTCGACACTACAACAGCTACCCCAAGCCCTGCGCCAAGCCTTCGACACCATGCTGAGCGCCCACCCCGGCCCCGTCAGCCTGTCCATTGACGACGCCCTCCAAGGCGCCTCCACCAACGCCAGCCTGCCACCCGCCACCCTGCGTGCAGAACCCCAACCCACCCCGCGAAACATCAGCGTACTGCGCGAAGGCCGCGCCTCACCCTCCGTGCTGGAAAACGACGCCATCCTCGTCTTCGGTAGCGGCCCCACCCAGCCCATGGCCCGCAAGATGTTCCCGGTGCATTACCCCGGCAGGCACTTGTGCGCCGGCAACCCCGCCACCCTCGGCTGGGCCGTCCCGGCGGCTATCGGCGCCAAGCTCGCCATGCCCGCCCGCCAGGTGGTCTGTGCCGTGGGCAGCCGGGATTTCCTGCAGTCGATGCAAGAGATGGCCGTGTGCGTGATGCACAGCATTCCGGTGGTATTCCTGGTCTTCAACAGCAACGGTGACGAAGCCCTGGGCGACGTACAGACGTCGCCCATCGAGCAGCACCGGGCCGGTGAATTCAACCTGCCGGATGGCAAACCCTATGCCCCGGACTTCGCCGGCATCGCCCGAAACTTCGGCCTTGAAGCCTGGCGCGTGGAACACGCGTCACAACTCAACGCGACCCTCGTCAAAGCCCTCAACAGCAAGGGCCCGTCGCTGGTTGAAATGATGACGGCACGCCAGCCCCTGCAGGTCCCTCAGTCCTGACCGCCCCAGACGATGGTGGCGTTGTCGCCGGTCATGTATTCACGTACGTCCAGCGGGATCGACTGGTCGCTGGGCAACAGCACCGTTGCATTGCGCAAGTGATGCTTGCGGATCTTGCCCTTGTCCACCAGTCCCAGCGCCATGCGCGTGGAGAAGGGCTGGCGGAACGAGGACGACGCCACACCCGTCACCAACCCATAGAGAAAACGGATCGGCCGACGATGCTGCGGCGTCAGGATCGAGAACGTCATTTCGTTACGTTGCTTGCCTTCGAAATCCACCATGAACAGGCGATCGCCCAGCAGCAGGCAGAACCCGTGGTAGGTGAATGAATAACCGATCTTGCCGCTGCCATCGCGCAGCGGAAAGCGCTCGACGGTGACGTACTGCACCATCGAGTCGGCGCGGTACAGGCAGGTGACCGAACGCAGGATCCGGCCCTTGTAGATCGATGAATTGTGGTAGCGGTAATACACCCCCAGATAGTCTTCGAGCACGTCAGCCGACTGCTTGGCCAGCGGCAGGAAATGATTGAACTGCTCCGAAGCCCGCAAGCCGGTGGGCAGTTCGTTTTCATAGCCTTCATAGAACTTCTTGAACTCGGCGGGCGGGCGGAAGAGGTCTTCGGCTTCCATCATGAAATAGCGGCCGATCTTTTGCAGAATCTTCTGCGACGGCACGTGCTGGCCCACCAGGTACTTGTTGAACTGCTGGCGGTTCACATCAACTTTGCGGCACATGTCGGCCACCGACCGGCAGGACTCCACCAGCGTGCTCAGGTTCTTTTGCACATTGGCCTGCAAGTCGCTGCGCGCCTGCTGTCGCTCGGGGTGGGAGGTGGCGGCGGCTAATGACAGGGGCGATGAGTCCGGGCGGCTGGGCATTATTATCTCGATGTACTTGGCTGGGTTAAGGCGCCAGTTATTAAGTTATAGCGCAGTTATCGAATAACCTTGGGCATAACCGTAATAACCGTCTAAGCATTTGAAACTTCCGATCATTACCAAAGCATCTTTCATGCCGTTTGTTTAAGTTCGAACATGAAGTTTGAGCATAACTGAATGCGTCAGATTGTAAGCGCTTTTACTGAAGGTTCGGCGCCAGTGCGTTGTGGTTTTCACGGGTCAATCGTGAAGGTGGCGGTCCGCCCAGTAACACATTCGATAGCGACGGGTAACACCCCGTGCTGCGCAGGAGTGCTTCAGTCCGCGTCAGGTATCGCCAAGGGTGCGAAATGGTGGAAACACCGGTCACCCCTGATACTCGGGCCAATGCTTTTTGCGGAGGATTGGGCGATGGCAAGGTTGACCGGCGACATTCCCGGAAAGAGGCGACTCAAGGTCGGCATGGTCGGCGGCGGGCAGGGCGCTTACTTCGCCAGTTACCACCGCGCCGCGATGCGCCTGTGTAATCGCTTCGATATCGTCGCCGGCGCGTTCTCTGCCGACGCGGATAAATGCCGCGAGGCGGGCGCAGCGCTCACTATTGAACCCGAACGTATCTACTTGTCGTTCGAGGACATGGCGGCCGCCGAGTCTCGCCGCTCCGACCCGATCGAGGCGGTGGTTGTCGTGACGCCCAACCACTTGCACTTCGAACCGTGCCGGTTGTTCCTGGAGGCGGGCATCCCGGTGATCTGCGACAAGCCCCTGGTCAACCACCCTGACGAAGCCCATGAGTTGGCGAGCCTTGCCGAGCGCCATGGGACATTTTTTGCGCTGACCTACACCTACCAGGGCTACCCGATGGTCAGGGACGCCCGCAGTCGCATCCAGGCCGGCGAGCTGGGTGAGCTGCGCTTCCTGTACGTCGAATACCTGCTGGAGTGGCTGGCCCCCGGCGTGTCCGGCTTGAGCAATAGCCTGGCGTGGCGCGGTGACCCGCAAAAGGCCGGCCCCACCGGCGCGCTGGGAGACGTCGGCACCCACGCCTTCAACCTGTTGGAGTTTCTGTCCGGGCAGCGCTGCACCCAGCTCAACGCCAAGTTGACCAGCGTGGTGCCGGGTTGGGGCCTGGACGATACCTGCGTGGTGCAACTGGAATTCGACGGCGGCGTGGATGGATTGTTGTGGGCCAGTTTCGCCGCGCCCGGGCATCGCAACGGCTTGCGCTTCAAGGTCGTCGGCAGCCTGGCTTCGCTCGAGTGGTGCCAGGAGTCACCGGAAACCCTGTTGTTCACGCCCACTGACGGTGCAGACCGCATCTATCGGCGAGGCCAGTCCGACAACAGGCCGCAGACGCTGACGTTCACCAGCTTGCCGGCGGGCAATACCGAAGGTTATCTGGAAGCGCTGGCCGTGCTGTACGCCGACTTCGCCGAGGCCCTGGACGCCGGGGCGCAATGGCGCACAGCGACCAGCGTCCCGTTGCCGGATATTCACGCAGGCGTGCGCGGGGTGTTGTTGTCCCAGGCCAGCCTCGAATCCCACCAGCAGCGGGCCTGGGTGCCTTTCCCGCGGTAATTGATTTCATGCGTGGCACCGCTGCGCATCCAACGACTCACCCAAACGCTGTTGAGGAAAAACAATGTCAAGCGAACTGCATCGCGCCGCGTATTCGGTACTGCTTCCCGCATTCGGGGATTTGCACCTGGACGACAATGTGCGCCGTTACCTGAGCCGTGGTGGTGTGTCCCTGTTGCTTGGGGAAACCCGGGATGAATACGTGGGCCGAGGCATGAGCCCGGCGCGCAAGGCGGCCGAGTCCAAAGCCGATTTCATCAGTATCGTCAAGGAAGCCACGGCGCTGGCGGGCTCTGCGGTGCTGATCGCGGTAGACCAGGAACTCGGCGGAATCGAACGCCTGCACCAACTGGTCCCGGCGGTCGCCACCCGGGCGCAGCTCCAGGACCTCGGCGCCGAGGACCTCGAGCAACGTTGCTTCGAGATGGCCGCCGCGGCCCGCGGGCTGGGCGTGAATCTGTTCCTGGCGCCCATCGTGGACGTGGTCACCGGCGTCAATCCATGGCTGCACAATCGGCACCTGGGCGCGGATCCAGTGGAAGTCAGCCGAGTGTCCTGCGCGTTTATCCGCGGGGTGCAGCGCGCGGGTGTGATCGCCACTGCCAAGCACTTTCCCGGGCACTACGTCACCGAGCACGATCCGGCCATTGCCGAAGCCACCGTGCCGGGGCCGCTGGAATTGCTGCATGACAATCTTGAAGTGTTCAAGCAGGTCATCGCCACCGGCGTAAAAGCCGTCATGCCTGGCCCGGCGGTATTTCCTGCGATTGATGCGCAGCAGTCGGCGTCCACCTCGTCGAAGGTCATCGGCGTACTGCGTGACACCCTCGGCTTCGAAGGCCTGATCATTTCCGATGACCTGGACGCCGTGTCGATCCTGCGCGGCAATACCATCCCCGACACCGCCGTAGCCTCCCTGGTGGCCGGTGCGCACCTGTTGCTGGTGTCCAGCGAGTCAGGCCTGGACAGCATCGCCGAGGCGATTGTCGCCGCCGTCCACGAAGGCACCCTGGACCGCCAGGTTCTGTTGGACGCCGCTGCCAAGGTTCGTCAACTGGCAATCGCCACCCAGGAAACCAGCCATGAGCGCGAATGACCGCAAGGCCTACGGCGTACTGTTCCCGGTATTGCTGGACGTGCAGATGACGGATGACGTGCGTCGGTTCCTCGGCAATGGCGGGCGCAGCCTGTTGTTTGGCGAGACGGGAGAGGAATACGTCAGCGGAAAAATGAGCGCCAGCCGCCTGCAAACCGAAACCCTGGACATCTGGCAGCGTTTTACCGGCACGGCCACCGAACTGGGTGGGCCGCTGCTGCTGGCAGCCGATGCCGACATCTCCGCCGTGCACCGCTTGCAAGGGGTGACCCCGGCGCTGCCGGAGCCCGATGTGGCCCGGGCGATGGATTGTGCGGCGCTGGAGCAGGCGTGCTTCAAGGTCGCCACCGCCGCGCGGGCGACCGGGGTCAACCTGCTGCTGTCGCCGACGGCGGATGTGGTCGGCGGCCGTAATGTGTGGCTGGCGGGGCGCACGCTGTCGGGCGATGTCCACCAGACGGCGGCGATGGTCGGGGCGTATGTGCGCGGCGTGCGGCGGGCCGGGATGGCCAGCACCCTGAAGCACTTCCCCGGGCACCCGGTGCTGTTTCAGCAGCCGTCGACTGAAACGGCGGTGGTCAGCGAATCCATGCAGCAACTGCGGGCCTTCTGGCCCGGGTTCCAGGCCGGGATCGACGCTGGCGCCGATGCGGTGATGATGGGCCCGGCGATATTCGCTGCGTGCACACCGCCCACGGCAGCCTCGGTGTCGCCTGAATTGATCGGCGTGTTGCGCCAGGAGTTGGGCTTCAAGGGGCTGGTGATGACCATCGACCTCGATCACCGCTCAACCATCGGCCAGATGTCCCTCGGCGAGGTCGCAGTGGCCGCGCTGAATGCCGGGGCCGACTTATTACTGATTTCCGCAAAGGCTATGCCCCACGTGCCGCAGATCGTTCGGGCGATTGTCGCCGCCGTCGCCGAGGGCCTCTTGCCCCAAGCACGGCTGGACGCCGCGGCGTTGGCCGTTGGTGCCTTGGCTGATCGCTACTCAACCGTAGGAGCGCCATATGGCAACCCAAAATAACGTCCTCGCCCTGCATTCCACCGTTGCGAAACACTCGACCCTGGCGATGGATATCGACATAGCCCGGACGCTGGGTTTTGACGCGCTGGAGATCAACAGCGGCAAGCTGGAGGCGTATCTGCAGGCCGGCTATACCGAGTCAGAGCTTCAAGCACTGCTCAACGACGTGCCTGTCACCGGCATCGGCTACCTGCGGGACATCGAACGCCAGGGCGCCGAGCGCGATGACCTGTTCAAGGAAGCCCGGCGGCTATTTGAGCTGGCCAATCTGGTGGGCGCCAAAGGCGTGCAGGTCCTCACCGGTCCGATCAATGTACAGGCGGTGATTGATTTTCAGGCGATCGGCAAGAGCCTGCATTACTCAGGCTTGCTGGGCCTGGATCAGGCCGAACAATACGCCCGCACGGCAAGCAACCTGGCGGAGTTGGCCGATGTGGCCAGGCAATACGGTCTGCTGCTCTACCTCGAAGCCTTGTCCTGGACGCCACTCAACACCCTGGATCACCAACTGCAGCTGATTGAACGCACCGGGCGCAGCAACGTGAAGATGGTGATCGACTATTGGCATTGCTTTACCAGCGGCGTGACCCCTGCGGACGTCGCCCGGCTCGACAAGGACGTGATCTACGGCGTGCATGTCTGCGACTCACTGGCCTTCGAAGGCGGTATCCCGAATGAGGAAGTGCTGCGCGATGTGCCCACCGGCAGCGGCGTGCTCGATCTGGTCGAGTGGACCGCCGCGGTAAAGGCCACCGGTTACGCCGGGTGGTGGAGTTGTGAGTTGTTCTGCAAAAAACAGCAGCAGCAAAACAGCTACGCCGTCGCCCAACAATTGAAGACGCTGTTAACCGGCCTGGTCGGTTGATAACGCGCGTTTCGACACTGGCTGAATACTAAAAAGATCTGAGGTTGTCATGGTGGATTTCATCGTAATCGGGGGCGGCTCCACGGGCTGCACAGTCGCATCGCGCCTGAGTGAGGATGCGGGAGCGTCGGTGGTGCTGTTCGAGGAAGGCCCGCGGGATCGCAGCCCTTACATCCATATTCCCGGCGCCTACTACAAGACCGCCCAGGGCCCGCTGCTCAAGCGTTATGCGTGGGAGCCGACCGAGGACCAGCACCGCAGCGAAACGCCGACCATGGTCCAGGCCAGCGTGCTCGGGGGCGGCAGCTCGGTGAATGCGATGATTTATATCCGTGGCGTGCCTGCCGACTACGACGGTTGGGCCGAACAGGGCGCCGCCGGGTGGTCGTATAAAGACGTGTTGCCGTACTTCAAAAAGGCCGAGGACAACGAGCGGTTCTGCAACGAGGTGCACGGTGTCGGCGGGCCGTTGGGGGTGTCGGACCCGATCAATATCCATCCCTTGACCAAAGTCTGGCTGCGGGCCTGCCAGCAGTTTGGATTGCCCTATAACGAAGACTTCAACTCAGGCCAGCCCGAGGGCTGCGGGCTGTACCAGATCACCGCCAAAAACGGCTTTCGCAGCAGTGCCGCCGTGGCCTACCTGGCGCCGGCCAAGTCGCGCAAGAACCTGACGGTGAAGACCGGCTGCCGGGTGCTGCGTATCCTGATGCAGGGCAACAAGGCCGTCGGCATCGAATACCTGGAGAAGGGCGTGCGCCAGGTGATGCACGCCGACAAGGAAATCATCCTGTCCTGCGGCGCCATCAACTCACCCCGGTTGCTGATGTTGTCGGGGATCGGGCCCGCTGAGCAGCTGGAAAAACACGGGATCAAAGTGGTTCAGGATTTGCCCGGTGTGGGGCAGAACCTGCAGGACCATATCGAAATTTCACTGGTGTATGAGCTGACCGGCCCCCACAGCTATGACAAGTACAAAAAACCCTGGTGGAAGCTTATGGCGGGGTTGCAGTACGCGTTGTTCCGGCAAGGCCCGGCGGCGTCCAACCTGATTGAAGGCGGGGCGTTCTGGTGGGGCGACAAGACGGCGGTGCACCCGGATATCCAGTATTTCATGGTGGTGGGCGCGGGCATCGAGGAGGGTGTGGATTCGGTGCCCGGCGGCAATGGCTGCACGTTGAACCTGGGGCAGATACGGCCAAGGTCCAGGGGCTATGTGGAGCTTTACTCCGCCGACCCGATGTCCCCGCCGCGCATCGTGCCCAACTACTTTTCCGATCCGTACGACATTGAAAGCCTGGTGGACGGTTGCCTTGTGGGCGAACAGATCATGGCCCAGGCGGCCTTCAAACCCTACGTGGCTCGTCGGCATGTACCGGAACCCACCGTGCGTTCGCGCGAAGCGATGAAGCGGTTTTGCCATCAGGAAGCCCACGCCGCACTGCATCCATCCGGCACCTGTCGCATGGGTGTGGATGAGCGGGCGGTGGTGGGGCCGGACCTCAAGGTGCATGGCATCGAAGGGCTGCGGGTGGCCGATGCGTCGATCATGCCGACCCTGATTTCAGGCAACCCCAACTCGGTGTGCATCATGATCGGCGAAAAAGCTGCCGACATGATCCGGACCGCCCGATAGAGTTGCCCGAGCGGTAACACCAGCCTCTTTTTGGGGCAGGCTCAGGCGCCGATCAACCACAGCGCGAAACAGCTGCCGAGGGCCAGCAGCCCAAGGGCGATGCCAAGCTTTGCCTGCAGTTCAAGGGGCATTGCCCTAGGGTCCGGATGTTTGTCCATGGAATCAACGGACTGTACGCGGCCGTTGATCATCTGAGCGGTTGCAAAGAACAAACTGTGCATGGCATGTGCCTCGTGGGTCGTTTCTGCTCAAGTCGAGGCCGATATCGGCCGCCTGCTGGTCAAGAGCAAGCTCCATGCCATTGCCCAAATCTCAACGGCGCCCCGTCCGTGTACTCACATCCACCCACACCGCCAGCACCAGGATGCTGCCCTTGACGATCATCTGCCAGTAGCTGTCCACGTCGAGCATCGACATGCCGTTGTCCAGGCTGCTGATCACCAGTGCGCCGAGCAGGGCGCCGTACACGGTGCCCGAACCGCCGCGCATTGAAGTACCGCCGATAAAGCACGCCGCGATAGCGTCCAGTTCGCCCATGTTGCCCGCCGAAGGTGAACCCGCCGCCAGGCGCGCGGTGTTGACCAGCCCGGCGAGGGCGCACATCACGCCCATGATCCCGAAGATCCACAGTTTGACCGCCTGCACGTTGATCCCCGACAGGCGCGTGGCTTCCATGTTGCTGCCCACCGAGTAGATGCGCCGGCCAAAGACGGTCTGGCTGGTGACGTAACTGAACACCCCCAGCAGCACCAGCAGAAGCAGCACCGGCACGGGAATGCCGTCGTAGCTGTTGAGGGTGTAGACGAAGCCGGCCAGCACGAAACCGATCAACACCACGCGCACGCTGTCGCGCAGCATCGACGGCAGCGCCAAGCCGTGCAGGGCGCGGTTGTGGCGTTGGCGCCAGGTCAGGAATATCGCCAGACCGAACAGCAACACGCCGAGAATCACCCCGACCACCGTCGGCAGGTAACCCTGGCCGATGTACACCATTTGTGGCGAAACCGGTGCAATCGTGGTGCCGCCGGTAATGCCCAGCAGCACCCCGCGAAACGCGAGCATGCCGCCCAGGCCGACGATGAAGGAGGGGATGCGCAGGTACGCGGTCATGTAGCCGTTGCCCAGGCCAATCAGCAAGCCACAGAGGGCGACGATGGCCAGGTTCAGCGGCAGGGGAATGTGATAAACCACATCCAGGATCGCCGCGACGCCGCCGAGCAAACCGAGCATCGAGCCCACCGACAGGTCGATCTCGCCGCTGATGATCACCAGCACCATGCCGCAGGCCAGGATGCCGGTAATGGACATCTGCCGCAGCAGGTTCGACAGGTTGCGCGGGGTCAGGAAACCGCCTTCGGTCTGCCAGCTGAAAAACACCCAGATCAGCACCACGGCGATCAACAGGGCGAGCATTTTATAGCGGGTAAAAAGCTGTTTGACCTGGTTCATTTACGCGGACTTCCGATCATTATTATTGTCATGCCCGTTCGGTTGGCTGAGGGCGGCGGCGAGCACCTGTTCCTGGGTCAGGCCCTGGTTGATGAAGTCGCCGCGCAACTGGCCCTCGCCGATCACCAGCACCCGGTCGGAGACCCCCAGCACCTCGGCCAGCTCCGAGGACACCATGATGATCGACACGCCTTCGGCCGCCAGCGCGCCCATCAATTTGTAGATCTCATATTTGGCGCCCACGTCTACGCCACGGGTCGGTTCGTCGAGGATCAGCACCCGGGGTTTGGTCAGGAGCATCTTGGCCAGTACGGCCTTCTGCTGGTTGCCGCCGGACAGGCTGGTGATCGGCAGGAACGGGTTCGCCGTCTTCAGGTGCATGCGCTTGATTTCCTGCTCGACGCTGCCCAGTTCCGCCTCGGCATCGATGCGCGTCAGGTGCGAGAAACGGTCCAGCACCGCCAGGGTGATGTTTTGCCCAACGCCCAGGTCCGGGACGATGCCCTGGCGCTTGCGGTCTTCCGGGACCATGCACAGCCCGGCGCGAATCGACTTCAGCGGCGTGCGTGTATCAATCGGTTTGCCATCCAGCCACACCTCGCCTTGGTAGCGCCCGGGGTAGCTGCCGAACAGCGCCGACACCAGTTCCGTGCGGCCGGCGCCCACCAGCCCGGCGATGCCGAGGATTTCGCCACGGCGCAGGCTGAACGAGACATTGTCCACCCGCTTGCGGCCCGGGTTGTCGACGTCGTAGCAGGTGACGTTGCGCGCCTCGAACAGCACCTCGCCGACCGCATGGGGTTCGGTGGGGTAGAGGTTGCTCATCTCACGGCCGACCATCTGCGTGATGATGCGCGACACGTCCATCTCGGCCATGGCCGTGGTCGCGATGTGTTTGCCGTCGCGGATCACCGCGATGGTGTCGCAGATGGCCGAGACCTCATCGAGCTTGTGGGAGATGTACACGCAGGCGACGCCCTTGGCCTTGAGCCCACGGATGATGTCCAGCAGCACCTCGATTTCCGAGCGGGTCAGCGCCGAGGAGGGTTCGTCGAGGATCAGCAGGCGCGCCTGCTTGTTCAGGGCCTTGGCGATTTCCACCAGTTGCTGGTAGCCGCCGCCGTATTGCGAAACGGGCAGGGCGACGTTCATGTCCGGCACTTTCAGCTCGCGCATCAGGGCTTCGGCACGGTGCATCATGGCGGGGTAGTTCATGCGCCCGCCGGGCAGTGTCAGCTCGTGGCCCATGAAGATGTTTTCGGCCACCGAGAGGTCGGGTACCAGGGTCAGTTCCTGATGGATGATCACGATGCCGCAGGCTTCGGTTTCGGCGATGGAGTGGGCGCGCAACGGCTGGCCGTCCCAAAGGATTTCGCCGTCCCAGGTGCCATGGGGATACACCGCCGACAGCACTTTCATCAGGGTCGATTTGCCGGCGCCGTTCTCGCCGCACAACCCTACGCATTCCCCGGGTTTTACCTTGATGTCGATGCCATTCAGGGCTTTGACGCCACCGAACGTCTTGACGATGTTGTTCATTTCCAGCAGGTAGTCGGACATGGCGGGCACTCATTCCACAGCGAAAAGGCAGGAGCGGCCTCATACCGCCCCTGCAGTGAGCCGTACGCTTACTGCCCGGCGATTTGCGCTTTGGTGTAGAACCCGTCTTCTTCCAGCACGTTGACGTTGTCCTTGGTCAACGCGGTCGGCTTGAGCAGGATGCTCGACACCTGTTTGCTGCCGTTGTCGTACTGCGAGTTGTAGGCCGGTTTCTCGTCACGCACCAGTTGCACCGAGAGCTTGGCCGCCTCGGACGCCAGCAGCTTCAGGGGCTTGTAGACGGTCATGGTCTGGGTGCCGGCGATCACGCGCTTGATCGCGGCCAGGTCGGCATCCTGGCCCGAGACCGGCACCTTGCCCGCGAGTTTTTGTGCCGCCAGGGCCTGGATCGCGCCGCCGGCGGTGGCGTCGTTGGAGGCGACGATGCCGTCGATCTTGTTGCTGTTGGCGGTCAGGGCGTTTTCGACAATGCTCAGGGCTTCGGTGGGGTTCCACTCCTTGACCCATTGCTGGCCGACAATCTTGATGTCGCCCTTGTCGATCGAAGGCTGCAGCACCTTCATCTGGCCCTGGCGCAGGATCTTCGCGTTGTTGTCGGTAGGTGCGCCGCCCAGCAGGAAGTAATTGCCTTTAGGCTGCGCGTTCAACACGCCCTGGGCCTGCATCTCGCCGACCTTTTCGTTATCGAAGGAGATGTAGGCGTCGATATCGGCATTCAAAATCAGCCGGTCGTAGGACAGCACTTTCACCCCGGCTTTCTTGGCCTCGGCCACCACGTTGTTCAGCACCGTGGCATTGAACGGCACGATCACAATCACGTCGACGCCCCGGGAGATCAGGTTTTCAATCTGCGAGATCTGCCGCTGTTCGTTGGCGTCCGCCGACTGCACATAGACCTTGGCCCCCAGTTGTTCGGCGGCGGCGGTGAAATAATCGCGGTCGCGGGCCCAGCGTTCAAGGCGCAGGTCGTCGATGGAAAAGCCGATTTTCGGATGGGCCGCGTCGGCCATGACCGAATTGGAAAGCAGTGCCAGAACGCTGGTGAGCAAGACAGTTTTCAGGTGTTTCATGATGGTGAGTCCCTTTTATTGTTGTTTAGACGCACTGCTGGACCTGGAGCGTAGCGGTCATGGGTAGATAAAGCGATTCACTACGCCTTCGAGCATCTCCTGGCGGCCACTCACGGCTTGTGGGTTCAGTTGGTGGCTGAAGGCATGCTCGGCAAGCGACGCCAGGCTGAAGTCGCCGCCAAGCACGGCACGCCCGAAGGATTGGTCCCAGCCGGCATAACGCTGGGCCTTGAACTGTTCGAGGGCGTCGTTCTGCACCATGGCGGCGGCGCGTTCCAGTGACAGCGCCAGCACGTCCATTGCGGCCACGTGGCCATGGAACAGGTCCACTTCGTCGAGGCTTTGGCGGCGTACCTTGGAGTCGAAGTTGTAGCCACCTCCCTTGAAGCCACCGGCCTTGAGTACCTCGTAGGTGACCAGGGTCAGCTCCTCGACGCTGTTGGGGAACTGGTCGGTGTCCCAGCCGTTCTGCGGGTCGCCACGGTTGGCGTCGATGCTGCCGAAAATCCCCAAGGACGCGGCGGTGGCGATCTCATGGTGAAAACTGTGGCCGGCGAGGGTGGCGTGGTTGGCCTCGATGTTGACCTTGATCTCTTTCTCCAGGCCGAACTGATGCAGGAAGCCAAACACGGTGGCGCTGTCGTAGTCGTATTGGTGCTTGGTGGGCTCCTGTGGCTTGGGCTCGATAAACAGCTCGCCGGTGAAGCCGATCTTGTATTTGTGCTCGACCACCATGCGCATGAACCGCCCGAGTTGCTCGCGCTCGCGCTTGAGGTCGGTATTGAGCAGGGTCTCGTAGCCTTCGCGGCCGCCCCACAACACATAGCTGGAGCCCTTGAGACGGTGGGTGGCATTCATCGCGCTGAACACCTGGGCCGCCGCATAGGCAAACACTTCCGGGTTCGGGTTACTGGCGGCGCCGGCGGCGAAGCGCGGGTTGCTGAAGCAGTTGGCAGTGCCCCACAGCAGCCGGATACCGGTCTGTTCCTGATGGCCTTCGAGCTGGTCGACCATCCGCGCAAAGTTGTCGCGGTACTCCGCCAGGCTTGCGCCTTCGGGAGCCACGTCGGTGTCGTGGAAGCTGTAGTAGTCGATGCCCAGCTTGGAGAAAAACTCGAACGCCGCTTCGGCCTTGCCGCGTGCCACTTGCAGGGCTTCCCCCGGTTGCTGCCAGGGCCGCTGGAAGGTGCCGGAGCCGAACATGTCACTGCCGGGCCAGACGAAGTTGTGCCAGTAACACGCGGCCATCCGCAGGTGCTCGCGCATCGGTTTGCCGAGGATCAGCTTGTTTGCATCGTAGTGCCGGAAGGCCAGGGGAGAGTCGCTATCGGGGCCTTCATAGAGGATTTTTTCGACCGCGGGAAAGTAGGGCATCGCCAGATCCTTGTTGTTATGAGTGCACGTTAACCTTGCCTCGATACTAGCAACGGCCCCCGGCCAACCGATTATGA
This sequence comes from Pseudomonas sp. C8002, assembly GCF_013385765.1. Classification (NCBI taxonomy): domain Bacteria; kingdom Pseudomonadati; phylum Pseudomonadota; class Gammaproteobacteria; order Pseudomonadales; family Pseudomonadaceae; genus Pseudomonas; species Pseudomonas sp. C8002. The sequence continues at coordinate 19,150 of NZ_JACAPJ010000001.1, forward strand.
AAATCACCAGAGCAGGGTTCGATTTTGAGTGGTTTTACGCGCATAGTGGCTCGACATATCGCATGGAGCCGCCCCTGTGAAAACTGTCCCGCCTGTGCACCGGATTGCCCTGCTGTTCAATGGCAACAAGATCTACGATCGCGGCATCATCACCGGGATCGGCAACTACCTGAGCAGTACGCGGGTGTCGTGGGATCTGTTCCTGGAAGAGGACTTCGTCTGCCGGCTCAAGGGTATCGAGCGCTGGCATGGCGACGGGATCATTGCCGACTTCGACGACCCGGCGATGGGCCCCGCGTTGGCGGGTGTGCATGTGCCGGTGGTGGCGGTGGGCGGGTCTTATGAGGATGAGCGGGCTTACCCACGGCATACTCCGTATGTGGCCACTGACAATTTTGCTTTGATCAAGCTGGCCTATGAACACCTGATCGAAGCCGGGCTGACGCGCTTTGCCTGTTTCAGCCTGCCTGAAGCCGATATCAACCGTTGGGCCCAGGAGCGCGAAAAAGCCTTCCGCCGCCTGCTGGAGCGCGATGGCTTGCCGGTGGAGGTGTATCGCGGGCTCGGCACCAGCGCGCCGCTGTGGGACTCGGCGGTGGAGCAACAAATTGCCTGGTTGCACAGCCTGCCCAAACCCATCGGCATCATCGCGGTCAGCGACGCCCGTGCCCGCCAGTTGCTGCAGGCCTGCCTCACCGCCGGCATCCCGGTGCCGGAGCAAGTGGCACTGATCGGCATCGACAACGACCCCTTGACCCGCACCCTGACCCGCGTGCCGCTGAGCTCGGTGATCCAGGGCACTGAAAAAATGGGCCGCACCGCCGCGCGCCTGCTGCACCAGATGCTGCACGGCATGCCTTCGGCAGGCAGCCAGATCCTGGTGCCGCCGGAAGCGGTCAACGTGCAGACCTCAAGCCTGCACCAACCCCTCGGCCATCCCTACGTGATGCAGGCGCTGCATTTCATTCGCCAGTACGCCTGCCAGGGCATCAAGACCGCCCAGGTCGCCAACTACGTCGGCGTGTCGCGGTCGTCCCTGGAAGCGCATTTTCGCAGCGAACTGAACCGCAGCGTCCACGATGAAATCCTGCGCTTCAAACTCGCGGCTGCGGTTTCCAGCCTGGAAAATACCAGGGCCGCGATTGCGGATATTGCCTATGACTGCGGGTTCAAATCCGCCCAGTACCTGCACACGGTGTTCAAGCGCGAGTTCGGGTGTACGCCGAGGGAGTACCAGGTGGGGCAGGTCGAGCGCGATTCGAGCGATGTCATTTCTTTGTCGCCTTGAGTCCCTATTTTGTCCTGAGCCTCGCTCCAGAACTTCAAGGGATTGAATCGTCTTATGCCGACTCTTACACGCAGAACGTTGTTGCAAGCAGCTGCCATCGGATCCGCCTACACCCTGTTGCCCGACTCCATTCGCCAGGCCCTGGCGATCCCCGCCAACAACCGCACCGGCACCCTGATGGACGTCGAACATGTGGTGATCCTGATGCAGGAAAACCGCTCCTTCGATCACTACTTCGGCACCTTGCCGGGTGTGCGCGGGTTCAGTGACCGCTTCACCATTCCACTGCCGGGCGGGCACCGGGTGTGGGAGCAGCAGGGCGTTGGGCGGCGGATCCTGCCCTATCACCTGGACAGCTCCCGTGGCAACGCGCAGCGGGTCAGCGGCACGCCGCATTCCTGGGTCGACGAGCACGCCGCCTGGAGCAGCGGCCGGATGAACGCCTGGCCAACGTTCAAGACACCCACCTCGATGGGTTACTACCGTGAGCAGGAAGTGCCGTTCCAGTTCGCCCTGGCCAACACCTTTACCCTGTGCGACGCCTACCACTGTTCGGTACACGCAGGCACCAATCCCAATCGGCTGTTCCACTGGACCGGCACCAACGGCCCGACCGGTGCGAATGTGGCGGCGGTGGTCAACGAATGGGACGGCCCCGGCGCGGTGGGCGTGGGCTACACCTGGAAAACCTATCCCGAGCGCCTGGAAGAAGCGGGTGTGAGCTGGAAGGTTTACCAGTACCTGCCGGATAACTTTGGCGACAACCCCTTGGCCGGGTTTCGCCAGTTTCGTGCAGCCAGCGTCGCGGCCGGCAATCCGGCCGTGCCACCGAAAGACTTCAAGGATTTTGTGCCCTACAGCGATCAACTGAACGCCCGCGTGCCGTTGTACAAAGGCAATGGCAACACCCTGCCGGCGGTCACCGGCAGCGACCTGGAATCGATCATCCAGGGCTTTCGCAAGGACGTGAACGACGGGCGCCTGCCACAGGTGAGCTGGCTGGTGGCGCCGGCCGATTACTCCGAACACCCCGGGCCTTCGAGCCCGGTGCAGGGTGGCTGGTTCACCCAGGAAATCCTCAAGGCACTGACCGCCAACCCGGACGTGTGGAGCAAGACGGTGCTGCTGGTCAACTACGATGAAAACGACGGTTTCTTCGACCACGTGCCGTCGCCGTCAGCCCCGTCCAAACGCCTGGATGGCAGCTTTGCCGGCAAGTCCACGGTGAAGTTCGACAGCGAGATTTTTACCCACCCGGCACCGCCCGGCTCTAGCCAGCAACCCGCGCCGGACGGCGGGGTGTACGGCCCCGGGCCGCGAGTGCCAATGCTGGTGCTGTCGCCGTGGAGCCGTGGTGGCTGGGTCAATTCCCAGGCGTTTGATCACACCTCCGTGCTGCAATTTCTGGAGAAGCGTTTCCACGTGCGCGAACCCAATATCAGCGCCTGGCGCCGGGCGGTGTGCGGCGACCTCACCTCGGCCTTCAACTTCGTCAACCCCAACACCGAGACCCTGCCACCGTTACACACCATCAGCCGCCAGGCCGCCGACTCCCTGCGTCAACGCCAGGAGCAACTGCCCCAGGTCGCCCTGCCGACGGTGGGCCAGCAACAGGCGCCGTTCCAGGCGCGAATGGCGCGGCCATCCCGGGCGCTGCCGTACCAGTTGAACGTTGAAGGCTCGGTTGACCGTCGCGCCAGTTCGGTGAGCCTGGACTTCTTCAACAATGGCGAACAGGGCGTGGTCTTCCACGTCTACGACCGCCTGCACCTGGACGAGGTACCGCGCCGCTACACGGTGGAAGCCGGCAAACACCTCAGTGACACCTGGCAAGTGGCGGGCGCCTACAAGCTCTGGCTGTTGGGGCCGAATGGGTTCCACCGTTCGTTCAAGGGGCACCTGCAGCGTCGCGAGCCGGAGTTATCCCTGGCGTATCACGGCGACACCTTGCTGCTGACCCTGGTCAACCCCGGCAAGCGTGCGGCCTCAATCACCATCGAGCGTTGCCCTTACACCAAGCAGGGGCCGTGGCTGCTGGAGATTGCGGGCGGCAGTACCGTGCAACGAACGTTCTCCTGCCAGCCGAATGGGGGCTGGTATGACTTCAAGCTACGTGACGAGCATGGCTGGGTGCGACGAGTGGCGGGGCGCATCGAGACGGGAGCGCATAGCATCAGTGATCCGTTGATGGGCAAGCGTGTGTGAAAGGCTGTTGATCTGCGGGGTGATTTCGTGGGCTTTTTCCCTGTTTTGTGTAGGAGCAGGGCTTTCTCCCCTTGCAGCGCTTGAAACGCCACCCCTCTGGGCCATAGCCTCACGCTTTTCCTGACACTGAGGCCCGGCATTGGGTAAGCGAAAAACGGTTTGGCCCACGGAGCGGGAAGTTCGACTGCGCTTTATCCTGCTGGCAATCATTGAAACGGCCTGTATTCGAGGCGTTCCCATCGAACGCCTGCTGCTTTCATACATACTGTTGCGCAACAAGCCGACCCAGGAGCAACTTTGGGAGGCCATCAGCGATTGCCTGCTCCTCGATGAGATGCGTGGCTTTCGATTTGAACCCGGGTCGGAAGCCGATCGGTTGATGCGCAAGATCAGCAGCGAAATCAATCAGTCCTGACGAGCCACCAGCGCCGGCGTGCGCGGCGGCACCAGGCGCTTGCTGCCCGTCGACTCATAGGCCGATGCCAATCGCAGCAGCGCCGAATCGTCATACGCCCGGCCGGCAAATGTCAGCCCCACCGGCATGCCGATGTCGGCCATGACGCCCATGGGCACCGTCACTGTCGGCACGCCCAAATGGCGGATGGCGAGGTTGCCGTTGGCGACCCACACTCCGTTGCTCCAGGCGATATCCGCCGACGCGGGATTCACATCCGCATCCGCCGGACCTACGTCGGCAACTGTCGGAAAAATCACCGCATCCAGCCCCAGGTTATCCATCCAGTCTTCAAGGTCGATGCGTCGTGTCTGTTCCAGGCCGCGCAGGCCGTCGGGCACGGTGCTGATCCTGTCCCACGGCGTGATGCCGTGCTCGGCCATGCGCACGTATTCGTCCATGCCGGCGGCCAGGTCGTCTTCGCGGTTGGGCAGGGTGCCGGGGTCGTGGGGGAAGATCTTCGGGCCGTCGACATCCGCCAGGCGGTTCAGCGCAGGGTCGCCATTGGCCCGCAGGAAATCATCGAACGCCCAGGCCGATAGTTCCCACAATTCATCGTGGAGGAATTCCTTGGACACCAGGCCTCGGGTAAACACTTTCGGTGCGCCCGGGCGATCGCCTTCGCAATTGGAGACCAGCGGGAAATCCACCTCGACCACTTCTGCGCCGGCGGCTTCAAGTGCCTTGCGCGCAGCTTCCCAGAGCTCGATCACCGAGGCCCGGGTTTTGATTGGCTGGCCAGTAGGGCCGCCGATTCCCGGGGCGTCGCTGGTGCCTGCCTCGGGGTCGGCGTTGATGTACATGCGCGGCACGCCGAAGCGTTTGCCGGCGAGTGCATCGCCGGTCGCGGCCAGGTCTGCGTAGGATTGCGGGCGTACCGAGGCGACGCCGGGGATTGGCACCCAGGGTTGCATCCGCCACAGGTCGCCGCGTGTGTCGGGGTCTTCTGCGACCACGACGTCGAGCACTTCAAGCAGGTCGGCCATGGTCCGGGCGTAAGGCACGACCACGTCCATGGTCGGGGTCAGCGGCCAGTTGCCGCGCACCGAGATCACGCCACGGGACGGGGTGTAGGCACACAGGCCATTATTGGACGCCGGGCCGCGCCCGCTGGACCAGGTTTCTTCCGCCAGGCCAAACGCCGCGAAGCTCGCCGCGGTGGCCGTGCCGGCGCCGTTGGAGGAGCCCGAGGCGAACGGTGCGGTGAGGTAGTCGGCGTTGTACGGGCTCTCGGCCCGGCCATATACGCCGCGCTGCATGCCGCCGTTGGCCATCGGCGGCATGTTGGTCTTGCCCAGGCAAATGGCGCCTGTTGCCCGCAGTCGCTCGATGGTGAACGCATCGCGGTAGGCAACCAGGTTCGCGAAAGCCGGGCTGCCGGAGGCGGCGGTGAGGCCCTTGACCAGGTAGCTGTCCTTGGCTGTGTAGGGAATGCCGTCGAGCGGGCCCAGGGTTGTGCCGCTGGCCCGGCGTGCGTCGGATGCGCGGGCTTCCTCCAGCGCTTGCGGGTTGCGCACCACCACCGCGTTGAGCGCGGTGGCAGTCGTGGGGGCGTCGTAGGCGTCGATCCTGGCGAGGTAAGCCTCGACCAGTTCAACCGCCGTGGTCTGGCCGGATTCGAGCGCAGTGCGCAGCTGGGCAATGGAAACTTCGGTTACTTCGATCACGTGGTTATCGCCGGGTGCAGAAAAGGGGGAGGGCTTGAGTGCTGACTCAATCCAATCAGTGAAAGTAGCTTACTGATAGATTTTTCATAGCGCCAGAGAATGGCATCCCTTACTGTGGCGCCTCAATTTCCTTATCGATAACGGTGCTGTTTATGTCCGATGAAGTGCGGCTTGTCGTCATCATCAATACCCAGCCTGGCCGGGGTGCGGACCAGTTGGCGGCCTTTGCCGGGCTCGCTCCGCTGGTCCGGGCCGAAGCCGGTTGCATCCAGTACGACCTGCATCCGGTCGAGGGCAACAGCGACAGTTTTGTGTTGATCGAGACGTGGGCTTCAAAGGCGGCGCTCAAGGATCACCACGCAGCGCCGCACATGCTGGAAGCCGCGAAGCACAACCCGACATTCCGTGCGGGCCCCTCCAACGTATTGGTGCTGGAACCTGCCATCCAGGCACGTTGACTTCAACCCGGCAGCTCAAGGGGTTATCATTGCCCCTTCATTTTTTGCTGCCCGGAAAGATTTCGATGTTGTTTACAAGGACTGTCATGGCGAGCGCACTGCTCGCCGTTCTGGCCACCCAGGCCCACGCGTCCAGCCTGGACCTGACCTACGAGGCACCTGTCCTCAGCGCTGTACCGCTCACGCCGCAGGCTGAGCCCAAGCCGCGCTTTGCGGTCAAAAGCCTTGCGCCGGTGACCGTGGAAAACAGCTGCACCGGCCGCGAGTGTACCTACGAAGGCGACATCAGCCTGCCCCGTGAGGAGCAGACTGTGCGGCGCATTTCCATCGGTATTCAATAAAGCCGGCTGGCGCCTCAGACAATCCCATACCGGGGCGCCGGCTTGCCTGTTTGCGTGGCCGCAAACAACGCACCACGCGCCGCATCATAGGTCTCCCACAACGAACCATCGGCCACCGACGGCCAGGTGATCGTCTCACCCTGATCCAGCCCGGCCAGTGCCGCGTCCACCAGGTTTTCGGTGGTCATGACCGACTCCTGTTCCAGGGCGGAAAGCGGAATGCCCGACGCGTCCCAGATCTCGGTAGCGGTGGCTGCCGGCAACACGATCTGCACCTTCACCCCGGTTTCCGCCAGTTCCGATTGCAAGCCACGGCTGAATGCCAGGACATAGCTCTTGGTGCCGCTGTACACCGAGCTGACCGGCAGCGAGTGCACGCCCAACACCGATGCCACGTTGATGATCAAACCTTCATTGCGCACCAGCATGCCCGACAGCGCCGCGTGGGTCAGGCGGGTGAGGGCGGTGATGTTCAGGGCGATCTGGGTCGTGGAATCCTCGACCGAGGATTGAGCCAGCGGATGCAGGCGGGCCAGGCCGGCGTTATTCACCAGCACCTGGATCGCCGGGTTGCCGGCGAGCAGGCTTTCAACACGGGCCAGGTCCGCGGGGTTTACCAGGTCGGCGCCGATGGTCTGGACCTCGCGCCCGTAGGCTTGAGTGATCTTCGCCGCCACTGCTTCGAGGCGGTCTTCACGACGGGCGACCAGGATCAAGTCGTAGCCACGGGCTGCCAATCGGTCGGCATACACGGCGCCAATACCTGAAGAAGCACCCGTGATCAGGGCAATTTTTGTGGAAGCAGGGGTCGACATGAACGGCTCCAATAGATGAGTACTCAACCAATATTGTTGAGGGCTCAAGTTATAGGCTTGGCGTTTGTCCTTGTCAATGGTTTAGTACTCAATCATTCTACCGGCATGGAGGATCTGAAAATGCCAACACACAAGACTGACAAGCCTGATGCCCGTGCCGACCTTTTGAGCCTGCTGGGGGACGTGGCGTGCACCAACAACGCACTGCGCCGTGCCGCCCGGCGGCTGGGCCAACTGTATGACGAAGCGCTGGCGCCGATTGGCCTGAAGGCTACGCAGGTCGGCTTGCTGGGTGAAATCGCCCGGTGGGCGGCGGTGGATGAGCAGGCAGGGCCGACGTTGCAGGAGCTGGCCGGACGCCTGGCGATCCTGATGTCGGCGCTGACCCATGCGATGAAGCCGCTGGTGCGCGACGGGATTGTCGAGCTGCGCCCGGATGCCCTGGACAAGCGCACCAAACGCTGCGTGCTCACGCCCAAGGGCGAAGCGCTGTTCAGTGAGGCGCTGGTGTATTGGGCGGCGGCCAATAACCGGGTAGAGGAGGTGCTGGGGCATGATTCGGCCGCGCAGCTGCGGGGCATGGCAGACCATGTCGCCTCCGAAGAATTTCTGGCGGACTACAACAGCCGATCCGCGCAGGCATAAGTCAGATCCTTTGGTTATTAGACAGACGCCGTTCGCCCATCCGATGCTGGGCCCCTCTCGATCAGGGGCTTTCCATGACCACTCAACGCCAACTGAAGCTGGGCGCGTTCATGCGTCCGGTCAGCATCCACACCGGCGCCTGGCGCTATCCCGGCGCTTACCGTGACGCCAACTTCAACTTCACGCACCTCAAGCAGTTTGCCCAAACCCTGGAGAAAGCGCGTTTCGATGCGTTCTTCATGGCCGACCACCTCGCCCTGCTCAACATGCCTATCGACGCGTTGAAGCGCAGCCACACCGCCACCTCCTTCGAACCGTTCACCTTATTGTCGGCCCTGAGCCAGGCCACCGAGCACATCGGCCTGGTAGCCACGGCCTCGACCACCTACGACGAACCGTTCCACATTGCCCGGCGCTTTGCGTCCCTGGATCATTTGAGCAACGGCCGCGCCGGCTGGAATATCGTCACCACTGCCAACCCGGATGCGGCGCAGAATTTCGGCCTGGAGCAGGCCTATGCCCACGACGAGCGCTACGCCCGTGCGCGGGAGTTCTACGATGTGGTCACCGGGCTCTGGGACAGTTGGGCCGATGATGCCTTCATCCGCGATGCCGACAGCGGTGTGTACTTCGACCCCGACAAGCTGCACACCCTCAATCACCAGGGCCGCTACCTCAATGTGCGCGGCCCGCTGCACATTGCCCGCCCGGTGCAGGGCTGGCCGGTGATCGTGCAGGCCGGCGCCTCGGAGCCCGGCCGGCAATTGGCGGCAGAAACCGCCGAGGTGATCTTCGTGGCGCCCGGCACGCTCGAGGAAGGGCGTAAATTCTATGCCGATATCAAGCGCCGGATGCTGGCGGTGGGGCGGCATCCCGACCATCTGAAGATCTTGCCCGGGGCGTTTGTGGTGGTCGGCGATACGCTGGAAGATGCGCGGCGGATTCGTGCGCATCTCGACAGCCTGGTGCATTACGAAAGTGCGATTGCCTCGCTGTCGATCGCGCTGGGTACCGACGCGACGAAGTTTGATCCCGACCAATACCTCCCGGCGATTCCCCAAACCAACGCCAGCCAGAGCTCCCGCGAACGGGTACTGGCGCTGGCTGATCGCGAACAGTTGACGGTGCGCCAATTGGCCCAGCGTCTTGGCGGTTATGCAGGTCTCTCGTTTGTCGGCACCGCCCACAGTATTGCCGATGAGATGCAGCAGTGGCTGGAAGAAGAGGGCAGCGATGGCTTCAACATCATGTTCCCGTGGCTGCCGGGCGGGCTCGATGACTTTGTGGCCAGGGTGGTGCCCGAGTTGCAGGGGCGCGGGATCTTCCGGCGCGAGTACGAAGGCTCTACCCTGCGGGAAAACCTCGGGCTGCCGCGTCCGGCGAACCGCTTCTTCGCCGAATGAGCGGGTATTTCTACCGTGGTTAGATCGTTTATTTCCTTCTGATTGGGGGCCATTCCCCAATCGCATATCTATCGCGCCGGTTTGGCCCTGATAGCGGAGCCGGCCGGCGTGATCACGCCAAAGCATCTGTCATCGCGGAATTATCCGCTGCCGCGCCCCGGGAAATCCCCATGCAGCGTCTATTCCTGCTGCAGGGCCAGCGTCTTGCGCCGTTGTGCGGCCTCTCTAGAATCGGCCCCAGAACTTACTCATTTCCTGTCGATTACGGAGTTTCGAAGATGATGAACGCCATGCAGATGCCAATGAACAACGCGATGCCGATGATGCCGATGATGGGCATGCCGATGATGATGGCAACCATGACCTGCAAGATGACCGACGAGGCCATGATGTGCACCATGAAGCCGGCCGCTGGCATGGACATGGCGATGTTCAAGAATAACGCCGAAATGATGGCGATGATGATGAACTGCGGCATGCCGATGATGATGCAGTGCGCCAACATGTCGATGATGTGCATGTCTGAAGACGGCATGGCGATGATGAACAGCATGTCGACCATGAACATGCCGATGATGATGCCGATGGGCATGCCTATGCCGATGATGAAGTGCGTCATGGAATGCAAGATGGAAGCCGACTGCATGACCTGCAAGATGATGCCGATGCCTGGCATGAGCATGGACATGATGAACAACTGCTGCATGCTGATGATGAAGATGATGAACGACTGCGCCATGCCGATGATGATGAGCTGCAACGGCATGCCGATGATGTGCTGCACCTGCTGATTGGTTTGGCGTGAAATCAAAAAGCCCCGGCGTGTGCCGGGGCTTTTTGCGTTTCAGTCCAGGCGTTCCGGGTAGGTGATCACCAGGAACGCCACCGCCTCACTGTCTGCGGGGTTGCGGTAGCGGTGGGGCTGGTCGGCGTAGAATAGGATCGAATCACCGGTGGACAGCAGGTAGCGTTCCTCGTTGACGCTGACTTCCAGCACGCCCTGGGCCACCACCAGGTTTTCCTGGATCCCGGGCCCGTGACCTTCTGAAATTTCCTCGCCGAGGGCCTTCAGGCGTATCTCGTAGAACTCCGACTGGCGCGCCATATCGTACGGAAACAGCGCCCGGCTGATGAAGCTGCCATCGGCACTCACCAGGCGTTTGCTCTGTTGCGCCGGCAGCAGCTCAACCCCTTCGAACGCTCGATTTTCCAGGAACGCCGCCACCGACACTTTCAAGCCTTTGGCGATCTTGCACAGCACCTTGATCGACGGCACGCTGCGCCCGGACTCGATCTGCGCGAGCATCGCCCGGCTTACGCCGCAGTTGCGCGCCAGGGCATCCAGCGACAGGTAGCGTTTACTGCGCAGGCGCTGCAAGTTCTGCGCGACGCACTGGCCGATGGCGTCATCGTCGCCGCTGTTGCAGTCCTTGGGTTTGGTGGGGAGGTCGGGCACTTCGGGTATCGCGTGCAGGAAATTCATCGCCTCACGCCCGGCGGGTATCGCTGGACGTGGTGACGTGTGCGGTAAACAGCGCGACCCCGGCCCGTGCCGCATACATCGCCCACATCAGTTCAGCCGCTGCGCGAGCCTGGCGGCGTTTGCGGTGGAGGGTGAAATCGATGACGGTGGCGGATGTTTGCATGACGTAAATCTCTGGGGACTCAATGGCTCTACAGTAATCGGTGCCGCTTATTTCCATAAATACTGAGTTTGCATTTGGTAATTCTATTTTGGACTTAACGCCGATGGGGGCCTGTGCGTTCATCAATGGTGACCCGCCGCGCTTCACGGGCTTCCCACCACAGACCTTGTGCCGGACCGAGCCCGTCGCAAAAACGAATTCCAAGGATTTACCCCCATGCCCCCCGCGTTTCCGTTCACCTCCCGAAAAGCCTGGCCCTTGCTGGGCTTTGGCGCCGCCCTGAGCTTCAGCCCGGCCACCCAGGCCGAAGACACGCTGCAACTGGCCCCCGTCGAAGTCAGCAGCGCCGAACTCAGCGCCGACGAACTGGCCGAGGTCCAGCTCAAGAGCGTGCCCGGCGCTACCAACTACATCGACATGGGCAGCGTCGATCAGGGGCGGGTGAGCACCAACGAGGACGTATTCAAGTACCAGGCCGGTGTTTATGCCAAGGCGGCAAACAACGAAGGGGTGAAGCTTTCGATCCGTGGCTCGGGTATCAACCGGGGCCCGGGCGCCCACGCTTCCGGCCTGTATGAAACCTTCGACGGCCTGCCACTGACCGGCCCGGGTGGCACGCCCTACGAACTCAAGGACCCGTTGTGGCTCAGCCGCGTTGAAGTGCTGCGTGGCGCCAACGGTTTTGACCAGGGCGCATTGGCCCTGGGTGGGGCAGTCAATTACGTGACCCACACCGGCTACGACGCGCCCAGGCTGCAAGTACGCTACGAAGCAGGCAGCCATGGCTACGGCCAGCGAGAGATCAGCTCGGGCCAGGTGCTGGGGGATGCCGACTACTACATCAGCCTCACCGACTCGCAATACGACGGTTTCCAGGACCACAGCGCCGGCAGCGGCAAGGGCATCGCGGCCAACTTCGGCTACCGCTTCAACCCCGACCTGGAAACCCGCTTCTACTTTCGCTACCGCGAAACCGACAACGATTCCCCCGGCAAACTGACCCGCGACCAGATCAGCCACGACCCGCGCGCCGCCGCCAGCCTCAACGTGGCGCGAGACTCGAAACGCACGCAACCGGGCTCGACCTGGATCGCCAACAAAACCACTCTGCACCTGGACGACAAAGCCCGGGTCGAGGTCGGGCTGGCGTATCACGATTATCCGATGGACCTGCGCGAGGGCACCAACCGTCTCAAGGTTGCCTACACCGACGTCAGCGGCACCCTGAATTACATCCGCCAGGACACATTGTTCGGGCGTGACAGCAAGACCACCCTCGGCCTGCGCACCACCCAGGCGATGCCGAACAACGGCGGCTCGGAATTCGTGCGGATCCCCACCGGCAATACGGCGGGCTACGCGCCCGGCACCAGGACCCGCGACTACAGCTACCTGGGTTCGGACAGCGTGCTGCATATCGGCAATGACCTGGAACTGCTGCCGGACCTGTGGCTGACCACCGGGCTGGCGGCGATCTACACCCGTCGTGAAACCGAAGTCAGCTACCCGCAGACCCACACACCCGTCAGCCAGCACGATTGGGATTACGCGCCAAGGGTTGGCCTGCGCTACGACTTCAGCCCCCAATTGCAGGTGTACGGCAACCTGAGTCGCTCGGTGGAACCGCCCCATGCGTGGTCGATGATCTGGGGTTCCAACAAGTACTTCCCCGTGGGCAGCGGCCCGGCCAGCGGTTTGCAGCGTGAAGGGGTAAAGCTGAAAAACCAGAACGCCACCACCCTGGAAGTCGGCGGTCGCGGTGAAGCGTGGTTCGGCCAGTGGGACCTGGCGCTGTACCGCTCCGAGGTGCGCCACGAACTGCTCAGCGTCGAAACCCAGGCCGCGACGTCCACCACGTCCGCAATAATCGCCGAATCCAACGCCAGCCCAACCGTGCACCAAGGCCTGGAGCTGAGCCTGATCAGCCCGCTGTGGGACGGTGGCCGCACGGGCCAGCTCGCCCTGCGCCAGGCCTACACCTACAGCGACTTCCACTACCGCAACGACGACCGCTTCGGCGACAACACCTTGCCCGGCATCCCCAGGCACTACTACCAGGCGCAATTGCGCTACAGCCACCCTAGCGGTTTCTACACCAGCCTCAATGGCGAACATTCATCGCGGGTCGCGGTGGACTACGCCAACTCCTACTACGCGGCGGCCTACACACTGCTCGGCGCGACGCTCGGGTACGACGCGCCGAAGCACGACTGGCAAGCCTGGGTCGACCTGCGCAACCTGACCAACCGGCGTTACGCGAACACGGTCACGCCGGGTTATGACGACAAGGGGCTGGATGTGGCGCGGTCGACGCCGGGGGATGGCATGGGGGTTTACACCGGGGTTTCCTGGAGCTGGCGTTAATCCATAAAGTGTTTGATGTTGGCAGTGGGTGATTGCTGGCAAAGGGCACGTTCAGCGAACGAAGGCTGCATGCACCAGGCGCTGCAGCTGCGTTCGCTCCCACAGGCTCATCAGATCGAGCGGATTGGTGCCGTAACGTTGCCAGGTGTCCAGTGAACCTTGCCTGTTATCCGGTGCAATACAGCGCAGGCAGCACTCCATAGCCGTCCCGCAGGTTGACAGCGTGACCTGCCAGCCGTCGATGTCGACAACCATTTGCTCGTCGCTGGAGCTGACGGGTTTCAGCGTTCGAACCTCTAATGCCACGTCCTTGAGCAGTTGATAGGCCTCGCGGGTGGAGACCGTGTTGGCGAAGGTTGTCATGCGTGATGTCCTTGTATGAGTCGCAGAAGTGTCGCGTGCGCACTGGTCGCTTTCAAGGTGGGCACAGCAAGTCGCAGATTCGTTGCAACCCATCACTCCATCCTTGCTCCCCCTTCGTTTTACTGTCATCGTTCGCGCAATTGGTAATCTTTCTTGTTTGAGAAATTTTTGCGCATGCATGACTTTCCTGTAGCTGATGGTGATATAGCCCGTCGCCAGCAGACCATCACCACCCTCTACAGCGACCATCATTCCTGGTTGCACGGTTGGCTGCGCAAGAAACTCGGCTGCTCGCAACATGCCGCCGACCTGGCCCACGACGCGTTTATCCGCATCCTGCTGCTGGCCGACCCCCATACCATCAAGGAACCCCGCGCCTTCCTGGCCACCACGGCGGGGCGCTTGATGATCGATGGCGCGCGTCGGCGGCGCATCGAAAAGGCCTACATGGAAGCCCTGGCGATCCAGAGCGAAGATGCCGGCATGCCGGACCCGGCGGCGATTCATGTGGCACTGCAGGCCCTGGAACGCATTGCCGAAATGCTCATCGGCCTGCCCGCCAAGGCCCGCGAGGCATTCCTGCTCAGTCGCCTCGACGGGCTGACCTACAGCGAAATCGCCGAACAACTGCAGGTGTCTTCCAGCACCGTGAAGAACTACATCTCCAGTGCGTTGGTGCATTGCTATCACACCCTGCACGGGGCGGACCCGCTGTCGTGAGTTCCGAGCAGATCATCAGTGAAGCCGCCTGCTGGCTGACGTTGTTGCATGACGACCACGTGACCGAGGCCGACCGCGCAGCCTTCGAGAAATGGTGCCAGGCCGACCCACGGCATGCGGTCGCTATCGAGCGCATGCGCAGCCTGTGGGGCAGCCTCGACGAGTTGCCCGCCGCCCCGGCGCGCATGGCCCTGAACCGTGCATTTGCCCCACAGAAAACAAGGTTTGCCGCCCGCAGCACCCAGGCCGTCGCGCTGTTGGGTGTGTTGCTGTGCGGCTGGGCCGGGATTGAGCGCCTGCCGGTGTGGATGGCCGACCAACGCACCAGCGTGGGCGAACGGCGCCAGGTGGCACTGACCGACGGCAGCCAGGTGCAGCTCAACAGCAACTCGGCACTGGACGTGAAGTTTGACGGCCACCAACGGGTGATCGAACTGTTGCAGGGCGAGATGTGGGTCGAGGTGGCCAAGGACGCGCAACGGCCGTTCGTGGTGCACACCGACCAGGGCACGGCCACGGCGTTGGGCACGCGGTTCCTGGTGCGCAAGGCCGAGGATGGCGCGACCGTGGTCACCGTGATCGAGTCCACCGTGGCCGTCAAAGGCACCGTTGCGGGCGACGTGAAAGTGCCGGCGGGGCAGAAGTCCACGCTCCAGGACGGCCGTGCCGGCACCCCACAACCCATCGGCAACGCCGACCCGGACGCCTGGACCCGTGGTTTGCTCAAGGTCGACGACCAGCCCCTGAGCGAGGTCCTGCAAACCCTCGCCGGTTACCGCCATGGGCTGGTGCGCTTTGATCCGCAGGCGCTGCAAGGGATGCGCGTGTCCGGGGTATTCAAGCTCGACGACACCGGCGCGGCCCTGGCGTCACTGGCGGATAACCTGCCGATCAAGGTCGAGTACTTCACCGATTTGGTGGTGGTGATCAAGCCGCTGTAAAAAGTCTGAATAAAAACTGCTCTCATTCATACCCGATTTTCCGACATGGCCGTCATGACTAATAGAACCCCCATTTCCCAGGACTTCTCATGTCGCGCCTTGCTCGTCCTTTACAGCCATTGACCCTTTCAGTGGCGATGGCGTTTGCCGCCGTACCCCTGCTGACCGTTCATGCGTCCTACGCGGCTGAAAGCGCTGCGTTCTCCATTCCCGCCGGTGACCTGAGCCAGGCCCTCAACAGCCTCGCCGAACAGGCGGGCCTGGTATTGGCCTTTGATTCGAGCCTGACCCGTGGCAAACACAGCAATGGCCTGAACGGGCAATACAATACCGACGCCGCCCTGGCCCAAGTGTTGGCCGGCAGCGGCCTGCAAGCCCTGAAGATCGCCGACGACCGCTACCGTCTCGAAGCCATCCCGCACACCGATGGCGCCATGGAGTTGCAGGCCACCACCATCAGCGGCGCGTACCAGTCGGAAAGCCCCACCGGCCCGGTGTCTGGCTACGTGGCCACCCGCAGCCTGTCGGGCACCAAGACCGACACCGCACTGATCGAAACCCCGCAGTCGATCTCAGTGGTCACCAAAGACCAGATGCGCGCGCAGAACGCCGAGAGCCTCAACCAGATCCTGCGCTACAGCGCTGCCGTGATCCCGGAAACCCGTGGCTCCACCGCCTCGCGCCTCGACCAGTTGACCATCCGTGGCTTCACCCCGGCGACCTACCTCGACGGCCTGCGTATGCCCTCGAGCCGGGATGCCCTGCCGCAAAAAGACGCCTTCGACCTGGAGCGCGTCGAAGTGCTGCGCGGGCCGGCGTCGGTGCTGTACGGGCAGGGCACCCCCAGCGGCGTGATCAACATGGTCAGCAAACGCCCGCTGGACACGCCGTTCCATGAAGTCGGCGTCGAGTACGGGACCTTCAACAAGAAGCGCACGACCTTTGACTTGAGTGGCCCGCTGGACGACCAAGGCGTTTATTCCTACCGCGTTGCCGGCCTGTTCGACGATGCCGACGGGCAGATCGAGCACACCGAAACCCGTCGCCAGTCCCTGTCCAGCGCCTTCACCTGGCGACCGGACGAGAATACCTCGCTGACCTTGCTCGGGCACTTCCAGAAGGACCCCAAGGGCGCGTCCTACGGCTCGATGCCAGCCTGGGGCTCGGTGCTGCACAGCCCGACGGGGCGCAAGATCGACGTGGATTTC
Source organism: Pseudomonas sp. C8002 (assembly GCF_013385765.1). Classification (NCBI taxonomy): domain Bacteria; kingdom Pseudomonadati; phylum Pseudomonadota; class Gammaproteobacteria; order Pseudomonadales; family Pseudomonadaceae; genus Pseudomonas; species Pseudomonas sp. C8002. Next base: position 35,668 of record NZ_JACAPJ010000001.1, read on the forward strand.
TACGACGGCGAGAAAAGCTTCGAGAAGAGCGACCGCGAGTATTACTCCATCGGCTACGCCTTCGAACATCACTTCAACGATGTCTGGACTGTGCGCCAGAATGCGCGCTACCTGCGCAGCGAAGGGCAATACCGCAGCCTCTACAGCAACTACCTGGAGAGCGATTACCGCACCATCCGCCGCTCGACCACTGCCAGCGACGTGAACATCGACGCCTATGCCCTCGACAACCAGTTGCAGGCCAAATTCGACACCGGCCCGTTGCAGCACACCGTGCTGATGGGCGCCGATTACCAGAACACCAGCACTGACACCAAGTCGGGCAACGGCGTGTACACGGCAGGGCCTACGCTGGATATTTTCGACCCGGTCTACGGCGCGGCCGTGCCGGTGCCGGCCTACACCAGCGACGCCACCTCGCGCAGCGAGCAAACGGGGGTGTACCTGCAAGAGCAGATGAAGTGGGACAAATGGGTGCTGTTGATGGGCGGGCGTTATGACTGGGCCAGCACCGACAACAGTACCCTGGCGATGACCACCCAGAAAAAGACCAAGTCGTCCCAGGACAGCAAGGCCTTCACCGGCCGCCTGGGCCTGGTCTACCTGTTCGATAACGGCCTGGCGCCGTATGTCAGCTACTCGGAATCCTTCCAGCCGCAATCCGGCACGGGCTACGGCGGTTCGACGTTCCAGCCGACCGAGGGCAAGCAGACGGAAATCGGCATCAAGTACCAGCCGCCGGGCAGCAACAGCTTCATCACGGCTGCCATTTTCGACCTGCGCCAGACCAACGTACCGACGCTGGACCCGGACGCTTCCCACCTGTGCAACGGCTCGCGTTGCCAGATTCAGGACGGTGAAGTGCAATCCCGCGGGTTTGAACTGGAAGGCAAGGCCAGCCTGAACGACAACCTGGATATCACTGCGGCCTATGCCTACCTGGATAACCGCATCAGCAAATCCAACAACACCGTGCGTTATGCGCCCATCAGCGACATCGGTGTCGGCCCGGCCATTGCGGCCGAAGGCACCACCACCTACGCGGTGCCGCGTCATACCGCGTCGGCCTGGGCGGATTACACCCTGCACGACGGCACGCTGAAGGGCTTCGGCGTGGGGGCCGGTGCGCGCTATGTCGGTTCTTCCTGGGGCGATACCGCCAACACCCTGAAGGTGCCCGGTTACACCCTGTTTGATGCAGCGGTGCACTACGACATCCCGCACATCAATCGTCAGGGTGACAACCTGCGCCTGGCGGTAAACGCCACCAACCTGGCGAATAAAGAGTACGTCGCGTCCTGCTATTCCTACTCGTGGTGCTGGTATGGCTCGCAGCGTACCGTGCAGGCCAGTGCGACCTATCAGTGGTAAATAAAAAGGCCTTGGCGAAAGGATTCGGGAGCAGCATCGCCAAGGCCGAAAAACGTTAGTTCGCCACCGGCTCAATCAGCTTGGAAACCATCGGCGCCTGCCACTGCTCCAGGGCATCAATCAGGGCGCCGGGGTCTTCGTTGAACATCAGCATCCGGCTGTGCTCGACCTTCATGAAGCCTTCCTTCACGGCGTGATCCAACAGGGCGCGCACCGGGTTGAAGAACCCCTCCGTATTCAGGCACGCCACGCCCTTGTGGTGTTCGCCGACCTGGGTCAGCGTGGCCGCCTCGAACAACTCCTCCAGGGTTCCCAGCCCGCCGGGCAAGGCAATGAAACCGTCGGCGCAGTCGCTCATGCGTGTCTTGCGGCTGCGCATGTCTTGAGTCACTTCATGGTGGGTAAGCCCGGCGTGGGAATGGCCGCGTTCATGCAGTAACTCGGTGATCACGCCGATGACTTCGCCACCTTCAGCCAGCGCAGCATCCGCCACCACGCCCATCAAGCCCTTGTGGGTGCCGCCGTAGACCAGGCGTATGCCGCGCCGGGCGATTTCCCGGCCGAGGGCTTGGGCGCCATCCGCATAGCGCGGGTTGAAGCCGAAATTGGTACCGCAGAAAACTGCAAGGCTGCGCAGGGGAGTGGGCATGGGCATTCCAGGCGGGTGAGGACAAGCTGTCCAGCATGGCGCCACTCGCCGGTGGGCGAAAGAGCCAAGAACGCGCAGGCGGATCAGGCCATGAGTGCGTCCAGGATGCGTTTTCCAAGGGCTTCGGCGATGGCCTCGGATTCGATATTGGCAAAGCCCAGCAGCAGGCCGGGGCCGGTCTGGCCTTGAATATTCCAGTCGCTCAAGGCTTCGGCATAAATGCCGGCCTGCGCCAGGCGTTCCACGCACAGGCGGTCTGACTGTTGTGCATTGAGGCGCAGGATCAAGTGCATCCCGCCCGGCTGGGCGTCAATCGAAATATGCTCGCGCAAGGCCTTGCGCAAGCCCCTGGCGGTGGCCTCCCGACGCTCACCGTAGAGCTTGCGCATGCGCTGGATATGCCGCGCAAAATGCCCCTCGGTCATAAACGTTGCGACGATCGCCTGGGTCAACTCCGGGCAGCCCCCGAGGAAGGTCTGGCTGACATGTTCGAAGCGTTCCACTTGAGCTGCCGGCACCACCAGATAGGCCAGGCGGATGCCGGGGAACAACACCTTGCTGAAGGTTCCGGCGTACAGCACTCGGCCGTCGCGGTCCAGGCTCTTGAGGGCCGGCAGCGGGCGGCTCACGTAGCGGTATTCGCCGTCGTAGTCGTCCTCGATGATCCAGGCCTGCTGGCGACTCGCCCAATCCAGCAGTTCCAGGCGCCTGGGCAAGGACAGCGAGACACACAGCGGGCTTTGATGGGCCGGCGTGACCACTACGGCGCGGGCGCCTTTGCCCTGTTGCACGGCCCGGGATACCTGCATGCCATCCGGGTCCACCGGCACCGGTATGGCCTTGATATTCAGGTAATCCAGCAACGGCCGGGTGAACAGGTAGCCCGGGTCTTCCACCAGCACCCGATCGCCCGGTTCCAGCAGTGCATGGGCGATCAGCCCCAGCGTATTGCGATAGCCCGAGGTGACGAAGACCTGCGCCGGCGAACAGTGGATGCCCCGGGCGACCTGCAAGTAGCTGGCAATCGCCGTGCGCAGCGAGTGCAGGCCGAACACGCACGGGTTGGCCATGTCGGCGACCTGGGTGGCCCGCACGCAGCGGGCGGCGATTTTCGACCAGATCTTGCGAGGGAACGCATCCAGTGCGGGCAGCCCCATTTGAAACGGCAACACGGCGGCCTTGTGCCGCACGGCATTCTGGTCGCTGGCCGTCATGGGGCGCTCCGGCAGGCTGGCCTTGATCCCTTCAGCCACCACCGTGCCGGCCTGGCCTCGGGCCTGGATATAGCCCTCGGCTGCCAGCAGCGAATACGCCGTGTCGATGGTGCCCCTGGCCAACCCCAGCTCCTTGGCCAGGGCCCGGGCTGCGGGTATGCGTTCGCCCGGCTTGAGCAAACCGTCGGCAATCGCGCTGCGGAACCGCCAGTAAAGTTGCCGGTAAATCGGCTCCGCGGCGCCGGCGTCCAGCGGTGAAAAGGCCTTGATCGAAGTGCTCATCCGGCGGCGGGTCCTGTTCAGGTGGCGAAATAATCGTGCAGCGCCTGGTCGGTCTGGCGGCGCGTCTGGGCCAGAGTTTCCGGGCGGGAAGCGGTGCCTTCGACGGTGAAGAAGGTCACGTCATGCAGGCCGATCATGCCCAGTATGGTTTTCAGGTACGGCGTCAGGAAGTCCGGCTGGTGCGCGCGCTCCCCGGAAAACCGCCCGCCTGAGGCGATGGCGACGAACACTGGCCGGTCCTGCAACAGGCCGATCTTGCCCTGGGCCGAGATATCGAAGGTGCGGCGCACCCGTGCGATGTGATCGAGCCATAGCTTGAGGGCCGCGGGCACCGAGTAGTTATGCATGGGGGTGGCGATCACCACAATGTCGGCCAGCTCCAGTTCCTGAACAAGCCGCTCGGACTGGGCCATCGACCCCTCGGACGAGACGTCCACGAGGGACTGCTGGGACGTTGCATAAGGCTCGTCCACCGGTGCCAGGGCATTTGCGGCAATGCCGCGCTGGATCACCTCGGCGTCCGGGTGCCGCTGGCGCAGGCATTCAATGATCTTGAGGGAGAGGGCGTTGCTCTCCGACGCTTGCCCGCGAGGGCTGGCACTGACATGGAGGATATTCATGGTGCGTTGCTTCCTGGATGGATGGCCCTCAGTCTACGAACCCCATGACCCATGCCAAAGAGCCAAGAATCATGATTCAGAGTAGGCCATGTCCGCGGGTCCATGGCCTAGCGCTCAAGCCGGATCATGGATCTTTTTGGGTGGGCCATGGCGCCGCAAGATGGCGGCTTCATCCAACCGCTACAGGACTTCACCATGACAACGCGTCTCGACTACTCCAAAGCTTCCCCTGAAGGTTACAAGGCGTTCGGCGGGGTTTACGTCTACCTGCAAAACAGCGGCCTGTCCAAGGAGCTGATCGACCTGGTCTACCTGCGGGTTTCGCAAGTCAACGGCTGCGCCTTTTGCATCGACATGCACTCGCGGGACCTGCTCAAGCAAGGCCTGGCCGTGGACAAGCTGGTGCTGGTGCCAGTGTGGCACGACGCTGGCGCAGTCTTCACCCAGCGTGAGCGCGTGGCGCTGGCCTTTGCCGAAGCCGTGACCGCCAGTGATGTTTCGGACGCCGACTATGCGGCAGCGGCCGCCGAGTTCAGCGACAAGGAACTGGCTGACCTGACCTACGGCATCGCCTTGATGAATGCCTTCAACCGACTGGGCATCACCTTCCGTACCACGCCAGCGGCGGCTGCCAAGGCATAGCCAACGCTGATTCGGTGTGGCGGGGCTGCTCGCCACACACTCACTGTATTTCCTGAGGGCTCATCCCATGGCATGGCTACTGCTCGGCTTGGCCGGCATCCTTGAAATCGCCTTCGCGTTCGCGATGAAGGCCTCGGACGGTTTCACCCGATTCACCCCCGGATTGCTCACCGTCGTGACCGGCGTTTCCAGCGTGATCCTGCTGTCGATGGCACTGCGCACCCTGCCGGTGGGCAGCGCCTACGCGGTCTGGACTGGAATCGGCGCAGCGGGCACCGCGATCCTCGGCATGGCATTGCTGGGCGATTCCACCGCGCCATTGCGGGTTTTGTGCATCGTGCTGATCCTGGCCGGCGTGATCGGCCTGAAACTGGTCTCCGCCAACTAGTGCTGCCTGCGAGCGGGTATTTCTCGGAGATGGCCTTTTAACATTCCCACCCACTCTTTATCATCCGCCCCCAGCAACTCCGGCCATGGAGACGCTCCATTCACTAAGGAAGTCGTAATGCACATTGGAAAAATGCTGGGGTTGGCCCTGATCACGTTGTCGATGGGCGGCTGCGCCAGCTTCACGAAAGACGAAGTGGCACCCGTCACGCTGCCATCGAAGGCCAGCTACGCCAACAAACCGAACGTCTACGTAGACTTCAAGTTCTACCAGGGCGAGCCGACAAATGCCGCCGCGGCCGAAGTCCCACAAGCGCGTGAGATGCTCAAGCCACAGCTGCAGAAAGTCCTGACTGACTCCGGCCTGTTTGGTCGCGTGACCCTGGATGAATTCCAGAAGCAGCCAGGCGATTACAGCCTGCGCCTGAAGGTCTACAACCATCCACCGGGTGGCGGCCAACTGGTACTGGCCTTTATCAGCGGCTTTACCTTCACCATCATTCCGGCGCTGGGGACTGATCAGTACACCATGAAGCTGGAATCGGTGGACGCACAAGGCCAGGCACTGAGCACCGGCTCCAACCACGACTCGATCAATACCTGGATGGGCATCTGGTTCATCCCGTTGATGGCCAATACGCCGAAAGACGCGGTGACCGATACCTTCACCCGCCAGGTCAATGCCCTGCTCAAGCAAATGGTCGACGGTAATAACCTGAAGTATTCGGCGCTGGATGCCGGCGTGCCACGGGCGTGACACGTAACTGAACGTTTGAAACAGCTGCGAGGGCAGGGTGGCCGATCCTCGCAGCCCAGGCCTTACTTAAGCGCCTTGATGAACAACGGGTCGCTGTACAGCGACTTGAGCAAATCCCGCACCATCGGGTTGTAGGCGTTGGCGGCATTCGGGATCGCAATGAACCCGAAGAACGAACTGGGCCAGGTGTGATTCACTTCCTTGGTCGCGTCGTACACCACGTCATTGCCCTTGAGCAGGGTAAACCGCGCGGCCAGCGTGCCGTTGCCGGAGCCCATGCCTGCCGACAGCGAATTCTTCACCACCAGCACTTGCAGATGACGTTCTGCTTGCGGGTTCAGCAGGCCTGCCAGTTGCAGTTCCTGGGTGATTGCAGCCTGAATATGCGCCGGGATGCTGCCACTGGGCGAGCGGATCGGGTTGGCACGTACAGACAACGAGCCTTCGCCCGATGCGGCCGTCACCTGGGCATTGCTGACGGGTTGCAGCGGCGCTGCTTGCTTGAGGACCTGGACGTTATCGAAGTTCGGCTCGTATTGCGTCATGGTGACGCCGCAGCCTTGCAACAGCAGCGCGAGCAATGGGGTCAACAGTAGAAGCTTTTTCACGGCGTTTCCTTGCGTGAGTGTGGGAGAGCGCCGCGATTATCGTCAGGCAATGGGCCATCGGCAACCAACAGTGGCAAAATGCCTGAATGGCAACGCTGTTACTCGGTTCGGTTTCAGGTCGGAAAATTCACCGATAAGGCAATTTGCTGGCCCCTTTGTAACAAAATTCTCGCCAAAATCACTTTTATTTTCAGGTGGTTAGGCGGGATGCAAATGCGCAATGTGGGAATCATGCTGATCGCCTGTGCCGTGGCGGGTGGGGCGGTTTCGGTTGAGGCACGGGAGCTGCGGGACAACGACAAGTACATGTGCAGCTGGGGTGCAGGCACCGCCGCCCGGGCCCAGGAATTGAAGCTGTCGGGCGTCTCGCTGTACGCCGCGCGGCAGAAGCTGAAGACCTACCAGTTCAAGAAACCCTGGATGCACATGATGGCCATGGGCATCACCGAGCAGACCTACGACAGCCGTTCGCGGGTCAAGCCCGAAGTGATTCGCCAGAGTTTTTATCAGGACTGTTTGCGCTACAAGCTGGCGCGTAAATAACCCTTATTTATCCAGCAGCAATTGGAGCCTTGAGAACGACTGGTCGTAGTTGGGCTCCCACGGAAAGCGCCCTTGTTTGTCCGGCCAGACCATTTGCAACGCAGGGAAATCAGCTTTGATCGAGGCGTAGAACCAGCCGGCATAACCGAGGTACTCGCGGTAGTGCCTGCGGTCTACAGGAATGAAGGCGATGCGCATGCCTTCGGCAATATCGTCATAGGGCTTGTAGGTTTCATAGGCGGCTTTTGCACCGGCAAAGCGGATCGCGGCGATGTTCAGCAACTGCTGGGCAATCTGCGGGGGCAGCCCGAATACGATGATTTCCGGTTGGCCGAAGTTGGCGTAGAACCCCAGGGAGTAGGCGAACGAAGGCTCACCGTCTTCAGCCCGCACATGCACATGGTGCCAGCCGATCTTCTTGATATCCGCCAACACCTTCTCGTCATATTCCGAATCTGCCTTGGGCAACTGGAATCCCGGAAGCGGGGCCTTGGCTGAAGTGTTCATCGAGAACAATGAGGCGGCGAAGAGGGCGACGGCGCGAATGATGTTCATCAGAGTCCTTTCTGCGGGATCAGGGGTTGAAAGCGCGATGAGGCTAGCAGTGTTGGGTTCGCTCGGCAAAGTGACCGATGCACCGCCCAGTACAAAATCTGCGTAAGCCTGTCCAACTTCGCCCCGGAGCCAGTCCTCATACTGGCCCCAGGTAACCGAAGAGGCACATGCCATGACCCGCTACGTCATCACTCCATACGAAACCCCGTCCCTCGCCATCCACGGCGACGACGCCCGCTTCCCGCTGCGCCGGGTGTTCTGTGTCGGGCGCAACTACAGCGAACATGCCCGCGAAATGGGCCACGACCCCGACCGCGAGCCGCCGTTCTTTTTCATGAAGCCGGCTGATGCCGTGGTGCCCGCCGAGGGCGTGATCGCCTATCCGCCGCTGACCGCCGATCTGCACCATGAAGTCGAGTTGGTGGTGGCCATCGGCAAGGGCGGGGTGGACATTGCCCCGGAAGATGCCCTCGCGCATATCTGGGGTTACGGCCTGGGCATCGACCTGACCCGCCGCGACCTCCAGGCCCAGGCGAAAAAGCTGTCGCGGCCGTGGGAATGGGCCAAGGCCTTCGATGAGTCGGCACCCTGCACGGCGTTGCAGCCGGTGAGTGCCGTCGGCCACCCGGGCACTGGGCGAATCTGGCTCAAGGTGAATGGCGAGCAACGTCAAGTGGGCGATCTGGCAGACCAGATCTGGTCGGTCAGTGAGGTGATCAGCCACGCGTCCAAATCCGTGGCGCTGAAAGCCGGCGACTTGATCTTTACCGGCACCCCGGCGGGCGTCGGCGCCTTGCAACCGGGCGATGTGGTGACCGCCGGGATCGACGGCCTGGCCGAACTGAGCTTCACCCTCGGCCAGGGTTGACGCTACAGTGGTGCCCAGGCCCCCCGAGAAACGTGTATGCCCGGCACCCGCATCACCACCTATGGCATGGAACAACGCAGCGACCGCTCCGACTTCTACATCCGCGACAAGCGGGGCAGGGCGGCGCTGACCAGTCCCCATCGCCACGAATACTTCCAGATTCAGATCAACCTGGGCGGCGACACCGTGCAGCACATCGGCGGTGCGGTGCGCCCGTTCCCGAAAAAGGCCCTGGCCTTTATCCTGCCCCATCGCCTGCATGTGATTCCCCATCCCGAAGACGGCGACTTCATGCTGATCAATTTCAGCCAGGGCTTTTTCCTGCCGCAACTGACCTGCGACCCGCTGGACCTGGAAGACATCCCCATCGGCCAGGCGCCGGAGCTGTCGCCGTTCCGCTTCCAGGAGCAGCTGGATTTCATCCTCGACGACGCGGCCTTCGAAGAAGTCAAAACCTGGCTGGAACACATGCGTAGCCTGGACGCCCACCGCAGCTTCGGCGCCCGGGAGCGGCTCAAGGGTTACCTGTTCCAGTTGATCGGGCTGGTGTGCCAACAGTACGCCGAACCGCTCCAGGCGTTCGCCGCCAACAACGCCACCCGGCGTGGGCGCAAGGATGCCCTGGCCCGGGTGCAAGGCTACATCCGCGAGCATTTGCACGAGCCGTCGCTGAACCTGACGGATGCCGCGGCGGCGGCGTTCCTGTCGCCCAACTACCTGACCCACCTGTTGCGCAAGGAAACCGGCAAACCCTTCTCCCAGTTGGTGCTCGACCGGCGCATGCAACTGGCGCGCACGCTGCTGCTCAACAGCCCGCAGATGATCGGCGCGATTGCGCACCGTTGCGGGTTTACCGACGAGGCGTATTTTTCCCGGTGTTTCCGCAAGGCCCACGGGCTGGCGCCGGGGCAGTTCAGGCGGCGTGAGCAGGATTAACGCGCAATCCGGCTGACTGTTTTACAAATCCACCACAACCGATGTGTTTCAATTTACATACAATTGAGCGTCTCATCGGGAGGCGGTGCACATGGGTTCGGTTATACGGTTGGCAACTCCGGGCGATATCAATGCCATTTTCGACATTCGCACCGCTGTGGTGCAGAACCACTTAAGCCGCGAGCAGATGGCTGAGCTGGGCATTACCCCGCAAGTCGTCGCCGACAGCATGCGCGAGGCGCCTTGCGTATGGCTTGCCGAACTGGACGGCAGGCCTGTCGCGTTTGCAATGGTTGATCTTGCCGAAGGCGAGGTGTTCGCCCTGTTTGTATTGCCGTCTCACGAGAACCTTGGGTTGGGCCGCCAATTGATGGCAGTGGCCGAGGCCGCGCTGTTCGAGCACCACGACACGCTCTTCCTGATCACGGATGGGCGGGATCAGATCCGTGCCAACGGTTTTTACCAGCGGCTTGGCTGGGCAGTGGTCGACACGGCCGAGGGCGACGATGTTCGCTATCAGAAACACAAGGTGCAATGAGTGTATGAGTGAGCTGGAACCCCCTCAATCCAACGCCTTGCGCTATTTTTGCGTCGGGGTTCTATGTGTCGCGGTGTTGTTGGGGACCTATTTCGTTCGGCTCAATGCCCAGGTAGACCGGCAGCGGGAAGAGGCGGCGGAGCGCCTGGCGTTATGCCGCCAGGCGGCGAGTGTTTCGCGCGCCACGCCCCAGGACGAACTTGTATTGGTGGATCCGTGCAAACACCTGTATCAGCACGACTTGAAGAAGCCCACGCACTTTTAATCAATAACCTTATTTTTATCGAGGAATTAAACAGCGAAGTTTGTTTAACGATGCGCTGTTATTGCACCAAAAAGTGGCATTTCCAATAATCGGATCCATTAAAAAAGTGTGGTTATTGAATGACTTAGCGCTGTTTTAATCCGACGAAAGGTTGAAAATTATCTTGTTACAAGTTTTCCCGCTGGGTAATATAGCCGGGCGTTCACCTCCCACGGTTTATGCATTTTTAAATCCCAAGTTTCCATCAGCTACTTGGGATTTTTTTTGCCCGCGATTTGAGCGTTGTATCAATCCTCTACGTCGGCAAACTCTGCACGCATCCGCCCATTGCGCTTGGCCTGGTACAGCAACTTGTCGACGGCTTCGACAAAGGCCAGCGCCGCGCTGCCCGGCGTTACCGTGCAAGTGCCTACGCCCAGGCTCAGTGTCAGCAGGTCCGACACCGCCGAGTGCTCATGCGCGATCTGCTGCTGGCGGATCAAGTGCAGGCAGCGTTCGGCCACGCGCCGTGCCGACTCGGCATCGGTTTCCGGCAGCAACCACACAAATTCCTCACCGCCGATGCGCGCAATGAAGTCCCGTGGCCGGTTGGCCGCCTGCGACAGCGTGCGTGCCACCTGGCGCAGGCATTCGTCGCCCTTGATATGCCCGTAGAGGTCGTTGTACTGCTTGAAATAGTCGATATCCAACAGGATCAACGACAGCGGCAATTGGCTGCGCTGGGCGCTGGTCCATTCCCGCGCCAGCACGGTGTCGAACATGCGCCGGTTGGCGATGCCGGTGAGGCCGTCCTGGAACGAATACTCCTCCAGCTGTTTTTGCAGGCGAATCAGGTGTTCTTCGGTCTTCTTGCGCTCGCTGATGTCGAACATGAAGCCGATCAGCGCCTGCACCTCGCCGTCCTTGCGCTCCACGTGCACCACGTCGCGAATCCACACGTACTCACCGCTGGCGGTCAGCGCCCGGTAATCGGCTTCATGATCGACCCCGGCCCGGGACTGCGAGACGCAGAAGTTGACCACGTATTCGCGGTCATCCGGGTGCATGCGTTCCACCCAGTCGTCCACGGTGGCCCAGCTCTGTGGCGTCCAGCCCAGCAGCGCCTCGATTTGCGGGCCGATGTAGCTGAAGGTCATGGTCGGCCAGTCGATGCGCCAGGGGATGGCCTTGGTCGATTCCAGCAACGTCTTGTACACAGCACTGTCGGGTTCGATCAAAGGTTCGATACTCATGCGGGGTGCTCTCGGTGTCGGAAAAAACCAGAGCATCTGGCCATCATCGCCAGGAAGCAAGCCCTTCGCGTGGCATCGGATAAGAGGGGGGCTGTGTGGTTTTTCTGGCGTCAGCCGGCCAGCGGTTTTAGCCGAAATGCGCACCAAGTATCACTTTTGAATTAATTCCCGGGCAGTTTGAAAAAGCTCATCTACCCTAGACGGATCACGTCCTCCGAGCCCCGTACAGGGAAGGGTGCCCGCATGATTTCGATCGCCGAGTTTCGCCACATCATGGAGTCGGGCTTCCTGCCCCTCGCCTGTGACTGCTCATTGAACAGCGACGGTTCGCTGCGCATCAACATCTTCGACCCGGCCTCCGGGCGCGTCGACCTGCTGCTGCCCCGTGTGTCGCCCCAGGGTCTGGACAGCATCCGTTCCATCTCAAACCTGATTGGCGAACTGCGCACCGAGATCAAGGCCGGGCGCAGGGGTTTTGCAGCGGTCAGTTAGCGGATCAGGAGATCGCTTGTGCCGTCGGGGTAGTCACTACCCCGTAACCGCGCCAGCAGCAATGCTCGCGGTGCCCCGGCAGGAACACGCAGCCGCCAAGGTTCATGAGCAGGACGGCGGCAACCAGCAGTGAAATTCGACGAGACATGGTGATTTCCTCAAGGTGATGGGCGTCGCCAACCAACAGAACGCGCCTGTCGATTACCAACGGTTAACCCTTGAACGCGGCCATATGGATAAATCCGTCGCGACCTTTCAACAATTTCATCAACTCCCCGCAAACCCTGGGCAATACTGGCCCTGCCTGCCGTCCTGAGCGGTCGCGATAAAAAGTTCTTTTTGTTGCGACGGATTTTCGGACGCCTGCCGTTCAACCCTACAACTGCGATCACTGGCGATCGCCGATGAAGGAGTTGTCATGAGACTTGCACGACCGCTGGCCAAATTACGTTATGCCCTGTTGATCCCGCTGGCACTGGCCGCCCTGGTCAGCACGCCGACCTTTGCCCAGACCGAAGTGATCATCCGCGAAGCGCCACCGCCGATGCGCGTCGAGGCCGTTCCCGTCGAACGCCCTGGCTATGTGTGGGATCGCGGGCACTGGCGCTACGAAGGGCGCGGTTATGCCTGGGTACCGGGCCACTGGCAGCCGGTGATGCGCAACGCCCGTTGGGAACCTGGCCACTGGGAATCGCGCGGCCCCAACTGGTACTGGAGAGAAGGGCACTGGATCCGCTGAGCATTCCGTCAACCTGACCCTTAGCCACCGGACCGAGACTTGCCCTATTGAAAGACACTGATCCGGACGTTGAGCTGTTGGCCCGCATCGGTAACAACGAACCGGCGGCCATCAACGAAATGGTGACGCGCAAACTGCCGCGTTTGCTCGCGCTCGCCAGTCGGATCCTCGGGGATGCCGACGAGGCCAGGGACGTGGCCCAGGAAAGCTTCCTGCGTATCTGGCGCCAGGCTGCAAGCTGGCGCAGTGGCGAAGCGCGTTTCGACACCTGGCTGCACCGCGTGGCACTCAACCTGTGCCACGACCATTTGCGTCGGCGCAAGGAGCGCCCGCTGCACGATGAGGAGGCGATGAGCGAGGTGGTCGACACAGCGCCTGCGCCCGATGAACAGCTGGAAGCGGCCGCCCGCAGTGAGCACATGGCGGCGGCGTTAGCGTCGCTGCCTGATCGCCAGCGTGAGGCGATTGTGTTGCAGTATTACCAAGAGCTGTCGAATATCGACGCCGCGGCGCTGATGAACATCAGCGTCGAGGCACTGGAGAGCTTGCTGTCACGGGCCCGGCGCAACCTGCGCAGTTACCTTGACGACACACCCGGGCCCGCCCGCCCAGGAAGGGGAAAACCATGACGCCTGAACGATTTGCCCAATTGGCCGAGGCTTACGGCGGCCACTTGCACCGTTGGCCGCGCGCCGAACAGGCCGAGGCCCAGGCCCTGCTGGATGCAGGCGATGCCAGCCTCCTTGAGGTGCTGCATCAGGCGCGATGGCTCGACGGCCAGCTGGACGGCTATCAACTGGCACCCGTCGACCCGGCGCTGGCGCGGCAGATTCGCCAATCGTTTCCCCAGCGCCAGTCCTTCTGGGCGCGCTACGCGGGCTGGCTGTCGCCGGCCGGTTTTGTTGGCGTGGGCATCGCCGGGGTCGCCGCCGGAATCCTGGTGGCGTCGTTGAGCGTGCCGTTGCCCATGCTTGGCCCTGAAGTACTGCCGAGTGTCTTCGACCAGGGCGACGCCGAAGTCGTCTTCACCGTCAACGCCGAGGAAAGCGAGCAATGACCCCGTCACCCAAGTACCTGAAGCCGCTGCTGGTTGTGTCGGTGTTGTTCAACGTGTTTTTGATCGGCGGTGTCGGCGGAGGCTTGTACCACTGGTTGGCGAACACCAAGCCCGCCGAGGCGGTGGTGAACCAGCATGGCCTGCGCCAGGCGATGGTCAAGCTGCCGCCGGAACGGCGCAAGGAACTGCGCCAGTTGTTGCGCCAGAACCGCGCCGACAGCCAGCCGCTGGTGCTGGCCGGGCGTGAGGCGCGGCTGGACGTGATCAAGCAACTGGAGGCGCCGACTCTCGACCGTGAGGCGTTGGTGACGGATCTGGGCAAGGCCCGGGAGGCGGACATGGCGCTCAGGGCGCTGGTGGACAACACCCTGGCGCAGTTCGCCAGCACCTTGCCCCGGGATGAGCGCCAACGGTTGGTGGAGGCGTTGTATATGAAGGGGCAGGCGAAGGGCAAGGTCGCCAGAAGTAACTGAGACGAGCGACGGATGATCGTTCCCACGCTCTGCGTGGGAATGCCGCCCCGGACGCTCTGCGTCCAGTTGGCGATGCAAGGTTCAAGTCTTGCGCAGTGGTGACGCGGAGCGTCACGGGATGCGTTCCCACGCAGAGCGTGGGAACGAGCATTAATCACCGGATGGCATCGCCTGGGTCTGACTGACAGACCGAGGTGCCTGCATCGCGGGCAAGCCCGGCTCCCACATGAGCTCGCTGCGGAACTGAATATATGATGATCGTTCCCACGCTCTGCGTGGGAATGCCGCCCCGGACGCTCTGCGTCCAGTTGGCGATGCAAGGTTCAAGTCTTGCGCAGTGGTGACGCGGAGCGTCACGGTATGCGTTCCCACGCAGAGCGTGGGAACGAGCATTAATCACCGAGACGGGCGACGGATTTCCCGGTTGGCGGCGTTTAACCCGGGTAGGCCCGCCACTCAGGCGAAGGCCAATCTCATTGGGGAACCGTGCCATGTCCCGCCTATTCAAAGCTACGCTGGCCGCCACGTTGATGGCGGCTGCGTTGTCCGGTTGTATTGTCGAGCCTGTTCATCCGCGGCGTCCGCCGCCTTTGGTCGAGGTGGTGCCGGTGGCGCCGGCGCCAGGGTATCAGTGGGTGCGGGGGCACTATCGCTGGGGGAACGGGCAGTGGTTATGGGTGCCGGGGCATTGGCGGTACTGATCCACCACACGTTCAACTGCGACACCTAAACCCTGTGGGAGCTGGCTTGCCTGCGATGGCGTCACCGCGGTGTTACTGACAGACCGAGGTGCCTGCATCGCGGGTAAGCCCGGCTCCCACAGGTGATAGGGGCTCTGTCAGGACTTTCCTGAACGTCTCCACCAGCGGCCGCAGATTGATCCGATGCCACGCCGCCCACAGCGGCGTGGTGTAGGTCAGCCACGGCAGTTCTCGCAGCACAACGCCCGGCGGTGCATTGCGGCTCAAACCCTTTTGCACCATCGCGACACCTAGCCCCGACGCCACCAACCCCAACGCGGTAAACGGCTCGCTGGCTTCCATCGGAATCTGCGGGGTAAACCCTGCCCGAATGCACGCCGCAACAAAGTCATCCGCCGGGTTTGCACCCGCTTTGCGCTGCACGCCAATCCATTGCTGCTCGGCCAGATGCTCAGGCAGCAACTCGCTGACGCTGGCCAGCGGATGCTGCTCGGGCAGTGCCAGCAGCATCGGATCGTCCAGCACTTGCAATGCCATCAGGTCCGGGTCATCCGCCGCCGGTGGTTCACCCACCAGAGCGATATCCAGGCTGCGTTGGCGCAGGCCTTCCAGCTGTTCGGCGGAGGGCAGGTTGTACAGGGCGATATGCACGTTGGGCCGCGCGTCACGCAGTACCTTCAGGCCGTTGGGCAGCACCCCCGCGTGCATGGCGTTTTCGATGTAGCCGATGCACAGTCCGCCTTCTTCGCCTTTACCCAATCGCCGGCCCAATGACTCCAGGCGGTTGGCGTGGGTCAGCAGCGCCTTGGTTTCGGCGAGGAACGTCTGGCCGTCGCGGGTCAGGCGGATGCGCTGTTGGCTGCGCTCGAACAGGGTCAGGCCCAAGCGTTCTTCCAATTGGGCAATCTGCCGGCTCAGGGGCGATTGGGAGATGTGCAACCGTTCGGCAGCACGCCCCACGTGTTCTTCTTCAGCGACTACAACGAAGTAGCGCAATTGGCGGAAGTCGATCATGTCAGACCTTAAGGGACTCAAGTTGGTCGCAGTATGTCTTGGACGGTCCGATCTCTGCAATCTACGATCTGCTCAACGGTCAACACAGCGACCTTGAACAATCTTGAGGATTTACCCCATGAGCTTGAAAGACAAACTGCCCGGCGTGCTGGGTTTTGGCACCGCCCCCTTGGGCAACATGTTCCGTGCGATTCCTGAAGAGGAGGCGCAAGCCACCGTTGAAGCGGCCTGGAACCAGGGCGTGCGTTACTTCGACACCGCACCGTTCTACGGCTCGGGCCTCTCGGAAATCCGCCTGGGCCAGGCCCTGTCCAAGTACAACCGTGACGACTACGTGCTCAGCACCAAGGTCGGCCGGGTGATCCTGGATGAAGTGGAAGAAAGCGCCCGCGACCTCGGCGAGAAAAGCGGCGTGTTTGAACATGGCCGGCCGAACAAGATGGTCAACGACTACAGCGCCGATGCCACCCTGCGCTCCATCGAAGACAGCCTCAACCGCCTGCAAACCGACCGCCTCGACATTGTGTGGATTCACGACATCGCCCAGGATTTCTACGGCGATCAATGGCTGGACTACTTCAATCAGGCGCGCACCGGTGCTTTCAAAGTACTGACCCGCCTGCGTGAAGAAGGCGTGATCAAGGCCTGGGGCCTGGGCGTCAATCGGGTCGAGCCTTGCGAGTTGACCCTGGACCTGGCCGAAGCCCAGCCCGACGGTTTCCTGCTTGCCGGTCGCTACACCTTGCTCGACCATGAACGCGCCTTGCAGCGCTTGATGGATGCAGCCCAGGCGCAGAACGTCGAGATCGTGGTCGGTGGCCCTTACAGCTCCGGGATCCTGGCGGGCGGCGCACATTTTGAGTACCAGAAAGCCAGCCCGGCGATCATCAGCAAGGTCGAGCAGATCAAGGCGATTGCCGCGGCCCATGGCGTGAGTGTGAAAGCCGCTGCACTGCAATTCTCCCTGGCCCACCCGGCAGTGGCGGCAGTGATTCCGGGTGCCAGTCGTCCGGGGCGCATTGCTGAAGACGTCGCGGCGTTGTCAGAGAAGATTCCCGCAGCCTTTTGGCAGGCCCTGCGCGAGGCACGATTGATTTCGGCCCGTGCACCGCTGCCGCTCTAACCATAGGAACGCGAACATGAAAATTGATATCAGTGGCAAAGTCGCAATCGTCAGTGGCAGCACCGCCGGCATAGGCCTGGGCATCAGCCAGGCGCTGGCGCAATCCGGCGCTACGGTGGTGGTGATCGGGCGTGAATCGGGCAAGGTCGACGAGGCGCTGGCGACCATTCGCCAGGCCGTGCCCGGCGCGGATCTGCGTGGGCTGGTGGCGGACCTCGGTACGGCCGAGGGCGCTGAAAAGCTGTTCGCCGCCGAGCCGCGCGCCGACATCCTGGTGAACAACCTCGGGATCTTCAACGACGTCGATTTCTTCGACGCCCCCGACAGCGAGTGGACGCGTTTCTACGAGGTCAACGTGATCTCCGGTGTGCGTTTGTCGCGGCATTACACGCCGGGCATGGTCGAGCAGGGCTGGGGCCGGGTGATCTTTGTGTCGTCGGAATCCGGGGTGGCAACGCCGGCTGACATGATCAATTACGGCGTGACCAAAAGCGCCAACCTGGCGGTGTCCCATGGCTTGGCCAAACGCCTGGCGGGCACCGGGGTGACGGTCAATGCGATCCTGCCGGGGCCGACCTTTACCGATGGCCTGGAGCACATGCTCAAGGACGCCGTGGCCAAGTCCGGGCGCAGTGCGCGGGACGAGGCGGATGTGTTTGTGCGCAATGCGCGGCCGACGTCGATCATCCAGCGCGCAGCGAATGTGGATGAAGTGGCGAATCTGGTGGCGTACATTGCTTCACCGTTGTCCTCTGCCACCACCGGTGCCGCGTTGCGGGTCGACGGCGGTGTTGTCGACAGCATGGCGATCTGATTTTTCTTGAATGGTTTGGAGTGTTAATCGTGGCAAAAGCATCTGCTGTTATTGAAATCCCGGTTTCGGCCGAACAGGTTTGGCAATTGGTCGGCGGCTTCAATTCGCTGCCGGACTGGCTGCCCTTTATCGTCAAGAGCGAGCCGAGTGAAGGCGGGCGCGTGCGCCACCTGCAAACGGCGGATGGCGGGGTGGTGGTGGAACGGTTGCAACGCTTTGATGATGCGGCGCGTACCTACAGTTATTCGATCAGCGAGTCGCCGTTTCCGGTGAGTGAGTATTTGGCGACGTTGAAGGTTGAGGCGCTGGGTGACAGCTCCGCGAAGGTGACCTGGTCGGGCGTGTTTACTCCGGTGGCCGGTGTGACGGATGCGGCGGTGGAGGAGTTGTTCAGCGGTGTCTACAGCGGCGGGCTGGATGCGTTGCGGGGTAATTTTCCGGGCTGAATGAAGATCAAATGTGGGAGCGGGCTTGCTCGCGAATGCGGTGGATCAGTGCCAGATGGGTTGACTGACACTCCGCATTCGCGAGCAAGCCCGCTCCCACATTGGTTTTGTGGTGTTCTTCAGGCTTCAGGCTTCGGGCATCAGTTGTTGGCGGCATTCGAGGATCAGCTTCGCACCGCCTCGTTCGCTGCTGCCGACTTCCAGCTTGAAACCGTGCAGGTTGATGATCGCGGCGACAATCGACAGCCCCAAGCCAAACCCGCCTTGCTGTTGATTGCCTTCGTCCACCCGGTAAAACCGCTGGAACACCGCGGCACGTTCAGCTGCGGGAATCCCGGGGCCGGAGTCCAGGACTTCAATGCGGGTGCTGCCGGCATCGTTCACGCCGCGCAAAATCACTTCGCCGCCCGGCGGGGTGAATTTGATCGAGTTGCTCAGCAGGTTGGCCAGGGCTTCGAACAGCAGCGCGCGGTCACCGGTGATCCAGGGCAATGAGTCCGGCACTTGCAGCAGCAGTTCCATCTCGCCTTCTTCTGCCAGGGGCAGGTAGAAGTCGTGGAGTTCCTGCAGCAAGGGCAGGGGATCAAGCACCAGGAAGCCCGAGCGGCGCTGGTGGTCTTCCAGTTCGGAAATCCGCAGCAGGCCGCGAAAACGCGCCATCAAGGTGTCGGTCTCGGCGATGGCCGCGTCCAGTTGCAGGGCGTGGGGCGCGTCTTCATCAGCCTGTTGCTGGATCCGGTACAGCTGCGCCCGCAGGCGTGTGAGCGGGGTGCGCAGGTCGTGGGCGATGTTGTCGCACACGCCCTTGACCTCGTTCATCAGCTTCTCGATGCGGTCGAGCATCGCGTTGACGATGGCTGCCAGCATGTCCAGTTCGTCGCGTCGGTCGGACAATGGCAAACGGTGGGTCAGGTCGCCGGCCACGATGGCTTCGGCACTCGCCTGGATCCCGCGAATCCGCCGCAACGGGCGCCGCCTGAGCAGGTGCCAGCCGGCCGCGCCGGGAATGATCGTCAGGGTGATCCCCCACAGCAAGGCGTGCAGGATGATCCGCGTCACGCCGAACAGCGAGCCGTTGGCGCGCACCAGGATCAGCCAGCGGCCGTCTTCGGTGTGGGTGGCTACGGCGTCGCAGCTGTCGCGCGGCAGTTTCGGGTCGTCGGAGTCGATGCAGTTGGCCAGGGCGTGGATGTGTCCGTCCATTGGCAGGTCGGGCGGTATCACGCGGATCGGGCCGCTGATGGGGTTGAACTGATTATCGAACAGGCCGTAGGCGTCAACGCCCTTCATGTCGAAGGTCATGCTGGTGGTCAGGGCTTCCACCAGCTCTTCGCCGTCAAACCGCTGGAACAGGTGCTGGCGCTGCATCAGGGAGTGGCGCGAGAGGTCGCCCAGGTAACCGGACACCTCGTAGTACAGCACGCCCATGAGGATGCAGCTCCAGGCCACGAACAACGAACTGTAGAGCGCCAGCAGCCGGCTGCTGGAAGAGCGCCAGCCTTTAGAGGGGTTCAGCAATGACATACCCGGAACCTCGTACCGTGCGGATCAGCGGCGTGAGGCCCGGCGGGTCGATTTTTTTGCGCAGGCGACCGATGTGCACGTCGATCAGGTTGGTGCCCGGGTCGAAGTGATAACCCCAGACTTCCTCGAAGATCATCATCCGCGAGAGGATTTGCCCGGTGTTGCGCATCAGGAATTCCAGCAGTTTGTATTCGGTCGGCAACAGGCTCAGGGGCTGTTCGGCACGGCTGGCTTCACGGCTGATCAGGTTCAGTTCCAGATCCGCCACGCGCAAGGCAGTTTCGAACTCCTTGACCGTGCTTTTGCGCCGCAGCAGCACTTCGACGCGGGCGGCCATTTCGTCGGAGGCGAACGGTTTGGTCAGGTAGTCATCACCACCGGCCCGCAGGCCGCGTACCCGTTCATCCACATCGGAGAGGGCGCTGATCATCAGGATCGGCGTGGATACGCCGATGGTACGCAGGGTGGTGACGATGGCCAGGCCATCCAGTTCCGGGAGCATGCGGTCGAGGGTGATCAGGTCGTAATCACCGCTGACGGCACGGACCAGGCCTTCGCGGCCATTGTCTACCCAGTCTACGTCCAGTCCATGGCTACTCAGCTCGGCAACGATCTCGCGGGCCGTTACGGCGTCGTCCTCGATGGTCAAAATGCGGGTCATAAGGATTACCTGGTGAGCGATTCACACTGAAGTGCGGGCATTTTGCCAAGAAATGATAGCCCGCTTCCTAAATAAAAATTTATGTAGGCACAAACGACACAATTCACCATAACCCGCTGAATCTGAACGAACGCTGTGTGTGTAGGATTTTTTGCATGCCATGGGGGGCGTACGGGTTATTTCCTACGAGGAATGCAATACGCCCGCCGCTCCAGGCCATTTCTTGCAAGTTGCATGGTTCAAATTAGTTCAACTTAATTAAGTTGTTGAAATATATGAAATTTTAATTTTCGAGCTTCTGGCACGTCGCCTGCACTGTCCCTTTTGAGACTTGTAACACTATTTTTCATGCCTGGAGCAAAACAACAATGATTACATCCTCATCCACGCTGCAAGAGTCGAGCACGCTCTCCGGGGTTTCCTGGGGCGCGATCTTTGCCGGGGCCGCTGCCGCGGCTGCGCTGTCCTTGATTCTGGTACTGCTGGGCTTCGGCCTGGGCTTTTCGGCGGTGTCGCCGTGGGCCGACAGTGGCATCAGCGCCAAAGGGCTTGGCATTTCTACCATTGTCTGGCTGGCGGTTACGCAAATCATCGCGTCGGGGATGGGCGGTTACATCGCCGGTCGCCTGCGGGTGAAATGGGCCAATATGCACGGCGATGAGGTGTACTTTCGCGACACCGCCCATGGCTTCCTGGCCTGGGCCGTGGCGACACTGGTGACGGCGGTGCTGATCGTCGGTTCGGTCAGCAGTGTGGTCAGCGGTGGTGTGAAGGCCGGAGCCAGTGTGGCCTCGGGTGCCGTCAGTGGCATGAGCCAGGTGGCTGGCGCTGCCTCCAAGGGCGAAGACTTTGGCTACTACGTCGACAGCCTGTTCCGTGATGATCGCCCGGCCGCCGTCAGTGATGACGCGGTGCATGGTGTGGTCGCTCGCATCTTCGCTCGTACCGTGAGCAACAATGGTCAGCTGGCACCTGAAGACCGTGCGTACCTTGCACAGTTGATCAGCCAGCGGACCAACCTCAGCCAGGCCGATGCCGAGGCGCGTGTTGACCAGGTCTATGGCCAGGCTCAAAAAGCCCTGGATGACGCCAAGTTGAAAGCCAAGCAGGCTGCCGACACGGCTGCAAAAGTGGCTGCCTACACGTCGCTGTGGACCTTCGTGGCGCTGTTGATCGGTGCGTTTTTTGCCAGCCTCGCTGCAACCTTTGGTGGTCGTCGCCGGGATGCCGTGGTGTATCTGGAAACCACTCCCCACACCACTTCCGTTCGTTAATTCAAGGAGAACGTCATGCGCTCATTACTGCTGTTTTTCCTCGGTGTGCCTATCCCGGTCATTATTCTGATCGCGATCTTCATGCACTGATCCTGAGGCTTGCTCGGTCCCCATGTGGGAGCGGGCTTGCTCGCGAAAGCGGTGTATCAGTCACCTATGGATTGGCTGATACACCGCTTTCGCGAGCAAGCCCGCTCCCACATTTTGTTTTGTGTCGTTGCTGCATTCCGGGGGAAGGCGAAATCTCCGGATTTTGTTAATTGTTGCTTAACATCCTTTTAGCTAAGCTCCCGTCCCATGAGCCGCTATCTGCGTTTTTTCCTGGTCCTGCTGTTGAGTCTTGCGCTTCCCCTGACCGGGATGGCGGGTGTGCCGTCGAGCACCGAGCCGTGCCCGATGCAGATGTCCGACATGCAGATGATGAGCGACATGGCCCCTGACTGTTGCCAGGACGGCGCAGCTGCCGACCACGGCAAAAGCTGCAAGCCCGGCCAGGAGTGCAAGACCGGCGGCATGCTGCAATTGTCGATGCCGGTGCTCAAGGCCCCGGTGACTGCTTCCAATGCGCTGGTTGTCAGCGTCTCTTCCGACTTCATTCCCGACCGCACGCCGTCCGGCGTCTGGCGCCCGCCCCGTCGCTGAATCCTGTTGCACCTGAAGACTCGTCCCTGAACCGGGACGGCTTTGCTGTGGGCCGCGTAAAGCGGTGCACAGCGCAACAGAACAGGACACTTCAAGATGAATTTCCTATGCGTGCGTGCCCTGGTGATGGGCGTGCTGGCGTGGCCGACGCTGGCGTCTGCGCTGACCCTGGATGAGGCCTTGCGCCTGGCGCAAAACAACGCGCCGTCGCTGACGGCTGAATCCTCCAAATTGCAGGCTGCCACTCAGGCGGCGATTCCGGCCGGCGAACTGCCGGACCCGAAACTGGTAGTAGGCCTGCAAAATTTCCCCGTTGGCGGGCCCAATCGCGGCACGTTGTATGGCGATGACATGACCGAGCAAATGATCGGCATCCAGCAACAAGTGCCCAGCCGCGACAAGCGCAAGGCACGGGTTGAGTTGGCGTCGGCCAGCGTGGACACGGCTGCCGCCGAAGGCCGGATCGAGCGCTTGAATGTGCGTCAGGCCACCGCCCAGGCGTGGATTCGCGCCTATGCGGTGGAGCGCAAAGAGGCGCTGTTCAAGGACTTCTATCAGCAGAATCGCCTGCTGCAAGACACCGTGCGTGCGCAACTGGCCGGCGGTCGCGGGCAGCCTTCCGACGTCGTGATCCCGAAGCAGGAAGCGGCTGACCTGGCCGAGCGCGAGGATGAGCTGATCCAGCAACGCGCCCAGGCCCGGGCGGCCCTCAAGCGCTGGATCGGCCCGGCCGCCAGTGAAGCCCCCAGCGGGCAATTGCCGAACTGGAAAATCGACACCACCGGCTTCACCCACAACCTGCACCAGCACCCGGTTCTGCAAGCCTTTGCACCGCGCACCCGCGAGGCCGAAGCCCGGCTGAACGAGGCCAGGGCGCAAAAGACCTCGGACTGGAGTTGGGAAGTGGACTACCAGCACCGAGGCCGTGAGTACGGGGACATGGTCAGCCTGCAATTCACCTTCGATTTGCCGATCTTCCCCGGTCGCCGACAAAACCCCGGTATCGCCGCCAAGCAGGCCGAACTCGACCAACTGGACGCCGAACGCGAAGCCAAGACCCGTGAACATACCCAGGAACTCGAAGACGACCTGGCCAACTACCAGCGCCTGGACCGCGCCGTGCAGCGCAGCCAGGACAGCCTGGTGCCGCTGGCCGAGGAGAAATTGTCGCTGAGCCTGGCGGGGTATCGCGCGGGCAAGGGCGACCTGATGAGCGTGGTCAGCGCCCGCCGCGAGTGGGTCGAGGCGCGCTTCAAACAGATTGACGCCATTGAGCAGCGTGCCCTGACCGGCGCCCAGCTGTATTTCGCTTACGGGGAACCCGCCAATGAATAACCGAATCGTGAATATGGCCCTGTTGGGCGGCGTCCTGCTGCTGGGTCTGGGTGGCGGCTACTGGCTGGCGCAGATGCGCGAGGCACAGCCGGCCATGGCCGGGACGATGCAGGCGCCGGACGAGAAAAAGGCGCTGTACTGGTACGACCCGATGTACCCGCAGCAAAAATTCGACAAGCCGGGCAAGTCGCCCTTCATGGACATGCAACTGGTGCCGCGCTACGCCGGTGGCGCCGAGGAGAGTGCGGCGATTCATATCGATTCGAGCCTGACCCAGAACATCGGCGTGCGTTTGGCGAGCGTCAGCCGTGGGGTGCTGGCGTCGAGTCTTGAGCTGTCGGGAATCCTCGCCTTCAACGACCGCGATGTGGCGGTGGTGCAGGCGCGCGCTGCCGGATTTGTCGAGCGGGTTTACGCCCGTGCGCCGGGGGATGTGCTCAAGGCTCAGGCGCCCCTGGCTGACATTCTGGTGCCCGAATGGGCCGCCGCTCAGGAAGAGTTCCTTGCTCTGCGACACAGCGATCCAGGTTTGTTGGCTGCCGCCCGCCAGCGTCTGCGCTTGAGCGGAATGCCTGCCGGGTTGATCACGCAGATGGAGCGCAGCGGCCGGGTGCAATCGGTGATGACCATCACCACCGCGCTGGGCGGCGCGTTGCAAACCCTCGACGTACGCGAAGGCATGACCGTCGCGGCGGGCCAAACCCTGGCGCGGGTCAATGGCCTGGGCACCGTGTGGCTGCAGGTCGCCGTGCCTGAAGCCCAGGGCGCCGCGCTGGCCGTTGGGCAAACGGTCGAGAGCCGTTTTGTCGGGTTGCCGGGACAAGTCGTCAAAGGCACCGTCGCCGCGATTCTGCCGGCAACCGCCATGGACAGCCGCACCGTGCAGGTTCGGGTCGAACTGCCCAACCCTGACGGTATGTTGCGCCCCGGTATGACCGCCCAGGTGCGCCTGGCCCAATCCAGCGGCCAATCGGTGCTGTTGCTGCCGAGCGAGGCGTTGATTCGCACCGGCAAACGCGTGCTGGTGATGGTGGCCGAGGAGGGCGGGCGATATCGCCCGGTAGAAGTCCAGGTGGGTGCAGAAAACCAGGACAACACCGTCATCCTCGCCGGCCTGCAGGAAGGCCAGCAGGTGGTGGCCTCCGGTCAATTTCTGCTGGACTCCGAAGCAAGTTTGAAGGGTATTACCACTCAATCGTCCGGCGGTTTTTCAGATGAGGGGGCCATGGACGGCATGAGCATGCAACCGGGAGCCCGGCCATGATCGCCCTGTTGATTCGCTGGTCGGTGGCCAACCGCTTTTTGGTGTTGTTGGCGACTTTATTCGTGACGGCCTGGGGTTTGTGGTCGATCCAGAACACCCCGGTGGACGCCTTGCCGGACCTGTCGGATGTGCAGGTGATCATCCGCACGCCTTACCCGGGCCAGGCCCCGCAGATTGTCGAGAACCAGGTCACTTACCCGATGACCACCACCATGCTCTCGGTGCCGGGGGCGAAGACCGTGCGCGGCTTTTCGTTCTTCGGCGACAGCTACGTCTACGTGCTGTTCGACGAAGGCACCGACTTGTATTGGGCGCGCTCGCGGGTGCTGGAATACCTTAGCCAGTTGCAGGCGCGTTTGCCGGCATCGGCCAAGCCGGCGCTGGGCCCGGATGCCACCGGTGTCGGCTGGATCTACCAGTACGCGCTGGTGGACCGCACCGGCAAACACGACCTGGCGCAACTGCGCTCGTTGCAGGACTGGTTCCTCAAGTTCGAGCTCAAGACCCTGCCCAATGTCGCCGAAGT
The DNA here is from genome assembly GCF_013385765.1 of Pseudomonas sp. C8002. Classification (NCBI taxonomy): domain Bacteria; kingdom Pseudomonadati; phylum Pseudomonadota; class Gammaproteobacteria; order Pseudomonadales; family Pseudomonadaceae; genus Pseudomonas; species Pseudomonas sp. C8002. The sequence continues at coordinate 61,220 of NZ_JACAPJ010000001.1, forward strand.
GGCGACCATCGGCGGCCAGGTCAAGCAGTACCAGGTGCAGATCGACCCGCTGGCCCTGGCCAGTCGCGGCATCACCCAGGCCCAGGTGGTGGAAGCCATCGGCAAGGCCAACCAGGAAACCGGCGGTTCGGTGCTGAACATGGGTGAGTCGGAATACATGGTGCGTGCGTCCGGCTACCTGAAAACCCTGGAGGACTTTCGCGGCATTCCCCTGCGGCTCGACACCCACAACGTGCCGGTGCCCCTTGGAGATGTGGCGACGATCCAGCTGGGCCCGGACATGCGCCGGGGCATCAGTGAACTGGATGGCGAAGGCGAGGCGGTGGGCGGCGTGGTGATCCTGCGCAGCGGCAAGAACGCCCGCGAGGCCATCGCGGCGGTCAAGACCAAGCTGGAGCAACTGCAAACCAGCCTGCCGCCCGGGGTGGAAATCGTCACCACCTACGATCGCAGCAAACTCATCGATCGCGCCGTGGACAACCTCAGCCACAAGCTGCTCGAAGAGTTCCTGGTGGTGGCGCTGGTGTGCGGGATCTTCCTGTGGCACCTGCGCTCCTCGCTGGTGGCGATCATCTCGTTGCCGGTGGGGGTGTTGATTGCCTTTATCGTCATGCGCTTCCAGGGCATCAACGCGAACATCATGTCCCTGGGCGGGATTGCGATTGCCATCGGCGCGATGGTCGATGGCGCGGTGGTGATGATCGAGAATGCCCACAAGAAAATCGAAGCCTGGCACCACGCGCATCCGAACCAGGAATTGAAGGGGGAGGCGCATTGGAAGGTCATCACCGATGCAGCAGTGGAGGTGGGGCCGGCGTTGTTTTTCTGCCTGCTGATCATCACCTTGTCGTTTATCCCGGTGTTCACCCTGCAAGCCCAGGAAGGCCGCTTGTTCGGGCCGCTGGCCTACACCAAGACCTATGCCATGGCCGCTGCGGCGGGGTTGTCGGTGACCCTGATCCCGGTGCTGATGGGCTACTGGATTCGCGGGCGTATTCCCGATGAGCAACGCAACCCGCTGAATCGCGGCCTGATCAAACTCTACCAACCGGCCCTCGACGCGGTGCTGCGCTGGCCGCGCATGACCTTGCTGGTCGCGCTGCTGATGGTCGCCAGTGCGCTATGGCCAGTGTCGCACCTGGGCGGTGAATTCCTGCCGCCGCTGGATGAGGGTGACCTGTTGTATATGCCGTCGGCGTTGCCTGGTTTGTCGACGCAAACTGCCGGCGCATTGCTGCAACGTACCGACCGCTTGATCAAGAGCGTGCCGGAAGTCGCCCACGTGTTCGGCAAGGCCGGCCGCGCCGAAACCGCCACCGACCCGGCGCCGCTGGAAATGTTCGAAACCACCATCGAGTTCAAGCCGCGAGACCAATGGCGGCCGGGCATGACCCCGGAAAAACTGGTGAAGGAACTCGACCGGGTGGTGCAGGTGCCGGGGCTGACCAACATCTGGATTCCGCCGATCCGCAACCGCATCGACATGCTCGCCACCGGGGTCAAAAGCCCGATCGGCGTGAAGGTCGCGGGTTCCAGCCTGATGGACATCGACGCCGTGACCCAGGCCGTGGAAAAGGTCGCCAAGACGGTGCCCGGCGTCAGCTCGGCGCTGGCGGAACGCCTGACGGGCGGGCGCTACATCGACGTGGATATCGACCGCCCGGCCGCCGCGCGTTATGGCCTGAACATCACCGATGTGCAGTCCATTGTCTCCGGGGCGATTGGCGGGGAAAACATCGGCGAGACCGTCGAAGGCTTGGCGCGGTTTCCCATCAACCTGCGCTACCCGAAAGAATGGCGCGACTCGGTGAGCGCGATGAGCAACCTGCCGATCTATACGCCGTCAGGCAGCCAGATCACCCTGGGCACCGTGGCCAGGATCAAGGTCAGCGAAGGCCCGCCGATGCTCAAGAGCGAAAACGCCCGGCCTTCCGGCTGGGTGTACATTGACGTGCGTGATCGCGACCTGGCGTCGGTGGTGAAGGACTTGCGCGAGGCGATCAACCAGAACGTGCAACTGCAACCGGGCATGAGCCTCAGCTACTCGGGGCAGTTCGAGTTCCTGGAGCGGGCCAATGCGCGCCTGAAACTGGTGGTGCCGGCGACCTTGCTGATCATCTTCGTGCTGCTGTACCTGACGTTCCGGCGGGTGGATGAGGCGCTGCTGATCCTCGCCACGTTGCCGTTCGCGCTGACGGGTGGGGTGTGGTTGCTGTACTGGCTGGGCTTCAACCTGTCGGTGGCGACGGGTGTTGGATTTATCGCGTTGGCGGGGGTGTCGGCGGAGTTCGGCGTGATCATGCTGCTGTATTTGAAAAACGCCTGGGCCGAACGCCAGGGAGGAGGGGACCAGGCCCTGCTGGAAGCCATCACCGAAGGTGCCGTATTACGCGTGCGGCCCAAGGCGATGACCGTGGCCGTAATCATCGCCGGCTTGCTGCCGATCCTTTTAGGCGGCGGCAGCGGCAGCGAAGTCATGAGCCGGATTGCCGCGCCCATGATTGGCGGCATGCTCACAGCGCCCTTGCTCTCCCTATTCGTCATCCCGGCGGCATATAGGCTAATGCGCAAATCCAAAAGCTAACGACAATCAAATGTGGGAGCGGGCTTGCTCGCGAAAGCGGTGTGTCAGTCGCCAGATGCCGTGGCTGACCCACCGCGTTCGCGAGCAAGCCCGCTCCCACATTTAGACCTCATTCAGCCTGACCCACCGCTCTTCCCGAGCCGCCACCCGAATCGCCGCCGCCAACCGCTCAACCTCCCAAGCCGCCGCAAAATCCGTCCCGTCACTGCCCTTGCCGGCCAACGCCATCACCAACTCATGCACCTCCAGCGTCTTCAACTCGTTGTACCCCAACTGATGCCCCGGCGCCGGACTGAACGCCGCATACCCTGGCAACGAAGGCCCCGCCAACACCCGCTGAAACCCCTCCTGCCCAACCCGAAACAGCTGCAATTCATTCAACCGTTCCTGATCAAACAACAACGTGCCCCGCGTGCCACTGATCTCAAAACTCAGGTGATTCTTATACCCATGCTTCAGCCAGCTACTGCTCACCGTCCCCCGTGCCCCATTGGCAAACCGCAACAACGCATGCACCTGGTCATCCACCGCAATCTCCCGCAGCGTCTCACTCCCGGCCGTGGCAGGCCGCTGCCCGTGCACCGTTTGCGTATCGGCACACACACTCACCACATCCCCCACCAAATAGCGCGCCATGGACAGTAAATGGCTGCCCAGATCCGCCAACGCACCGCCGGCATGTCCCACCTCACAGCGCCACGACCACGGCGACGCCGAATCCGCCATGAAATCCTCGCTGAACTCCCCCTGAAAACTGATGATCTCCCCCAACTCACCGCGGGCGATCAACTGCCGGGCCAAACCAATCATCGGGTTGTGCTGATAGTTGTAACCCACCCGCGTCACCACCCCGGCCTTGCTCGCCGCATCACGCATCGCGGCCGCCTGCTCCAGGCTCACCGCCAGCGGCTTCTCGCAATACACCGCCTTGCCTGCCGCCAGTGCAGCCATGGCCATGGGGTAGTGCAAATGGTTGGGAGTAGTGATGGCGACAACATCCACCTTGGGATCGTCAATCAACTGCTGCCAGTCGCCATGGGCCTGGGCAAACCCCCAGTCAGCGGCGCAGTGTATTGCGCGCTCGGTATCGGCATCGGCCAGGGCGGCCAGCGTGAGCTTCGCCGGCAGCTCGAACACCGCCCGCGCATTATTGAACGCCAAGGCGTGGGCACGCCCCATAAAGCCTGTACCAATCAGGCCGATTCCGAGTTCGCGCATAGCCGGGTTCCTTCGAATTATTGTATTGAGAAGCCTATTTATGGAATAAATATTCCCAAAACTCAACACATAGAATAAAAATTCATTCCAAGACCCACACCTCACCCCGTGGCGAGGGAGCTTGATCCCGCTGGGCTGCGCAGCGGCCCCAAAAAGCGTAGGAGCGCTGCGCACTCCAGCGGAAGCAAGCCCCCTCACCCCAACAGCCCCCCTCCAGGGATCACCGCCGCTGATAGCACTACATTCAGCACCAACCCAAACCCCTCCAGTTAACAAAACATAACGTAGCGCCGATTGTCAGACGATTCCAAAGCCCGCTAGGATGGCCCAGCTTGCCCAAGGCGCTCTAGATTGCAGGTTTCAGGGCTCCCCACGGCAAGACGACCTAACAATAATAAATGGGAGAAAGGTCTATGAGTGAGCCTGTCATGGGTGTGGTGTTTTTCCGCCCGAAGGCCACGCGCAGGGTCGCATTGCTGGCCACAGCGCTCTCGTTGCTGGGGGTTGTCGCGTTGTCGAAACCGGCCCATGCCGCCACAGAAACCACCGCCGCCGCGGTGTTCGCCATTGACTCCCCCAAGGCCGCCAAAAGCCTGATGATCGACGTGGTCCACGCAGGCAAGCGCCTGGTCGCGGTCGGTGATCGCGGGCACATCCTCTATTCCGACGACCAGGGTGTCACCTGGACCCAAGGCAAAGTCCCCACCCGGCAACTGCTGACCGCCGTGTTTTTTGCCGACGACCAACACGGCTGGGCGGTGGGCCATGACGCACAGATCCTCGCCACCACCGACGGCGGCATGACCTGGACCCAACAATTCCAGGACCTCAAGCGCGAAGCACCGCTGCTCGACGTCTGGTTCAAGGACGCCAGCAACGGCTTTGCCGTGGGTGCCTACGGTGCGCTGATCGAAACCACCGACGGGGGCAAGACCTGGGACGACGTCAGCGACCGCCTCGACAACGAAGACCAATACCACCTCAACGCCATCGCCCAGGTGAAAGACGCCGGGCTGTTTATCGTCGGTGAGCAGGGCAGCATGTTCCGCTCCCATGACGAGGGGCAAACCTGGGAAAAACTCGAAGGCCCCTACGAGGGCTCGCTGTTCGGCGTGATCGGCACCGCCCAGGCGCAGACGCTGTTGGCCTACGGCCTGCGTGGCAACCTGTTCCGCTCCACGGATTTTGGCAGCACCTGGGAGCCGGTGGAGCTGAACGCCACTCGTGGCGCGCTGGAGTTCGGTTTGTCGGGGGCGACCCTGCTGGACGACGGTTCCATCGTGGTAGTGGGCAACGGTGGCAGCGTGGTGGTCAGCCACGACGACGGCCTGACCTTCAGCGTATTCAATCGCCCGGACCGCATTTCGCTGTCGGCGGTCACCGCGGCGGGCAACGGCAACTTGATTCTGGCGGGGCAGGGCGGCGTTCGCGTGGCCAGTCCAACCGGCGCCGAGCCGACAAAACAATAAGAAGGCGGGGACACAATGAGCAGTCATCACAACGACAAGGCCACGTTTCTCGAGCGCCTGATTTTCAATAACCGCCCGGCAGTCATCACGATCTGCCTGCTGGTGAGTATTTTCCTGTTCTGGCAGGCGACGTTGATTCGCCCGTCCACCAGCTTCGAAAAAATGATCCCCCTCCAGCACCCCTTCATCGAGAGGATGATGGAGCACCGCAATGACCTGGCGAACCTGGGCAACACGGTGCGCATTTCGGTGGAGGCCAAGGACGGTGACATCTTCACGAAGGAGTACATGGAGACCCTGCGCCAGATCAACGACGAGGTGTTCTACATCTCCGGCGTCGACCGCTCCGGCCTCAAGTCCCTGTGGAGCCCCAGCGTGCGCTGGACCGAAGTTACCGAAGAAGGCTTTGCCGGCGGTGAAGTGATCCCGCAGAGCTACAACGGCTCGCCGGAAAGCCTCGACCAGTTGCGCAACAACGTGCTGAAGTCCGGGCAGGTCGGGCGGTTGGTGGCCAACGACTTCAAGTCGAGCATCGTCGACATTCCGCTGCTGGAGTCCTATCCGGACCCACAGGACCAGGGCAAGCTGCTGGCCCTGGACTACCGCAAGTTCTCCCATGAGCTCGAAGACAAGATCCGCGACAAGTTCGAAGCGCAGAACCCCAACGTCAAGATCCACATTGTCGGTTTCGCCAAGAAGGTCGGCGACCTGATCGACGGCCTGGTGATGGTGGTGATGTTCTTCGGTATCGCCTTCGTCATCACCCTGGTGCTGCTGCTGTGGTTCACCAACTGCCTGCGCAGTACCGTCGCGGTGTTGAGCACCACGCTGGTGGCGGTGATCTGGCAGCTCGGGTTGATGCATGCCCTGGGTTTCGGGCTGGATCCCTACTCGATGCTCGTGCCGTTCCTGATCTTCGCCATCGGTATTTCCCACGGCGTACAGAAGATCAACGGCATCGCCCTGCAATCCAGTGATGCCGACAACGCCCTGACCGCGGCCCGGCGTACCTTCCGCCAACTGTTCCTGCCGGGCATGATCGCGATCCTCGCCGATGCGGTCGGTTTTATCACCCTCTTGATCATCGATATCGGCGTGATCCGCGAGCTGGCAATCGGTGCTTCGGTGGGGGTGGCGGTCATCGTGTTCACCAACCTGATCCTGCTGCCGGTGGCGATCTCCTATGTCGGCATCAGCAAACGCGCCATCGCCAAGAGCAAGAAGGATGCGCACCGCGAACACCCGTTCTGGCGCCTGCTGTCGAAGTTCGCCAGCCCCAAGGTCGCGCCGGTGTCGATTGCCCTGGCGCTGATCGCCTTTGGTGGCGGCCTCTGGTACAGCCAGAACCTGAAGATCGGTGACCTCGATCAGGGTGCACCGGAACTGCGCCCGGACTCGCGCTACAACAAGGACAACAACTTCATCATCAACAACTACTCCACCAGCTCCGACGTGCTGGTGGTGATGGTCAAGACCCCGCCCGAAGGCTGCTCGCGGTATGAAGCCATGGCGCCCATCGACCAGTTGATGTGGAAGATGCAGAACACCGAGGGCGTGCAGTCGGCCATCTCGCTGGTCACCGTGTCCAAGCAGATGATCAAGGGCATGAACGAGGGCAACCTGAAATGGGAAACCCTGTCGCGCAACCCGGACGTGCTGAACAACTCCATCGCCCGTGCCGATGGCCTGTACAACAACAATTGTTCCCTGGCGCCGGTGCTGGTGTTCCTCAACGACCACAAGGCCGAAACCCTCGACCGCGCAGTGCATGCGGTGCAGGACTTTGCCCAGGAGAACAACAAGGAGGGCCTGGAATTCATCCTCGCCGCCGGTAACGCCGGGATCGAGGCGGCCACCAACGAGGTGATCAAGGAGTCCGAGCTGACCATCCTGATCCTGGTGTACCTGTGCGTGGCCACCATGTGCATGATCACCTTCCGCTCCTGGGCGGCGACCCTGTGCATCGTGCTGCCGCTGGTGCTGACCTCGGTGCTGGGCAACGCGCTGATGGCGTTCATGGGCATCGGTGTCAAGGTCGCGACCTTGCCGGTGGTGGCGCTGGGGGTGGGGATCGGCGTGGACTACGGCATCTACATCTACAGCCGCCTGGAGAGTTTCCTGCGGGCCGGCCTGCCGTTGCAGGAAGCCTATTACCAGACGCTCAAGTCCACCGGTAAAGCCGTGCTGTTCACCGGCCTGTGCCTGGCAATCGGCGTATGCACCTGGATCTTCTCGGCCATCAAGTTCCAGGCCGACATGGGGTTGATGCTGACCTTCATGCTGCTGTGGAACATGTTCGGCGCGCTGTGGCTGCTGCCGGCGCTGGCACGCTTCCTGATCAAGCCCGAGAAGCTGGCGGGGCAGAAGGGCAATTCGCTGTTCGCCCACTGATCCAACGCTGTTTGCCAAAACGCCGTGGCCTGTGCCACGGCGTTTTGCATTGCGCGGGCTTAGGCCGATGCAACGATTTGACCTATCATGAGGTCTTTCCTCTTGATGATTGATGGTTATGACTGCCGACACCGCTACCTTGCCCGACGCTTTTGAAGACTGCCAGATGGTCGAAATCGATGGCCTGCACAGCTTCGATTTCAGCCTGGATGACCAGACGTTATCGATCATCTGCATGGACGGTCGCGTCGAGAAGCGCTGGAGTTTCACCCTGGAGCAAGTCAAGGCGGCGACCTTTGATCAAACCCTGCAAAGCTGGACACTTACCGATGACAAGGGCGAACACCGCCTGGTCTGCATGAGCGGCGTCACCGGCAACAATAATGACGAGGATGAAGCGGATGATGATGCGTAAATTCTGGCCCCTGCTGATGGCCGGCAGCGTAGGCGCAATGTCGGTCCAGGCTGCGCCGGTGGACACCTATGAGTTGCTGGTGGGCAGCTACACCGCCGGCACCAGTGAAGGTATCTACCGCTTGCAGTTCGACAGCCGTACCGGGCAGTTCAACGGCCAGCCGGTGCTCGCCGCCAAGGCGGCCAACCCGTCGTGGCTGACCCTGTCCAAGGACCAGAAGCACCTGTTTGTGGTCAACGAAAACGGCCCGGGCCAAAAAGACCCGGTGGGGCGCGTCAGCAGCTACAGCATCGACCCGAAGAACCATCAACTGACCCTGATCAACCAGGTGCAGAGCCTGGGCAACGAGCCGACCCATTCCAGCCTGGCCAGTGATGGGCGCTATCTGTTCGTGGCCAACTATTCGGTGCTGGAAGATCCGGGAGGAAGCCTCGCGGTGTTGCCGGTAGATGCCCAGGGCAAGCTGTCGCCGCCGGTGCAGTTGAGCGGGCACCCGGCCAGCCGGGTCAACCCGGAGCGTCAGGCGTCCAACCACGTGCATTCGGTGGTGTCTTCGCCGGACGGCAAATACGTGTTTGTCCAGGACCTGGGGGCGGACAAGATCTTTGCCTACCACTACGACCCCAAGGCCAACCATGAACTGCCGCTGACCCCGGCCGACCCTGCGTTTGTGCAATTGCCACCGGGCAGCGGCCCGCGGCACCTGCTGTTCACCGCAGACGGCAAGCACGCGTGGCTGACCACCGAGATGAGCGCGCAAGTGGCGGTGTTCGACTACAACGATGGCAAGCTGACCCAGAAGCAACTGGTCAACTTCGCGGATGGCCAGCCGGTGTCCGACAAGGCCGGTGCTGCACTGCACACCTCAAGCGACGGCAAGTTCCTCTACGTGAGCAACCGTGGCACCGCCAACCAGATGTTGGTGTTTGCCATCGACCCGGCCACTGCGCAGCTCAAAGAGATCCAGCGCCGATCGGTGGAAGGTGACCATCCCCGGGAGTTCGCCCTGGACCCCAGCGGCAAGTTCCTGCTGATCGCCAACCAGAAGAGCAACGAGATTGTGGTCGTCGAGCGCGATCCCAAGACCGGTCTTTTGGGCAAAACCGTGCAGAAACTGGCGATTGATGCCCCCAGCGACCTCAAGTTCCTGGTGCGGCAATAAGCCACAGGCCCCGCAGTGCGGGGCCTGACTTGTTGTATTAATACTATTAATAGCGGCTAGTGTTTCAATGAATTTCTAAGGCTATCCCCTCGGGCGTAAGTTTGGTTCCAAGGCCAACACAGGCCACCAAGCCAACCGAACACAAGGGTTACCGACATGAACTTCAATCTTTTCTCGATCATCGCCGCTTCCGCTGTTTCCGCCACCGTAGCGTTGCCAGCCAGCGCCAGTGTTGAAATCAGTAGCAAAAAAACCAGCACCAGCGCCTACACCCAGAAATACCTGCAACAAAGCGCCAACTTCTATGCAGCGCTGGACCACAAAATCCAGAACTGATCTTGAAGCTGATGAAGATCAAATGTGGGAGCGGGCTTGCTCGCGAAAGCGCCGGGTCAGTCTATACATGGGCTGACTGATACACCGCCTTCGCGAGCAAGCCCGCTCCCACATTTTGTCCTGCGACAGTCTCAGGTTTTTGCCATCACGGCGATGAACAACGGCGATTCCAGGAAGCGTTGCAACCAGCCCTGCAATCGCGGATAGGGCGCCTGGCCAAACCACTCCCGATCCACATGGGCAAACTGCCGCACAAACGGTGCAAGTGCCACATCCGCCAGGCTCAAATGCCCGGCCAGCAAATACTCCCGCTCCGCCAGCAACCCCTCCAGCCTCATCAAAAACACCTCACCCTCGGCCCGATAATGCTCCATCGGATACTCCGGATAGCGCTCGGCATACTTGTATCGATTCAATTGATGTTTGAAGCCCTGATCATTCTCTTCAATCAGCGCCTGCGTCGCCCGATCATCCCCAAGCAACCAACCCTCAGGATCGTTCTGTGCCAGTGCCCAGCGCATGATCGCCAGGCTTTCATCGATCACCCGGCCATCCACGCTCAGCACCGGCACCGTGCCTTTGGGTGACAACGCGAGCATCTCAGCCGGCTTGGCCTTGAGGCTGACCTCGATGATCTGCACCGCCAGCCCTGAATACCGCAGGGCCATCCGCGCCCGCATCGCATAGGGGCAACGGCGGAACGAATACAACACGGCCTCGCTCACTTGACCTCCAGGGTGCTCAAGCCATTGCCCTGGCGCTTGACCTGAATCTGCACCGGAATCCGCTCGTGCATTTCCTGCACATGGGAAATCACCGCGACCTTGCGGCCCTGGGCCTGCAAGCCGTCGAGGGCGTCCATCGCCAGTTGCAGCGACTCGGGGTCGAGACTGCCGAAGCCTTCGTCGATAAACAGCGACTCGATCTTCAACGTGCTCGACGCCATCGACGCCAGGCCCAAGGCCAGCGCCAGCGACACCAGGAACGTCTCGCCGCCGGACAACGAGTGCACCGAACGCAGTTCGTCGCCCATCTCCGTGTCGAGTACCAGCAGGCCGAGCATGCTGCCGCCGCGCTTGAGGCGGTAGCGGCGCACCAGTTGGCGCAGTTGCACGTTGGCGTGGTGCACCAGCAGGTCGAGGTTGTAGGCCTGGGCGATCTTGCGGAAGGTATCGCCGGTGGCCGAACCGATCAGTGCATTCAGGCGTGCCCAGCGTTGCCATTCTTCGTAGGCCTTGGCGATCTCGGCCGCCAAGGCCTGGTTGGCATCCTGGCGGCGCTGGTCGTCGGCCTGTTGGGCGCGCAGTTCGGCGCAGTGTTTTTCGCCAATGATCAGCGCGGCATTGAGTTCGGCCAGGGCGCTGTCCAGTTGCTCGGCGTCGAGGTTGCCGTTGTGCAGCGCCTGGTGATCCTTGAGCCGCTGTTCGCGCTCTTGCAGCAACACCTTGGCCTGCTCGATGGCTTTTTCGCTGTGTTGCAGTTGCTGGCGTAGCTCGGCCACCTGCGGCTCATCGAAGGCCACCAGGCGCGCCAGGCCTTCGTCATCGAGTTCCGGGTGCAACGCGCGCCAGTCGCTCAGGCGCGTAGTGAGGGCCGCGTGTTCGGTTTCCAAAGACTGTTGGCGCTCTTGCAGCGACTTGAGGTCGGCGGCCAGTTGGATCAACTGGTTGCGGGTGTCCTGCAACTGCTGGTTGGCCTCGCTCTCATGCTGGCGAGCCTGCTCGACGGCCTGGTCCAGCTGCTGTTGCCAGTGCTCGGCGCTGGGGCTTTCGCCCAGCAGACCGGCGAGCTTTTCCTCGGCCGCGTGTTGCAGGGCGCTCTGTTCGGCGAGCTGTTTGTGCAAAGTCTCCAGCTGCTGCTGGCGATGTTGCTGGCGGTCCTGCTCTTTCTCGATGGCTTGCTGGCGCTGTAGCTGCTCGGCCAATTCTTCCTTTTGGTTGTCGAGCTGTTCCAGGCGCTGGCTGACCTGCTGGTCGAGCAACATGAAGGTCGCCGCCGGCTCGCTGCGCAGGCCTTCGAGGGTCTCGGTGGGCAGCAGGCTGGCGAAGGCGTTGAGTTCTTCGTCCAGGCGTTCGCGGTCGTTGGACAGTTCCCGTTGCTGGTCGATCAGCAATTGGCGTGCCTGTTGGCTGGCGTCCTGGGCGGCTTGCAGTTGTTGCTGCAAACGCCCGGCGTTCTGTTGCAGGTTGAGCAGGGCGCCCTGGCGTTGCTCGTCCTGGGTGAGGCTTTGGCTGAGCTGGCTCAGTTGCTGGGCGAGCCAGGCATCACGCTTGGCCGCGTCCTGGTTGAACAGCGAGGCCGACAGCGGATGGGCTTCAAGATTCGAGGAAGAGATTTTTTGTTGAGCGGCCAGTTGTTCCTGCTGGCTCAGGAATTCCTTTATTTGGCCGTTCACTCCTCCCAAGTCGCCCCGCAACTCAATGAGTTTGCTGTTGAGGGTGTCGACGGACTTCTGAGCCACGGCTTCTTCATTTTCATCGTGCCGATCCATGCTTTGCAGCAGGGCTTCAGGTTGATGGTATGGATGCTCGTGGCTACCGCAAACCGGGCAAGGCTGATCGTCCTGTAGCTTTGCACGTAATTCTTCGATGCTTTCACTGCGTGCGTGGCGCTGGCGATCTAGCAGTTGCTTGGTGACGGTCAGGGTTTGTTCTGCGGTTGTTAGCTCTGTCTTGGTTTGAAACCCAGACTGTATTAGCGCTTCCCGCTGCTGTTGGGCAACACTTAGTCTCTCGCCCAATGCCTGTAGCTGCTTATCCAGTTGCTGATGGCTGTCCCACAGCCGCGCCAGGTCTTCAAACGCGCGATGTTGCTTGCGGTTGTCCTGGAGCAGGCTGCCGAGCAACTGGATCTGTTCGGCCACTGCATGGGGCTCGGCGCCGGCTTCGTGGTACAGCAGGTCAAGGGCTTCGCGTTGCTCGGTCCATTTTTCACCGAGACGGGTGGCGCGCTCTTCCAGTTGTGGCAGTTCGGCCTGGCCTTTATTGAGGCGATTGCCGATCAGCATCAGCTGTTGCAAGCGGTCGCGGTAGGCGCTCCAGGCCTCGCTCAACGGCGCGAGGGCGGCGCTGCGTTCAAGCTCCGCGGCCAGCCTGTGCAGGCGCTCGGCGACAACTTTCTGCTTGTCGAGCAAGCCGGTCAACGTCGCCTGGCCTTCCGCACAGGCAGCTTCACCCAGCTGTTTCTCTTCGCTGCGTTTGGCCAGTTCGCGGGTCAAGTGGGCGAGGGTGGTTTGCTCCTCGAAGGCCTGGCGCAGCAAGGGCACAGCGTCGGCTTGCTGCTTGAGGGCCTGGGCGAGGGCGGCTTGCACGTCGGCCTGTTGCTGTTGCAGTTGGGTCTGGCGGGTGTGCAACGCGGTTTGTTGCTCAAGGTGCTGCTGGATTTGCGCGGCAAGGGGCTGCAACTGCGTGGTCAGTTCGGCCTGGCGGGCGAAGTGGTGACGTTGCGGCGCCAGTTGTTCCAGGCGGCTGAGGTCCAGGCGCTGCGGGCCCTGGCTTGCCCAGTGTTGCTGGGCCTGTTGCAGTTGCTCGACCGCACTTTGTTGGCGCTCCTGCCACTCCCGCAGTTCCTTCAGCCAGGTGTGCTGCAACTCGAGTTGCTTGAGTTGTGCCTGCTGGGTCTTGAGCTGTTGCTGTGCGGAGGCCAGCTGTTCGTCGAGTTCGGCGCGGGCCTCGGGGGCCAGCGGGGTGACGCCGGTAGCCTGGTCCTGCAGGTGTTTGTGGGCGTCCCGGGCGTCCTTGGCCTTGTCGAAGGCGCGGCGACCGAGCTGGGTGTAGAGCGCAGTGTCGGTGAGCTTTTCCAGCAGTTCGCTGCGCTCGTTGTCGTTGGCCTTGAGGAACGCGCTGAACTCACTTTGCGCGAGCAACACCGCGCGGGTGAACTGCTCGAAGTTCAGGCCCAGGGCCAATTCCAGCTGGGTCTTGTATTCGGTTTTCTGGCTGGCCAGCAGCTGCTCGCTGTCCAGGTCGATCAGGCTTTGCCGGCTGGCTTGCAGCTTGCCGCTGGCCTTGTCCCGGGCACGGTTGGCTTCCCAGCGGGCGCGGTAGCGGCGGCCACTGACGCCGACAAAATCCACTTCGGCATAACCGCCGCCAGTGCCCCGGCGAATCAGGGTGCGTGGGTCACCGATGGAAATATCGGTGTCGGCATCCGGCATTTTTGCCTGGCCGGTATCGCCCAGGCGCGGCACGGCGCCAAACAGCGCCAGGCACAGCGCATCGAGCAAGGTACTTTTGCCGGCGCCGGTGGGCCCGGTAATCGCGAACAGCCCGGCGCTGGCCAGGGGCTCGGCGGTAAAGTCGATTTCAAACGGACCCGCCAAAGAGGCGAGGTTTTTCAGGCGAATGGCGAGGATCTTCATGGCTGTTCGCCCTCCTGTTGCACTTCCTGGAGCAGCACGGCGAAGTCCTTCAGGGTCTGTTCGTCCACTTCACTGCCGTAGCTTTCCTGCCAGGCGCGGCTGAACAATTCCTGGGGCGTGAGCTGGTCGAGTTCGATCAGGCGGTCTTCCTGGCTGTCTTCACGGCCTCCGCTACCTGCGTATTCAGCGGCGATGCGCACCAGGCGCACGGCCTTGCCTTGCAGGGCGTTTTCCACCTGCTGGCGCAGGTCGGGCTGCGGTTCGTCGAGGCGCACCCGCACTTCCAGCCACGGTTGGCGCTGGGTTTCGGCCAGCAGGTCGATGTCGGGCAGGTCGGCCAGTTGCTTGAGGATGTCGGCCAGGGGCGCGGCTTCCAGGCGTTGCAGGTTGACCGAGCGCGGGATCAGGCGGGATTCGACGCTGACCAGGATTTCGCCGTCCAGTTGCACGTCGAGGATCTGGTGCTGGTAGCCGATTTCCGAGAATGACAGCGGAATCGGTGAGCCGCAGTAGCGAATCCGCTCCTCGCCATTCACCCGCTGGGGTTTATGCAAATGGCCGAGGGCCACATAGCTGACGGTGGCATCGAACAGGCTGGCCGGCAGCGCTTCGGCATTGCCGATGATCAGGCTGCGCTCGGAGTCTTCCGACACCGAGCCGCCGGCCATGTGCGCATGGCTGATGGCAACCAGTGCCTGGCCCGGCTGGCGCTTGGCATTGGCGGCAGCAATCAGCCACTCGTGAACCTGGCCGATGCCCCGCAGGTAATCGTCCCCCAGTTGGGCGCCGGTCACTTCGGCCGGGCGCAGGAACGGCAATGCCAGGCACCAGCCGGCAATTTCACCGTCGGCACCGGGCAATGGAATCAGCAGGCGTTCGACATCCAGTTGTCCGTCATCCAGCCACAGCACCCGGCCCAGGGCGTGGGTGCGCAGGCGGCGCATCAACGGCGCCGGCAGTTCGATGCGCGAGCCGGAGTCGTGGTTGCCGGCGATCATCACGATGGTCAGTGCAGGGTTTTGCTCATGGGCGCTGATGATGAAGTCGTACAGCCGCTCCTGGGCCTTGAGTGGCGGGTTGACCGTGTCGAAAATATCGCCGGCGATCAACAGCACGTCAGGGCGATGCAGGCCCAACTGGCCCAGCAGCCAGTCGAGGAAGCAGGTGTGTTCGAAGTCGCGTTCCTGGCCGTGCAGGTTTTGCCCAAGGTGCCAGTCGGAGGTATGAAACAGACGCAAGGCGATCTCCGTAAAAAAGAGGGTGACCGCTCAAGACAAGGTGGCGGTACGCAGAACCGCCAATTCTACTTTGCAAATGAACCTATTGCGCGTACGCCCTGCTTTTTGTGGTGGGGGAGCTTGCTGTGGTGAAGGAGAGTGCTGTGGTGGGGGAGCTTGCTGTGGTGAGGGAGCAAGCTCCCTCACCACAGCAAGCTGTCTCACACTCATTGAGGTGTCTGGCGAAGTTAAACGTCGCGCATCAAAAGGCCGAAACGCAGGTCCATCTCCGCCGGGATCGGCAAATACACCGTATGCCCGTCACCCGGCGCCACCGCGATGGCCTCGCCCTTGGCGTTGTGCAATGAGCCCAGGTCAAAGTGGAAATTCCCCGCCGGGGTCATCAGTTCCAGGTGATTGCCCACGGCAAAACGGTTCTTGACCTTGACCTCGGCCAGTTCGCCGCGCCGTTCACCGGTCAGTTCGCCGACGAACTGCTGGCGTTCGGACACCGAGCTGCCGTTCTGATAGTTCTGATACTCATCGTGCACGTGCCGGCGCAGGAAACCCTCGGTGTAGCCGCGCTGGGCCAGGGATTCGAGGTTGGTCATCAAGCCCCGGTCAAAGTCGCGCCCGGCCACCGCGTCATCAATCGCCTGGCGATATACCTGGGTGGTGCGGGCGCAGTAAAAGTGGGATTTGGTGCGGCCTTCGATCTTCAACGAGTGCACGCCCATGCGCGTCAGCCGCTCGACGTGCTGCACCGCCCGCAGGTCCTTGGCGTTCATGATGTAGGTGCCGTGTTCATCTTCGAAGGCGGGCATCTGTTCGTCGGGGCGATTGGCCTCCTGCAGCAGGAACACCTGGTCGGTGGGCGCACCGAGGCCCAGGGTCGGCTCGGGCGCATAGTGCTGCACGATGTCGCCGGCGGCGTTTTCCACCGCAGGCGTCGCCTGGTATTTCCAGCGGCAGGCGTTGGTGCAGGTGCCCTGGTTGGCATCCCGCTTGTTCATGTAGCCCGACAGCAGGCAGCGCCCGGAATAGGCCATGCACAGCGCACCGTGCACAAACACTTCCAGCTCCATGGCGGGGACTTGCTGGCGAATCTCGTCGATTTCCTCCAGCGACAACTCCCGCGACAGGATGATCCGGCAGATGCCCTGCGCCTGCCAGAATTCGACGCTGGCCCAGTTCACCGTATTGGCCTGCACCGACAGGTGGATCGGCATGTGCGGGAAGTGCCGGCGCACCAGCATGATCAGGCCCGGGTCGGACATGATCAGCGCATCCGGGCCCATGGCGATCACCGGGGCAAGGTCCTTGAGGAAGGTTTTCAGCTTGGCGTTGTGAGGCGCTATGTTGACCACCACATAGAACCGCTTGCCCTGGGCCTGGGCTTCCTGGATGCCGAGGGCGAGGTTGGCGTGGTCGAACTCGTTATTGCGCACCCGCAGGCTGTAGCGCGGTTGCCCGGCGTAGACGGCATCGGCACCGTAGGCAAAGGCATAACGCATGTTTTTCAGGGTGCCGGCGGGGGCGAGCAGTTCGGGGGCGATAACGGGAGGCATGGGTTCGGGTCGCAAAAGGGCGGCAGGGTAGCCGGGCCGGGTGCGCAGTTTATTGATCCAGGTCTAATAAGTAGGGCACTCGCGGGATTTGCAGTGGACTAAACATCAAGGCGCACATGAGCGCCTGGTGTTTTAGACATGGACCGAACATGAACCAAACCAATCTGCAATTCAAAACTCTGCTGTTACTGCTCGCCCTGGTGACCATCGCGTTTATCTGGATTTTGCTGCCGTTCTACGGCGCGGTGTTCTGGGCGGTGATCCTGGGGATCATCTTTGCGCCGATGCAACGGCGCTTCCAGCAACGTTTTGGCTGGAACCGCAATCTCACATCCCTGGCAACCCTGATGGTGTGCCTGATAATCGCGATTCTGCCGGTGATCATCACCAGTGCCTTGCTGGTGCAGGAGGGCGCGACGCTTTACAAGAACGTCGAAAGCGGCAAGCTCGACGTTGCCGGGTATATCGAGCAGTTCAAGAACTTCCTGCCACCGTATTTCCAGCATCTGTTGGACCGCTTCGGCATGGGCAACCTGGAAGGCCTGCGGGAGAAGATCGTCAAGAGTGCGATGCAGGGCAGCCAGTTTTTTGCGACCCAGGCGTTCAGCTTCGGCCAGGGCACGTTTGATTTCCTGGTGAGTTTTTTCATCATGCTGTACTTGCTGTACTTCCTGCTGCGCGATGGCCCCGAGCTGGTGCGCAAGGTGCGCACCGCGGTGCCGCTGGCCGAACCGCAGAAGCGTCGCCTGCAATTGAAGTTCAACCGGGTGGTGCGTGCCACGGTGAAAGGCAACGTGCTGGTAGCGGTCACGCAAGGCGCGTTGGGTGGTTTGATCTTCTGGTTCCTGGACATTCCCAGCGCGCTGCTCTGGGCGGTGTTGATGGCGTTTCTGTCGCTGCTGCCGGCGGTGGGCGCGGGGATTGTGTGGGGGCCGGTGGCGGCGTACTTCCTGCTGAGCGGGTCGATCTGGCAGGGCGTGGTGCTCGGGTTGTTCGGGGTATTTGTGATCGGGCTGGTGGACAATGTGCTAAGGCCCATCCTGGTGGGCAAGGACACCCGCATGCCGGATTACCTGATCCTTATCTCAACCTTGGGTGGCCTGTCGATCTTTGGCTTGAACGGCTTTGTCATCGGGCCACTGATTGCTGCGTTGTTCATGTCCAGCTGGGCGCTGTTTGTGGAAACCAAACCGCGGGTGCAACTGCCTTAGGCATGAAAGCAATGCGCCATTTTGACCGACAGGGCCTGGGCGGCCGGTAGTGAAGTGAGTGGGCCGCTGATGGCTTCGCCATCGCGTACCAGGTACCAGCAGGCGAGTAGACCCAGCTCCCGGAGAGAGGCGGGAACGGCACTGCCGATGACAGACATGATTTGAATAGTGGGCATGATGACCTCCGATACGCTATGGAGGTGACATTACGGTGCGTGGGCCTTCAGGGAAAATCAACCTGCTCGATAGTCGACATCACTGTTATCGAGCGACCCTCAGTCAGTCGACCACCTGGTCGAGCATATGCACCACTTCCTGTTCACTGAGCAGGCCCTTGCGCACCAGGTTTTCCGTCAGCAAGGACAGGAACTTGGCGTTGCGATGGCCTTCCAGGGCCTTGAGCTCCGTCAGTACGCTATAGACCTTGCTCGAGGTGCATAGGCCGGCGGTGCGATGTGGGTTTTGCGTGGGCATGGGCAATCGTCCTTGTTGTTATTGGTCGGACAGTGTTGATAGTGGAAGCCTTTTGAGACACAAACATGACAGCGCAAGCCCCGTTCGGGCAAGCGCCTATTGAGATCAATGATGTGGGATTTGGCCACAGCCATTGTCCTTATAACGACCTTGGCGAGATTTATTCAGACCTGCAGGCCAAAAAAAGGCCCCGCTTTTAGGGCGGAGCCTATTCAGGTGTGTCAGTTGAGGGTTACCAGCCGCGACCGTAATAGCCGTGTGGAGGGCCGTAGTAGCCGCGCGGTGGGCCGTAGTAGACCGGCGCCGGGCGGTAATAAACCTGTTGTTGCACATACACAGGCGGTGGCGGTGCGTAGTAGACCGGCGGCGGAGCGGCATACACCGGCTGCGGCTGGACATACACCGGTTGTTGCACGTAGACCGGCCGCGATTGGCTGGCGACGATCGAGCCGCCTACCACTGCACCAACAACGGCTCCCAGTGCGAGCGGAGCACCCCAACCACCACCGTGGGCGGAGGCCTGTCCTGCCATAGCGAGTGCGCCGATCAGCAAGGCGATCTTGGGGAGTTTACGAATCATGGTCATTCCTCGGTTAGCCCCTGCGCTCATGGTCTGCAATCAATCGACTCAAGGATTGTCGCGGGGATACTTTTAAGACAGCGTATTTCTAAAAAACAGCACAGCCGATAGGTAAAGGTTGTGTAAGGTCTGTATCGGTTGACTTACACAAGTGGCCGGGCACAGTGCGTATGATCCATGAGAACCCGCCGGCGCGGGTATTCCGTCTATCCGAAACCGCCTCTGGAATGGCTTCAAGGAGTTACCGATGCAGATGAACCCCAACAAGGACACCCAACTGTGCATGTCACTGTCGGCGCGCCCAGGGAACTTTGGCCTGCGCTTTCATAACCACCTGTATGAGCAGTTGGGGTTGAATTTCTACTACAAGGCCTTCAGTAGCCAGGACCTGCCGGGCGCCGTCGGTGGCATTCGGGCCTTGGGCATTCGGGGTTGTGGCGTGTCGATGCCGTTCAAGGAAGCCTGTATTGCCCTGGTGGATGAGCTGGACGATTCGGCGCGGGCCATTGCGTCAATCAATACCATCGTCAACACCGACGGGCATTTGAAGGCCTACAACACCGATTACATCGCCATCGAGCAACTGCTGCACAAGCACCAGGTGCCCAAGGACTCGACCTTCGCCCTGCGCGGCAGCGGCGGCATGGCCAAGGCGGTGGCCAGTGCCTTGCGCGATGGCGGCTACGCCAAGGGCGTGATCGTGGCGCGCAATGAAGAAGCGGGCCGGGCGCTGGCCCAGAGCCTGGGGTATGAGTGGCAGGCGCAGTTGGGTGCCTTGCGCCCGCAGATGCTGGTCAACGTGACGCCGATTGGCATGACCGGAGGGGCGGAAGCGGATCAGTTGGCGTTTGAAGCTGACGCGGTTGATGCGGCCGAGACGGTCTTCGATGTGGTGGCGATTCCCTCGGAAACGCCACTGATCCTGCGTGGACGGGCCCAGGGCAAACGAGTGATCACCGGTTTGGAAGTGATCGCCATCCAGGCGTTGGAGCAGTTCGTGCTGTACACCGGCGTGCGGCCGACGGATGAACAGTTTCAGGCGGCGGTGGCATTTGCCCGGAGCTGAGCATCACCGCTGGCGGTGTGGAGAGTGAGCTTGCTGTGGCGAGGGAGCTTGCTTTGGAGAGTGAGTTTTTGTGGCGAGGGAGCTTGCTCCCGCTGGGTTGCGCAGCAGCCCCAAGAAAATGGGAGCGCTACGCACTCCAGCGGGAGCAAGCTCCCTCGCCACAAAAGCTCCATCACCACAGAAGCTCACTCTCCACAAACATTACTCGAGCCGCGAAAGGCGCTCTTCCAGCGCCGCAATCCGCGCTTCCAGCTCTTCGATACGCTCCAGGGAAACCCCACTTCCCGCACCACGCTCCACCGGATTCCCACGCGCCGCCAGGATCGCTTCAATGTCCGCCGGGTCGCCCAGGGCGTGCATGTACCGATCTTCCCGCTGCCCCGACTGACGCGGCACCAACAACGCCAGCCCACGGGCAATCAGGCGTTCCAGTTGATGCACCACCTGCTCGGCGTCTTCAAAGTCATGCATGCGCCCGCTGCGGGTCAGCAGTTCGTTGACCGTCTGCGGCCCCCGCAGGAACAGCAACCCGCTGAGAATCACCTGGGCCGGCACCAGCTCCAGCGCCTTGTCCACCCGATGCTCCCAGCGGTCGGCGCGGCTGCCCATCACCAGCCGGGTAAACCCGCGGCCTTCCAGGGCCCGCAGGCTCTGGCCAACCTGGCCCTGGCTGAGGTTCATCACCGGTTCGCGGCTGGTTTTCTGGTTACAGGCGATCACCAGCGCGTTGAGGGTCAACGGGTAGGTTTCGGGGCTGGTGGCCTGTTTTTCGATCAGGCAGCCAAGGATGCGGATTTCCGTGCTGTTCAGGCGCGGTTCTTCGGAAGTGGTGTCGTGCTCGGTGGTCATCGCGCTTTCCCTAATGCAGTGAGCTCACTAGCCTAATCCTGAAAAAATAAAAGACAAGCGGCGCCGGTGGCCGGCATGTCTATAATCGCGGCTGTTTCAAACCCTGCCACAACTGTCGAGACTGTCATGACTATTTCCCTGTACGCCGCTTCCCTCCCGGTCTTCAAGCAAATGCTCAACGCCCTGAGCGATGTGCTGAACAAGGCCGAGGCCCACGCCACCGCCAAGAACATCGACCCGAACGCCTTCCTGCAGGCACGCCTGTACCCGGACATGTTCCCGCTGGTGCGCCAGGTGCAGATCGCCGTCGACTTCGCCAAAGGCGTTTCTGCCCGCCTGGCTGAAATCGAAGTTCCGAAATACGACGATACAGAAGTCACCTTCGCCGACCTGCAAGCGCTGATCGCCAAGGTCCTGGCGTTTATCGACACCATCACCCCGGCCCAGGTCGACGGTAAAGAAGGCATCGAGATCATCACTCGCCCTGGCACGCCGAAAGAGAAGCGCTTCAGCGGCCAGTCGTACCTGCTGAGCTACGGCCTGCCGCAGTTCTTCTTCCACGTCACCACCGCTTACGCCTTGCTGCGTCACAACGGCGTGGAAGTGGGCAAGCGCGACTACATGGGCGCGTTCTAAGCCTTGTAATAAAAAGCCCGGGGCGGTTCATTCACGAACCGCCCCGGGCTTTTTTGTGCGCGCAAGGTCTACGCGGCTTGTTCTTCCTTGCCCAGGCACGCGGCAGCGGTGAACAACACATCGGTGGACGAGTTCAGTGCGGTCTCCGCCGAGTCCTGCAACACGCCGATGATGAAGCCCACGGCCACCACCTGCATGGCGATTTCGCTGGGAATGCCGAACAGGCTGCACGCCAGCGGGATCAACAGCAGCGAGCCCCCGGCAACCCCCGACGCGCCGCAGGCACACACCGCCGCGACCACGCTGAGCAGCACGGCGGTGGGGATGTCCACGGCAATGCCCAGGGTGTGCACGGCGGCCAGGGTCAGCACGGTGATGGTGATGGCAGCGCCGGCCATATTGATGGTGGCGCCCAGCGGGATCGATACCGAGTACGTGTCTTCATGCAGGCCCAGGCGCTTGCTCAACGCCAGGTTGACCGGAATGTTGGCCGCCGAACTGCGGGTGAAAAACGCGGTGATCCCGCTTTCCCGCAGGCACATCAGCACCAGCGGGTAAGGGTTGCGGCGCAGCTTCCAGAACACGATGGCCGGGTTGATCACCAGCGCGACGAACAGCATGCAGCCGATCAACACCAGCAGCAGGTGTGCGTAGCCCAGCAGGGCGCCGAAGCCGGACGTGGCGAGTGTCGAGGCCACCAGGCCGAAAATCCCCAGGGGCGCGAAGCGGATCACCATGCGCACGATCAGCGTGACGCCGTTGGACAGGTCCCCCAGCACGGTGCGGGTGGTGTCGCTGGCATGGCGAATGGCGATGCCCATGCCGATGGCCCACGCCAGGATACCGATGAAATTGGCGTTCATCAGCGCGTTGACCGGGTTGTCCACCACGCTCAGCAACAGGCTTTGCAACACATCACCGATACCGCCGGGAGGGCTGACGGCCACATCGTGGGTGGCCAGCACCAGCGAGGAGGGGAACAGCGTGCTGGCGATCACCGCGACCACGGCGGCAGCGAACGTGCCCAGCAGGTACAGGAACAGGATCGGGCGGATATGGGTTTCCTGGCCGTGCTTGTGGCTGGCAATCGAGGCCATCACCAGCACAAATACCAGGATGGGCGCGACGGCCTTGAGCGCCGAGACAAAGACCTTGCCAATAAACCCGGTGGCTTGTGCGACGTCGGGCAACAGCAGGGCCAACAGGATACCGGCGATCAGGCCGATGACAATTTGGGTGACCAGGCTGATAGACATCAGGCGTTGAAAGAGGGAAGGGGCAGCAGTCATAAAAAGGTTGTCTCTGGTTTTTTTAATAGATGCAGCTAGGCAGCATGAATCTGGCAGGGGCGAAGTCTAACATCTGTAGGAAACGTCTAATCCGGGTGCGGCGTTCCGTCACCACGATGGGACACATTCTGTTAACATTGCCCATCCTCTTATTTCTTCTCTATCAGCGGGCCCTCCGGGCTGTCGTTGATGTCGCTGTTTTCTGGAGTTTTTAATGCTGTTTCCGATCCTGCTGTTGTCGGCAGCCGGTTTTACCGTGCTGACCACAGAGTTCATCATCGTCGGCCTGTTGCCTTCCATCGCCCGGGACCTCGATGTAAGCGTGTCCCAGGCCGGGTTGCTGGTGACGTTGTTCGCCTTCACCGTGGCGGCGTTTGGCCCGTTCCTCACCGCATATTTCGCCCGGTTCGAGCGCAAGCGGCTGTTTATCACGATCCTGATCATGTTCGGCCTGGCCAACACTCTGGCGGCGATGGCCTCGAATATCTGGGTTATGTCCCTGGCCCGGTTGATCCCGGCACTGGGGCTGCCGGTGTTCTGGGCCCTGGCCAGCGAAACAGCGGTGGACATTGTGGGGCCGGACTTCGCCGGTCGCGCGATTGAAAAAATCGGCTTCGGCATCGTGTGTGCCACGGTCTTCGGGATCCCGGTGGGCACGCTGATTTCCGATATGTTCGGCTGGCGCACCGCCTTTGGCATTCTCGCGGTGGTGGCGTTCGCCAAGGCCCTGCTGCTGTTTATCTACCTGCCGAAGACCCGGGCAAAGCACGACCAGGTCAGCCTGCGCTCGCAGTTCAAGATCTTGCGCAGCCCGCTGATGCAGGGCCATATCCTGCTGTCGATCCTGGTGTTCAGCGGGATGTTCACCGCCTACACCTACCTGGCAGACATTCTCGAACGCCTGGCGGGTTTTGACGGCACGGTAGTGGGCTGGTGCCTCATGGGCTTTGGCGCGGTCGGCCTGATCGGCAACTCTTTGGGCGGGCGCATGGTCGACCGTCATCCGCTGATTGCGTCGATGGTGTTCTGCGGTTTCATGATCGCCGGCATGGTGGCGCTGGTGCCCGCCATCCATTCCACGATCGGGTTGGCGGCGGCGATGGCGGTATGGGGCGTGACCCAGGCGGCATTGTTTCTGGTCAGCCATGTGCGACTGATGAAGGCCGCACCCCATGCGCCGGCGTTTGCCGCCTCGTTGAACATTGCCGGGGCCAACCTGGGTATTGGCCTGGGGGCGCTGGTGGGCGGGCACGTGATCGACACCCTGGGCCTGGGCAGCCTCGGGTTTGCCGCGGCGGGCTTTATCCTGTTGTCGATCCTGCTGGCGCTGTGGCTGATGACCGCCAAGACCCGCGCCGTCTGCGCCTGAGCCTTCAGGGCAGGGAAGTGAACAGCTCCCGTCTGGCACCTTCGGTAATCGCCACGATGCCGGGGTGCTTGACCTTGCGCTCCACCGAGATTGCATAAAACGATTCGGTCACCGCATCCGTCTGGCCGATCAGCGCCACGCCATACTGGCGTTCCACCTCGTCGGCAATCACGCTCGGCGCGATGAAAATCCCGCTGCCGGATTGGCCAAAGGCCTGCATCAACGCGCTGTCGTCAAATTCCCCGACAATCCGAGGCTGGATCTGCTGCTCGGCAAACCAGCGCAGCAAACGGCTGCGCACCACCGTCTCCGCCCCCGGAATCAACAGCGGCGCGCCCTGCAGGCATTGTGGGAAATCGCCGCGATGCTGGTCAGCCAATGCCTGGGTTGCGAAGAAACTGATGCCGCATTCCCCCAGCTTCTGGCTGTAGCCTTTGATGTCCAGGTGCGGCGGCATCGGGCTGTCGGAGATCACCAGGTCCAGGCGCTGGATCGCCAGGTCCGCCAGCAAGCGTTCGAGTTTGTCTTCACGGCAGGTGATGCGGATCGGCTCGCTCAACTCCATGGTTGGCGCAATCAGCCGATAGACGATGGACTTGGGCACCACATCCGCGACGCCAACCCGGAACAGGATCTGCTGCTCATTGGGCTGGGTGCGCAACATCGCTTCAAGCTCATTGCCCAGCTGGAACATCTGCTCGGCATAGGGCAGCGCCTGGCGCCCGGCTTCGGTCAGCTCCAGCTGGCGCCCGACCTTCTGGAACAATGCCACGCCAAAGGTCTGTTCCAGCAGGCTGATCTGCCCGCTGATGGTCTGCGGCGTGAGGTTCAGTTGCTCGCAGGCGCGCACGATGCTGCCGGTCTTGGCGACGACCCAGAAGTAGTGCAGTTGTCGGTAATTAAGCATGGCGGCCAATACTTCGTTAAAACCGAAGTATAAACGAAAAAAATACGAATTTTCCTGAAGTGTTCTCCTGCATAGAATGCGTCGCTATCGAGGGGCCACTACTTGGACCCGAAGGTTCTAACGAGGAACGCATCATGAAACTCAATTCCCTGGGCGCAACGGCGTTACTTGGGCTTTCATTAGTCATGCTCAGTGGCTGTGACCAAGCGGAAAAAAGCGCGCAACAACTGCTGGGCAAGGCCACCGAGTCGGCCAAGCAAGTGATTGACGACACCCACCAGGCCGCCGAACAGGCGTTGAGTGACGCGACCAAGGGCTTGATCGCACCGCCGCAAGGCAAGCCGGACAAGCCGGAACAGGAAGACAGCAAGCCTGAGTCCACCTCCCAAGAAACCTGATACCCGCACACAACACCAGGAATGACCTATGGAATACCTTTTACAACTGGCCGCCAGCCCGACCGCGTGGATCGCACTGGCCACCCTGATCGTCATGGAGATCGTGCTGGGGATCGATAACCTGATCTTTATCTCGATTCTCACCAACAAGTTGCCGGTGAAGCACCGGGCCAAGGCCCGCCGCATCGGCATCAGCATGGCATTGATCCTGCGTCTGGGCCTGTTGAGCACCATCGCCTTTATCGTGCAGCTGACCGAGCCGGTCATCGACATCCTGGGGCAGTCGTTCTCCTGGAAAGACATGATCCTGATCGCCGGTGGCCTGTTCCTGGTGTGGAAGGCTACCACCGAGATCCATCACAGCATGGACCCCGAGAAGGAGCATGTGGACACCGGCGCGCCGAGCGTGACCCTGGGCTTCGCCTCGGCAATTGGCCAGATCCTGCTGCTGGACATGGTGTTTTCCATCGACAGCATCATCACCGCCGTGGGCATGACCGAGCACTTGCCGATCATGATCATTGCCGTGGTGGTCTCGGTGATCGTGATGCTGGTGGCGGCCGAGCCGCTGGCCAAGTTCATCAACGACAACCCGACCATTGTGATGTTGGCCCTGGGCTTCCTCATCATGATCGGTATGACGCTGATCGCCGAAGGTTTCGGCGCCCATGTGCCAAAAGGCTATGTGTATGCGGCCATGGCGTTCTCGGCGGCTATCGAATGCCTGAACATGATGCGACGCAACCGGCATAAACGGCTTGCTGCCAAACACTAAGGGCTGAACATAAAGGCCGACTGCATGCAGTCGGCCTTTTGCTGTCTGCTAGAATCCGCCCACTTGACGCCTTGAGGGATATCCATGAACGAGCCGATTCGCCTGACCCAATACAGCCACGGTGCTGGTTGCGGTTGCAAGATCTCACCTCAGGTACTGGAAGTGATCCTCGCCGGCAGTGGCGCACAGAACCTCGACCCCAAGCTCTGGGTAGGCAACGCTTCGCGCGATGACGCGGCGGTGTACGCCATCGACGAGGAGCGCGGCGTGGTGTCCACCACCGACTTTTTCATGCCGATCGTCGATGACCCCTTCGACTTCGGCCGCATTGCCGCCACCAATGCCATCAGCGATATCTATGCGATGGGCGGCGATCCGTTGATGGCCATCGCGATTCTCGGCTGGCCGGTCAACGTGCTGGCTCCGGAGATTGCCCGGGAAGTGATTCGCGGCGGTCGTTCCGTGTGTGACGCTGCCGGGATTCCCCTGGCCGGCGGCCACTCCATCGACGCCCCCGAGCCGATCTTCGGCCTGGCCGTCACCGGGCTGGTGGAAAAGCGCCACATGAAGCGCAACGACACCGCCACCGCCGGTTGCCAACTGTACCTGACCAAACCCCTGGGCATCGGCATCCTCACCACGGCCGAGAAGAAGGGCAAGCTGCGCGAGGCCGACGTGGGCCTGGCCCGTGACTGGATGTGCACCCTCAACAAACCCGGCAGCCGTTTTGGCAAGCTGGCCGGTGTCACGGCCATGACCGACGTCACCGGTTTCGGCCTGTTGGGCCACCTGGTGGAAATGGCTGACGGCAGCCAATTAACTGCCCGCATCGAATACGAAAAAGTCCCACGCCTGCCCGGGGTTGAGTACTACCTGGAACAGGGCTGCGTCCCCGGCGGCACCTTGCGCAATTTCGACAGCTACGCCAGCAAGCTGGGGCGCCTGAACGAACTGCACAAACGCGTGCTGTGCGACCCGCAAACCAGCGGCGGGCTGCTGGTGGCGGTCACCCCCGAAGGCAATGCCGAATTCCTCGCCGTGGCGGCGGAGCTGGGCCTGAATCTTGAGCCGATCGGTGAACTGGTTGAGCGACAGACCAACGCGGTAGAGGTGTTCTGATGCCCATCGACATCACCGATTACCGCGATATCTTTCTCAACGACCGGCCGATGATGGATACCCGCGCGCCGATCGAGTTCATCAAGGGCGCGTTTCCCGGGGTGGTCAACCTGCCGTTGATGACCGACGACGAGCGCGAACGGGTGGGCACCTGTTACAAGCAGCAAGGCCAGCAGGCGGCCATTGTTCTCGGGCACGAACTGGTGTCCGGGGCGATCAAGGCCGAACGTATCGAACACTGGGCGCGTTTTGCCCAGGCCAATCCGGATGGTCTGCTGTACTGCTTTCGCGGCGGGATGCGTTCGCAGATTGCCCAGCAATGGTTGAAAACCGAGGCGGGTATCGACTATCCGCGAGTGGGCGGTGGCTACAAGGCCATGCGGACTTTCCTGCTCGACACGGTTGAAAGCGCCACCGCGCAATGCGACTTCGTACTGTTGGGCGGCATGACCGGTACCGGCAAGACCGAAGTGCTCGGCCAGTTGAACAACGCCCTGGACCTGGAAGGCCACGCCAACCATCGCGGTTCCAGCTTCGGCAAACGCGCCACGGCGCAACCTTCCAACATCGACTTCGAAAACCGCCTGGCGGTGGACCTGCTGAAAAAGCGCGCCGCCGGTATCGAGCAGTTTGTGGTCGAGGATGAGAGCCGCATGATCGGCAGCTGCGCGCTGCCGTTGCCCTTGCACAAGGGCATGCAGGGCTTTCCCATGGTATGGCTGGAAGACAGCGTTGAAGGCCGCGTGGAGCGCATCCTGAAGGATTATGTGGTGGACCTCTGCGCCGAGTTTGTCGCGGTGTTTGGCGACACTGGCCAGGAACTGTTTGCCGAGCGCCTGACCCAGAGCCTGGCCAATATCCACAAGCGCCTGGGCGGCGAGCGGTTTGCGCGGTTGCACGCGATCATGCAGGAAGCATTGGCAGAACAAGCCAGCAGCGGCGCGGTGGATTTGCACCGCGGCTGGATTGAAGGGCTGTTGCGTGAGTACTACGACCCGATGTATGCGTTCCAGCGGGAAAGCAAAGGCGCACGCATCGAGTTTGCGGGAGAGCAAGCGGCGGTGGTGGAGTATTTCCGGGACAGGCTCGCTCGGCGTAAGTAATTGATTGAGTTCGCCGGCCCCTTCGCGAGCAAGCCCGCTCCCACATTCGACCGCACTCCTACAGGATAAACGCGGTCGAATGTGGGAGCGGGCTTGCTCGCGAAGAGGCCCTCGAACTCACCCAATCACTACAGGATAAACGCCCCGATCAGCCCACACACCACCCCCATCAGCATCGTCAGCCCGGCCACGGTCACCAGCACCCGCGCATCGAAATCCTTGCGCAGCATCAGCAGCGACGGCAGGCTCACGCTCGGCAGCGTCATCAGCAAGGCCACGGCCGGGCCGGTGCCCATGCCGAGGGTCATCATGGTCTGCACGATGGGGATTTCGGCGGCGGTCGGGATCACGAACAACGTGCCGACAATCGCCAGAGGCACCAGCCACACCAGGCTGTTGGCCATGGCGCCGTCAACGTGGGGAAACAGCCAGACCCGCGCCGCGCCAAGGATCAGCACCGCCAGGATGTACACCGGAATCGTGCTCCAGAACAGCTGCCACAGGGTGCGCAGCCAGCGGGTCAGGAACGGTTCGGTTTCGGCATGGCTGGCCTGGGCCACGGCGTCGAGCGCGGCTTCCGGTACCTGCTCCGGCCGCGCGATGCGTTGCGCCACCAGCGAAACACCCACCACCAGCACGATCCCGGCCACCAACCGCAGCGCGGTAAAGCCCCAGCCCAGCACAAAGCCCATGAACACCAGTGTCGCCGGGTTCAGCACCGGGTTGGCAATCCAGAACGCCAGCGCCGCGCCGACCGAGACTTTCTGCCGACGCATACCGGCCGCCACCGGAGCGGCGCAGCAACTGCACATCATCCCCGGCAGGGCGAACAGCCCGCCACGCAGGGTAGATCCCAGCCCGGCACGGCCAAACAGGCGCAGCAGCCAGTCCCGTGGGATCAGCACTTGCAGCAATGAGCCGAGAATGACCGCCAGCACCGCAGCCTTCCAGATCGCCAGGAAATACACCTGGGCATAGGCCAGCGCCGCGGCCAGTGGCGCGCTTTGCTGGTCGTTGAGAATCGAGGCGCCGATGCTGTGGTTGTCTGCCGCGATAAACGCCTTGGCGTAGTAGGGCGACCATTTCACGTAGTAGAGGCCGACGCAGGCCACCAGCAGGAACAGCGCTGGTTTCCACCAGAAGGACCAGCCCCGGGCAGGCTGGGTGGAGGAGAGGTTGGACATGTAGATGATCCGCAGGTGAGTCAATAGCGCAACATCATACGCTGTACAAGGCCGCCTCCGAAGCACTGTGGCGAGGGAGCTTGCCGTGGCGAGGGAGCTTGCTCCCGCTGGAGTGCGAAGCGCTCCCAGAATTTTGGGGCCGCTTCGCAGCCCAGCGGGAGCAAGCTCCCTCGCCACGGGTCTTCGGGGGCGGTCAGATATCGGCGCTGACTTGCGTTGCGTCCGGGCAAGTCTGCTGGCCATTGTCCAGGCCTTGCTTGTAGTTGCGGCTGAGCAGCGAGGCCTTGCCGTTGTGCCAGGTCAGGGTCAACACATACAAGCTATCGAAATCGCTGCCGGACCAATCGTCGGTAATCACATGTTTTTCACCGACGGCCTCGCTTGCCACCTTGTTGATCAAGTCCGGCAGATACCCATGGGACCAGGCAGTGTAGATGACGGCGTTGTGGTATTTGTCTTCCACCAGTTCGTCAGCGAGGGCGCTGGTGTCATTGGCCGAGAACTTGATGTTGACCGGCAACCCGAGCTTGATCGCGCTGGGGCTGATGGTCATCAACGGGCGGATGTAGCTGTAGGAGTTGTCTTTCTCGCCTTCCTCGACATTGCGGGTCGGGTTGGGTGCGAACACGTAGTTGGCCTTGCCGAATTTTTCCGGCAGCACGGTGGCCAGGTTCATCGCACGGTTAAGCCCCTGGCAGTTGAGTTGGCCGAGGCCCCCGGCAGGTTTCTCGCCATGGCGCAGGAACACCAGGGTTTGCACGCCGTCGACCGGCTGGGCGCGGCTGATCCGCGATTCCAGGCTAAGGCCGACCGCGGCGCTCACCAGCAATACCGGCAGCAGGATGTAAGAGTAGCGTTTGAAGCGTTTCGCAAGGCACAGAGGCTTGATGGTCATGATGGTTCTAAGTCTCGGTGCAGGGATTCAGGGCAAGCAAGCCCAGCCATCGGGCGCTCTTTAAGAGTTCCCCAAGGCAGTTTGGTTCGTTTCGCGGGGGAGATGGGGCGGCATCCTTGCCGTGTGCAGGAGATTAACCCGCCGATGTTGCTGAATTAAGACGGATGCACGATAGGCACTGAACCACTACTCTCCTACTTTTATCAGGAGTCCCATGATGAACTCACTTTCAGACTTCCCCATCACCGCCAAATGGCCTGCCCGGCATCCCGAGCATCTGCAGCTGTATTCTTTGCCCACGCCCAACGGGGTCAAGGTGTCGATTATGCTCGAGGAAATCGGCCTGCCCTACGAGGCGCACAAGGTCAGTTTCGAGACCCAGGACCAGCTTTCCAGCGAGTTCCTGTCGCTGAACCCCAACAACAAGATTCCGGCGATCATCGACCCCAATGGCCCGAGCGGCCAGGCGCTGGGGCTGTTCGAGTCGGGCGCGATCCTGATCTACCTCGCCGAGAAGAGCGGTGAATTGCTTCCCGAAGACCCGGCGATGCGTTACGAGACGATCCAGTGGCTGATGTTCCAGATGGCCGGTATCGGACCGATGTTCGGCCAGGTGGGGTTCTTCAACAAATTCGCCGGCGCGGCCTATGAAGACAAGCGCCCGCGCGATCGCTACGTCGCCGAGTCGCGCCGCTTGCTGGAGGTGCTGGAAAAGCGCCTGTTGGGCCGCACCTGGATCATGGGTGACGAGTACAGCATCGCCGATATCGCCACCTTCCCGTGGGTTCGCAACCTGATCGGCTTCTATGAGTCCGGCGACCTGGTGGGTATTACCGACTTCCCGAACGTACTGCGGGCCCTGGACGGGTTTGTCGCCCGGCCGGCGGTGATCCGTGGCTTGAACATCCCAGCATAAGGACCGGCATGGCTTCTTTCGACTTCAAACAACTGGACGTTTTCAGCAGCGTGGCCGTCAAGGGCAACCCGTTGGCCGTGGTGCTGGGCGCCGACAGCCTGAACGACCAGCAGATGGCGGATTTCGCCAACTGGACCAACCTCAGCGAAACCACCTTCCTGCTCAAGCCCCGTGATCCACGAGCGGACTACCGCGTAAGGATCTTCACGACCCTCAAGGAATTGCCGTTTGCCGGCCATCCGACCCTGGGCAGTTGCCATGCCTGGTTGCTGGCCGGTGGCCAACCCGCTGGGGCGGAGATCATCCAGGAGTGTGAGATCGGCCTGGTGCGCATCCGCCGCCAGGGCGATGAACTGGCGTTTATCGCGCCACCGTTGCTGCGTTCCGGCCCGCTGGAAGCTGAATTGGTCGAGCGCGTGCGTCGGGCCCTGGCCCTTGAACCCGGTGCCATTTTGCGCAGCCAGTGGGTGGATAACGGCGCGGGCTGGCTGGCGGTGATGCTGGCGGATCGCGAGCAGGTACTGGCACTGCGGCCCGACTATTCGCAGTTGCAGGGCTTGGCCGTGGGCGTGATCGCCCCGTGGAACCCCGAGCGGGATGGCGATGAGGCGCAGTTTGAGGTGCGGGCCTTTATTGCCGGCGACGGCGCTCCGGAAGATCCGGCCACCGGCAGCCTGAACGCCGGTGTCGCCCAGTGGTTGCTGGGCGAGGGGTTGGCGCCCAGCCGCTATGTGGTCAGCCAGGGCACCGCCATGGGCCGCGCCGGGCGAATCCGCATTGAACACAGCGGCGAGGAAATCTGGGTCGGCGGCGCGGTTGCCGTTTGCATTGAAGGCCGTCTACAGCTCTAGATCAATGCAATTGTTACCAAGCCTGCAATAAACTGTTCCGCACTTGGCGTTTGTGCTCTGCGGTGCACGAGGCATAAGCTTTCGCCCCAAAGATTTTTGGCCTGCCTTTTTTCAGGAGCATCAATGTCCAGCCAGTTCCCCGAAGCCCGTCCACGCCGCCTGCGCCGCTCCCCGGAGTTGCGTGGCCTGTTCCAGGAAAGCGAATTCACCCTCAATGACCTGGTGCTGCCGATCTTCGTTGAAGAAGAAATCGACGACTTCGTGCCAATCACCAGCATGCCCGGGGTGCAGCGCATTCCCGAGTCGAAGCTGGCCGGCGAGATCGAACGCTATGCGAAAGCCGGGATCAAGTCGGTGATGACCTTCGGTGTGTCCCACCACCTGGACGCCTCGGGGAGTGACACCTGGCAAGAGCGTGGCCTGGTGTCGCGCATGTCCTCGATCATCAAGGATGCGGTGCCGGAAATGATCGTGATGTCCGACACCTGCTTCTGCGAGTACACCGACCACGGCCATTGCGGCGTGATGCACGGCGCCGAAGTCGACAACGACCGCACCCTGGTCAACCTTGGCAAGCAAGCTGTGGCTGCCGCTCGTGCCGGTGCCGATGTGATCGCGCCGTCTGCCGCGATGGACGGGCAGGTCCAGGCCATTCGCCGGGCCCTGGATGAAGCAGGCTTCAGCCATATCCCGATCATGGCCTATTCCACCAAGTTCGCCTCGGCCCTCTACGGCCCGTTCCGCGAAGCCGGCGGCAGCGCGCTGAAGGGCGATCGCAAGAGCTACCAGATGAATCCGATGAACCGCCGCGAAGCGGTGCGCGAATCGTTGCTGGATGAGCAGGAAGGTGCGGACGCGCTGATGGTCAAGCCGGCCGGCGCGTACCTGGACATCATCCGCGACATCCGCGAAGCCTCGCGTTTGCCGGTGGCGGCGTATCAGGTCAGCGGCGAGTACGCGATGATCAAGTTCGGCGCCCAGGCGGGCGCGATCGACGAAGCCCGCGTAGTGCGGGAAACCCTGGGCTCGATCAAGCGCGCCGGTGCGGACTTGATCTTCACCTACTTCGCGATGGACCTGGCACTTGCCGGGATCTAAGTAACCTGTGGCGAGGGAGCTTGCTCCCGCTGGGGCGCGCAGCGGCCCTGAAAATGGGCCTGCTGCGCAGTCCAGCGGGAGCAAGCTCCCTCGCCACAGAAGGCTGTTCGCGGCTGCTTGAAACTTAGCGCTGGGCAAACGCCAGGTTCAGCCCCAACCCCGCAAACGCCGCTGCAAAACTGCGGCGCAGCCAGTTCTGTACACGTGGCGATTCGATCACCGCGCGGCGGAACACATTGGCCAGCAGGCCATAAATCACAAACACCGCAAACGTCATCGCCATGAATACACTGCTCAGCAACAGCATTTGCAGGGCCGGTGCGCCCGCGCCCGGGGTGACGAATTGCGGCAGGAACGCCAGGAAGAAAATCGTCAGCTTGGGGTTCAGAATATTCAGCAACAGGCCTCGCACCATCAGGCTGTGGGCGCTGGAAATCGTCGGTGCGTCGTTCATGGCAAAGGCCGAGCGGTCCCGCCAGGTGGCATAGGCGAGGTACAGCAAGTAGGCGGCGCCGGCATACTTGAGGGCTTCGAACGCCAGGGCGCTGGTATGCAGCAGGGCGGACAGCCCAAGCACGGAGGCCAACAAGTGCGGAACGATCCCGGCGGTGCAGCCCAGCGCGGCGAACACACTGGCGCGCTTGCCGGCGGTCAGTCCGGTGGACACGGTGAAGATCACGCCGGTGCCGGGAATGAGCACGACGATCAGGCAGGTGATCAGGAAGTTCAGGCTAAGCATGGCATTCAAACTCCTTGTAGGAACGATGGGAGCCTGATCCTTTCACGTTGCGGTTTTTTTGGCGAGTGCGGCAGGTCGGCGAACCCCGGTTAGACTTACCGGTCGATATCTGCCAAGACTGGCCCATTGTCGCCCAAGGAAGCCCCATGCGTTCATCTCGCCTCATCCTGTGCCTTACCACCTTATTGGTACTGGCCGGCTGCTCCAGCCAGCGCACCCAGCAACTGCCGGAGCGCAGCGAAGCCGAGGTGAAAGCGCAGATCGTGCGGCTGATGCCGGCCAGCGTGCCGGATCGTGGCGGCTGGGCCCAGGACATCTACACCGCCTTCAACACGCAGAAAATCTACCCCGGTACGGAGAACATATGCGCGGTATTGGCCGTGACCGAGCAGGAGTCCACCTATCAGGTCGACCCGCCGGTCCCGAACATGGGCAAGATCGCCCAGGACGAGATCCTGCGGCGCGCTGCTAAAGTCCATGTGCCAGCGGTATTGGTGCGCACGGCACTGCAACTGCGCTCGCCCACCGGCAAGTCCTACGCCGAGCGCTTGAACGCTGCGCGCACCGAGCGGGATTTGAGTGGAATCTTTGATGACTTCATCAGTGTTGTGCCCCTGGGCAATACGCTGTTTGGCGGCTTCAACCCGGTGCATACCGCCGGCCCGATGCAGGTCAGCATCGACTTCGCACAGAAGCAGGCCCGGGATTATCCCTACACCGTGGATGGCAGCATCCGCCGGGAAGTGTTTACTCGCCGAGGCGGCATGTACTTTGGTATCACCCATTTGCTGGGTTACCCGGTGCACTACGACCAGATGCTGTACCGCTTCGCCGATTTCAATGCCGGTTGGTACGCCAGCCGCAACGCCGCATTCCAGGCAGCGGTCAGCCGAGTCTCGGGCGCCAATCTGGCGTTGGATGGCGACCTGATCAACTACGGCTCGTTCCTGCCGGGCACCACGGAGCTGGCAGTGCGCTCTCTGGGCAAGGCGCTGGACATGCGCAACCCGAGCATCCGCAGCCAGCTGGAGCAGGGCGAGCGCCTGGATTTTGAAGACACTACCCTGTACCAGCGGGTGTTCGCCCTGGCCGACAAGGCCGCCGGCAAACCGGTGCCGCGGGCGATCCTGCCGGGCATCGTGCTGAAAAGCCCGAAGATCACCCGCAACCTCACCACGGCCTGGTTTGCCAAGCGCGTGGATGAGCGTTATCAGCGCTGCATGAAGCGTTAGGCTTATCACCGGGGATTTACCGGGCTGATGTTGATGGTCCGGATGGCTGCGGTGGGATACACCTCCAGCCTTGTCCCCAAGGAAGAACCTGACATGACTGCCCATGCCACCCCCGAAGGCTTTACCCCGCTGCGTCGCAGCAGCCCACTCCTGGACCTGCTTGGCCCGGTGTATAGCCGAGGTGAAGGCTTGCAGCTGGAAATCGGCCTGCGCGCCGACAACCGCCACGCCAACGGACGCGGCACCGTGCACGGTGGCGTGCTGGCCACCCTGGCGGATGTGGGCATGGGCTACGCCATGGCGTTTTCCAGCGAGCCGCCGCTGCCGTTGATCACGGCGAGCATGACCCTGGACTATCTCGGCGCGGTGCAGGTAGGGGAGTGGGTCGAGGTGCGTCTGGAGCATCACAAGCGCGGGCGGCAGATGGCGTTTGCCACGGTCAGCGTGCAGGTCGGGGAGAAGGTGGTGGTGCGGGCAAATGCGGTGTTTGCGGTGCCCCAGGCGCGGGACTGACCGATAAAGAAAAGGCCCGGTTTTCGTGGAACCGGGCCTTTTCCATGTTGCTCTTTGAAATCAGCTGCGTTCAAGGGCCAGGGCTACACCTTGCCCGCCACCGATGCACAGGGTGGCCAGGCCTTTCTTGGCGTCACGCTTGATCATTTCATGCAGCAGGGTCACCAGCACACGGCAGCCTGACGCGCCAATCGGGTGGCCGATGGCAATCGCGCCGCCGTTGACGTTGACCTTGGCCGCGTCCCATTCCAGCTCTTTGCCCACCGCCAGTGACTGCGCGGCAAAGGCTTCGTTGGCTTCGATCAGGTCCAGGTCGCCCAGGCTCCAGCCGGCCTTGTCCAGGCAGCGGCGGGTGGCCGATACCGGGCCAATGCCCATGATCGCGGGATCGACGCCGGCGTTGGCGTAGCTGGCGATGCGTGCCAGTACCGGCAGGCCCAGGGCCTTGGCTTTGTCCGCGCTCATCAGCAGCACGGCAGCCGCGCCGTCGTTGAGGCTGGATGCATTGCCGGCGGTGACCGTGCCGTCTTTCTTGAAGGCCGGCTTGAGCTTGGCCAGGGATTCGGCGGTGGTGCCCGCCCGTGGCTGTTCGTCCACGGCGAAGGCCACCGGGTCGCCCTTGCGCTGGGGAATCAGGATCGGCGTGATCTCATCGCTGAAACGCCCGGCTTCAATGGCCGCCGTGGCTTTTTGCTGGGAGGCGGCGGCGAAGGCGTCCTGGGCTTCACGGCTGATGCCGTACTTGTCCACCAGGTTCTCGGCGGTGATGCCCATGTGGTAGTCGTTGAACGCATCCCACAGACCGTCGGTGATCATGCTGTCGATCATCTTCGCATGGCCCATGCGCAGGCCGGTGCGGGCGGCCGGCAATACGTACGGGGCCAGGCTCATGTTCTCCATGCCGCCGGCGATGATTACCTCGGCATCGCCGCAACGGATCGCTTGTGCGCCCAGGTGCAGGGCCTTGAGCCCCGAGCCGCAGACCTTGTTCAGGGTCAGCGCCGGCACGGCGTGGGGCAGGCCGGCGAGGATCGAGGCCTGGCGGGCCGGGTTCTGGCCGCTGCCGGCGGTGAGCACCTGGCCAAGGATCACTTCATCCACGAGTGCCGGGTCGATGCCGGTCTGCTCCAGCAGGCGACGAATCACCGCAGCCCCCAGCTCCGGGGCCGGGATGCTTGCCAGCGAACCTTGGAAGCTGCCCACGGCGGTGCGGGTGGCAGCAACAATCACGACGTCTTGCATGGAATCTGTCCTCACTGGAAGTGCATTTCTGGAACGTGGTCCGGGACGATCAGTTTACCGGCTGTCTTGCTGACGATCTCTTCAACACTGACGCCAGGTGCGCGTTCCTTGAGGACAAAAGCGCCATTTTCGATTTCCAGGTAGGCCAGGTCCGTCAGCACGCGCTTGATGCAGTTGGCACCCGTCAGCGGCAGGCTGCATTGGCTCAGCAACTTGGATTCACCGTCCTTGGACGCGTGGGTCATGATCACGATGATGTTCTCGGCACCGGCCACCAGGTCCATCGCGCCGCCCATGCCCTTGACCAGCTTGCCGGGGATCATCCACGAGGCGATGTTGCCTTGTACATCGACCTCAAACGCGCCGAGCACGGTCAGGTCGACGTGGCCGCCGCGAATCATCGCGAAGGACTCGGCCGAGGAGAAGATCGACGCGCCAATGCGCGCGGTGACGGTCTGTTTGCCGGCGTTGATCATGTCGGCATCGATGGTTTCTTCAGTAGGAAACGGACCCATGCCCAGCAGGCCGTTTTCCGACTGCAGCATGACCTCCATGCCCTCTGGGATGTAGTTGGCCACCAGGGTCGGAATGCCGATGCCGAGGTTGACGTAGAAACCGTCCTGCATTTCGCGGGCGACGCGTTGAGCCATTTGTTCGCGGGTAAGAGCCATTTTTTGTCTCCTTATTATTTGGGCTGGTGGATTATTTGCGGAGGGTGCGCTGTTCGATGCGCTTCTCGAAGGTGCCGCAAATGATCCGGTCGACGTAGATCCCTGGGGTGTGGATATGCGCCGGGTCCAGCTCGCCCGGTTCGACGATTTCTTCGACTTCGACCACGGTGATCCTGCCGGCGGTGGCGGCCAGCGGGTTGAAGTTCTGGGCGGTATGGCGATAGATCACATTGCCGAAGTGGTCGGCTTTCCAGCCTTTGACGATGGCGAAGTCGCCGGTGATGGATTCTTCCATCAGGTACGGGCGACCGTTGAACTCGCGGGTTTCCTTGCCTTCAGCGACTGGCGTGCCGACGCCGGTGGCGGTGAAGAAGGCCGGGATGCCGGCACCGCCTGCGCGCAGTTTTTCGGCGAGGGTGCCTTGGGGCGTCAGGACCACTTCGATTTCGCCGCTGAGCAGTTGCTTCTCGAACAGCGCGTTTTCACCGACGTAGGACGCGAAGACCTTGCGGATCTGCTTGCCTTCCAGCAGCAGGCCCAGGCCGAAGCCGTCGACGCCGCAGTTGTTGGAGACCACGGTCAGGTTGCGGGTGCCCTTGCGCTTGATTTCGGCAATGAGGTTTTCCGGGATGCCGCACAGGCCAAAACCACCGGCAAGAACCGTCATGCCATCTTCCAGGCCTGCCAGCGCCTCTTCATAGGACGCTACACGTTTATCAAAACCTGCCATATGCACCTCTTTTATTGTTTGTGGGCCAGCCATATGAACCGAGTGTTGCGCCGACGGATTGATTTGTTAAGTTGTTTTTTAAGGTTGATTGATTTAAAAAACAGCATAGTCCTCAGTCATCGAGAGAAGCTTCATGACAGTTAAACAGATGCGCGCCTTTCTTGCCGTAGCCCAGACCTTGAGCTTTGCGGCCGCTTGTGAGCGTTTGCATCTTTCCCAGTCGGCCTTGAGCCTGACCATCAAAGGCCTGGAAGAAGGCCTGGGCGGGCGCCTGTTCAGCCGCAATACGCGCAATGTCGCGCTGACCCCTGAAGGCGAATCCCTGCTGCCCCTGGCCCGGCGCTTGATCGCCGACTGGGACAATGCCGAGGATGAGTTGCGCCAGCGTTTCACCCTGCAGCGCGGGCGGGTAACGGTGGCGGCGATGCCGTCGTTTGCCGGAAACCTGCTGCCACCGATCCTGAAGATTTTTCGCGCGCGCTATCCCCAGGTCAACGTAACGGTGAATGACGTGATCAACGAGCAGGTGCTGGAAATGGTCCGCGATCGCCAAGTGGAGTTGGGCGTGGCGTTTGAACCGTCGGAAAGCTCATCGCTGGTGTTCACCCCGCTGTATGTGGACCGCTTTGTGGCGGTGGTGCCCGGTGACTCGCCATTGGCACGCCGCTCCGATATCGCCTGGCACACCCTGCTGGAACAACCCTTCATCACCTTGCAGCGCCCGTCCACGGTACGAGTGATGCTTGAAGAACACCTGAAGGCGCTGGACCTGAAGCTGCCCGTAGCCCTGGAGAGCCATCAACTGGCGACGGTGGGCAAGATGGTTGCCAGTGGCTTGGGCGTGAGTGCAGTGCCGGCGTTGTGTGCACGCCAAATGCAGGAAGCAGGCGCTCATTGCATCACCTTGAGCGATCCGGTGATCGAACGGCCGATTGGTGTACTGACCAAGCCCGGCCACGAACTTTCAGCGGCGGCCCAGGCCATGTTTGATATTTTTTGCGATGAAGCGGGGAAGGGGCGTTTCCCGGCGTTGTTGCAATAACCGTCGGCCATAAAAAAGCCTGCTCGTTTTAAGCGAGCAGGCTTAAGTGATAAGTGCGTAGTTATCAGCAGTATCTGTCGATCACCTTAACTTGCGAATGGCCTTTAAGGTTCTGCCACTCGGTATTAAGTGTATGGAAGACCTGCTCGATAAAGTTGCGATCGGCGGCGGCTTTCTTGCCGACATAACCCTGGCCGCGGCGGTACATCTTCAGGCGCGCTGCCAGTTCACGGTTATTCCTGTCGAACTCTTCTTCCACGGTGTGGGGCGCCAGGCAGTCAATATGGACCTGGCCCGATTTACCAATCCAGAGGATATGGTCGTCGAGCGTGTCTTTCTGCGCTGCGAACATCTCAGCCAATTCATCGATAGTTGGTTGGTTGTTCAGATTCATGTGTAAGCCCCTTGACCAGTTGGCGATCTCTAGTTGATCCGTTAAAACTACTAAGTTGTCTCCGGCTCAGAAAACCGGGCGTCAGCGACTGTCTGCCGAATACGGGCAGGGTCTTGAACCGATGCATGTAGTCTTGCTGATGACCTGCTACGCAATGGTTTCATAACGAAGACAAGCAGCGTTTGAGCTCCTTGTACCGATCCTTTCGGGCCGGTCAGCTTCATCAATCTGCCTTGTGGGCAGTGCACATCCGGAAAAAACAGCTCGGCGGTCAGACGAGCTTGTTCAAAACGCGTGTTACCAACGCTCCCGATCCGGGAGACGCTTGAATCATGCAATTACAAAACGGTTACGTCAACGATTATGTAGTGATTATTTTTCAGCACTACATAAATCCTTGCAGGGCGGGGGTGTGAGCGGAAAACGTGACTTGGGCGTCACTTTTTGTGCGGGCAGGTCGCGGGATCCGGGGGCTTTTTGTGGCGAGGGAGCTTGCTCCCGCTGGGGTGCGAAGCGCCCCCACCAGGCTGACTGCGGTTCTGCAGGAATCATTCGGTTGTCGGTTTTGGGGCTGCTGCGCAGCCCAGCGGGAGCAAGCTCCCTCGCCACAGAAAAGCAGGATTGGGCTATCCCAGGCGTTCTGCCAGCAACGGCAACAAACGTTCGCAGGAGGCTTCGATCTTGAGTTGCAGCAACTCATCGCCCCGTGTCTTGCCCAGATTGATGGCAATCACGGGCTTGCCTTGCTCGACCATCGCCTTGCACAACCGAAACGCTGAATACGCCATCAGCGACGAACCCACCACCAGCAATCCTTCTGCGTCATCCACCGCCGCCATCGCCTTGGCTGCCGTGCCCTGGGCGACGTTCTCACCGAAAAACACCACATCCGGCTTCAACCGTTGCCCACCGCAATGGGGGCAGCGGGGCACCTGAAAACGTCCTTCAAAGGCCGGGTCCAGCAGGGTGTCACCGTCGGGGGCTTGAACGGCATCCACACCCGCCAGGTACGGATTCTCCGCTTCCATTTGGCGCTGGATCAGGTCCCGCTCGCTGGTCTGCTGGCAATCCAGGCACAGCACCCGGTGAAGGCTGCCGTGGAGTTCGATCACATCATGGCTGCCAGCCTGGTCGTGCAGGGTGTCGACGTTCTGGGTGATCAGCCCGGTAATGCGCTGGCGTTGCTGCAGAGTGGCCAGGGCGATATGCGCCGCGTTCGGCTGCGCGACACGCACCCTCGGCCAGCCGAGCATCGCCCGCGCCCAGTAGCGGCGGCGCGCCTGCGGGGTTGCCAGGAACTCCTGGTACATCATCGGCGCCTTGCCCCGGCGCACGCCTTCGCTGTCGCGATAATCGGGAATCCCCGAAGAGGTGCTGATACCCGCACCGGTCAGCACCAGGAAGCGCCGTTCGGCCATGGCCCGGTGCAGGTTGTCGAGCTGGTTATCGACTTGATGTTGCAGGGTATCGAGCATGGGTTCCCCAATGATTATTCGCCGCGAATGTACTGCTCCAGCTGTTTGATCAGGTCTGCCTGTTCGGCAATCGCTTCCTTGACCAGGTCGCCGATGGACAGCAAGCCAAGCAGTTCGCCATTCTCCACCACAGGCAGGTGCCGCAGATGTCGGTCGGTCATGATCGTCATGCACGTCTCGACAGTCTGGTGAGTGTCGACGGTGATCACCGGTGAATTCATGATCTCGTGGGCTTTGGTCTTCACCGAAGACAATCCATGGAGGATGACCTTGCGGGCATAGTCTCGTTCACTGATGATGCCCACCACCTTGCCGTCCTGGAGCACTGGCAAGGCCCCGACGTTTTTCGAAGCCATCACGATCAAGGCCTCAAATACCGTATGGTCGTGGGGGATGGTGTGGACTTGATGGTTATGCTGGTCTTTGGACTTCAGCACTTGGGCAACGGTTTTCATGGAGGCCACTCCGGTGTTGTTATTGTTGGGAGGTTAGCAGGCCCTACAGAATCCTGGATGGCCTGCAGCAGGGCAAGGTCCAAAGCGGCATACATCCCGTCGAAAAACGTCATTGTCGCGATTTCTTAGTGCTTCTCAGCCCTTGTTTGCCGGTTTCGCCGCCCGCTTCGGGCTGGTGGCCGTCTTGCGCTTGGCCGGTTTGCGTTTGTTTTTCCACGGTGTGGCGCCACGTCCGGCCGGGCTGGCCGGGCCGCTGATGGTCAGGCGCATGCCAGTGCAGCGGGTCACCTGTTTGCTCATCCATGCCGCCTGTTTGGCGACGAACTCTTCCAGGCTCATCTCGCCGCTTTGTACCATGTCCAGTGCCTGCTCCCAGATAGCGGTGGTACCGGGGTCGGCAATTGCCCGTGGCACTGCATCAATCAGGCTGAACGCGGCGGGTGTTGCCGACAGCGCCTTGCCGTTTTTCACCAGGTAGCCGCGGTCCAGCAGGCCCTGGATGATCCCGGCGCGGGTGGCTTCGGTGCCGATCCCGGTGGTGTCCTTGAGCTTTTGCTTGAGCAGCGGGTCTTCCACCAGCTTGGCGACGTTTTTCATCGCCTTGATCAGGTCGCCTTCGGTGAAGGGTTTGGGTGGCTGGGTCCACAGGTCCTTGAGGTTGACCTTGGCCACGGCGTAATCCTGACCTTGAACCAGTTTTGGCAAGGACTGCGGCGCAGGTGCTTCACGGCCCTTGGCCGGCGCCAATGCTTCCGGCAATGCGCGTTTCCAGCCAGGCTCGACGATGACTTTGCCAACTGCCCGCAGGGCTTCCCCGGCGCAGTCGAAGTCTGCCTGGGTGCGGTCGTATTCGTGGTTGGGCAGGAACTGTGCGAGGTAGCGGGCGCGAATCAGGGTGTATACCGCGCGATGCTTGCCGGTCAGTTGCCCGACATCCTTGCCGGCGCCGGTTGGGATGATGCCGTGGTGCGCACTGACCTTGGCGTCGTTCCAGGCCCGTGAGCGGCGTTGTGGGTCCATGTGCGGCATCAACGCGTACACTGCCGGATCGGCCCGGCCCAGCGCCGCGAGGATTTTCGGCGCGTCGCCGTGCTGGCTAAGGGGCAGGTAGCCGCAATCGCTGCGCGGGTAGGTAATCACTTTGTGGGTTTCGTAGAGCGACTGCGCAACATCCAGGGTTTCCTGAGCGCCGAGGCCGAGCTTTTTCGAGCAGATTTCCTGCAAGGTGCCGAGGTCGAAGGGCAGGGGCGCCACGTCGCGCATCCGCTCGGTACGCAGTTTGACCAGTCGCGCACTGGCGGCGTTGCTCATGGCGTTGGCCGCGTCCCGGGCAAGCTCCGGATTGAGGCAACGGCCCTGATCGTCACAGGCATCTTCGGTCGCGCGCCATTGCGCAGTGAAGGTGATGTTGTCGTGGAGCAGGTCCACATCGATGGCCCAATAGGCGACGGGTACAAAGTCGGCAATGCTGCGGTCCCGGTCTACTACCAACCGCAGGGTCGGGGTTTGCACACGCCCAACCGGCAACACACCCTGATAACCGGACTGTTGGCCCAGCAGGGTAAACAGGCGGCTCATGTTCATCCCGATCAGCCAGTCGGCACGGGAGCGGCCAAGGGCCGAATGGTAGAGGCTGAAGGTTTCAGCACCGGGCTTCAACGAGGCCAGGGCCTTGCGGATCGACGCATCGTCGAGCGCCGAGAGCCATAGCCGCTGGATGGGGCCGCGATAACGGCAATGCTCCACCAGCTCACGGGCGATCATCTCGCCCTCACGGTCGGCATCGGTGGCGATCACCAATTCCTGGGCTTCCCCCAGCAGACGCTTGACCGCCTTGAACTGGCTGGCAGTCTTGGGCTTGACCAGCATCTTCCACTTTTCGGGGATGATCGGCAGGTCGGCCAGCACCCAGCGCTTGTACTTGGCGTCGTAGCTGTCGGGCGGGGCGGTTTCCAGCAGGTGGCCGATGCACCAGGTCACCGTCACGCCTGAACCCAGCC
Organism: Pseudomonas sp. C8002; assembly: GCF_013385765.1. Lineage (NCBI taxonomy): Bacteria > Pseudomonadati > Pseudomonadota > Gammaproteobacteria > Pseudomonadales > Pseudomonadaceae > Pseudomonas > Pseudomonas sp. C8002. The sequence goes on from NZ_JACAPJ010000001.1 coordinate 105,153, forward strand.
AACAACCGTCGCCACGCCGGGTCGCGCCGAGCACGGCGGCGATATCCTTGGCCTGGGACGGTTTTTCACAGAGGAACAGCCGCATGGTCACCACATTCGCTACGCAATTGAATGGGGAGCAGGATGAGCAATAAATCAGAATTGGGCAACTTTTATCTGGATGGATATACAGCAATTTGTGTGTCTGGTGCTAAACCCAATGTGGGAGCGGGCTTGCTCGCGAACGCGGTGTATCAGTCAACCTATCCGGCGACTGACACCCCGCTTTCGCGAGCAAGCCCGCTCCCACACTGAAACTCCAGCGTCGGCCGGATCGACGTTTAGTTATTGTCGATATCGACGTTCTTGGTTTCTTTCAGGCAAATCAGCCCCACGATCAGGCTCACCCCGGTAATGACCACCGGGTACCACAGCCCATAGAAAATATCCCCGGTGTACACCACCAGCGCAAACGACACCGTCGGCAGGAAGCCACCAAACCAGCCATTCCCGATGTGGTATGGCAGCGACAGCGAGGTGTAGCGGATGCGTGTCGGGAACAGCTCCACCATCAGCGCTGCCAGCGGGCCGTAGCACATGGCGGCGATCAGGATCAGCGCGACAATCAGCACCACCACCATGGTTTTGTTGACCTGGGCCACATCAGCCGATTGCGGATAACCCGCCAGGGTCACCGCGCCTTTCAGGGCGGCTTCGTCGTAACCGTCAATACGCACATCACCCACGCTCACCTGCACCGCGCTGCCCGCCGGGGCGGCCGCGCTTTCGTACGGCAGGCCCTGTTTCACCAGGAAGGTCTTGACCTTGTCGCAGGGGCTGTCAAAACGCGCCTTGCCCACCGGGTCGAACTGGAAGGTGCAGGTGGCCGGGTCTGCCAATACGGTGATCGGCGACTGGCGGCTGGCGTGGTCCATCGCCGGGTTGGTGTAGTGCGCCAGGCCCTTGAAGATCGGGAAGTACAGCGCGGTGGCCAGCAGCAGGCCGACCATCAACACCGGCTTGCGCCCCAGCTTGTCCGAAAGCCAGCCGAAGAAGATGAAGAACGGTGCACCAATCACCACGCTGATGATCAGCAGCATGTTGGCCAGTGCCGGATCCATCTTCAAAAACTGTGTGAGGAAGAACAGCACATAAAACTGCGCGGCATAGAACGTCACTGCCTGGCCGGCGTTGATGCTGAACAGCGCAATCAGCACGATCTTGAGGTTTTCCCATTTGCCGAAGGATTCGCGGATCGGCGCCTTGCTGGCCTTGCCTTCCTCTTTCATTTTCAGGAACGCCGGCGACTCGTGCAGGCTCAGGCGGATCCAGGTGGAGATGCCCAACAGCACGATCGACAGCAGGAACGGCAGGCGCCAGCCCCACACTTCGAATTGGTCGCCGGTGAAGTAACGGCACGCCAGCACCACCAGCAACGACAGCAACAGACCGAGGGTCGCGGTGGATTGAATCCAGCTGGTGTGGAAGCCGCGTTTGCCCGCCGGGGCGTGCTCGGCCACATAGGTGGCTGCGCCGCCGTACTCGCCGCCCAGCGCCAGGCCCTGGAGCATGCGCAGCGCGACGAGGATGATCGGTGCGGCAATACCGATGCTCGAATAGGTCGGCAGCAGGCCAACGCAGAAAGTCGCCAGGCCCATCAGGATGATGGTGGCGAGGAAGGTGTACTTGCGCCCGATCATGTCACCCAGCCGACCGAACACCAGCGCGCCGAACGGGCGCACCACAAAGCCGGCGGCGAAGGCCATCAGGGCAAAGATAAACGCCGTGGTGTCGTTGACCCCGGCAAAGAACTGCTTGCTGATCACCGCCGCGAGTGCGCCGTAGAGGAAGAAGTCATACCACTCGAACACCGTCCCGAGGGAAGAGGCGAAGATGACTTTCTGTGTGTCGTTGCTGTCTCGCGCCTTGGTGGCGGAGCCCAGGGGTTGAGCGTGTTCTGACATTTGGGTAGCCCTCACAGTGATTATTTATTGTTGTTCCACTGTCGGCGCCACATCGGCGCCGCTATTCCCCTGTAGGTGCCCGGCTTGCCGGCGATGGCGCTCTCAAGCTGTGCACAACGCTTGAAAACGCCACCGCCGGCAAGCCGGGGTCCTGCAGGTCAAGCCGGTAAGGTCAGTTCTTTCTCCGGGGCGAGGCTCCTTGTGTTCGGCGAAAGGATAAGCTGCGCGGCTTTTTCCGCGATCATCAGCGTCGGTGAGCAGGTGTTGCCTGAAGTGATGCGGGGCATGACCGACGCGTCGGCGATGCGCAGGCCGGGAACCCCGTGCACTCGCAGTTGGGCGTCGACCACCGCGTCCTTGTCGCTGCCCATGCGGCAGGTGCCCACTGGATGGAAAATCGTGGTGCCAATGCGGGCGGCGGCTTCCTGCAGCTGTTCGTCCGTCTGCAGTTCTGCGCCGGGCAGGTACTCCACCGGGTTGAATTGCTTCAGGGCCGGCGCCGAGACGATGCGTCGGGTCAGGCGAATGGCGTCGGCGGCCACCCGCAGGTCTTCCGGATGGCTGAGGTAGTTGGGGCGGATCAGCGGTGCGTCTGCCGGGTTGGCCGAGCGAATGTCGATGCGGCCACGGCTTTGCGGGCGCAAGTCGCACACCGAAGCGGTGAAGGCCGGGAACCCGTGCAGTGGTTCGCCAAAGCGCTCCAGGGACAGCGGTTGCACGTGGTATTCGAGGTTGGCCGACGTCTGCTCCGGCCCGGAGCGGGCAAACGCGCCAAGCTGGCTGGGGGCCATGGACAACGGGCCGCTGCGGTCGTACAGGTAGCGCAGGCCCATGCCCATCTTGCCCCACACGGTGCCGGCGATCTGGTTCAGGGTGCGGGCGTTTTCCAGCTTGTAGATCAGGCGCAGTTGCAGGTGATCCTGCAGGTTGCCGCCCACGCCGGGTAACTCGTGCAGCACATCGATGCCCAAAGGCTTGAGCACGCTGGAGGGGCCGATACCGGAGCGTTGCAGGATGCCGGGCGAACCGACGGAGCCGGCGCACAGGATGATTTCCTTGCGCGCCCGCCACGTGACTGGCTGGCCTTGCTGGCGAGCAACCACCGCCGCCGCGCGGCCGTTCTCCAGGAGTACGCGGTCGACTTCAACCTCGGTCATCACCGTCAGGTTGGGCCGCTGGCGGATCGGCTTGAGAAACGCCTTGGCCGCATTCCAGCGCACGCCGGATTTCTGATTGACCTGGAAATAGCCACAGCCTTCGTTGTCGCCCTGGTTGAAGTCGCTGATGCTGTCGATACCGCTTTGCTGCGCCGCGTCACGAAACGCATCGAGGATCGGCCAGTGCAGGCGCTGTTGCTCAACCCGCCATTCACCGCCGTCACTGTGAAATTGCGAGGCACCGGCAAAATGGTTTTCGCTCTGCTTGAACAGCGGCAGCACATCCTTCCAGGCCCAGCCGGGATTGTCCTCGGCCCAGCCGTCGTAATCCCGGGCCTGGCCGCGCATGTAGATCATGCCGTTGATGGACGAGCACCCGCCCAGCACCTTGCCGCGCGGGTAGCTCAGCGCACGGCCTTGCAGGCCTTCCTGGGCTTCGGTCTTGAAGCACCAGTCGGTGCGCGGGTTGCCGATGCAGAACAGGTAGCCGACGGGAATATGGATCCAGGGGTAGTTATCGCGACCGCCTGCTTCAAGCAGCAACACGCGATGGGCAGGGTTGGCAGACAGTCGATTGGCCAGCAGGCAGCCCGCCGGGCCGGCGCCTACCACCACGTAATCGTATTCAGCAGCTGCAGAATGCATCTGTGACCTCGCTTGTTTTTCTTATTGGTCCCATCCTAGTTGTTAGTTTTCGTCTTAAAAATGTTAGTTTTTACCCAGCTGCTGTGCGTTTTTAGACAACGCTGCTGTTCAGGGGAAGAAGGGGAAGGCATGTTCGACTGGAATGATCTGCGGTTCTTTCTTGAGTTACAGCGTAGCGGACGCTTGCTCACGGCGGCGCAACGCCTGAAAACCACCCACGCCACCGTGGCCCGGCACATCGAGGCCATCGAGAAAAGCCTGGGCACTGCGCTGTTCGTGCAGCACGCCCAGGGTTACGAACTCACGCCCTCCGGCGAAGCCCTGCTCAAACATGCCGAAGCCATGGAAAACGTGGCGCTGCTGGCCGAAGAAGAACTGACTCATTCCGCCGCGCCCCTGGGCAAGATCCGCCTGGGGGTGGCCGAGGGTTTGGGCGTGATGTTCCTGGCCAGTCGCATGGGCGGCCTGTTCGAACGCTACCCGGGCCTGGAAGTGGAACTGCTGGCAGTGCCACGGTTTGTCAGCATCCTCAACCGCGAAGCGGAAATCAGCATCCACCTCGAACGCCCCAGCGTCGACCAACTGGTGACCCGCAAACTCACCGACTACCGCCTGGCGCTCTACGCCAGCCGCAGCTACCTGGACCGCACACCGCCGATTGAAAAACGCGAGGACCTGGCGGTGCACGCCTGGATCGATTACGTCGACGATTTACTGTTCAGCCAGGAACTGAAATTCCTCAGCAGTTTCTGCCGCAACCCCAAAGTGGTGTTCCACAGCACCAGCGTGATCGCCCAGCACCAGGCGGCGCGCTCGGGGTTGGGAATTGCCGTATTGCCGTGCTTCATGGCGGCGAGCGACCCGGACCTGGTGCCGCTGCTGCCGGCGGAGAGCATCCAGCGCAGCTACTGGATCAGCTCCCGGCGCGAGTTGCACAAGTCGGTAAGGTTACGGGTGTTGTGGGATTACCTGGTGGAACTCTGCGCGCGGGAGCAAGGGGTTTTGCTGGGGGAGGGTTAGAGCTTCACCACCTGATGCACCTGCTCACCACAGGCACGGATCTCCTTGATCATTTTTTCAAACGGCGCGCTGACAATTTCATCGTGGGTCAGCCAGCGTATTTTCTGCGTCAGGACGTAGTGATAACGCCAGTCGCCCTTGACGCGCTCACCCGTCAGGTCCAGGTCGTACCACGGCGAGCGTACCTGGCAAGCCTTGATGTCCTTGTCGATCTGCCCACCCGACAGTGTGATGGTGTAATCCAGCGTCTCGGGGTTGCCTATGTACAAGTCGGCCAGTTGCCCATTGCGGCGGTAGTTGAGCAGACCGTCCCATTTCTCTTGCAGCAAGGCATCGTTGTAGATGTGGTCGTTGCCCAGCGGTTCCAGGGGCCGCATGTCCGTCAGGGTGGCGCTGACCTTGTAGCTGGCCGGGATCAAGAAGGCGGTGGCGGGGCGCTCGACCTGGCAGTCGGTGATCTGTTTGCCGAAATTGTCGCAGATGTTCTGGTCGCTGGCGGTGGCGCCTTGCTGGCGGTCGGCGACGCTCAGTTGCATCAGCGGCATGCCGCGAAAATCAACGGTGGCCGAGACCCGGGCGGTGCCCTGGGCGTCGAAGCGCTCCTGTTTGTCGAGGATCAACGTGGGGGCGGCGGGTTGCAGCGGGATGTGTTCTTCACGTACCTGGCCCTCGGCGTTGGTCACCAGCACCCAGCGGTCCTGGATGTCGGGCAGGGTCTGGCCGGGGGCGAAGATCGGGTTGGTCGGGTCCAGCCACCACACCTGGCCATCGACTTCGGCGCGGACGATGGCGTGGTTCGGCGCGCCGGTACCGGGAATCAGCAGCGGGTTAACCACATCGCCGCGGCTGACCCAGGCCGGTTCGGCCTTGATCCCGCTGGCCTTGAGCATGGCCGCCAGCAGCGTCGAAAGGTCTTTGCAGTCGCCGTAGCCGTGCTGTTCGATCTCCGCCAGGCTGAAGGGCACATAGCCGCGATCCGAGGCGCGCCAGTCGCCCAGGTAACGATAGTGGTCGTTGATGTGCTGCATCAGGCCGGCCACCTGTTGTGCCGGTGGCAAGCCGCGAACGGCGGCCACGGCGGCGGCGCCCTGGGGCGGCAGCTTGGCGCCGAGGATCTGGTTGTAGCGTTCGGCAAAGCCGCCGAAGTACTGCTGGCGATCCAGGGAGCTGCCGACTTCGATACGCGGGGCGTGGCGTATGTAGGCGTTGGCGGATTCGTTGATGTAGCTGAGGTAGGTCGGGGCCTTTTGCACCACGTCCAGGGTCTTGCGATTGGCCGATGGCGTAATGCTGAAACCCTCCATCAATTCGCTGCGCCACTCGATCGGCCGCTCGGCGGTGAAGCGTGCCTTGAAGTGGTCGCGCCGTGCGGCGTTAGGGCCGAACTGCAAGGCGTAGTAGAACTCGGTCATCAGCGGTTTGGCCGGGTGATGTTCGCGCACCGTGTAGCGGATTTGCGTGCCGACCCGCAGGTTGGGAAACGCCAGCGAGGTCTGTTTTTCCCGGGAGAAACCCTGGTCCGGGTTGGGGGCGGTGCGGGTGTCGATTTGCGTCGGGTCCAGGGGCACAGGTTTACCGCCGGGCTGGGTGGACTCGGCCTTGATCAGTTCGAAGCCGTCTTCTTCCTGGTAGCTGAAGTCGATCCGCGAGAGCATTTCGCGGCCGCTTGGCTTGAGGATGGTGTAGTGAAAGCGGGTAGTGCAGTCGACGCTGGCGTCGCGGTTGAAGTGGCAATGCAGCTCGGTGTCGCTGGCCAGCGGGGCTTCGGCCATTGGTTGCAGGGCGGCAAGCGCGCTGTGGCTGGCAAGCCCCCAGCTGATGCAGATCAGGGGACGGTAAAACGAAAAACGGAGCATGGGCGCCTCAGGCGGAACATTGACACAAGTACCCTAGGGGTACCGAGAAGGCGCCGGATGATAATGGATCGCAACACGAATGCCTAGCATTGTCCGACAATTAATTTCGCTGTAATGCCCGATCTAGAGCCTTCGTTAATGTTTTAAGGATTATTTTTCGAGTTCAAACTCGACGCTTCCCAGCCGCTCACCGTTCACCAGCACATGAACCGCATGCTTGCCGGGATAGTGCTTGCGCGTGGTCAATTCACGGATATGTTGGCCACGGCTGATGGCGTGATGTTCTCCGGCACCCAGGGTAAATGCCTTGAGCTTGAACACCTTGGACGCGCTGTGACCGGCGCTTTTCACATAGTCGATGGCGTAGTCGACCACCAGCTTTTGCGACGAATCGGCAGTGGACTCCAGGCTGAAGGACAGGTTGATCCGCTCCCCCAACTTGATCGCCGCCGGCTCGACCTTGAGTTGATGGATCTTCACTTCGGCCCTGGCCCCGGCGCCCATGATCGTCAGCGCCCGGGTGTTGCCTTGCTTGATCAGGCTGCGCAGCGCGTGGCGGGCGATCCACGCGGTGTGGGGGTTATCCAGGGACCAGCCTTCGATCAGGCCCAGCACCCAATCCGGATGGTCCTTGGTGATGTCGTTGAGGTGGTTGGCCACCGACTTGCGCACGTAGAGGCTGCTGTCGGCCTTGAGATTGTCGAGGATCGAAGCGCACAGGTTCGGATCGGCCTGCACCTCGGCCAGGCGAAACGACCATGGCAGCCGTGGCCGTGAACCTTCGCTGGCGAGGCGTCGTACGTGTTCGTTGTCGTCCAGCGACCACTGTTGCATCACCGCCAGGGTGCGCTTGAAATCCTTCAGCAGAAAATGCCGCACGGCAAACTCGGCGGAGCCGAAGGTGGTGAAGTACTTGAGGGCAGCCATGGAGCGCTTGAAATCATCGCCGCCGTAGCTGGCAACGTAGTGGGGCAGGATCAGGCTGACAAAGGCGCTGTTCAGCCGAGGGGCCAGGGCATACAGCAACTTCAGGGTTTGCGGATAATCCAGCGGGATCACAGCGTTGAGGCTTTCACTGACCCGCGCCATGCGCTGCATCACCGATAGGTCTGCCAACCCGGCCTTGGCGTGTTTGAGAAAACCCTTGGCGTCGAACGCCGGGTACACCGCGGTCATTTCGCTGGCGATGTGTTGCAGGCGTTCGGCGTTGAAGATTTCCTTCAGGGCCGGGGCGCTTTGGTCGGTCATGGGCAAGTCCGCGGTTAGCCAGAGATGCCCACGAGGCTAACCATCAGTGCCTAGAGATACCAGCGATATTCCCGCGCATGAATTTCCTGCTGGAATGCCAGGTGGTCCTGGCGTTTGTTTTCGCAATACACGTCGACAAACTCCGCGCCCAGGCCTTCGCGCAACGTCGGCTGATGCTGCATGGCGCGCACCGCCTCCAGCATTTCCACGGGGAAGTCCGCGCCGCTGTTGCGGTCTTCGTTCAGCGGGGCGATGGGCTCCTTCGCTGCTTCAAGACCATGCTCAAGCCCCACCAGAATCGCCGCCAATACCAGATACGGGTTGGCATCGGCACTCGCCAGGCGATGTTCGATGCGCAGGTTGCGCGGGTCGGATTCAGGGATTCGCACGCACGCGTCACGGTCTTCAAAGCCCCAGCACGCGCGGGTTGCCGCGTTGACCGTGCCACCAAGGCGGCGGAAGGCGTTGTGGTTGGGCGAGAAGATCGGCATGCAGTGCGGCAGCAGTTCCAGGCAACCCGCCACTGCGTGGCGCAACGGTTGCTGCTGGTGGGCCGCCAGCAGGTTATTGCCCGCCGCATCGTACAGGCTGACGTGCACATGCATGCCGCTGCCGGGGTGTTGCAGGTAAGGCTTGGCCATGAAGCTGGCGCGATAGCCGTGCTTGAGGGCCACGCCACGGGTGCTGCGGCAGAACAGGGCGGCCCAGTCGGCGGCGCGCAGGCCGTCTTCCAGGTGGCCGAAATTGATTTCGAACTGGCCGGGGCCGAGTTCGGCGGTAATCACCGTGATGTCGATGCCCTGGGCCTTGGCCGTCTCGACCATATCGTCCAACACCGGCGCAAAGCGTGACAGGCGCTCGATGTGCAAGTTGGGCTGGTCGTCCGCGTCATCACTCAGCGGGTCGCGGGCAAATTGCGGCAGGCCGTCGCTGAGCTTTTTGTCGAACAGGTAGAACTCCAGCTCGAACGCGACCACCGGGTGAATGCCTTTGCGCTGCAGGCGTTCCAGCACCTTGGCCAGTACTTCCCGGGGTTCGAATTCGATGGGCGCTTCGGTGCCGTCGGAGGTAATCAACATCTGCCCCAGCGGCTGCGCCTCCCAGCTCACCGGCTTGAGGGTGCCGGGCACCAGGCGGCGGTTGGCGTCCGGGTCGCCGTCGTGGAAACAATAGTCGCCGATCTTGAACAGGCCGCCCTGGGCACCCAGCAGCACCGCGTTCTGCGGCAGTTTCAACGGGCTGCCGGCGGCGACCTTTTCCAGCATCTCCACCGGGTAGCGCTTGCCGTAGAAATGCCCGGGAATGTCCAGGGCAATCAGGTCGACGTAGCGCACATCGGGATGGTTCTGGCGAAAGGTCCGGACTTCGGCCAAAAGCGTGGAAGCATGGCTTTTCACGGGTGTTGCTCCTAGTTATAGACCCACAGCACGCGGGCTGGCAGGTCGGTCAGGTTGCCGTAGCGGCAGTGGGCAAAACTGGCCAGGTGGAAGCTGTCGCCGGGGCCCAGGGTGACCGAGTCCGGCTCGCCCTCGACCCACAGCGTCAACTCGCCCTCCAGCACGTAACCGGCCTGTTCGGCACGGTCGCTCATGGTTTGTTCGCCGCTGTTGGCACCGGGGGCCAGCAGGCTGTCGAGGATCGAGAACGCGCCGTGCATGCTCGGCGACACCAGGATGTCGGTGATGCCATTGGCGTAATACACCGTGCGCCGTTCGTTGGGGCGGGTGACCCAGTCCACCGCCTTGGGTTTGGACAGGCTGTAGAAATAGGTGGTGGGCACACCGAGGGCGTGGCTGATGGCCGTGAGGTCGGCCACGGTCGGGCGCGACAGGCCGCGTTCAACCTGGGACAGGAAACCCACGGAACGCTCGATCTTTTGCGCCAGTTGCGCCAGGGTGAGCTTCTTGTGCTTGCGCAGGTCGTGGATCAGGATCGCCAGGGCGTCGAGTTCTTCTTGCTTGTCCATGGGCGCTTCGTGAAATTCTTATCGGGAAATTTCATGAAAAATTACAGGATTAATTTCACGAGGGCAATGGGTATGGAGTTGGCAGAGCATTTACGCCGCCTGGAACAGGAGCTGCACCAATGCACCACCCGTGCAGATGCGGCGCGGTTGTCGGTGCTGCTGGCGGATGATTTCGTCGAATTTGGTGCCAGTGGCAATGTGTGGGGCAGCAAGGCCGAGGTGATCGAGGGGCTGCAGGATGAGGTGTTTTCAGCCCGAAGCGTCAGTGACTTTGCAATGAAGGTGCTGGCCGAAGGCGTGGCGTTGGTGACGTATCGCTGCCAGCGCGCGGCGACGGATGCAAATGCGGCGGGGGAGTCGTTGCGCAGTTCGGTGTGGCGCGAAAGCGGCGGGCAGTGGCAGATGGTGTTTCATCAGGGCACGCCGACACGTCAGCGTGCACCTGTGTAAGCGCCGGCAGGTCAGACCGTACGCTTGGCCTCGAACCCCGACAGGCTGACATCATCACGATGCCCGAGCAGCTCGGCCACCACCGAGGTCGGCGACTTGTGCTTGTAGGTGTTGTAGTTGTTGACCGAGTCGTGGAAGAGCTGGCGGGTGAACGCGACACGGCTTTCCAGGCTGGCGATTTCTGCGCTGGGTGACGAGGCATTTTGCGCCGCCGCCAATTGTTGTTCGGCCTCCTTGAATTGGCCGAAGGCTTTTTTGCAGCGATCGAGCAGGGCCACCAGTTCCCTGTAGGTGCCGAACACGTAGAGCGCGAGCAAGGTGACAACGGTCACGAAAATGATGATGACGTGGGTACCAGTCATTGGAATTCCTGAGCGGCTGGAAAAAGGAACCAATCTTATCTGATTAATCGCCGGCCCGGTCGCTGGCCGCCCATCCATCTGCCGCTTCCATCACGGCGCTGAATGATTCCACGCCGCTGCGGTCGGAATCTTTACGCGTCATTCATTGAAGGAAGTGCTCATGAAGTCCAAATCCCTTGTTGCCTGCCTGCTGGTTGCCGCGGGCCTGTCCGCCGCGAGTCTCACCGTCCAGGCCGCGGATACCCCGCAAAAAACCGTGCAGCCTTCGAATATCAATACCCGCGACCTCAAGACGGGAGACCGCGCGCCAGACATTCTGATGCGTAAGGAGTCGGCCATTGCCGACTGGAAGAAACGTGGCCTGAAGCAGCCGGAAGAAGACAGCCAGTGGGCTCGAGTGAACGACAAGTACGTATTGCTCAAAACCACCAACGGCACGATTCTCGACATCACCCCCGTTAAAAAATAAAGCGTTCGGCGGGATGGGTGATCGCGCTTCATCCCGCTGGATTTGATTTTTGCATAAATGCATAAACCAGCATTTTTTTCTTCTTGTTTTGCGTTAAGGTACGTCCGCTGCGGGCCGCAATGGTCCCTTTACCTTGATTGGAATGAGAGCAGGATGCTTGCCACAATAAGAAATTACCCGCGTACCGTGAACCTGTTGTTGTCGGCCACGCTGATCCTCACCCTGGCCAAGGCCATCACCTTCCCGTACCTGGTGATCTACCTCACCAACCACTTTGCCCTCGACATCAGCCAGGTCGGCCTGGTGATCGGCAGCTCGCTGATCGTCGGCTCGCTGCTGAGTGTCTACGGCGGTTTCCTGGTAGACCGCATCAACAGCTACAGGCTATTGCTCAGCTTGAGTGTGGTGTTTGCCCTGGGGTTTATCGGCACGGTGCTGGCCCGGGAAATCTGGTCGTTCTACAGTTGCCTGATCCTGATCAACCTGGCGTACGCGGTGATCGACATCGCGATCAAGTCCGGGTTTGCCAGCCTGTTGCCGGAAGATGAGCGCAGCGAAGCGTTTTCCATCAAGTACACCCTGACCAATATCGGCTATGCCGTAGGGCCGTTTTTTGGCGCGATGGTGGCCAAGCTCGATATCAGCTTGCCGTTTATCCTGTCGGCGGTCCTGGGCTTCGGTTTTTTCCTGCTGTACTGGCGTTGGGGCGACCGCACGCTGGCCACGGTAGACACCACGCAAAAGCCGGTGTCGTTCCTCGCGGTGGGGCGTGTATTGCTGCGGGATCACCGACTGGTGTGCTTCACCGTCGGCGGCCTGCTCAGTGCCGTGGTGTTCGGCCAGTTCACCGCGTACCTGTCGCAGTACCTGGTGACCACCACTACCGCCGAATACACCTACACCATCATCAGCGCGGTACTCACCACCAACGCGGTGTTGGTGATTGCCCTGCAATACGCGATTGGCCGGCGCATTTCCCACCGCTACCTGAGCCAGTGGCTGATCTTCGGCCTGGGCATGTTCATGCTGGGGGTGATTGGCTTTGCCCTGGCGAGCAACGTGTGGTGGTGGATCCTGGCGATGGCGATTTTCACCGTGGGCGAAATCGTGGTGTTTCCGGCCGAGTACATGTTCATCGACCGCATCGCCCCGGACAACCTGCGGGGCATGTACTACGGGGCGCAAAACCTCTCCAACCTCGGTGCTGCCCTGGGGCCGGTGCTGTGCGGGCTGGTGCTGGCCAACCTGCCGGCCCACTACATGTTCTACATGTTGGCAGCGTTCATTGTCGGGGGAGGGGTGTTCTATTTTATCGGGGCGTCGTTGAAAGCCCGCGACATACTGTAGGAGCACGCTTGCTCGCGAAGGTCGTTAACGATAACGGGCCACGCCTGAATGAACGCGGTGCCCGGGCGTTTTTCGCGAGCAAGCCCGCTCCTACAAAGGGCGCAGCGGCAGGTCATCCAGCCTGAGTTTACCGACGGTGTTGCTCTGCAATTCGTACCGCAACTCGTCGACCATCTTTTCCACTTCCTGCGGGGTCTGCAGCTTGTTGACGCTGATCCCGGTGACCACCAAATCCACCCGGCCGCTTTCGGCGTCGAAGACCTTGAGCGTCAACGACGCGTCACGGCACAGGGTGAATTCGCAGGTCAGGGGCGACAGGGCCTCTTCGATGCAGTTGCGCAGTTGGGAGAGCGTAAACATCAGGGTTCTCCTCAGCGACGACGCAGCAACAGGCCCAGCAGCAGGCCGACACCGGCGACGATCGCAACCGTTGCCAGGGGTTTTTGCTTGGCGAAATCGCCGACGGTGTCCAGCGCGTCACCGTAGGTTTGCTGCAACTGGCCAGCGGCCTGGCGAGCTACACCCTCGGCCTGGAGACGTTCGTCACCGGTCAGATCACCCAGAAAACCTTGAGCCTTGCCGGCCACTTTTTCCACGGCGCCTTTGACTTGTTCGCTTTTCATGATGGATTCCTTAAAGGGCATGACATCTCAACGGCACAGGACCCTAAGCCCTATGCCCACCCTTCAAGGTTAAGCAGTGCACCCCCGCGCAATAAGGCGAATTTGCACCGGTCGCACTAGTGCATTTGCACTCTATTTCGGCTTTTTAACCCGCAACTCACCGGCAAACAGCCCGCGCTCACGGGCCCACACGATGGCTGCACTACGGCTATGCACCCCCAGTTTGGAGTACACCGTGGCCACATGGTTACGCACGGTGTTGGGTGCCAGTTTCAGGCGCGAAGCGATTTCCTTGTCGGCCAGGCCTTCGCAAATCAACCCCAGTACGTCGCGCTCGCGGGCGGTCAGGTCGGTAAAGGAAATGTTCGGTACATTGGGGCTGTTGACGCTCTTGGCGTTGGCCAGTTTTTCAATCAGCGTCTGGCTGAACCATGAGGCGTCCTGCATCACTTCCTCGATCGCGGCCACCAGTTCCAGCTCGGAGCGCTTGCGTTCGGTGATGTTCATCAGCACCAGCAGGTAGCAGGGCACATCCTGGATACTGACGGTGTCGGCAGACAGCACACAGTCGATCAGCTCATTGCCTTTCTTGCGAATCTTCAGGTCGAGGCCGTCGAGGTTGCCGGCTTTTTCCAGGGTGGTGAACAGTTGCGTGCAGGCCTGGGCACTGTCGATAAAGTCGATGTCTTCGATGGATTTGCCGATCAGTTCTTCACTGGTATAGCCGGTGATGGTCATGAAGGCTTCGTTGATATCCACCACCTGGCGGTTGGCGGCGTTGCACACCAGGGTCGGCACCGGCGTCAGGCGGAACGACTTGGCGAAGCGTTCCTCGCTCTGACGCAGGGCGGTTTCGGCCTTGCGGCGAGGCTCCAGGTCGGTGAAGGAAAACAGCATGCAGTCTTCCTCATTCATGTCCAGCGGCTGGCCGGCCACGATCACCAGTTTGCTGCCGCCTTCGGGCAGTTTCAGTTCGGCTTGCATCTGTGGAATGGTCGCGCCTTCGCCCAGGCGCTTGACGGCCAGGTCCTTGTTTTCGGCCTGTTCCAGCACGTCCAGTTCATACACCGAGTGGCCGATCACCTGGTCGCGGTTGTAGCCAGTCATCTCCAGGAAGCCCTGGTTGACCTTGATGTAGCGCAGGTCGCTCAGGCGGCAAATCACCGCCGGCGCCGGGTTGGCATTGAAGGTCTTTTCGAAGCGCTGTTCGGCGCTGGCCCATTCGGTGGCGTCGCTCAGGATCAACACCAGCAATTCCGGCTCGCCCGACGCGTCGTCGAGCACCAGGCTGCGCAGGCGATGCACCCAGACTTTTTCCTCGTCGCCGGTGGGGGTGACTTCCACCACCACATCGCTGAACTCTTCACCGTCTGCCACCCGGCTCAGAGGATAATTCTCCAGCACCAACGGGTGGTTGTTGCGATACCGCAAGGCAAAGCGCGCGGCGTATTCCTTGGTGTTGGCACCCAGGTCTTCGACTTTATCCACGCCATGCATCTGCAGCGCGGCTTCATTGGCCCAGAGGATGGTCTGGTCGGCCTCGGCGAGGATCACGCCGTCGGACAAGCCGGAGATGATCTGCTGCAGTTGGCGGCGGTTGGTTTCTTTGGCGAGGACGGCCTGGCTCATGGTTTCTCCTGGGGTAAGTCGCATGGGAAGTACGACACCTGAGGCTCAGGATAGTGCAGAGAAAGTGCCCGGCGCGGGGTGCGAATGCACCAGTGCGCCTAGTGCAATTGTGTCGAGACCGCAGGGCAGGTGCCTCGCCAAACTGGCCACCTACCCACTGTTCAAAGGATTTAACATGACCACTGTCTATGAAACCAACCGTTCGCTGTTTCGTGTGTCCTGGGGCTCGGTATTGGCCGGTAGTGCAATTGCCCTGGTGACCTATCTGGTATTGAGCGTACTTGGCACCGCGATTGGCGCCAGTGCGGTAGACCCGATGGCCGCGGGTAACCCGCTGAGCGGTTTCGGCACCGGTGCCGGGATCTGGCTGTTTGTCTCGACGCTGCTGGCAATCGGTGCCGGTGCATTCGTGGCCGGGCGCACCGCGCCGGATCGCGGCGGCCTGCACGGCGTGCTGAGCTGGACCATCACCACCTTGCTCACCACCTGGCTGCTGGCCGCGCTGGCCACCAGCGTTGTGGGGGCGGCGGGCAATGTCGTCGGCAAGGGCCTGTCGGCTGCCGGCAGCGGGATCGCCGCCGTGGCGCCGGGTATCAGCGACAGCGTCAAGCAGCAACTGAATGAGCAGGGCATCAAGCTGGACTGGAACAGCCTGCAAGGCCAGCTCGACACACTGCTCAAGCAGAGCGGCAAGCCTGAACTGGACCCGGCCAACGTTGAGCAAAAAGCCGATCAAGCCGCTGCGGATGGCAAGCAATCGGCCAACGATGCGGCGACCAACCCAGCCCAGGCCGGTGATGAATTGAAGCAGTGGTTCGAGCGGGTCAAGGCTTCCGGTGAGCCGGCGTTGAACGCGGCGGACAAGCAGGCACTGGTCAACATTGTTGCGGCCCGTACCGGCAAGAGCCAGGCTGAGGCCACCCAGATTGTCGACAACTACGCCCAGGCCTACCAGCAGGCCGTGCAGAAGGTTGACGAACTGAAGCAACAGGCTGAACAGAAAGCCCGTGAAGCCGGTGAAGTCGCGGCCAAGCAACTGTCCCGTGCTGCGTGGAGCACCTTGTTGATGTTGCTGCTGGGCGCAGCGTTGAGCTTCGGCGTGGGTCGCCTGGCGATTTCCACCCGTCGTGTACCGTTGGCCTGATCATGACCTGAGGTGATTTATGTGGCGAGGGAGCTTGCTCCCGCTGGGCGCTGCGAAGCGGCCCCAAAAAAGAGGGGAGCGCTACGCACTGGAGCGCCAGCCCGGTCCAGCGGGAGCAAGCTCCCTCGCCACAATGCTTCGCTGGCACCAAACATGCTAGTGTCAGCACTCCAACATCCACTGGCAGTGCCTGGCGATGCGCGACATCTACAGCGTCTTCAACTCCAACGGCGCCTATGAAACCGGGGCCCATGCCCACGACGAATTCATGCTGATGGTGCCCGAGCACGGCCTGTTGCGTTTCAAGGATGAGGAAAGCGGGCGCACCACCTCGGTGATCGACCGCCAGTTCGTACTGGTGCCGCCGCAATCCAGCCATTCCTCCTCGTCACTCACCGCCAGCCAGGGCCACGTGGCGTTCTACGTCGACCCCGACTACATGCACTACGCCTTGCGTGACCTGTCCGGTGACGCCAACCGCTTGCTGCGCGTGCCCACCCTGGGCATCTGGCAAACCTCCGCGCCGTTGCACCATCTGCTCCTGGCAAAAAAAGCCTTCAGCCAACCCGACCTGTACATCGACCGCCGCCGCCAGGTGGCCCAGGCCGATCACCTGCTGCTGCTCGAATGCCTGGCGATTTCCCTCAGCCAGCCGAGTCTGCAACGCTCATCTACCGAGCGCCACGGCGCCATGCTGGTGCGTGACGTCAAGGCGTACGTGGAAGGCAACCTCGAACATGCGCCGGGGCTGGATGAAATCGCCGAGACATTTCACATGTCGCGCCGCCATCTGACCCGGCTGTTCGCGCTGCACACCGGCGAGACGGTGCTGGCGTACGTCCAGCGCCTGCGCCTGGAGCGCGCGCAGACGTTGTTGCGGCACACCCGCATGTCGGTGCTGGAGATCGCCAATAACGTCGGCTATGAGTCACCGTCACACCTGGCCCATGTGTTTCGCCGGGTGCTGGGCGTGTCGCCGGATGAGTGGCGCCGCGGCTGATACCGCCTCAACTTTTTTGATGTCCCGATCCCGCGCATGATCCGGCCCGATCCCGTGCGCCGCAAATCCGTCATCCGTTCATCCTCACCCCGTCAACAACAAACAAGTCCGGCCTACCGGACGAGGAGGGGCGGTGAGTGCAAAACCCTTTATCAGCTTCGCAGGGGTGCAAAAAAGCTTCAAAGTCGAGGGCCGCCAGTTTGTGGCCGTGCGCAACGTATCGCTTGAAGTTCAGCGGGGCGAAATCATCACCCTGGTCGGCCCTTCGGGGTGCGGCAAGTCCACCTTGCTCAACATGACCGCCGGGCTCTTCGGCCCCACGGAGGGCCAGGTGCATTACGACGGCGCCGAGGTCAAGGGCGTCAACACCCGTGTCGGCTACATGACCCAGGCCGACCACTTGCTGCCGTGGCGCACCGTGGCCGGCAACATCGCCGTGCCGCTGCAAATCCGCCGCATGCCCAAGGCCCGGATCGACAGTCGCGTCGAGGAGCTGATGGCGCTGGTGGGCCTCACCGGTTTTGGCGAAAGCTACCCCAACCAGCTTTCCGGCGGCATGCGCAAACGCGCGGCCATGGCGCGCTTGATGGCCAGCGACCCGGAAACCCTGCTGATGGACGAACCCTTCGGCGCCCTTGATGCGCAGATGCGCCTGACCCTGCAGACCGAACTCTTGCGCCTGTGCCGCAAGCTCAATAAAACCGTGCTGTTCGTCACCCACGATGTCGATGAAGCCATCGCGCTGGCGGACCGCTGCGTGGTGTTCGCCGGTCGCCCGGGCACCATCGACCATGTGCTCGATATTCCCTTGGGCGGTGAACGCAACCTGGTGCAATTGCGCTCCGACCCACGCTACGTGGAACTCTGCGCCGCCCTCTGGAAACGCTTGGCGCCCGACGTCGCCGGTGCTGCCGATCCCGCCTCATTGGCTCACTCGCTGGAGGTCGTATGATCCAGGTCTATCGCTTGCTGTTCCTGATTTTCCTGCTGGTGTTCTGGGAGTGTGTGTCCCGCTGGTTCGGCGTGGAATTTTTCATCAGCCGGCCTTCGGCGGTGGCGCAAAGCCTGTGGAAAATCCTCATGAACGGGGTGTTCTTCTATCACGCCGGCATCACCACCCTGGAAGCCGTGCTGGGCTTCTTCTTCGGCTCCCTCGCAGGCTTGATCGCCGGTTTGGTGCTGGGCCGCGCCAAGCTGCTGGCGGATATTCTCGACCCGTTCCTGACCGCCTTCTACAGCTTGCCGAAAGTCGCGCTGGCGCCGCTGTTCATCCTCTGGTTCGGCATCGGCTTGCCGATGAAAGTCATCCTGACCGCGGCCGTGGTGTTCTTCCTGGTGTTCCTCAACACCTACAGCGGCGTGCGCAACGTGTCCCGCGAGCAACTGACCATCCTGCGCCTGATGGGCGCCAAGGAGCGCGACCTGTTGACCATGGTGGTCATCCCGTCCGCTTTCACCTGGGTATTCACCGGCCTGCGCCTGTCGGTGCCCTATGCGCTGATCGGCGCGCTGGTGGGCGAGATCATCGCCGCCAACCGGGGCCTGGGCTACCTGCTCTCGGATGCAGCCTCGCAGTTCGATACCGCCGGTGTATTTGCCGCACTGGTGGGCATCATCGCCCTCGCGCTGATCCTGAACACGGCGGTGAAGCTGGCAGAACGCAAGTTGATGCCGTGGAAGGCCAACGAAGCGGAACGTGAAGTTGCGGTTTAACCCCTTATTTTTGCGGAGCTTGATCATGCTCAAACCACTGTTCATCGCCAGCGTTTTACTCGCCTCATGCCTGCCCGCCGCGCAGGCCCGGGACCTGACCAAAGTCACCCTGGCGTTCCCCAGCGAAGGCTTCCTCTATGTGCCGATTTACGTCGCGCAGAAGCAAGGCTACTTCGCCGATGAAGGCCTGAATGTGGACGTCATCGTATTCCAGAAAGGCGGCTCGGCAGCACTCACCGCCGTGCTGGGGCGTGATGCGGATGCGTACGTCGGCCTGCCCGCCGTCGCGGTGCGCGCCCGCACCAAAGGCCAGAATGTCCAGGCGTTCGCCGCCGTGCAAACCCAGTTCGGCAGCACCGTGGTGATCGACGGTGCCTCGGCGCAAAAGGCCGGCGTGTCGGCCACCTCATCCCTGGCCGCCCGTGCCCAGGCCCTCAAGGGCTTGAAGATCGGCGTCACCGGCCCTGGCAGCACCACCGACATGCTGGTGCGCTACCTGGCCAAGGATGCGGGGCTCAACCCGGACAAAGACTTCACCATCATGCCCATCGGCGGCGCGCCAAACATGCTCGCGGCGTTTTCCCAGGGCAGCATCAACGGCTTCTCGCTGTCGCCACCCACCATCACCACCGCCGAGAAGCAAGGCGGCTTTGTGTTGATGGACCTGGCCAAGGGCGAATACAAACCCCTGGACGGCTTCCTCTTCACTGCGATGATTGCCCGTGAAGACTGGCTGGCCAGCAACAAGGTCACGGCCGAAAAAATGGTCCGCGCCCTGTGGCGTGCCGAACACCTGATTGCCAGCGACCCGGACAAGGCTCGCGAGTCGGTGCGCCCGTATTTCGCCCACACCGACGCCGCCATCTTCAATGCTGCCTGGACCGCTTCGCTGCCGTCCTACCCGGCCACGCCGCGCATCGAGAAAGACGGCGTTGAGAAAAACATTCGCTTCATGAACGCTGTGGAGAGCGACCCGGTCGAACTCGACCCGCAGCAGGTCTACACCAACTCCATCGTCGACGCCGTGGCGCCGACTGTTTCCACCCTTCAGGGAGAGGCGAAATGACGCCCGAGGTTCACCTGGTCAATGTTTTTCCCGCCACCGCCCGTGGCGGCAACCCCGCGCCAACCGTGGCCGTCGCCGATGGCATGAGCGATGCCGACATGCAGCAAGTCGCCCGCGACTATGGCCATGAGTGCGGCTTCGTGTTCGCCGCACCGGTTGGCAGCGAGTTCGATTTTGCCTTGCGCTTCTGGGTGCCCAACCACGAGATGGAAATGTGCGGCCACGCCACCGTGGGAGCGGTGTGGCTGCTGGATCGGTTGGGCATGCTGCACAAGGACCGCCTGACGTTATCGACCCTGAGCGGTCCGGTGGATGCGCGGATCACCGCTGCGGGCACCCCGGATATCCAGGTGGAAATCAGCCAGCCCAAGGGCCAGGTCGAGGCGTTGAACGATGCCGAAGTCGAGGCCGAGATTCTGTCGGTGCTCGGCATCACTTCCAACGAACTGGCACCGCTGCCGATCCAGAACGCTTGCACCAGCCGGGTGAAAACCCTGATCGCGCTGAAAAGCGTGGCGGTACTGGATAGCCTGAAACCGGATTACCGGCGGATGCAGCAACTGTGCGAGCGCATCGGCTCCACCGGTTTGTACCCCTATGCGCCATCGGATCTGGACGGGCGACAATTTGATGCGCGGCAGTTTCCCAAGTCCTCGGGTTACCCGGAAGACGCCGCCACCGGCATCGCGGCTGCCGCGTTGGCGTTTGGCTTGTTGGAGAATGGCCTGGTGACGGCAGATGATCGCCCAGTGCACATCCGCCAGGGCCGGGCCATGGGCCGACCTTCGCAAATCTCCCTGCGGTTTCGCCGGGATGAAGCGGGGCAGGTGCAAGGCTGCTGGCTGGGTGGGCATGTGGAATTTGTCGAGGAACCGGCATGAGCGTGCGCGAAAAACTGCAAGCCCTCGGGCTGGAATTACCCGAGGCGCCGAGCCCCAAGGGAGACTACGTGCCAGTGACGATTCATGGAGGCGTGGCGTATGTCAGCGGGCAGGTTTGTCGGCAGGGTGACAGCGTGATTACCGGGCCGGTGACGGACCAGACCTCTACGGAGTTGGTCAACGAAGCAGGGCAGACCTGTGTGCTGCGGGCCTTGAGCGTGCTGGACCAGGCGGTAGGGCTGGAGAACGTCGAGCGCATCCTGTTCGTTCGCGGGTTTGTGTTTGGCGGGGAAGGTTTCCAGGGCTTCTCCAAGGTGGTCGACGGCGCGTCGCAACTGTTGATTGAGCTGTTTGGCGAGCACGGCCGGCATGCGCGTTCGGCGGTGGGCGTGTCGGGATTACCCAGCAACGGCCTGCTGGAACTGGAACTGACGGCGGTCGTTGCCTGAACCACCCACCAAAATGTGGCGAGGGAGCTTGCTCCCGCTGGGCTGCGCAGCCGCCCCAAAACCGATGATCACAGTGCCTCAGGCATACCGCGTCAACCGGTCCGGGAGCGCTTCGCGCTCCAGCGGGAGCAAGCTCCCTCGCCACAGGATTCGTGTTGCTTTCACCTCTGCAGGAACCCCGGCGAACGAGTAAACTGCCCGCCTTTTATTCTCACGACGAGACGGTGAGCTTTTGAACGCAGGAAAAACCGCAGGGCTGTTGCTGCTCACCGCCTTATTGGCGGGATGCGGCACCTCGCCACCCCGCACCCCCAACGACATCTGCGGCATCTTCCGCGAAAAAGACGATTGGTACGACGCCGCCAAGGTGACCCAGGCGCGCTGGGGCGTGCCGATCCAGGTGCCGTTCGCGATCATGTATCAGGAATCGGGCTTCCGGCAGGACGCCAAGACCCCACGCAAGTACCTGCTGTGGATCATCCCCTGGGGCCGTGTGTCTACGGCCTCCGGCTACGCCCAGGCCAAGGACGAAGTGTGGAGCGACTACCAGAAAAGCACCGGACGCTACGGCGCCAGCCGGCAGGACTTTGACGACGCCATCGACTTTGTCGGCTGGTACATGGACAAGACCTACACCATCAACGGCGTATACAAATACGATTCCTACGGCCAGTACCTGAATTACCACGAAGGCTGGGGCGGTTACCGGCAGCGTACCTACGCGAGTAAAGCCTGGCTGATGCCGGTGGCGGGGAAGGTGCAGGCGCGTTCGCAGATGTATGCGGCGCAATATGCGGGCTGCAAGAATGATCTGGGGCGTGGGTTCTGGAGTCGGTTCTGGCATTGGCTGTGACTTTGGATAGCGGGAGAGCACGATGAGCACCGAACTGGAAATCACCGACATCCGCCTCGGCGACGGCAAAACCGTGGTCAAAGGCGCCCTGATCACCACGCAATACACCGGCACTCTGGAAGACGGCACGGTGTTCGACTCCTCATGGGAACGCGGCAAGCCGTTTCAATGCGTGATCGGCACCGGTCGCGTCATCAAGGGCTGGGACCAGGGGCTGATGGGCATGAAAGTTGGCGGCATTCGCACGTTGTTTGTGCCGGCGCACCTGGCCTACGGCGAGCGCTCGATGGGGGCGCATATCACGCCCAACAGTAATTTGCGGTTTGAGATTGAGTTGCTGGAAGTACTGACGCGGGATGATTGAGGGGCGGTGAACATGGATGTTGTTGAAGCAGGGGAGTTGCCGCGCAGTTCGATAGCGGGCATTCGGGTGGTTGAGCTGACCCTTGAGGATGAAGCCGAGTTGCAGCGCTTTTTCGAAGCAGCCCCGGAATATTTTCTCGCGGTCAACGGTGAGCCAGCCACACCCACGGAGGCGCGAGATGAGTTGACTCTTCAACTGCCCGACACCTGGAGCTACACGCGGATGTATTGGATTGGCTACCGCAATGCCGAAGGGCAGTTGGTTGCGGTGGTGAATGTGGCGTCAGATCTGTTGGCGGTCGGGGTTTGGCATATCGGGTTGCTGTTGGTGGCCACGCCGTTGCATGGCAGCGGTTTTGCGCGGCAGTTGCATGCCGATTTCCAGGATTGGGTAGTGAGCCTGGGCGCACGCTGGTTGCGGTTGACGGTGGTGGTGGGGAACGTCAAGGCTGAGCGGTTCTGGCCCCGGCTTGGGTATGTTCAGGTGCGGACTCGGGATGGCATCGAGATGGGGCGGCAGGTGAATCGGGTTTCCATTCAGGTGAAGGCGTTGGCGGGTGGGGCGATCAATGAGTATTTGGCGCTGGTGGAGCGTGATCGACCGTCTTCTGCGTAGCAGCTGTCGAGCCTGGGAGAGGCTGCGTTCGGCGACTCGGTGGAGTGTCTGGCTTGATGATCGCAGTGTGGCCGACGCAGCCTCGCTTGGGCTCGACAGCTGCTACGGGGGGGAGAGCTGCGCAGTGGTGCGTACCTGAACCCTCCCTGAAGAACCTGCCCAAACCCATCGGGTAAATTTTCCTACGGTTTACTCTCATTAATTCGGAGCGTAAGCTTCGCGCGTTTTCATCAATAGCGGAGACCCTCAGTGGGTACTTGTTCGAGTGACAGTCGTCTGCCGGTCTCGATAACCGGCACATACTTGGCAAGATAACGCGCATTTTTCCGATGCCGTTGTCTCGCCCAGAAGCGAGAAGCGGCATTTCGATGGCGGCCAGTCCTGGCCCGATTCCGAATTCCCTCTCATCGACGCTTAACAGTACGTGATGCCTTGCATCGCGGTACTGCGGACGCGCCTGTCGTTTGCGACGGGCGGGCCTGTCCTGTCGTGCCCGTGACTCAATCACGGCCCAGGATGGTCGTACCTGGCCGAAGGTTCCTTGCGTAAGTTTGGCTGGTAATGAATAGGGAAGACGCCTATGCAAGCAATCAACAACATCAACCTCAACTCGCTGATCGACACGCTGGTCAGCCTCACCGCGGCCTTCATTCTCGGTGGCCTGATCGGGTTTGAGCGTCAGTACCGCCAGCGCACGGCGGGGCTGCGCACCAACGTGCTGGTGGCGGTGGGAGCGGCGATTTTCGTCGACATGGCCAACCGCCTGGGCGGCGCCGAAGGGGCGGTGCGGGTCGTGGCCTATGTGGTCTCGGGCATCGGTTTTCTCGGTGCCGGTGTGATCATGCGTGAAGAAGGCAACGTGCGCGGCCTGAATACTGCGGCCACGCTCTGGGCGTCGGCGGCGGTGGGTGCCTGTGCCGGTGCCGACCTGATCCTCGAAGCGCTGCTCGGTACGCTGTTTGTGCTGGCGGCCAACACGCTGCTGCGCCCGATCGTCAATAACATCAACCGCCAGCCACTGGACGTGGTGTCGGCCGAGGTGACCAACATTTTGTATGTGGTAGCCCGGCGTACCCAGCAGAAGGCGGTATTGGCCTTGCTCGAAGCCGAACTCGCTCGCTGCAACTACCCGGCCAGTGATGTGGACGTACGTCCCTTTGGTCCTGAAGAGGTGGAAATCGAGGCGACGCTGGCCGTGACCTCGGTAGACGGTGACGAACTGGATGCGCTGGTGGCCCGTATTTCCACTTCAGCCCTTGTGGTGCAAGCGTTCTGGAGTCCGAGTACCACCGACTAGGCCGCCTTGGCGCCCCCGGGACCGGCTCTTTACTATGCTTGTGGTGAGGAAAAGTCCTACATTCAGCTGGGACTATCCCTTCAGTTGTTACGCCGTTCCATTGGTAAGGTTGCGCGCTTGCGACTAGCCAGGCACGCAGGTGCCGCCTACCTAGGGTTATGCGCTGTTCAAATGGAGGGACCCGACTGCTGCTTGTAGGACTGTTCAGTTCCGTTCGTCGGAACTGTCATTTCTCACAGGTAGATAGGTCCCGTGTGATGTGTAACGGTACTGAATCCTCCCAGGGGAGCCTTATGAGCAAAGCTTTAATCGTGGATGACCATCCATTTATCCGCGCAACCGTCCGCTATCTGCTGAAGCAGGAAGGCTTCGACACGATCTTCGAGGCCGGCAACGGCGCCGATGCCATGCAGATTGCCCGGGAGGAACGCCCCGAACTGATCATCCTCGACCTGGCGATGCCGAAGCTGGGTGGCCTGGAGGTGATCAGCCGGATCAAGGCGCTGGGCCTGCCGTGCAAGATCCTGGTGCTGACGTCCTACCTGGCGGTGTTTTTTTCCACCCGCTGCATGCGTGCCGGCGCGATGGGGTTTGTCGCCAAGACCGGCGAGCTGGATGAGTTGCAAAAAGCGATCAAGGCCGTGATGTCCAACTACAGCTGCTTTCCGAGCCTGCCCACCAGCTCGGTGCGCCGCGACGATTTGCAATCCACCGAGCAGGACCTGGTGGCAGAGCTTTCCGACCGCGAGCTGACCGTACTGCAGAAGCTGGCGCTGGGGTTGGGTAACAAGGAAATTGCCGAGGATATGTTGCTCAGCCACAAGACCATCAGCACTTATAAAACCCGACTGAAGGAGAAGCTGCGGATGTCGTCGGTGGTGCATTTGTCCAAGTTCGCCCAGCGCAATCATCTGATCTGAAATGATCAACTTTCGGGTCTTGTGGCTCAGCGCAAGTGTGCTGCTGGGCGCGCTCTGCACACAAGGCCTGGCGCTTGGCGAGCCGCGCACCCTGTATCTGTTGGGGCATTCCGTCATTGAAACGCCCGCCGTACGGCTGCATGAAACGCAGTGGAGCTGGCTGCGCGAACGGCGCCGGTTGTTGATGGGGATCTCTGGGCCCGACTACGCACCATTCGAGTTGAGCACCAGCGATGAACTCGAGGGGATTACGGCGGATTACGCGTCGCTGATCGCCGATGCGCTGAACATCACGATAGAAGTGCGCCGCTACGACAATCGCGATGAAGTCATCACCGCGCTCAAGCGTGGCGAGGTGGATTTTGTGGGATCTGCCAATGGCTACGAGGCGGCAGACCCGCAGCTGGTGCTCTCGCGCTCCTATGCCATGGATCAACCGACCCTGGTCACCCGCACGGGTGACAGCCAGGGCCTGAGCAGCGACCTGGCCGATAAACGTGTGGCGATGTTTTATCACTACATGCAGCCTGACGCGGTGCAGGCGTTTTACCCCAATGCCCGGATCCAGCTGTTCCCTTCAACCTTCGAGGCCATCGGCGCGGTTGCGTTCGGCCATGCAGATGTTTACCTCGGCGATGCAATCAGCACCAACTACCTGATCAACAGGAACCACCTGAACAACGTCCGCATGGCCGACTTCTCGTCACTTGAGGTCAATCCCTTCGCGTTTGCATTTTCCCGGGACAACGCGCGCTTGCTGTCGATCATCAACGCGGCACTGGCGGTGATCCCGGTCAGCGAGCAGATGGAAATCCTGCGGCGCTGGAGTGCCGGCAACCTGGGGTTCCTGGGGGCGGACCGGTTGCGCTTGAGTGCCAGTGAACAGCGTTGGCTGGACAAGAACCCGAGGATCAAGGTCGCGGTACTCGACAAGTTCCTGCCGGTTTCATTTATCGACAAGCAGGGCGCGTTCGAAGGGTTGAGCGCCGAGGTGCTGGCCCGCATCAGCTTGCGCACGGGATTGAAGTTTGACTTCATTCCCGGCACCTCGATGCTCCGGCAAATCGACAGGGTCAACACCGGTGGTGCAGACATGATCGCGGTGGTCACCCCCAGCGTCGAGCGCACGGACAAGGTACGTATTACCCGGCCTTACCTGACCAATCCGTTTGTGTTGGTCAGTCGCATTGATGACGGCAGCCCCCTTACCCTGGAAGACATGGCCGGCAAGCGCCTGGCGCTGATTGGCAGCAATAGCCTGCAGGAGGGCATCGCCCAGGACTATCCGAGCATCAAGTTCGTGGACGTCGAGAACCCCGAGCACGGCATGGAGCTGGTGGCCGATGGCGGTGCCGATGCCGCCGTCAATACCTTGATCAGCGCCCGCTACATGATTGCCCGCGAGTACCGTGACCGGTTGCGGATCACCAGCACGGTCGGGTCCGAGCCGGCCCGCATAGCCTTTGGCGTCAACCGCAGCCAACTGGAGTTGTATTCGATCCTCGACAAGGCGCTGCTGAGTATTACGCCCCAGGAAATGGACGAATTGGCTGGCCACTGGCGTAGCGAGGTATTGGTTGAAGACAGCTACTGGGCGCGGCACCGCAATGCGATTATTCAAGGTTTCAGCCTGGCGGCGCTGCTGTTGCTGATCACCCTCGGCTGGGCGATTTATCTGCGTCAGCTGATACGCAAGCGCGTCGAGGCCGAACGGGCGCTGAGTGATCAGATGCGCTTTATGGGCGTGCTGATCGACGGCACACCCCATCCGATTTATGTGCGTGATCGCCTGGGCCGGCTGATGGCGTGCAATAGCGCTTACCTTGATGTGTTCGGTTTCAAGCTGGAGGACGTGACCGGTAAAACCGTGGTCGAGACCGACACCGGCAATCGCCCCCAGGCCGAGTCTTTTCATCAGGATTACCTGCGCTTGATGGAGCGGGGCGAGCCACAGATCCAGGACCGCGTGCTCAAGGTGCCGGGCGGTGCGGTCCTGACCATCTACCACTGGATGCTGCCGTACCGCGACGGTAATGAGCAGGTGGTGGGCATGATCGCCGGCTGGGTTGATGTCAGCGAAAGGCAGCAACTGCTCGGCCAGTTGCAGGAGGCCAAGGAGGATGCCGACGCGGCCAACCGCGCCAAGACCACGTTTCTCGCGACCATGAGCCATGAAATCCGCACGCCCATGAACGCCGTGATCGGCATGATCGAACTGGCCCTGAAAGCCGCCGAACAAAACCGGGCCGACCGCGATGCGCTGGAGGTGGCCGCTGATGCGTCACGGGGCATGCTGGAATTGATCGGCGATATCCTCGATATCGCGCGTATAGAATCGGGCCACCTGTCCCTGACCCTCGAGCCTTCGAACCTGCACGAGTTGCTGGCGTCGGTGGCGCGGGTTTTCGAGGGGCTGGCGCGGGCCAGGGGCCTGGTACTGCAGGTGGAGCTCGACCCGCTGATTGATCGGTACGTGCTGGTGGACCCGATGCGCTTCAAGCAAGTGGTGTCGAACCTTTTTAGCAACGCGATCAAGTTCACCCCTCACGGCCGGGTGCGGCTTAGCGCGTCCGGCTCGTCGGCGATTGCCAGCGGCTACTTGAACCTCAGGCTGTGGGTGGAAGACACCGGCATCGGCATCAGTGTCGAAGACCAGAAGCGCCTGTTCAACCCGTTTATCCAGGGCAGCAACACTGCGCAATCGGCGCGCAGCGGTTCGGGCCTGGGCCTGGTCATCAGCCGCAACCTGTGCGAGATGATGGGGGGACAATTGCAATTGAGCAGCCTGCTGGGGCAGGGCACTCGGGTGGATGTCACCCTGGAGCTGGCAGTCGCCGACACCACGCTGATGCCGCCCGTACCGGTTGCCGTGGAAACTCCGCCGGCCCACGCGCTGAACATTCTGGTGGTGGATGACTACCCGGCCAACCGGCTGCTGCTGGCCCGGCAATTGAGCTTCCTGGGGCACCGGATCACCACCGCCGAAGATGGCGTCGAGGGGCTTGAGTTGTGGCTGTCCGGGCATTTTGACGGGGTGATTACCGACTGCAATATGCCGTTCAAGGACGGTTATGAGTTGGCGCGGGATATCCGCACCCTGGAGAGCGAGCGTGGCCTGGCGCCGTGCCTGTTGCTGGGGTTTACCGCCAACGCCCAGCCCGAGGAAGCCGAGCGCTGCCGGCAGGCGGGCATGGATGGCTGCCTGTTCAAACCCACCGGGCTTGAGGATTTGCATGCGGCCCTGGCGCGGCGTACGGCCACACCTTCGGTGGCGCCCGGCACCACGGATGAACTGGCGGCAGACTTTGACTTGAGCCACCTTGAGAAACTGACCGGCGGGGATATCGACGCGGTGAAGGAGCTGCTGGCGCCCTTGCTCGACAGCCTTGAGGCAGACCATGGGCAGCTGGTGAACCTGCAACGCAAGGCAGACTTTGCCGGCCTGCATGACCTGGCCCATCGCACCAAGGGCGGGGCAAAGATGGTCAAGGCTCATGCACTGATGGTTTGCTGCGAGGTATTGGAAAGCGTTTGTGAACGTCAGGCCCGCGACGAATTGGCCAGTGCCGTCGATGGCATGGATGAAGCGCTCGCGCACCTGCACCACGCGCTGTCGGGGTATTGCAATCAGACTTGACCGGTGCGGAGGGGTATTGAGCTGTTTGGGACAACTCCTACGTGAAGGTGGAACAAGCCTTATTTAGTCTTCGGAATATGTCTGGAAAATAGTGCGTCCAGTCCTTCACGAGCGCTTCTTGCTCAGGTGTTCGCCATGCCAAACAAAGCACTGACCCTCCTGATCGCCGATGAACAGCATCTGCAACGACTGTACATCGAAAAAATGCTCAACCAACTGGGCTACTACCGCATCGTTCCGGTGCAGACGTTCGAAGAAGTGCGGATCCTCACGGCGATTCCGGCCAGGCCGTTCGATGTGCTGATCATCAACGCCGGGCTGGCAGACAGCGACGGCGGGGTGCTGGCCTTCCAGGAACAGCACCCGCAGATTCGACATGTGCTGGTCTACGATATCCGCGAACCGGGCACGCCGGCCGCCGCACCAACCCTGCTGGTGCGCCTGCCGGGTACGCCGGACAGCATCAACCTCGAACACTTCATGGACATCATCGACCCGCCGTCAGCCACCGACGGGTTGCGGGTGTTGCCGTGGCTGCGGGAGTTGTCCGGCAGCCCTGCGGCTTAGTCCCAGTTCGGCGCGATGCCTTTGGGGCTGGTCAGCCGATGGCCACGCTCCAGGGCGGCGATCTGCGCCATCTCAGCGTCACTCAGGGTCAGGTCCAGAGCCTTGAGGTTGCTGGCCAGGTTGGCGCGCTTGGTCGACGACGGGATCACCGCGTAGCCCAGTTGCATGGCCCACGCCAGGGTCACTTGCGCCGGGGTTGCCTGATGACGTTCGGCGATCTGCTGGATCACCGGGTCCTTCAGCACTTCGCCGTAGGCCAGGGTCATGTAGGAAGTGATCTGGATGCCATGGGCCTTGGCAAACTCCGCCACGGTGCGGTTTTGCAGGTACGGGTGCAGTTCCACCTGGTTGGTCGCGATGTGCTCGGCACCGACGGCGGCAATTGCCTGCTTCATCAGGTCGACGGTGAAGTTGGAAATACCGATCTGGCGGGTCAGGCCCTGGCGCTTGGCTTCCAGCAACTGGCCCATGAACTCGGCGACCGGTACCTGGTCTTCCGGCGATGGCCAGTGGATCAGGGTCAGGTCCAGGTAGTCGGTCTGGAGTTTGCGCAGGCTTTCCTTGAGGCTGGGAATCAGCTGGCCTTCGGCGAAGTTGGCGATCCAGATCTTGCTGGTGATGAACAGCTCGTCCCTTGGGATGCCGCTGTCGGCGATGGCCTGGCCGACGTCGGCTTCGTTTTCGTAGATTTGTGCGGTGTCAATGACGCGATAGCCCAGCTCCAGGCCGGTGCTGACGGAGTCGATGACGACCTGGCCTTGCAGGCGGAACGTGCCGAGGCCGAATGCGGGAATGGACATGAGTGACTCCTGAAGTGGTGTGGACAATGGAGTCGAGTATCGGCCTCTCGTTCCTTCGGAAAAACCGCTGAATCCGAAAAGGACTCTTTACCAAAAGTCATGAGTGGTCGGCGGGTGGCCACACGATATCCCTCGAGAGCGGTCTTACCGGGTAGATGCGGGGGGCTGTCGGACATTTCGGGCGTTACTTGATAAGGGGCGCCTCTTTTAACCAGCAGGAGCTAGCGCAAGGACCAAATGCTCAAGGCCTTACAGCACCGAGAAACCTTGAGCAGCGGTCTGAACAGTCGAGTTCAGGGTGAACCGTCCTTGAGGGTCTGGAAGGCTTTTACGCGCTTGACCAGGCTTTTCTTGCTGGCCGAATCGGCACTGTTGAACAGGAACGAAAAGTCCGAGGCCAGGGTCGAGCTGCCGGCGATGGTCGCGTACTGGTGACAGGCATTGCAGTTATCGCCCTGGACGTAGGTCTCCAGGGTGGTGTTGGCCACCGGTACGTTGCCCTGGCTGATAAACGGCCCGCAGGACAGCGGCACTTGCGCACTGACACCCGGTTCCGGCTGGGTGGGCGGGTTGGGGGTGAGGGTCCAGAGTACGTTGATCAGTTTGTAGTACTGGAACACCGACTTGCCCTGGCTCTGCTGGGCGAAATTGGCCTGCACCGCGCCGTTAAGCGCCTGCAGTTCAGTGGGCAGCGGATGTTCCCGGGTGGTCTGCACGG
Organism: Pseudomonas sp. C8002; assembly: GCF_013385765.1. Taxonomy (NCBI): domain Bacteria; kingdom Pseudomonadati; phylum Pseudomonadota; class Gammaproteobacteria; order Pseudomonadales; family Pseudomonadaceae; genus Pseudomonas; species Pseudomonas sp. C8002. Next base: position 135,892 of record NZ_JACAPJ010000001.1, read on the forward strand.
GTTGGTCCCGTGGAAACGGCTCGGTGCAGTCGCGGTCCGGATGCTGCTGCTTGCACTGGATACGCGCCACGTTCGGCGTGCATTCGGGGCCGGTGCCGCAGTTCGGGTTGTTGAAGGCAAAGCTGTCGGGCGGCGTTTGTTGTGGCGGCACCTGGTCGGGTTCCGGCACGTTGTCCACTTGCTCGAAGGTGGTCCAGATGAAGTTGGGCGAGGCCTGGGTCTTGTTGATGATATGCAGGCCCACCAGGCCCACCACCTGCTGGGTGCACTGCAAGGTGGCCGGGTTTTTGAGCCAGGCGACCGTGGTCAGGTAACGTCCGTAGAGCTCGGGTTTGCCGGTGAGGATTCGCCATGCTGCCTTGACCTCCAGAGCTCCCAGTTGCTCCTGCGGCACCGGGTTGGGCGGCAGCGAGCGCATGGGTTCACCGATGGGCAAGGACAGCCCGCCGGGGTTCTGGTTGTCGAGGTTCTGCGCGACTTTCAGCTGGTTGGCCGCGTCGTACAGCCCTTTGCTGACGATGTAGTCGAACTCGGCCTTGCCGACCTTGCGTTCAAAAAACACCAGGTTCTGCGACTGGTCCGTCAGCCAGCCGCCGGAGGCTTCCATGATCGGGTCCGGAATCGAGGCCAGGGTGCCGCTGGACAGGTGAAACCCATGCCGCGCGTTGATCGCGCTTTCGGAGGTGGCGGTCATGAACTTGCGCGCCCCCACCGACATCGCCCTGAGGCTGCCCTGGGTGCTGCAATTGGACGGCACCAGGGTTTGCACGCCCCAGCCGGTGGGCGCGGGCGCGCCGGGCAGGAAGATATCGTTGGCGTCCTTGTAGCTGGCCCATACCGGCGCCACGCTCATCGGCTGCCCGGAGGCAGTAGGTACGCCGAATTGCGCCAGGGTACTGTTCATGTCCGGCTCACCCGCGAGGGCAGGCGTGGCTGGCCAACCGGGATTCACCGGCCAGTTCAGGGCAATGAACAACTGCCAGCCAAAGCAATTCATGAAGCTCTGGCCGGTGGCGTTGAAGTTGTTGATCGGCAGGAAGCCGCCGCTTTTCGGGTTGAACACCAACTGTTGCTGCACGCAAGCGTCGGCGTCGGAAGTGGGGGATGCGTAGGCGGCCTGCATGGCGAACAGGCTCAGCACCACACTGGTCAGCAGCGATAAAACACTCAAGCGTAACCTGGACATCATCGCGCTCCTTGCAAGCAGGTAAAGCCGCACCCTGGGTGGGTGCGGCTGATGGGCTGTATCAGTCAGGCGCCAGGCACCAGCGCCAATCCGGATTCCCACGGGTGTTCCGCCGCGCTGGGGTTATCGGCTTCGACCGGGTTGAGGGCGCGCACTGTCACCAGCCCCGGTGCGGCAGTGGGGCTTACGGTGATGGTCAGCAGGTAGCCCTGGGTGCCACCGGAGTTGGTTTGCCCGGGGATGGCCGAGGCATCCGGCAGGAACTTTGTGACCTGCGCCGTCACCCCAGGATTGGAGAATTGCACCCGCGCCGTCTCGGCGGTGGTCTTGAGGTCGGCGCCTTGCACCACCAGGGCAAACTGCCCGCTGGTGCCGGGTGCCAGCCAGGCCGGCAGGTCGGTGGGTGACTGCCCGTAGAACAGGTCCAGCGGCAGCAGCTGTACCGGCCAGGGTTGCACGCCGTTGACCCGGTCCGTCACGCACGGGCAGGAATCCGGCGTCGGGCTGATGGGCGTGGTTGTCACACTCAGGCCCACCAGCAACTGCTGGGCAATCACCCACACGTAGTCGATCGGCTGGCCGCTGATGGTGATGTCGTTGATCGAGAACCCGGCGCTGACCGGCACTTCAAACACCGCTTGCAGAATCTGGTCGGAGCCGTTGGCGGCGGACTTGGCGGTGCCACGGGTGATTTTCCAGTACTGGCTGACGTCCTGGCCCTGGGGGCCTTTCCACGCTGAGAAGTCGGTGGGTTGTTGCAGGTACAGGCCGATGGGGTTGGTCAGCGACAGCCGGTTGTTCACTGCCACGCTGTTGGCCGAGAAACCGATATGCGGATCGGAGTTGCGGTAGTTCTGCCCGTATTGCGCGCAGCAGATCAACGCCTGGGAATTCTGGCTGCTGCTCAATGGCCGCAGGATGGTCGCCGCGGCAGCCAGGTACACCTCGGCGCTCAGGGTGTTGGGGCCGGAGGTCAGGTGCATCGCACCGCCGTACTGGCCAGGCACACAGGCGGTGCCGGCGTTCCATTTGTTGACGGTGTCGTAGGCCGGTTGACCGGTGGTGGGGTCGATGACCGGATCGCCGGCCTTACCGGTCGGGCAGTCGGCGGTGTAGCGCAGGTACAGGTCTTCGAGTTGCACCTGCGGGTCGATGTAGTCGCGATACAGCCCCAGTACAGCAGTCGGATCGATGCGCCACATGGCCAGGAAATACGCCGGGTTTTCGCAAGTGAAGGTGATCTTGCGCATGTTGCCGTCGGCATCGCGCACGATGGACCACTCGCAATATTCGTCAAGCCAGCCACGGGGGCCAGAGGGCGAGAAATCCTTGTACTTGCCTTGCCAGTCGATGCTCGGGCAGCGAGTGACGGGCAGTTGCAGCAGGGTGCCTTGCTTGTTCGGGTCGTAGAGCATGTACAGGGTGTTGTTGATCGTAATCTGGCCGTTGTCGGTCAGCTCCATCACCTGTTGCATGGACATGGCCTTGCCGCCCAACTGTGGAATCACCGCTGTGCCGTTGTTGTAGAAAAACGTCCACAGCCGATTGGGGAAGGGCGCCCAGGTAATCGCCGGCGGCGTGGTGGGGCCGTAGCCTTCCACCAGTGGGTTGTAATAGCCCGAGCGCGGCGCGTCATTGAGGCCCGACCACGGGTTGCCGATGATCGCGGACTGCGTCCAGCCGGTGAGGTCGTTGTTCCAGTCGGTTTCAAACTGCGGCAACTGGTTTTCCAGGCCCAGCTTGTTGTAGTCCTTGGGAGCTTGCCCGGCGGGAGAGGTGAATTGTTTGAAGGGTGTGCTCATGTCGATTCTCCAGGTGTTGTTGTGGTGGAAACGGAGCAGCAACCGGCACTGGGAGCAGGGCCGGCGACGGTTTGGCGCGGGTCGTCCCACACCAGTTGGGCGATAAAGCCAGGCAGCGGCGCGTACTCTTGCGGCGTCAACACCCGGGCACTATCGAGATGGGTCACCACCACGGATAACTGCGTGGTGTCAGTGGGGCGAAGGTTCAATGCGGCAGCAGTGCGCGCGGCATTCAGCGCGCGTGACACGCCATGGGTGATGCAGCGGCCCTTGTCATCCACCAGGCCCATGCCGATGCGACTGAAGCGCCCGACATAGTGCGGATTGTCGGCGCTCACCTGCTGCGGCGTGGCGTCGGGCTGGTTGAGGAATACGTCGATCAGGTAGGTGTCGTGGGTGCAGCGCACATGGTCGAACACCACCCACGGGCCCAGGCTTGCGGTTTGTTCCTGCGCTTGCATCGGCGTCGAACTTTGCTGGCAGCAGGCTTTTGCGACCGGGCGGCGGGTGCCAAAGGGCGGGGCGACGGGCACACCGTAGTCATAGCCGATATGCCGACTGTCCTGGGCCATGTCCCCCAGGGTGGTGTAGCGCCAGGCGTCGGCACTGGTGAAGGTGACATCGTCGGCCTCGCTGCCGGCAAACGGCTGGAGCAGGCACTGGGTGGTGTACTGCGCTGCCGGGTGGGCGCGGATCCAGACCTCCAGCATCCGGTCGATATTGGCGTGGTAGGAGCTGAACACCGGGTCGAACGCGGTGTAGGCGTTGTCGGCCATGTCGCCGCCGATCCAGCCGTGATAGTTGTCGTGGGGCTGCTCGTAGAGCCCGTCGAAATTCAGCGCGCGGTTGGGGTACAGGTCATCTTCCTGGGGGGGATCAAACACCGGGATGTTCGCCCAGGGATAACCTGGCACTCCCTGGGGCTGGCTGAAGGTGTTGAACTTCAGGGCATCGACCACCTGTTGCTGGAAAATCCGGCTCATGCCGTACAACTGGGTGCGTTCGACGCGCTGCGTCTCGCCCTGGGTGTAGAACAGCGGGTTGCGTTGCACGAAGCGGCAGTCCACACCCGGGATGCTGGCCTTTTCACAGACCTTCGAACAACCGTCCTTGGCAGCGGCGTAGCGCAACGGATTAGGGCGAACCTCGCCGGTGCGCGGGTGCACGTAGGTTTCATCGAGAAACGCCTGGGGCAAGCCGGCCTGGGGGCTGCCGTCGACACTGGCGTCTTCGGCCATCCAGTCCCAGTAGGGAATGGGGCAGTCGATCAGCGCTTCCAGGTACAGCAGATAGGCCCGGTGCCACAGGGCAAACGCTTCCTGGTAATGCAGGCACCAGTTGGTGTGGATATAGGCGTAACGCTGCCAAGGGGAGCCGCTGTCGGCGTTGGCCACCTGCATTACGTCATCGAGGCGTGAGCGGTACAGGTTCAGTTGTTCCTGTGTCAGTGCGCGAATGTCCTGGCGCACGCGTTTGACCGGGTGAGGCAGGTCGGGTGGGGGGATGCGTTCTGCCTCGTCGAACGGTGAGGCGGGAGTGAGGCGCCAGCCCTGGTTGACCCACAGCCTGAAGGTTTCCAGCGCGTCGATGGGCCAGAACTGCTGCTGATCGAGGGTCAGCGGCATGCTACGGGAGGCCAGGTGCTGGTAGATGGTTTCGGACCAGGTCTTGACGGAGGCGGGGTCTTCGAGGAATACGAAGTAGCCGTTCATGCAGCCCACCCAGGAGGCGGCGACGGCGGCGCGTTGCTCTTGGGGGATCCAGTAGGGGGCGCTGAATAGGCCGTGGATATCGGTGGCCCATGTCGGTTTCGCGACTATCATAAGATCCCTCTCATGCGGCCCCGGTGCCTGATTTGGCTGGGCTGCTAAGCTGGATTGATGTTAGTGCGCCACCGCGCAGGATTTGTGCAAATTGGTGGGTGTTTACGGTGGATTCATTGCAGTTTTTTCAAGGAAGATATGGAAAAAATGACAGATGCCATGGATTTGAAGATTCTGGGGAAATTGCAAAGGGATTGCAGTCAGAGTCTGGAGTTGTTGAGTGACAGTGTCGGGCTTTCTTCAACCAGTTGTTACCGGCGTATCAGGCGGTTGGAGAGTGTCGGGATCATCAAGGCCAAGGTGGCGGTGCTGGATGAGCGCAAGCTTGGGATTCAGGTTACGGCGTTCTTCCTGATCAAGCTTGATAGGGACAGCAATGATATCGACCGCAAGATGCAGCATATCCTGGCGAGTCATCCGGAGATTCAGGACTGTTATCTGCTGACCGGGGAGTTTGATTTTGTGATGGTGGCGAAGTTTCGGGATGCCACTGAGTACACTGATTATATCTATCGGTTTTTAGAGATTTATCGGGATATTCCGATTCGTACTTATTCGTCTACTTTGGTAGTGCGGACGGTTAAGAAGTCTTATGAACTGCCGTTGCCGGGGTCTTTGGTTTGAGTACATATCCGTTTCTTCGGTAACGGCCGCTTATGGTTCCGCTCTTACAGCGGGTCACTTTTGGCAAACGCCCGGAATGCCGGCCCAGCCAAAAGTAACCAAAAGGTCTTTGCCCCACCACTCGGTGCCTCGCCTAGGCTCGGCATGCCCGCACTCCGTGGTTCTGCTTTTCTGTGGCAGCTGGCTTGCCTGCGATGCAGACAACTCGGTTTTTCAGATACACCGAGGCGATGCCATCGCAGGCAAGCCAGCTCCCACATTTGAACCGTGCCCGCTTTAACTTTTGATTTTGCTTCACAACACTCCAAAAGTGAGCCGCTGTAAGCGCGGAACCAATACCAGCCCTGACCGCAGCAACGGATATGCCCACCTCACCCCGCCCCAAAAAAGAAGCTTTTATGACAAAAGTTCGGTAGTCCCCAGCGACCCCCGTCTTGGCTATGTAACGCGCTCAACACCGCCAAAAAAGGCGACGTCAGAGCCGCAAGCAGGATGCCAGGAGTGGGGCGAATGGGAACTATGGAACGTTACTCGAAAGTCGGCATGCAGGAGCTCGACCAGCGCCTGTCAAAGATCGTCGAAGCCGCACGCAAAAAACCGGTCTCGGTCTACCGCTATGGCGCACCGTGGGTATGGATCGTCTCCCAGGACGACTGGCAAGGCGCGCTCAAGGAAGTCTCCAGCTACATCCCCGCAGGCCATTCACTGGTCTTGCTGCGCCCGCAGATCGACGACATCCTCGACCTCCACCGCGACCTGCTCCAGGCCCAACCCGGCACCCAGATCGCCCCCCAGACCGTCTTGCAGATCCTGCTGCTGCAACTCCTGTACTCAGTCCCCAACGAACAGCAACTGCACGAACAACTCAACTACAACCTGCTGTTCCGCTGGTTCGTCGGCCTCGACCTGAACCAGAAAGTCTGGGGCATCAACCTCCTGCAACGCGACATCGCCACGTTCCTGAACAACCCGCAGGCGGTGCAGTTGATCCAGAAAATCATTGGTGAAGTGTTCTGTGGCGCCTTGCTGCACATGCCGGAGTTCTCCCTGAACTTCGCCCTGCTGCACACCTGGCTCGCCCGGCATGGCAACACCTCGATATCCAGCAATTGAACGGGCCAAACGCCGGGCAAACGGCGACGGCAATCATTCTTAGTAGACCAGGGGGCGGTGTGGAGCATCTGTTCAAATCAACGCTGGCGCTGTGCTGGCTGACGCTGGGTGCACTGGCGCAACCGCTACAGGCCGAAGAGCAGGGCACCCAGCCCGAGCCTCCGGCACGGCTGGTGGACGTCAACGAGTACTTCGTGCGCGGCAACACCGTGCTCGACGCTCGTGCGATCGAAGAGGCGGTGTACCCGTTTCTCGGCCCGCAAAAGACCCTCGCCGACATCGAAGGCGCCCGGGATGCCTTGCAGAAGATCTATCAGGCACGCGGCTATCAGTCGGTGTTCGTCGAACTGCCGGAGCAGAAGGTCGATGACGGAATCGTGTACCTGCAGGTCAGCGAAACCAAGGTCGGGCGCGTCCGTGTGGTCGGCGCCAAGCACTATTCGCCGGTGGAAATCCGCGACGAAGTACCCGGCTTGAAGGAGGGCGCGGTTCCGGATTTCACCAGCGTGCAAACCCAACTCGCCGGCCTCAATCGCAGCGCCGGGCGGCAGGTCACGCCGCTGGTCCGCGAGGGCCAGCGCCCCGGCACCATGGACGTCGACCTGCAGGTGGAAGACCAGAACCCCTGGCACGCCAGCCTCGGCCTGAACAATGACTACAGCGCCGACACCAAGGAGCTGCGCAGCGTCGCGACCCTGGGTTACGACAACCTCTGGCAACTGGGCCACAGCATTTCCCTGACCTACTTCACCGCGCCCCAGGATAGCGACAACGCCAAGGTCTGGTCGGGCTCCTACACCGCGCCGCTGACTGATCGCTGGAGCCTGCAGTTCTCCGGTTATCAGTCCGACAGCAACATCGCCACCATCGGCGGCAGCAACGTGTTGGGCAAGGGCCATTCCTACGGCGTGTCGGCGATCTACAGCCTGCCGGCCAGTGGCAATTGGGCCAATTCGTTCTCTGCCGGGGTCGACTTCAAGGACTTCAAGGAGCAGATGAAGTTTGGCGGCAGCACGGACGATATCCCGCTCAAGTACGCACCGCTGACCTTCGGCTACAACGGCTACCGCTACACCGAGCAGTCGCAATTGGGGCTGGGCTTGAGCCTGGTGGTGGGTACCCGCGCGTTCTTCGGCTACGGCAGCGACGCCGAGGAGTTCCAGTACAAGCGTGACAAGGCCAGCCCGAGTTTTGCGGTGCTCAAGGGTGACCTGAATTACACCTACACCTTCGGCAACGACTGGCAGTCGGCGTCCAAGGCCGGCTTCCAGCTGGCCTCGGGGCCGCTGGTGTCCAACGAGCAATATTCCGCTGGCGGCGCTACGTCGGTACGCGGGTATCTCGCCGCCGAGCGCACCGGCGACGAAGGCTACCTGTTGTCCCAGGAGCTGCGCACGCCGTCCCTGGCCAAGTTCCTCGGCAGCTACGTGCAGGAGTGGCGCTTCTATGCGTTTGCCGAAGGCGCACGCCTGCGCCTGCATGACCCGCTGCCCGAGCAGGAAGACGAATACAGCCTGGCCAGTGTCGGCCTCGGCACCCGCGCCAGTTTGAGCAAGTGGTTGTCCGGCAGCCTGGATTGGGGCTACCCGCTGCTTGAAGGCCCAAATACCCAGAAACAGGACTCGCGACTGCACTTCAGTGTGCAGGCGACTTTCTGACCCCTTTTTTCGGAGACTCCTGACATGCAACGCCTATTTCTGAGCCTGTTGATCTGCCTGGGCTTCGCGCTCCCGGCCACCGCCCATGCCTGGTGGCAGGACGATTGGCACTACCGTAAACAGATCACGGTGGACACCACCTCCCAGGGCGCAGCCATCAGCCAGGCCCTGGGCCGCACCGCGCTGCTGGTGCGCCTGCACACCGGCAACTTCAGCTTTGACGGGGTCAAGGACGACGGCGCCGACCTGCGCTTTGTCAGCGCCGACGACAAGACCGTGTTCAACCACCAGATCGAAAGCTTCGACCCGCTGATGGGCATGGCGCTGATCTGGGTCGATGTGCCCAAGGTCGAAGGCGGCCAGCGCCAGGACCTGTGGATGTACTACGGCAACCAGAAGGCGCCGGCCACCGCCAACGGCCAGTTGACCTTCGACCCGAACTACACCGCGCTCTACCACTTCGACGGCGCCAACGGCACGCCGCCCCGGGACACCACGGCCTACGGCAACACTGCCGTAAACGCCACCGGTGCGAGCATCGACGGCGTGATCGGCCGGGCCTTGCAGTTCAGTGGCCAGCCGTTGCTGCTGCCAGCCAGCCCGTCGCTGCAACACGCAGCGGGCGGCGCCTTCACTTTCAGCGCCTGGTTGCGGGTCGACCAGGCCAGCGGCGAGCAAGTGGTGGTGGCCCGTCGCGAGGGCGCCCACAGCCTGTTGCTGGGCTTGAACCAGGGCATGCCGTTTATTGAAATCGACGGCCAGCGCGCCGTCTCGACCCAGCCGCTGAACCCCGGCCAATGGCAGCACCTGGCGTTCACCGCCGAGGGCGACAAGGTCTCGCTGTACGTCAACGGCCGTGAGACCGCGACCCTCGCAGTGGCGATGCCGGCGTTCAATTCGCAACTGGCCATCGGTGCCGATTTGCCGGAAGCCGCCGGCGGGCACCTGCCGTTTACCGGGGCCATGGACGAACTGCGCTTGTCCAAGGTCGCGCGCCCGGCAGCCCTGTTGCTGGCCGATGCCACGGCCCAGGGCGCCGAGTCGAAACTGGTGGCCTATGGCGTGGATGAAGAACAGTCGGGCTTCGGCTTCGGCAGCCTGGGGTTCCTGCTCAAGGCGGTGCCGGTGGATGCCTGGGTGATCATCCTGGTGCTGGTGGGGATGATGTTCCAGTCGTGGTTCATCATGCTCCGCAAGAACCGCCAGGTCAGTCGCGTGAGTGCTGCCAACGATATCTTCCGCGAGCAATTCGCACAGATCGGTACGCGCCTGGAGATGTACTACGACGACGCGTTGCTGGCCGAGCGCCTGACCCATTCCTCGCTGTGGCGCCTGTACCGGGTCGCGGTCAAGGAAATCCGCACTCGCCGCGCCCAGGGCGCCGACACCTCGTCGGTCTCGGCAGCCACCATCGAAGCCATCCGCTGCTCCATGGACGGCGTGCGTACCCGGGAAAACCAGCAACTCGGCGCCAAGCTGTCGACCCTCTCCAACGCGATTGCCGGGGGGCCGTATATCGGCCTGCTCGGCACCGTGCTGGGGATCATGGTGGTGTTCCTCGGCACGGCGATGGCCGGCGACGTGAACATCAACGCCATCGCCCCGGGTATGGCGGCGGCCTTGCTGGCCACGGCCATGGGCCTGTTTGTCGCGATCCCCGCGCTGTTTGGCTACAACCGCCTGATTACCCGCAACAAGGAAGTCAGCGCCGACATGCGCGTGTTCGTCGACGAGTTCATCACCCGCCTGGCGGAGATGCACGGCGAGAGCCAGCACAGTGAAGCGGCGCACCGTCGCGACCACCACGCCCACGTCCCGGCCTGAGGAGAATCAGCATGGCTTCCGTGAATGCCTCCCACGACGATGACGATGACGCACCCGTCGACAGCATCAACATCACGCCCCTGGTGGACGTGCTGATGGTGGTGTTGGTGATGTTTATCCTCACCGCCACCGCCCAGGTCTCGGGGATCCAGATCCACCTGCCCAAGGCCAGTGCTTCGGTATCGCTGTCCGAGGCCAAGACCAAGGCCATCTCGGTGAACGATGGCGGCCAGGTGTTTCTCGACGCTTACCCGGTGACCTTGCCTGAACTCGAAGAGCGCCTGCGCATCGAGAAAGCGCTGAACCCGGACTTCCCGGTGATCGTGCGCGGCGACGCCATGGTGCAGTACCAGAAGGTCATCGAAGTGCTCGACCTGCTGCGTCGCCTGGAGCTGTCCCAGGTCGGGCTGGTCACCGGCAAACCGAGCCAGGGCTGAGTCATGACCGCACAGATGCCGATCACGCCGACGCCCCTCAAGAACAAGCCGCCATTGCGCCCGCTGAAGTGGGGCATTGGCCTGCTGCTGGGCGCCGTGGCTGCCTGGTTTCTCTGGCAGTGGGCCAATGACATGAGTGGCGTGCGCCGTGAAGCGCCCAAGGTGCCGACGATTATTCCGTTGCCGCCACCGCCACCACCGCCGCCGGAAAAACCCAAGGAACCGGAGCCCGAGGTGCAGGAAAAAATCCCCGAGCCGGAACCCACGCCGACCCCCGACGAGGTCAAGCCCGAGGAAGAGGCACCGCCTTCGCCAGCAGACGACCTGGCCAACCCGATGCAGATCGACGGCGACGCTCAGTCCGGTACCGACGGTTTCAACATCGGTGCCGGCAAGGGCGGCGGCATGGCCGGTTCCGGTGGTGGCGGGCTCGGTACCGGGACGTTCAAGCAGTACCTGGCCGGGGTGTTCCAGCGCCTGCTGCGGGAAGACCCGGAGCTGCGCAAGAAGGCCTACACGGTGCAGGCCGACCTGTGGCTGAGCGCAGACGGCGAGGTGACGCGCGTGGAGCTGGCCAAGTCCAGCGGCGACGCCGACACCGACGCCCAGGTGCTGGCCGCGTTGCGTGCCACACCGCGGCTGAAGGAACGCACACCCGCCTCAATGACCCTGCCGGTACGCCTGTCCCTCAAGGGCCGGCGCCCGGATTGATCGAACCCTTTTTTGCAGTTTTCTACAGGAGTTGTGTGCAGATGATTTCCCACGTGAATCGATTGACCCTGGCGGTCGGCATGGTCATCGCGACCCTGGTCGGCCAGGCGACGGCCGCCACCGCCGCGCCTTCGGAAAACGCCACGATCAACCTGATCCGCCTGCTGGTGCAGCAAGGTGTGCTCAAGCAGGAACAGGCCGACGGGCTGATCGCCCAGGCTGAAAAGGAAGCCCGGCAGGCACGCCAGGCCAGCACCGCCACGGCGGTAGCGGCAGGCCCAGTGGCGGCCCCCGGCGATGTGCGGGTGCAGTACGTGCCGGCCGCGGTGCGCGACCAGATTCGCGATCAGGTCAAGGCCGAGGTCATGGCCACCGCCAAGCAGGAAAACTGGGCCCAGCCCAACACCTTCCCGGAGTGGGTCTCGCGCATCAGCTTCGACGGCGATATTCGCCTGCGGGATGAGTCGCGCTATTTCTCGGGCAACAACAGCAATGAAATCGTCGATTACGCCAAGCTCAACGACAGCGGCCCCTACGACGTGAACAAGAACACCAACACCAAATTGCCGCCGCTGCTCAACACTCGCGAAGACCGCGAGAACCTGTTCCGCCTGCGCGCCCGCCTGGGCATGAAAGCCGTGATCTCGCCGGAATGGACCGCCGGCATCCGCCTCGGCACCGGCAACGACAACAACCCGGTGTCCACCACCCAGACCCTGGGCGGCGGCTTCGGCAAGAAAGACATCTGGCTCGACCAGGGCTACCTCACCTGGAAGACCACTGACTACATGACCCTGACCGCCGGACGTTTTGCCAACCCGTTCTATTCCACCGACATGATGTATTCCGGGGACCTCAACTTCGACGGTGTGGCGGCGATCTTCAACCACAAGCTCAACAGCGACTGGGGCCTGTTCGGCACCCTCGGCGCGTTCCCGGTGGAATACAGCCCCGACACCGCCACCACCAACGGCTTCGACAAGGACGAGAGCGAAAACAAATGGCTGTTCGGCGGGCAGATCGGCGCCGACTGGAAGATCAACCGCAGCAACAGCCTGAAGGGCTCGATGGCCTACTACCACTTCGGCGATATCCAGGGCGAACGCTCCAGCCCTTGCTCGCCGTGGGCCGGCCAGCCGGCGTGCGATACCGATGGCACGCGCCTGGCCTTCATGCAGAAGGGCAACAGCGTGTTCCTGCTGCGAGACATCACCCCCAACCCGGCAACGCCTGGCCTGACCCCGCAACCGCAATTCGTCGGCCTGGCGTCCAAGTTCAACGTGCTGGACCTCAACCTGGCCTGGGACAGCGAGCTGCCGGAAGACCTCAAGCTGCGCAGCCAGACCAACTTCATCCACAACCTGGCCTACGACAAGGGCGAGATGCTCAAGCGCAGCGAAGGCCAGATCGTCAACAACCTCAACAGCGACGGCGAGTTTGAAAGTGGCGGCAATGCGCTGCTGGTGCAGTTCACCCTCGGCAGTGCGCTGGAGATGCGCAAGAAGGGCGATTGGAACGTGCTGGCCGGCTACAAATACATCCAGCCGGATGCCTTGCCGGACGGCTTCAACGACTCCTCGTTCCACCTCGGCGGCACCAACGCCAAGGGCTATTTCATCGGTGCCAACTACGGCCTCGACAAGAACATCTACGCCAGTGCCCGTTGGCTCAGCGCCTCCGAAGTGTATGGCGCGCCGTTTGAAGTGGATGTCATGCAACTGGAACTCAACACGCGCTTCTGATGCGCCGGAGAAAGCTCATGAACACGCGAATTTGCGGCCTGCTTCTACTGCTCGTCACCACCGGCGCTTCGGCTGAAGGCATGGAGGAGCGCCTGCGCACTCAGCTGCGCAGCACCACCCAGCAGTTGCAGGCGCTGCAAAGCGAGCAGGCCCAGGCCAGTGCCGCACGCATCGCCGCCGAAACCCAGGCCAAGCAGGCCCAGGCGCAGGTCAAGCAACTGACCGCCGAACTGGAAAAGACCCGTGGCGTGGCCGAGCAACTGGTGGGCCAGCAACAGAGTCTGCACAGCCAGGCCCAGGCCCAGGTGGCCGCGAGCAATGAGCAGGTGGGCAAGTTCAAGAAAGCCTATGAAGACTTGCTGGTAATCGCCCGGGGCAAAGAAACCGAGCGCGCACGTTTGCAGGCGCAACTCACGGAACGTGACACACAAGTGCAGCAATGTTCAGTCAAGAATCAACAGATGTACGACGTGGCCCAGCAGTTGCTGACGGCCTACGAAAAAATCGACGTGGCCGACGTGATGAGCATCCGCCAACCGTTCGCCAGCAGCACCCGGGTCAAGTTCGAGGAACTCGCCCAGGGTTTTGGTGACGGCCTTTACCTTAATCGGTTCGATGCTCCACAGACCGTCACTAATCATTGATCGACAAGGAAGATACCCCTATGAGCGACGTACAACTGATCACCAGCGTGACCCCGCAAGCCTTGACCGAGCTGCTGCAGGAAGCCGGCTACCGGGTCAACCAGACCGAGCAGAACGGCATCGTGCAATTGCTCAGCGCAAGCCAGGGCATCGGCTTCGCCGTGCGTTTCGGCAACCCGGCGGCAGAGCAGGGCAGCTACGTGGACTTCACCTACAGCTGCGCGCTGCGGGTGCAAGGCGAATTGCCGGAGGGGCTGGCCCAGGTCTGGAACGCTTCCCGACGTTTTGCGCGGTTGTCGTTGCAGGGTGAGTTCCTGCTGATGGAGATGGATGTGGTGGCCGCCGGCGTGGGTGCGCCGTACTTGCGCAATCAGCTGGAATTGTGGGACCGCCTGCTGCAGGAATTCATCGTCTACCTGCGTGAATACAGCCAGCAAGCCGCCCAGCTTCAAGCCCAGGCCGACGCCGCGCCTGCCGTCGATGCCCGTGAAGAGGCGCCTGCTCTGTGAAGAAACCAACCCTGGTGGTCGGCGCTGGCGCCCTGGTGGTGCTGGCGGTCGCGGTGGGGTTGAGCCTGCGGCCGGGCAGTGACCCGGTCGCAGCCCAGCAGCCTGCGCCGGTGGCCGTGAAGGACGGGCCGGCGGTGGCGCGCCTAGGCAACCAGCAGATCGACCTCGCCGAACTCAAGTCGGTGTTGGCCGCCTTGCCGGCGGAAACCCGCGAGCAGTTGCGTGGCAACCGCAGCGCCCTGGAAACCTGGCTGCGTTCACGCCTGGCGCAAAAGGCCGTGCTTGAACAGGCCGATGCCCAGGGCTGGCGGCAGCGCCCGGAGGTGGAGCAACAGACCCGCGCCGCCACCGAGCAGATCGTGTTTCGCGACTACATGTTGTCGGTCAGCCAGGTGCCGACGGATTACCCCAGCGCCGCCGAATTGCAGCAAGCCTATGACAGCGGCAAGGCACAATGGGTGACGCCGCCGTTGTACCAGGTCAGCCAGATTTTCCTGGCCGTGAGCGACCCGCAAACCGTCGACAATGTGCGCCGCCAGGCCCAGGAGTTGAGCCGCAAGGCGCAGGCCTCGCCAGGCGAGTTTGCCGCCCTGGCCAGCCAGTATTCCCAGGACCCCGACAGCGCCCGGCGCGGTGGCGATTCCGGGATGCAGCCGTTGCAGCAACTGGTGCCTGAAATGCGCGGTGTGGTGGCGCGGCTCAAGACGGGCGGGGTGTCGGAGCCGGTGCAGAGTGCGGCGGGTTTTCACGTGCTCAAACTCACTGGGCAACAACCGGCGCGCACCGCCACGCTGGATGAACTGCGGGGCCGCTTGACCGAGGCCTTGCGTGCGCAACGCCAGGAGCAAATTGCCAAGGCCTACCTGGAAGGCATGCTCAATACCGCGACCTTGAGTATCGACGGCGCCGAGCTGAACAAGGTGCTGGAGTAAAACCGTATCACCGCATTGGATGCACAGTACCCACAAGACAGGGAGTCTCCCATGGTATTTGTTGAACCGGCTGTACCCCACGGCGTCGCGCCTTATCGTGCGTCGACCGAATCCCGCGAGGCCTGGCTGGCCCTGGCGGCCGCCATCGAGCCCGAGGTGGCGCAGTATTTCCTGATCAGCGCCCGCTGTGGGTGTTTCATGCAGGCGGCTCGCAGCCTCAACATCAAGGCCACGCAGTTGCGCAAGCGCCTGGCGCAGCTGGAAGAGCAACTGCGGCGTTCGCTGTTCAGCTATCAGGGCAATGTCCTGGCCCTGAGTCGTGAAGGGCAGCAGTTGCAGGCGCAGTTGATTGCCCTGGCGCATGAGCGACGCTTGCCGGTGCTGGAGCAACCGTTGATTCGGCTGGCGGTTGCCGAGTCGATCCTGCATGACATTCTGGGGCGGGATCTGATTGCGCTGTTGCGGCGCAATGCGAGTGTGCGGCTGGAGATCATTTCCATCGACAGCGAGTTGGGGTTGCAGGCGCTGGATGCGGATGTGGTGGTGTGGTTGTCGGGGATGGATTCGCCGGGGGCGGGGCCGAGTTTTGCCATTGGGGCGCCAGAGGTGTTGGCGCGGTTGGATTATTCGCCGCATATTGCCAAGCGGTATTCGCGGTTGGCGGTGCGGCCGGACAGCATTGAAGACCTTGCGGATTATATGTTGGTGCAGTGGCAGCCGGACCGGCAGGTGGAGGCGCTGCGGCCGTGGAATAGCCTGGTGGAGCAGCGGCTGGCGGGGGTGGTGCGGGTGGAAGCGTATCCGCTGATGCTGGAGATGATTCGGTGCAGTGCGTGTATTGGGTTGTTGCCGCGGTACATGAGTTGTTTTGATCGTGGGTTGACGGCGTTGGATGGGGTGTTTCTGGAGGGGATGCAGCGGCAGGTCTGGATGGGGGTGAGTGCTGATGTGCGGCATCCGCTGGAGGTGGGGTGGGTGGTGGAGATGATTCGGAATACGTTTCTTGAGCGGGGGGAGTGGTTTGATTGATTGATTGAGTACATATCCGTTTCTTCGGTAACGGCTACTTATGGTTCCGCTCTTACAGC
>NZ_JACAPJ010000001.1:152124-152348 GCF_013385765.1 Pseudomonas sp. C8002
TCAAAATCAAAAGCAGATCAAGATCAAAGGCACGCAGCCTCGCTGGCGCTCGACAGCTGCTACGGGCGGGGTGGCTCTGCTTTTCTGTGGGAGCTGGCTTGCCGGCGATGCAGACACCTCGGTACATCAGACACACCGAAGCGATGCCATCGCCGGCAAGCCAGCTCCTACAGTGGACCGTGCCCGCTTTTGATTTTGCTGTTGCTCTTCAACACTCAAGCCGG
>NZ_JACAPJ010000001.1:152359-178843 GCF_013385765.1 Pseudomonas sp. C8002
TTGGGCGCCCCGTTAAACCACGCTGGCCGGAGTGAGGGCACTCCGAGCCTAAGCGAGGAGCCGAGTGGTGGGGCAAGAGCGTTTTGCTTACTTTTGCGCTTTTCAAAAGTGAGCCGCTGTAAGAGCGGAACCAATCTCAGCCATCACCAAAATAACGGATATTCACCCACCACCGGCCGTAATAAACCGCCGCGCCAAAAACCCATACAACAGATACCCAAACGCCAATACCAGCGTCGCACCAAACACCGCCTCCTCACCACACGCGTAAATCGCATACAGCGAATACCCCACGGCAATCAGCAACACCGTGGTATTGCGCGCATACACCACCGCCGCCACCCGCGCCTTGTGCATCATCACCAGCAGCCCGGTCAGCGCGGTGACGTAAGGAATCAAATTGGTCACCACCGCCAGGTTCACCAACTTGCCGAACTGCGCACTGGCCGTGGGCGAGATGGTCGACAAGGCAATCAGGCTCTGCAACGCCGCACAGGCAATCAGCCCCAACACCGGCGCGTGCGCGCGGCTGACCCGGCTGAAGAAGCGCGGAAACAGGCGCTGGTCCGCCGACATCTTGGCCGTTTGCGCCAGGGTGAATTGCCAGCCCAATAGCGAGCCGATGCACGCCACTACCGCCAGGGCCATGATGATATCGCCCACCAGCGGCGTAAAGATCTGCGCATACACCAGGGCAAACGGCGCGGAAGACTCGGCCAGTTCGGCGTTAGGCACGATGCCCTGGATCACGCTGGTGGACAGCACATACACCAGCGCCGCGCCGAGGGTGCCCAGCAGGCAGGCCAGCGGCACGGTTCGCTTGGGGTCTTCCACCGCGTCATAGCCCTGGGCCGCGGACTCCATGCCGAGGAACGCCCAGAGGGTCAGCGGGATACTCGCGCCAATCGCATCCCACAGTTGCAGTTGGTTGGGGTTCCAGGCATCGCTGAACACCTCCGTCTTGAAATAGAACCAGCCGATCACGCTCAAGCCCGCCACGGGAATGATCACGCCCCACACCGTGATCACGCCGATCCGCCCGGTCAGGCGCGGCCCGCCGAAGTTGGCCACGGTAGTCAGCCAGATCAGCCCGAGGGTGCCGATGAATAAGGGGATGGGGCCGCTGCCCAGCCACGGGATGAAGGACGACAGGTAGCCCACCGCCGAAATCGCAATCGCCACATTGGCGATGATCAGCGACAGGAAATACAGGAACGAACAGAGGAAGAACCCGGACTTGCCGTGGGCCTCTTCGGTGTAGGCCGACATGCCGCCGGTGCGGGTGCAGAAGAGGCCGCACTGGGCAAAACAGTACGCGATCGCCATCGAGCCCACGGCGGTGATCAGCCACGACAGCAGCGAAATCGCACCCAATTGCGCCATGCTGGCGGGCAGCATGATGATGCCCGAGCCCATCATGTTGATCGCCACCAGGGTGGTCAGGCCCATCAGGCTCATCTTTTTGCTTGGCTCGGCCATCGGCAACTCCTTGTCGTGGGGGCGTGCGATGGCAGGCTAGCACGTTGTGGTCAGCGTGCCTTCGGGCTCCGGTTTTCTCCGAGGATTCGCGCGGCATCGCGAGCCGGCGGCAGGCCGAACACCCGGGCGTAATCGCGGCTGAACTGAGTGGCGCTTTCATAGCCGACTTCGAAGGCGGCGCTGGTGACGTTCCTGGCGCCGCCCACCATCAGCGTGCGCGCCTGTAGCAGGCGCACGCGCTTCTGGTACTGCAACGGGCTCAGGTTGGTGACGGCCTTGAAGTGGCGGTGAAAGGCCGACACGCTCATTGCGGCTTTCTGTGCCAGGGCTTCGACCCGGATCGGTTCGGCGAAGTCTCGGCGGATCCACTGGATGGCCTGGCTCACCCGGGCCATGGCGGTGTCCGGCGCGGCGATTTCACGCAGCATCCAGCCGTGGGGGCCTTGCAATACGCGGTAGAGGATCTCGCGCTCGTATACCGGTGCGAGGGCTGTGATCGCCTCAGGGTTGCCCATCAGCCGCAGCATGCGCAGCCAGGCGTCCATCAGTTCGGGGGTGACGGCGGCCACGGAAAAACCCGCATCGTGGTCGTAGCGCCCGGCAGGTTTGGGCAAGTCGCTCAGCAGCGTCGCGAGTACCGTCGGGTCGAGGGTCAGGCTGACCGCCAGGTAGGGTTCGCCGGTCACCGCCGGGTGCACGGTGCCCACGGCGGGCAGTTCGATGGACATCACGAAATAGGTCGCCGGGTCGTATCGCAGCGTGCGATCACCCACCGTCATGGATTTGCTGCCCTGCAGGATCAGGTTGATCATCGGGTCGTACACCGCGGCCAGCATGTGCTCGGGAATCGCGCCCTGGACCATGGCCACTCGCGGGATGCCGGTTTCAGTGCGACGGTTTTCAGCCTTGGCGGCCAGGGCGCGCAGTTCGATCAGTTGTGTGTTCATGCCGGGCATGCTGAGCGCCCAGGTGTGCCCTGTGCAAGCAAAAAGCAGAAACAGGCAGGTTTCGAGCAGGAACGGCTGCGTCGGCGCAGGCGCGCAAGCCTACTGTGGTGACTCATTTGAGCAAGCAGTGGAGCCACACATGGGCGTTATCCTCATTACCGGCGGCAGCCGTGGCATTGGTGCCAGCACCGCAGAACTGTGTGCCCGGCAAGGCATGGGCGTGATCCTGACCTACAACAGTCATCCAGAGGCCGCCCAGGCGGTTGTGCAGCGAATCGTATCGTCGGGCGGCAAGGCTGTCGCGCTGCCATTGGACGTGGCCGACATCAGTTCCTTCCAAGGTTTTGGCGAGGCGGTAAAGCAGGCGTTATCGGCCACCTGGGGTGTGAGTGGGTTGAATGGGCTGGTGAATAACGCCGGTTATGGACTGTTCAATCCCCTGGAATCGGTCACCGTGGCTCAGTTCGACGGCCTGCTGAATGTGCACCTCAAAGGGCCGTTTTTCCTGACTCAAACCCTGTTGTCGCTGCTGCAAGCCCACGCCTGCATCGTCAACCTCACCAGCGCGACAACTCGCGTCGCCACCGCTGGCGTAGCACCTTACGCAGCCTTCAAGGGCGCGCTGGATGTACTCACCCGTTACATGGCCAAGGAGTTTGGCGAGCGGCAGATCCGTGCGAATGCCGTCTCTCCAGGCGCCATCCGCACCGAACTGGGCGGCGGGCTCAATGATGAGTTCGAAGCGCTGCTGGCTGCACAAACCGCCCTTGGTCGGGTTGGGGAGCCAGAGGACGTGGCGCGTGTGATCGCCATGTTGCTGTCTGACGAAGGCCGCTGGATCAATGCCCAGACGATCGAGGTCGCGGGCGGCTACATCATCTGAAGAGCGAGGCGACAGCATGCTGGATCATATCTTTTTGTCGGTCAGCGACATTCAACGCTCCATCGATTTCTACCAGGCCGCACTGGCGCCGCTGGGCATCACCACGCGCCACGACTACGACGGCAAGGACGGCCCGCCGGGCCACCCGGACCTCAAGGGGTTCGGCGCGAACGGGCGGATCTTCTTCTGGTTGCGCGAGGGCGCGGTCGAGGGCAGGGCGGTGCATGTGGGGTTCGTCGCCGGCAGCCGGGTCGAGGTCGATGCGGCTTACCTGGCGGCGATGAACGCGGGCGCCGTCGACAATGGAGCCCCTGGGGCACGATTGCACTATGACCCGAACTACTACGCGGCCAACGTGCTGGATCCCGACGGCTACAGCCTGGAATTTGTCTACAAGAACTGGCAGCACATCTAGCAGTAGCCGTCGATGATCAGCCCGCGGCCTGCGGCTGCATCCGCAACTCACCTTCCACATCCTTGACCAACCCACTGGCCAGGAACAGCGGCACCACGCGCTTGTGCAGCTGCGGCTCGACAAATTCCCTCACCGTGTCCAGCGCCAGCGCGCCGCTCAACGGCAGCTCGGCCTTGGTGTAAGACAACCAGGCTTTCTTCAGTATCAGCAGCACGTCGCTGCCGGCGGTGGAGGCGAAGCGACGGTGGTTTTTTTTGCCGTCGAAATCGAAGGTGTGCTGAAACTCGTAGCCGGCCTCGCTGCCCTCGCTGGCGACGCAGCGGATGCAGGTGCAGGGGCCATCGCCGAAGGCACTGCGCAGGTAGTTGTTGAAGTCCACCACGGGCTTGAGTGACAGGCGCTTATCCACCTCGAACAGGTCCCCGGTCATTTTTTCGTCAGTGTTCAAGGTCCATTTCCTCGCAGCGGTTTTTTCAAGGGCGGCACGATACCAGCCGAAGGGCGTGGGCGGGTAGTTTTTGGTCGCCTCAGTGGGGACGTCCATTCGCCAATGCCCTTGTTACGGTGATCAGCCCGCCAGCTCATCCACCATCAGGTCGATAAAGCGCCGTACCCGAGGCTCCAGGAAGCGTTTGCTCGGGTACATCGCCAGAATCTCCACGTCTCCCGCGTCCAGGTTGGGCAACACGGGCACTAGGCGCCCGGCAGCCAGGTCCTCGGCCACCACGAAGTCCGGCAGCAAGGCGATGCCCAGCCCGGACACGGCAGCGTCGCGCAGTGCTTCGCCGCTGTCCAGGCGCAGGCGGCTGCGCCCGTACGCCTTGACCCAGGTGCCATCCGCTTCGCGAAAGCGCCAGCTTTGCTTGCGCGTGCGGCTGCTGAAATACAGGCAGTCGTGGTGGGCGAGGGCGTCCATGTCCCGGGGTATGCCGCGCTCGGCGAAATAGTCCGGTGCGGCGCACAGCAGCGCCTGATAACGAGCGACCACCCGGGAAACCAGTTGGCGGTCGGTGTTGGCGCTGCCGATGCGGATGGCCAGGTCGAAGCCGTCCTCGACGATATCGGCGGTGCGGTCGCTGAAACTGACTTCCACCTGCACCTCGGGCCAGGCGTGCAGGTATTTCTTCAACAACGGCAGCAACACCTTGCGCCCGAACGCATCGGGCACCGTAAGCCGCAATAAACCGCGCGGTACCCCGGTGGGCTGGCCGATGCGGCTTTGGGCGTTGTCCACTGCGGCGAGGATCTCCAGCCCCTGGTCATACAGCGCGCGGCCTTCGTCGGTGAGGCTCAAGGTGCGGGTGGTGCGGTTCAACAGGCGCACACCAAGGCTGTCCTCCAGGCGCGCCACCGCCTTGCCGGCCGCCGAGCGGGTCAGCCCCATGGCCTGGCCACCGGCGACGAAGCTGGCGCCATCGACCACCGCCATGAAGATCAGCATCTCGTTGAGGTTGGTGCGCAGCATAGAGTGGCTCCGGGGATGACATCAGGCACAGGCGCGCAATATAGCAGCGCCGGCGGGCAGTGTTTTTCGTATATCCATAGATCGCGATATTCTTTTTCGCACTGTACGTGGGCCGCTACGCTCGCAACCCTTCTCAACCTCGCGGCAGCGTTCTCATGATAATAAAACGACCCACCCTGACGCTCCTGGCAGCAGCCAGTGCGCTCCTCAGCCTTGGTGCACACGCCGAAGGCAAGATCAGCATCGCCCAGCAATTCGGCATCGGCTACTTGATCCTCGATGTGGTTCGTGACCAGAACCTGATCGAGAAACACGGCAAGGAACAGGGCCTGGACATCAAGGTGGAGTGGAACAGTATCTCCGGCGCCACCGCGATGAACGAGTCGCTGCTGGCCGGCGCGCTGGACGTGGTGTCGGCAGGTGTGCCGCCGATGCTGACGCTGTGGGACCGCACCAAGGGCAAGCAGAACGTCAAGGCCATCGCCTCGCTGGGCTCGATGCCCAACTACCTGCTGACCAATAACCCGGATGTGAAGACCCTCAAGGACTTCGGCGAAAAAGACCGCATCGCCGTACCGGCAGCGGGCGTGGGTTTCCAGTCGCGTACCTTGCAGATTGAAACCGCCAAGCAGTTCGGGAACGACAACTACAAGAAGTTCGACGATATCTCCATCAGCCTGGCGCATCCGGACGCCACTGCGGCGCTGATTGCTGGCGGTTCGGAGATCAACGCGCATTTTTCCAGCCCGCCGTTCCAGTACCAGGAGTTGTTGAATCCCAAGGTGCACAAGGTGCTGAGTTCCTACGACATTCTCGGCGGCCCGGCGACGTTCAATGTGCTGTACACCACCGAGAAATTCCACGACGAGAACCCCAAGACCTACAAGGCGTTCTATGACGCGTTGGCCGAGGCCGAGACAATCATCAAGGCCGACAAGCCGGCAGCGGCCCAGGCTTACATTCGTGTAGAGCAGTCGAAGCTACCGCTGGCGCTGGTGGAGAAGATTGTCCAGGACCCGGAAATCGACTTCACCATCGTGCCGCAGCGTACCTATATCTATGCCGAGAAATTGCAGGAGTTGGGCGTGTTGAAGAACAAGGCGGGGAGCTGGAAGGATTACTTCTTTGAAGAGGCGCATGGCGGGAACGGCAGCTGACTCCATTCTGAATTGAAACGCACACAAAAATGTGGGAGCGGGCTTGCTCGCGAATGCGGTGGGTCAGTCGATACATGTGCTGGCTGAACCACCGCATTCGCGAGCAAGCCCGCTCCCACATTGGATCTGCGGTGTTTTCAATTCCCCGCAAGGTTGTTCTTGATCCAGTCGTACAAGTGATTCCCCTCGCTCGACAACTCGCTGTTGGCCCGCCGGCACAGGTAGTACTGGCGGCCATCATCGACCTGTAGATCAAACAGCTTCACCAACTCCCCATTTGCCACATGCGGCGCCACCAGTGGCGCGCGCAGCAGTGAGCAGCCCAATCCGGTCAGCGTGGCCGTCAGCGCCAACTGACCATCCTCCAGCAGCAAACCATTCAACGCGGTCCCGTGATGCACGTCGGCGGCCTGGAACCATTGGCTCCAGGTGCCGCGCTCTTCGTCGTGCAACAGCGGTAATTCACTCAGCGCCTCAGGTGTGTCGATCGGCCCGTGTTGCTCCAGGAATGCGCGGCTGCAATACGGCGTCACCGCCCCGGAAATCAGCGGCTCGCTGTGGTACCCCGGCCAGTGCCCGGTGCCGAAGCGGATCGATAAATCGGCAGCGTCGCTGGGGTAGCTGCGGTGGTTGGCGTAGGTGACGTTGATGTCCAGCGCCGGGTGGTCCTTGAGGAACTGTGCCAGGCGCGGGATGAACAGGTTGATGCCGAACAGCGGGATCAGGCTGATGGTGACCTGGCGTGTGGCGCTTTTTTCCCGCACGTGTTCGGTGGCGCTGCGCAGTACGGCGAAGGCCGAGCGAATTGCGCGGTAGTACTCGCGGCCTTCTTCGGTGAGCACCAGGTTGCGGCCCTGGCGCAAGGTCAGCGCTTGCTGCAGAAAGCTTTCCAGCAGGTGCAGTTGATGGCTGACGGCGGAGGGCGACACGTCCAGCTCGCGGGCAGCGGAATTAACTCCGCCATGGCGGGCAAACGCTTCGAAGGTGCGCACGGCACGCAACGGCGGGTCATTGGCTAACTGTTCTAAATTATTCATGTGTTGAATTAAATACTAAGTTAGATGGCAAATAAAGAGCCATAAATGCCGTATTTATGGCGGTTATAGCGCTTTATGCGTTTGGCATAACCATATGAATTTCTGATATTTGATAAAAACAGAATAGATGCTTAGTGTGCCGCCCTCGTCAGTAGTGAGGTCGATGGTTTCCATGGATGCGTTTATCCAGCAGCTGCTCAATGGTTTGATGACGGGCAGTCTCTACGCGCTAGTGGCCTTGGGTTACACCATGGTCTACGGCATTTTGCGGATCATCAACTTTGCCCATGGCGATGTGTTGATGATTGGCGCTTTGGTGGGCCTCTCGGTGATTCGCCTGTTGCAGGTGACATGGCCGGCGATGCCGCCGGTGCTGGTGCTGCTGGCAGCCACTGTGATTGCCATGGCGTTCTGCGCGGTACTCGCGGTGCTGATTGAGCGGGTCGCTTATCGGCGCCTGCGCAATGCGCCGCGCCTGGCGCCATTGATCAGCGGCATCGGGGTGTCGTTGTTGCTGCAAACCGTCGCCATGTTGGTGTGGACGCGTAACCCGCAGATGTTCCCGCAACTGCTGCCGCTGGAACCGATTGAAGTGCTCGCGGGCGCTTCGGCGCATCCGGCGATCACCAACGCTACCGCCCTGACCACCATTGCCGTCGCACTGTCGGTAATGGTCGCGCTGCTGGTGCTGGTGGAACGCACACGCTTTGGTCGGGCGATGCGCGCCGTGGCCGAGAACCCGCAGGTGGCGAGCCTGATGGGCATCAACCCGAATCGCATCATCGTGCTGACCTTTGCCATTGGCGGCGCCCTGGCGGCATTGGCCGGAATCATGATGGCGAGCAACTACGGCAGCGCGCATTTCTACATGGGTTTCCTGCCGGGCATCAAGGCGTTCACCGCAGCCGTATTGGGCGGCATCGGCAACCTCAAGGGCGCGATGCTTGGCGGCCTGCTGCTGGGGTTGATCGAGGCCCTGGGTACCGGCTACCTGGGCGCTGCCACCCAGGGTGTGTTCGGCAGCAATTACCAGGATGTGTTTGCCTTTATCGTGTTGATCGCGGTGCTGGTGTTTCGTCCTTCGGGGCTGTTGGGCGAACGACTGGCGACCCGCGCATGAGTGTCCTGAATACCTCCCGCCAGCGCGCCAGCTTCGGCCTTGTGTTGTTCGCCGTGGCGCTGGTGCTGGCGCCGTGGATTGTCGGGCATGCCGGCGGCAATACCTGGGTGCGCACCCTCGATTTCGCCTTGCTGTACATCATGCTGGCCCTGGGCCTGAACATCGTCGTGGGTTACGCCGGGCTGCTGGACATGGGTTTTATCGCGTTCTACGCAGTGGGCGCGTACCTCGCCGCATTGCTGTCCTCGCCGCATCTGTTGCAGCAATTCCCGGCGCTGATGGCGCTGCTGCCGGCGGGCATGCACACCTCGATCTGGTTGATCCTGCCCTTGGCCGCGTTGCTGGCAGCGGGCTTTGGCGTGTTGTTGGGCGCACCGACCTTGCGCCTGCGCGGCGATTACCTGGCCATCGTGACCCTGGGCTTTGGTGAAATCATCCGCATATTGCTGCGCAACCTGGATCGCCCGGTGAACATCACCAACGGGCCCAAAGGTATTTCCCAGGTCGACCCGGTCAACCTGCTGGGGATCAACCTCGGGCGCACCCAGGAGCTGTTCGGCCTGCGCCTGCCTTCGGTCTATCTGTACTACTACCTGTTCGCCGCGCTGGTGGTGCTGATCCTGTTTGCCTGCATTCGCCTGGAGCGTTCGCGCATCGGGCGGGCCTGGGTGGCGATTCGTGAAGATGAGGAAGCGGCCCAGGCCATGGGCGTCAACACCCTGCGCTTGAAGCTGTTGGCGTTCGCCATCGGTGCCGGGTTTGGCGGCGTGAGCGGGGCGTTGTTTGCCTCGTTCCAGGGCTTTGTCTCGCCGGAGTCCTTCACTCTCAATGAGTCCATCGCGGTGCTGGCGATGGTGGTGCTCGGCGGCATGGGCCATATCCCCGGGGTGATTCTCGGCTGCGTATTGCTGGCGGCGTTGCCCGAAGCCTTGCGCGCGAGCATGGGCCCGTTGCAGCAGGCGCTGTTTGGCCAGGTGCTGGTGGACCCGGAAATCATTCGTCAGTTGTTCTACGGGCTCGCGCTGATCCTGGCGATGCTCTATCGACCGGCAGGCCTGTGGCCAAAAGGAGTGGCGCGATGAATCAGCCGCTGTTGCAGATTGACCAGGTGAACAAGCGCTTCGGCGGCGTGGCGGCGCTCACCGACGTGAGCCTGAGCATCCAGCCTGGGGAGATCTATGGCTTGATCGGCCCCAATGGCGCCGGTAAAACCACCTTCTTCAACGTGATGACCGGCCTGTATACCCCGGATTCCGGGCGCTTCCAGCTCGACGGCGAGGACTACAAGCCGGCCAGCGTGCACCAGGTGGCCCAGGCCGGCATCGCCCGGACCTTCCAGAATATCCGCCTGTTCAACACCATGAGCGCGTTGGAAAACGTCATGGTCGGCCGCCATGTGCGCACCCGCAATGGCGTGTGGGCCGCCTTGAGTCGCCATCGTCGAGCCCGGGAAGAAGAAGCGCAAACCCGCGCCCACGCTCATCGCCTGTTGGCGTATGTCGGGCTGGCGGGGTTCGCCAATTACCGCGCCGACAGCCTGTCCTACGGCCATCAACGCCGCCTGGAAATCGCCCGCGCCCTGGCCACTGAACCACGTTTGCTGGCCCTCGACGAGCCGGCCGCCGGGATGAACGCTGCCGAGAAAGTACAACTGCGCGGCCTGCTGGAAAAGATCCGCGACGACGGCCACACGCTGCTGCTGATCGAGCATGACGTGAAGCTGGTGATGGGGGTGTGCGACCGCATCAGCGTACTCGATTACGGCCAGGTGATCGCGGTGGGCGCGCCCGCCGAAGTGCGCCACGACCCGGCGGTGATCCAGGCCTATCTGGGAGCCAGCGCCCATGTCTGAACCTTTATTGAAAGTCGACGGCTTGCAGGTGCGCTACGGCGCCATCGAAGCGGTCAAGTCCCTGGATTTACACATCGGCGAAGGCGAGCGAGTGACGTTGATCGGCGCCAACGGTGCCGGCAAGACCTCCAGCCTCAAGGCCCTGACCGGATTGCTGCCGGCAGCGGCGGGGCAGATTCACTTCGCCGGGCGTTCGATCCTCGGCCAGGCGCCGGACCAATTGCTGCGCCAGGGCATTGCGATGGTACCGGAAGGGCGCGGGATCTTTGCGCGCATGAGCGTCCTGGAAAACCTCCAGGCCGGGGCCTTCCTGCGTCGTGACACCGAGCAGGTGAACCGCGAGATCCGCCAGTTGTTCGAGCACTTCCCGCGTCTGGAGGAGCGCCTGCAGCAGTCCGCCGGCCTGCTCTCCGGTGGCGAGCAACAGATGCTCGCGCTGGCCCGGGCGCTGCTCTCCAAGCCGCGCTTGCTGGTGCTGGACGAACCGTCCATGGGCTTGGCGCCGATCATGGTGGAGAAGATCTTCCAGGTGATCGACGACGTGTGCCGCCAGGGCATGACCCTGCTGCTGGTAGAGCAGAACGCCCGGCTCGCGCTGCAGGTCACCGACCGTGCCTATGTGATGGACACCGGGCGTATCAGCCTCACTGGCCCGTCCCATGAATTACTCGACCACCCCGAGGTGCGCAGTGCCTACCTCGGTGAATGAATCAACCCTGACGCTACCGGACGCCCGGCGTGTTCCGACCAGCCCGTAAAGAAACAGGAACCACTGATGAAGACTTTCAAGCACACCCTAGTGATCGGCCTGGCCCTGAGCAGCCTGGCGAGTGCCATGGCCCAGGCCGACCAGACCGTATTGATCGGCCTGGCCGGGCCGTTGACCGGCCCGTCGGCGCGGATCGGCAAGGACCTGGAAAACGGCGCGCAACTGGCCATCGACGCGGCCAACGCCAAGCACCCGAAAATCAACGGTGAGGCGGTGACCTTCAAGCTGCTGTCCGAGGACGACCAGTCCGACCCGCGCACCGCCGTCACCGTGGCCCAGCGCCTGGTGGACGAAGGCGTGGTGGGCGTGGTCGGCCACTGGAACACCGGCACCAGCATTCCGGCGGCGCGGGTTTATCACGATGCAGGTATCGCGCAAGTCGCCCCGGTTGCTACCGGGCACGCGTATACCCAGCAGGGCTTCGACACCAGCTTCCGGATCATGGGCCATGACGACGATGGCGGCCAGGTGGCCGGCGACTATGCTTTGAACACCCTCAAGGCCCGGCGCATTGCGGTGATCGACGACCGCACCGCATTCGGCCAGGGCCTGGCGGACCAGTTCGTCAAATCCATCGAGGCCGGTGGCGCCAAGGTGGTATCCCGTGAATACGTCGACGACAAGACCATCGATTTCAGCGCAGTGCTGACCAATATCCGCAGCCAGAACCCGGACCTGATTTTCTTTGGTGGCGTCGATTCCCAGGCCGCGCCTTTGGCCAGGCGTATCAAGCAACTGGGCATCAAGGCACCGCTGATGGGGGCCGGTGGGTTTGTCAGCCAGACCTTCCTGCAACTGGCGCAGAACGAAGGCGAGGGCGTGATTGCCCTGGAGCCGGGCCTGGCGGTGGCGCAGATGCCGGGTGGCAAGGCGTTCGAGCAGGCTTACAAGGATCGCTACAAGGCGCCGATCGAACTGCACGCGCCGTTTGCCTATGACGGTGTCGGGGTGTTGGTGGCGGCGATCGAGAAGGCCGACTCGGTGGACCCGCAAAAGTACCTGCCGGTGCTGCGCGCCATCAGCTATCAGGGCGTGACCGGGACCATTGCGTTTGATGCCGAGGGCAATTTGAAGAAGCCGTCGTTCACCGTGTATCAGGTCAAGGGCAATCAGTGGCAGCCAGTGAGTGTGGCGGGCGGCAAGTAAACGAATTCTGTGGAGCTGACGGAGGCACACAATGAGCAAGCTGGAAGGTGAACTGGGCATCCTGGCCCGGCGGCGGATCGAAGCCGAAATCATCAAGCCGATCTACGAGATCCTGGTGCGCGAGCAGGGCAAGGCCTTTGCGGCGGCGGTGATCGGCGAGGCGGTGGGCAATGCGGCGATCCAGGCCGGCAAGCACTTTGCCGAGCTGGAAGAGCAGGGCGCCGACCTCAAGAGCTTTGTCGAGCTGCAAGTGCTCTGGGAAAAGGACGATGCGCTGAAGGTCGAGATCATCGCCAGCGACGCCGAGCACTACGACTATGACGTGAAGCGCTGCCGCTATGCCGAGATGTATCACGAGATGGGCCTGGGCGAGATCGGTCACCTGCTGTCCTGCAACCGCGACGAACTGTTTATCGTCGGCTACAACCCGGACATCAAGCTGACCCGCACCCAGACCATCATGGGCGGTGCCCATTACTGTGACTTCCGCTACCGGGCCAAAGCCCAGGAGCCGCGTTCATGAACGACTTGGCGCGGGTCAATGGCGAGCGCCTGTGGGGCTCGCTGATGGAAATGGCGCAGATCGGCGGCACCGAAAAGGGCGGCGTCTCGCGCCTGGCCCTCACGGATGAGGACCGCCGCGGTCGCGACCTGTTTGTGCAATGGTGCGAGGCGGCCGGGTGCAGCATTCGGGTGGATGCCATGGGCAATATCTTTGCCCGTCGCGCCGGGCGCCAGGATCACCTGGCCCCGGTGCTGACCGGTTCCCATGGCGATTCCCAGCCGGCGGGCGGCAAGTACGACGGTATCTACGGCGTGCTGGCCGGGCTGGAGGTGGTGCGCACCTTGAATGACCTGGGGATTGAAACCGAGCGGCCAATCGAAGTGGTGAACTGGACCAACGAAGAAGGCTCGCGGTTTGCGCCGGCGATGATTTCCTCGGGGGTGTATGCCGGGGTGTTTGACCTGGAGTACGGCCTGTCCCGGGAAGACAAGGCCGGGATCACCATCGGCCAGGCGTTGCAGCAGATTGGCTATGCCGGTGCGCATCCGGTGGGTGGCCAGGCGGTGCATGCGGCGTTTGAGTTGCATATCGAACAGGGGCCGATTCTTGAGGCACAGGGCCTGACCATCGGTGTGGTCACCGGCGCCCAGGGCCAGCGCTGGTATGAAGTGGAACTGAGCGGGCGCAGCGCCCATGCCGGGACGACGCCGATGGATCACCGGCTGGATGCATTGCTCGGATTTGCCCGGGTGGTGGAGGCAGTCAATCAGATTGGCCTGGAGCAGGGCGCCGAAGGGCGGGCGACGGTGGGTATGGCGAATATCTTCCCCAATTCACGCAACGTGGTGCCGGGGCGGGTGTTTTTCAGTGTGGAGTTTCGGCATCCGGATGAAGCGGTGCTGGGGTATCAGGATCAGCAGTTGCAGGCGGCAGTGGCGCGGATTGCCGAGGGGATTGGTTTGCAGCACAGCGTGAAGCAGATCTTCCAGTACGCGCCGATTGCCTTCGACCCTGAGTGTGTGGAGGTGGTGCGGGCTTCGGCGCAAGCGTTGGGGTATAGCCATCGCGACATGATTTCCGGGGCCGGGCATGATGCCTGCTACCTGAACCGGGTGGCGCCGACGGCGATGATTTTTGTGCCGTGTGTGGAGGGGCTGAGCCATAACGAGGCGGAGGAGATTCATCCGCAGTGGTCGACGGCGGGGGCGGATGTGTTGTTGCAGGCGGTGTTGGCCAAGGCGGGGGAGTGAGCGAGGTTTAACTGTTCAACTGGGTTCCCTGTGGGAGCTGTCGAGCTTTAGCGAGGCTGCGATGAGGCCCTGTCAGGCAATAGAGATGTCGACAGTCAGGCCGCCATCGCAGCCTCGCTAAAGCTCGACAGCTCCCACAGGGGACCGAGTTTCCACAGGGGGGGCGAGTTCCCATAGGAAATCCAGTTTTCGCTCTGGAGCTTCTTTGTCTGATGATCAGCGGAAGAACTCGCCCGGTGTGGCGTCGAACTGCTGGCGGAAGGCGTTGATGAAGGCCGAGGTGGATTCGTAGCCGCAGGCCAATGCTACGTCGGTCACGCGTTCGCCTTGTTCCAGGGCGGGCAGGGCGCTTAACAATCGCAGGCGCTGGCGCCATGCGCGAAAGGTCAGGCCGGTGTCGCTCAGGAACAGCCGGCTGAGGGTTTTCTCGCTGACCGCCAGTTTCTGGCTCCACTGCCCCAGGGTGGTTTGCTGCTCCGGGTGCAGGTTCAGGCTGCGGTAAATCTGCCGCAAGCGGCTGTCGGCGGGCAGCGGCAACATCAGGTCGACCTGGGGCGCGGCGGCCAGTTGGTCCAGCACCACTTGGGCCAGCCGTCCATCCGGGCCATCCTCGGCGTATTCCACCGGCAATTCGCTGAAGCTGCGAATCAACTCGCGCAACAGGCTGCTCACCGCCAGCACCTGGCAGCGGTCAGCCGCCCAGGCGGTGACGCTGCAATCGAGGTACAGGCTGCGCATCTCGGTATGGGGCGAACTGAACACCCGGTGTGGCATGCCGGCCGGTATCCACACGGCTCGCTGGGGTGGCGCGACGAAGCGTCCTACGCTGGTCTGGATCTCCAGCACCCCGGATATTGCGTAGGACAACTGCACCCACGGGTGACTATGGCGGCGGGTCAGCGCGCGGTTGGGCAGGGATTCGGTGCGGCCATACACCGGCCTGGGCAGGCTGGAAAGCCCGGGCACGCTGCGGCGCACGGTTTTGTCATGTCCTTTTGGCGGCATTTACTGGCTCATTGGCGTTAGTCGGTAACAAGCCGTTACGTTAGAGTCGCGACGATGCTCTTGGCAACCCCTGGAAGATTGGCCTATGACCCGCCCACGCTTTTTACCTGACAACTTCACCCTGACCCTGGTGGCCACGGTGATCCTCGCGTCCCTGCTGCCCGCCAGCGGCCAGACCGCCGTGGCCTTTGGCTGGGTGACCAACCTGGCCATCGCGCTGCTGTTTTTCCTGCACGGCGCGAAACTGTCGCGCCAGGCCATTGTTGCCGGTGCGGGTCATTGGCGCCTGCACCTGCTGGTGTTCAGCCTGACCTTCGTGCTGTTTCCGTTGCTGGGCCTGGCGCTCAAGCCGGTGTTGTCGCCGCTGATCGGTAAAGACCTGTACATGGGCATGCTCTATTTGTGTGCGTTGCCCGCCACCGTGCAGTCGGCGATTGCCTTTACCTCCCTGGCCCGGGGCAATATCCCGGCGGCGATTTGCAGCGCGGCGGCGTCGAGCCTGTTCGGGATCTTCCTGACACCATTGCTGGTGACGTTGCTGCTGAATGTGCATGGCGATGGCGGCTCCACCGTCGATGCGATCCTGAAAATCAGTGTTCAATTGTTGCTACCGTTCATCGCCGGGCAAATCGCCCGTCGCTGGATCGGCGAGTGGGTAGGGCGTAACAAATCCTGGCTGAAGTTCGTCGACCAGGGGTCGATTTTGCTGGTGGTCTACGGCGCCTTCAGCGAAGCGGTCAACGAAGGCATCTGGCACCAGATTCCGTTGTGGGAACTGGGTGGCCTGGTGGTGGCGTGCTGTGTGTTGCTGGCGCTGGTGCTGGTGGCGTCCACGGTGCTGGGCAAGGCTTTTGGCTTCAGCCAGGAAGACCGGATCACCATCCTGTTCTGCGGCTCGAAGAAAAGCCTGGCCACCGGTGTGCCGATGGCCCAGGTGTTGTTTGCCGGGGCGAGCATGGGGGTGCTGATCTTGCCGCTGATGCTGTTTCACCAGATCCAGTTGATGGTCTGCGCGGCGCTGGCCCAGCGCTATGCCAAGCGTCCTGAGTCGATTCCCGAGCTGATGGGGCAAGTCGATCCCTGAATCGTCGTGTTACTATTTTTTGCGCGCGGCTCAAGGCCCGGCATCGGGCCGGCTTGATCTGCGCGCAAACGAGTACGACGACCTGTAAATGAGCATTTCCGCCGCAACACCTCAAGCCAACTGGCAACCGGTCTTCGCTCTCGCGTTGGCCGCTTTCGTTTTCAATACCACCGAATTTGTACCGGTCGGCCTGCTGAGTGCCATCGGCGCGAGCTTCGACATGCCCATCGCCAGCGTCGGCCTGATGCTGACCATCTATGCCTGGATCGTGTCCCTGACCTCGCTGCCGGTGATGCTGCTGACCCGTAACGTCGAGCGGCGCAAGCTGCTGATCGTGCTGTTCGGCATGTTTATCGCCAGCCATATCCTGTCCAGCGTGGCCACCAGCTTTGGCATCCTGATGCTCAGCCGGGTCGGCATTGCCCTGTCCCATGCGTTGTTCTGGTCGATTACTGCCTCCCTCGCGGTGCGTTTGGCGCCGGAGGGCAAGCAGGTGCAGGCCCTTGGGTTGCTGGCTACCGGTACTTCCCTGGCGATGGTTCTGGGTATCCCGCTGGGCCGCTTGCTGGGCGAAGCCATGGGCTGGCGCACCACCTTCCTGGTGATCGGCGCGTTTGCCGCCGGGCTGGTGTTCTGGCTGGCGCGCACCTTGCCGCTGCTGCCGAGCCAGAACTCCGGCTCGTTGCGCAGCCTGCCGCTGCTGTTCAAGCGCCCGGCGCTGGTGGCGTTGTATGTGCTGACGGCGATGGTGGTGACGGCGCAGTTCACTGCCTACAGTTATGTTGAGCCGTTTGTTGAAGGTGTTGCCGGTATGAGTGGCAATACGGTGACCCTGATCCTGCTGGTGTTTGGCGGCGCGGGGATCATTGGCTCGTTGTTGTTCAGTCTGGTGCATCGCTTTAATCCGCACCGGTTCCTGATCAGCGCGGTGACCATACTGGCGCTGTGCCTGGCGTTGTTGCTGCCGTTGAGTGGCGAGGTGTCGTACCTGGTGACCCTGAGTGTGTTCTGGGGCATGGCCATCATGGGTTTTGGCCTGGCGTTGCAATCGAAGGTACTGGTGCTGGCGCCGGATGCCACGGATGTGGCGATGGCGATGTTTTCCGGGATCTACAACATCGGCATTGGTGGTGGGGCGTTGATGGGCAGTTGGGTGGGCAGCCACTTTGGTTTTGCCTGGATCGGCGCGGCGGGCGGGTTGCTGGCAGCGGTGGCGTTGATTGGGTATTGCCTGGCGATTTATCGGTTTGGGCAGGGTGTGGCGCGTAGCCCTCTGTAGGAGGTAATTTTCATGGCAGTTCGTTTGATTAAACCGGCGGTATTCGCAGTGCTCGCCGGGTTTTCTGTGTTGTGGCTCAGCCCTGCAAGCCTGGCGGCCAGTTTTGACTGTGACCGGGCGAAGGCGCCTGACGAGAAAACCATCTGTGCCACGCGCTCCCTCAATGATCAGGACGTGACCATGGCGCTGCTCTATGACCTCAATCGGCACTTCATGGCCATGGGCGGGCGCGGTTCGTTGATGGATGATCAGGCTGTGTGGCTCAAGCAACGGCATACCTGCGGCGCCCAAGTCAGTTGCCTGAGCAAAGCCTATACGCAGCGGATTGCGATGTTGCGTAGCTTCATTGATGAGCGGGTGATGACGAAGGGGCCGTTCTGAATAACGGGCATAAACGTACAACGCCGGCTAAAGTCAGTTTTCTCAACAGAGTCTGAAAGCACATCAACACACCGCAGCAGGTTTGCCATGGACGAAAAACCAGACGCGTTACACATAGCGGAAATTCCCTACGAGACCGGTGAGGTTCGATTCAGGTATTCGCGTTACCTGTCCGAGGACGGCACGCAATGGATTCGACATGGGCTTTTTCGCGCCTACCACCCAAACGGCAACCTGGCTTCCGAGGGGAATTACGTGGATGGCGCCGAACACGGCGACTGGCGGGACTACCACGACAATGGACAGGTGGCGGCGCAGGGCGTTTATGAGCGTGGCCAGGAAGTTGGGCTGTGGTCGTTCTGGGATGCAGATGGATCTCTGGAGGAGTCCTCATGACCACTGAGCTTGCAGCGTCGCTGCACGAAGAGATCCAGTCGTTATGCAGTGCAGGTGATCAATTGGCCGATGACGGCCGTTATGAAGAGGCCATCGAGCAATACAACAAGGCCTGGATCTTGATCCCCGAGCCGAAAAATGATTGGGAAGCCTCCACCTGGGTATTGGCTGCCATCGCTGATGCATGCTTTTTATCCGGATTCAACGGCTCAGCCCGGGATGCCTTGGACTATGCGATGACCTGTCCGGGCGGTCTCGGAAATCCGTTTTTACATCTGCGCCTGGGGCAGGTTTTGCTGGATCAGGGCCACGATGATCAGGCCGCCGATGAATTGATGCGGGCATACATGGGCGCAGGGGCCGAGATCTTTGACAACGAGGATGGGCGCTATCTGCGCTTTCTTGGCACGCGGGCAAATCTCTAGACGCGAGGGCGGGTGTTGATGTCCACGTTGGCAATGATCCGGCAGCAATGTTTGCTTTTGAATGGCGCGCGCGCCGTTGAGCCTGGGTTTCTTGATGAGGTGCAGAGCCACCTTGGCCTGGAGCTTGCGGATGATTTTCGTGAGGCTGCCGAGTTCTTCGATGGCTCTGGAATCTACGTTTTGCCCTTGCACGCAATAGGGTGGGCGCCTGCGCCGAATGTCCTGGACGAAACCAGACGTCTTCGAGAGCGTGCCGGGCTTGCGCGGCAGTTTTTGGTATTAGCCCAGCCGCCGGCCAGTTTGATCGTGATGGATTGCTCGGGCGGAGGCGGTCGGGTGATTTGGTGTGATGACGTGGATGTGTGCCGCCTGGGTAGGGAGGCCTTGTTGACTGCGCCGGATTCATGGCCGACGTATACCGCGTTTCTTGAATACCTGATCAGTGAAGAGCAGCAAGATCGTGTTGATCTGCCCGACGATAAAGCTTGATGCTACGAGCCTGGCTGAAGTCCGGCGAGAGGGTGACGCGGAGCGTCACGGTATGCATTCCCACGCAGAGCGTGGGAACGATCAAATGCTCAAAATTTGTTATGGGCTGTCCCAACCATAGTGAAAAATTGTTGGCTCACGACATTCTCCCTAATATCAGAATGCTTGATCCTACAGATCTTGTAATAATTTTAGATTGTAGGAAATTCCCGTTTCGCCTGTACGATTCAAGTCCTTTTCCCACAACAGGACCTGCATGAACACCCTCTCGGAACCTCCCAGTCGTCTTTCCCCAAGACATGCACTGTCGCCGTTCCCGCTGATCGCCTGCCTCCGGGCCAAGCATCCCGTCTTCCGATTGCCTACCCTTACCCGGTCCCTAGATCGTGCGTTGCCGTGCCCGGCATTCTGAAAAACTTGAAGAGATACTGAAAAATGGAATGGTTAGCGGATCCAACGGCCTGGCTCGGCCTGTTGACTTTGATTGTGCTGGAGCTGGTGCTGGGCATCGACAACCTGGTGTTTATCGCGATCCTGGCGGACAAGCTGCCGCCGGAGCAGCGTGACCGTGCGCGTCTGATCGGTTTGTCCCTGGCGTTGCTGATGCGTCTGGGCCTGTTGGCAAGTATTTCCTGGTTGGTGACCCTGACCCAACCGCTGTTCGAGGTGTTCGACAAGAGTTTCTCGGGCCGTGACTTGATCATGCTGTTTGGTGGTGTGTTCCTGTTGTTCAAGGCCACCATGGAATTGCATGAGCGCCTTGAGGGGCATGTGGCTCAGCGCACTGGCAACGTGGCCTATGCGATGTTCTGGCCGATCGTTGCGCAGATTGTGGTGCTGGATGCGGTGTTCTCCCTCGATGCGGTGATTACCGCCGTGGGCATGGTGGATGAGCTGGCGGTGATGATGATCGCGGTGATCATTTCCATCGGCCTGATGATCGTTGCCAGCAAGCCGCTGACCCGTTTCGTCAACGCCCACCCGACGGTGATCATGCTGTGCCTGGGCTTCCTGATGATGATCGGTTTTGCCCTGACCGCAGAGGGCCTGGGCTTCCACATCCCCAAAGGCTATCTGTACGCGGCCATCGGCTTCTCGATCCTGATCGAGCTGTTCAACCAGATCGCGCGGTCGCGCCGCAAGAAGTCGGCCCAGGGCACGCTGCCGAGGCGTGAGCGCACGGCCCACGCCGTGATGCGTTTGCTCGGCGGGCGTAATCTGGCAGTGGAGGAGGTGGGTGAAGAGGTCGCCGACCTGCTGGATAACCCTGATGCCAACGGCGGGCCGCTGTTCGACCGGCGCGAGCGGGTGATGATCAGTGGCGTGCTGCAACTGGCTGAACGCCCGATCCGTACGCTGATGACGCCTCGGGCGAAGGTGGACTCTATAGATCTGTCGGACGATCCCGACACTATCCGCCTGAAACTGATGCATTCGTCTTACTCGCGCCTGCCCTTGATCCGCAACGGTAATGTCGACGAGCCATTGGGCTTTGTGCACAAGAAGGAGTTGCTCAAGGAATACCTGGCCGGTAACGAGCCGAACCTGGAGCACCTGGCGCGCCGGGCGGTCAACTTGCTGGAGAGTTTTTCGATTCTCAATGCCTTGGAGCAGATGCGTCAGGAGTCGACTCACATTGCCTTCGTGATCAACGAATTTGGCGACTTTATCGGGGTGTTGAGCATGACCGACATCCTCGAGTCCATCGCCGGTGAGTTGCCGGATGCGAGTGAGGTCGAAGGCCCGGATATCGTCGAGGAGGAGGGTGGTTTTCGCGTCAATGGCGCCTTGAACCTCAACCTGATCCGCCAGCGCACCGGCTTCAAGGCTGTGGCGACGGAGGATTACCAGACCCTGGCCGGGCTGGTGATGAGCCTGCTGGATCGACTGCCGGTGGTCGGTGACAGCCTGGAACATGAAGGCTGGCGCCTGACCGTGGCGGCGGTGGAGGAGCGGCGGGTCACGCAGGTGTTGCTGGCCCCTCTTTAACGGGTGAATTTCATTCGACGCTGGGCTGGCCTTTGGATAGCATCGCCGCTCACTGAACCGTTAAGGAAGGGTTACCCGAATGACTTTGGACGTGCTTAAGATTTCTGCATTCTGTGACGGCAACCAGGGCGGTAACCCTGCAGGTGTTTGGATCGGTGACAGCCTGCCGGAAGCTGCAGAAATGCAGCGTATCGCCCACGAAGTCGGGTTTTCGGAAACCGTATTCGCCTGCCCGCAGGATGACGGCTGGCGCGTGCGGTACTTCGCGCCGGAGTCCGAAGTTGCGTTTTGCGGGCATGCCACCATCGCCCTCGGTGCGGCCTTGAGCCTGGCGCTGGGCGATGGCGAATTCCACCTGGCGTTGAACAATGGCGATATCTCGGTCAGCGGCCGCAGCGAAGGCGACCTGATCGAGGCCGCGCTGCAATCCCCGCCAACCCGCAGCGCACCGGCCAACGATGCCCTGGTGGACGCGGGCCTGACCTTGTTCGGTTACACCCGCAATGACCTGGACCCGAGCATTCCGCCAGCGATCATCCATGCCGGCATTTCCCACCTGGTGCTGGCGCTCGCCAGCCGCGCCAAACTCAGCCAGATGCACTATGAACTGGAAGCCGGTCGCCGCTACATGACCGACGCCGGGCTGGGTACCGTGGTGCTGGTGTTTGCCGAAAGCCCGACACTGTTCCACACCCGCAACCCGTTTGCGGTGGGCGGCGTGTACGAAGACCCGGCCACGGGTGCCGCGACCGCTGCCTTTGCCGGCTACCTGCGGGACCTGGGCTGGCCGCACAACGGGCGCATCGACATTATTCAAGGCGAGGACATGGGCAGCCGTTCGCGCTTGCAGGCGCAGATCACCGATGAAAAGGGTGCCTCGATTCGGGTTTCGGGTACGGCGCGGTTGATGTTGGAGGACTGATTCTGGTCCTGGCGAACGTCTCCCTCAGCGTTTTTTCGTCGAACCCCTCCAGCTTATTGATCATCTTGCCATTCTGGAAAACCAGCAGGGTAGGCGTGCCGGTAACCTCGGGATGCCTAGGGGTTCGGGCAGTGTCGAGCACCAGGCTCTTCACGGAACTGGCGTATTTCCCGGCAATCCGTTCAAACAGTGGCCCGGCTTCCCCGCAGGCCGGGCAGTGCTGCGAAACAAACAGCATGAACACCGTTCTATGCGTCTTGAGCAACTGCTGATACTGCTCGGCATCGGCAATCACCGCCGTTGCAATTCCCATGATGATCTCCTTGAGCGAAAGGCCTGGCCCACGCTAATCCCGGCGATCAAAACCGTCTACTGTCAAAACTAACAGGTACCCACCTCCAAGTAGCCCATTGTGGCGAGGGAGCTTGCTCCCGCTGGGCTGCGCAGCAGCCCCAAAGCCTTCAGCGCTCCGCCCGCTCCCGAGCCTTCTTCGCCAACCCCACGCACTGCTTATAGTCACCCTGATCCTTGGCATCCTTCGCCCTGCGATACCCATGATGATTCTGCGTGGTGTAGTTCGTACTGAACGCCGCCTTCAGCCTGACCAGCTCAGCCTTGCATTCGCGCCGGTCATTCTTGGCGAACACCTGGGTGGCAAACGCCAGCGACAACAACATAAGGACAAGACTGATCTTCATCTGAACGCGTTCCTTGGGGGGCTCGATCATCTGCCAAGACTAGCCCAGCCACGGAATTCTTCCATCCGGCCATTGCACCGCTTTCGTGCACGGTAACGACCCGCCCCCGCACCCAAATGTGGCCTGTCACCCCGGTGTGTAGCCAACGGTAGCAATCTGATTGCAGCGGCTGGCCCAGTGCCTTATCGCTGATAAAAATCTATCCATTTGATTTAAAAAGAAATTAATCCCGCAATATTTTTCTGTCACCGCGTGTGGCACACTTTCTGCTGTCTATTCCGTTGTTACATACTAAGTTCCGGTATAGCGGAATACACAATCTCTGGAGTGCTTGTCATGCATCACCGACCTTCCGTGTTCAAAGCGTGTGTTTTTCTCTTCGCCGCATCGGCTTCCCTCGCCAGCGTAGTGCAGGCGGCGGACAGCAAGCTCGATACAGTGCTCAAGCGTGGGCACCTGATCGTGGGTACAGGCAGTACCAATGCGCCGTGGCACTTCCAGGGAGCGGATGGCAAGTTGCAGGGTTTTGACATCGACATCGGCCACATTGTGGCCAAGGGGTTGTTCAACGACCCGAGCAAAGTCGAATACGTGGTGCAGTCCTCCGACGCCCGGATTCCCAACCTGCTGACCGACAAGGTCGACATGAGCTGCCAGTTCATCACTGTCACCGCCAGCCGCGCGCAGCAAGTGGCTTTCACCCTGCCGTACTACCGCGAAGGCGTGGGCCTGCTGCTGCCGGCCAACAGCAAATACAAAGAGATCGAAGACCTGCAAGCCGCTGGCGACAGCGTCACCGTGGCCGTGCTGCAAAACGTCTACGCCGAAGAGCTGGTGCACCAGGCATTGCCCAAAGCCAAGGTCGACCAGTACGACAGCGTCGACCTGATGTACCAGGCCGTGAACTCCGGGCGTGCCGACACCGCCGCCACCGACCAGTCCTCGGTCAAGTACCTGATGGTGCAAAACCCGGGCCGCTACCGCAGCCCGAGCTACGCCTGGAGCCCGCAAACCTATGCGTGCGCCGTCAAGCGTGGCGACCAGGACTGGCTGAACTTCGTCAACACCGCCCTGCATGAAGCCATGACCGGTGTGGAATTCCCAATGTACAAGGCCTCGTTCAAGCAATGGTTCGGTGTGGACCTGCCAGAGCCTGCGATCGGTTTCCCGGTTGAGTTCAAGTAATTCGTAAACCCTGGGGCGTCGCTGACGGCGCCCCAATCAGGTACTGCCGACCATGAACTATCAGTTGAACTTTGCCGCTGTGTGGCGCGATTTCCCCAGCTTGCTGGCGGGGCTCGGCCTAGGCCTTGAACTGGCACTTCTGTCCATCGCCATCGGTTGCGTGATCGGCCTGTTGATGGCGTTTGCGATGCTGTCCAAACACCGTGCGCTGCGCATCGTGGCCTCGGTGTATGTGACGGTGATCCGCAACACCCCGATCCTGGTGCTGATCCTGTTGATCTACTTCGCCTTGCCCAGCCTGGGTATCCGGCTGGACAAGATCCCTTCGTTCATCATCACCCTGTCGTTGTACGCCGGTGCCTACCTCACCGAAGTCTTCCGCGCAGGCCTGCTGAACATTCCCAAGGGGTTGCGTGAAGCGGGCCTGGCCATTGGCCTGGGCGAATGGCGTATCCGCGCGTACATCACCGTGCCGGTGATGCTGCGCAACGTGCTGCCGGCGCTGTCGAACAACTTCATTTCGCTGTTCAAGGACACCTCCCTGGCCGCCGCGATCGCGGTGCCGGAGCTGACCTATTACGCCCGCAAGATCAACGTCGAAAGCTACCGGGTGATTGAAACCTGGATGGTCACGACCGCGCTCTACGTGGCTGCCTGTTACCTCATTGCCATGCTGCTC
Source organism: Pseudomonas sp. C8002 (assembly GCF_013385765.1). Taxonomy (NCBI): domain Bacteria; kingdom Pseudomonadati; phylum Pseudomonadota; class Gammaproteobacteria; order Pseudomonadales; family Pseudomonadaceae; genus Pseudomonas; species Pseudomonas sp. C8002. The sequence continues at coordinate 176,917 of NZ_JACAPJ010000001.1, forward strand.
CGTTACCTGGAACAGCGTTTGGCAATTCGCCGCTAAGGAGCGCCCATGTACGAATCCCCCAGCTGGCTGCATGAGTTGTGGATCGCCCGGGAAACCCTCTGGGCGGGGTTCCAGACCAGCGTCTACTGCTCGGCCCTGGCCATTATCTTCGGCACCCTGATCGGCATCGTCGCCGGCTTGGTACTGACCTACGGCAAATTCTGGATGCGCGCACCGTTTCGCCTGTACGTCGACCTGATCCGCGGTACGCCGGTATTTGTGCTGGTATTGGCGTGCTTCTACATGCTGCCGGCGCTTGGCTGGCAGATCACTGCGTTCCAGGCCGGTGCCGTGGGCCTGACGCTGTTCTGCGGCTCTCACGTTTCGGAAATCGTGCGCGGTGCATTGCAGGCCATTCCCAAGGGGCAACTGGAAGCGGGCAAGGCCATCGGCCTGACCTTCTATCAATCCCTGGGCTACGTGCTGTTACCCCAGGCGCTGCGGCAGATCCTGCCGACCTGGGTCAACTCGTCTACCGAAATCGTCAAGGCTTCCACCTTGCTGTCGGTGATCGGTGTGGCCGAGCTGCTCCTCAGCACCCAACAGGTCATCGCCCGGACGTTCATGACCCTGGAGTTCTACCTGTTTGCAGGCTTTATGTTTTTTGTCATCAACTACGCCATCGAATTGTTGGGGCGTTACATTGAAAAGCGGGTGGCGTTGCCATGAACCAACTATCAAAAGAAAGCCAGCCACTGCTGAACATTCGCGGCCTGCGTAAACAGTACGGCCCGGTGGAAGTGCTCAAGGGCGTCGACCTGAGCATGCAGCGCGGCAACGTCGTGACATTGATCGGCTCCAGCGGCTCGGGCAAGACCACGCTGCTGCGCTGCGTCAACCTGCTGGAAGAATTCCAGGGCGGCCAGATCACCCTCGACGGTGAATCCATCGGCTACAGCGAGGTCGGCGGCAAGCGCGTGCGCCACCCGGAGCGGGTGATCTCCCAGCACCGCGCGATGACCGGCATGGCGTTCCAGCAGTTCAACCTGTTCCCGCACCTGACCGCCTTGCAGAACGTCACCCTCGGCCTGCTCAAGGTCAAGAAGATGGGCAAGGACGAAGCGGTTGCACTGGCGGAAAAATGGCTGGATCGTGTCGGCCTGCTGGAGCGCCGCAATCACTTCCCGGGCCAACTGTCGGGCGGCCAGCAACAGCGCGTGGCGATTGCCCGGGCGATTGCGATGAACCCGAGCCTGATGCTGTTCGACGAAGTCACCTCGGCCCTGGACCCGGAACTGGTGGGCGAAGTGCTCAGCGTAATCAAGGGTTTGGCGGAGGAGGGCATGACCATGTTGCTGGTCACCCACGAAATGCGCTTTGCCTATGAAGTCTCGGACAAGATCGTCTTCATGAACCAGGGCCGCATTGAAGAACAAGGGCCGCCGAAAGACATTTTCGAACGCCCGCAATCGCCGCGACTCGCGGAATTTCTCAAGAACATTCGTTTTTAAATCATCACTTCAGGAGATCCATTATGAGCATTACTCGTTACGGCACCGGCGCCACTGCAGGCGGCGGCCAGCCTCGTCCTTTCGCCCGCGCGGTGGAAGCGGATGGCTGGTTGTACGTGTCGGGCCAGGTGCCGGCGGTGGACGGTGAAATCATCACGGGCGGGATCGTCGAGCAGACCCACCAGACCATGCGCAACGTGGTGGCGATTCTCGAAGAAGCCGGCTACGCCCTTGAAGACGTGGTGCGCGTCGGTGTATGGCTGGAAGACCCACGGGACTTCTGGAGCTTCAACAAAGTCTTCGGCGAATACTTCAACCCGGAACATGCTCCGGCGCGGGCGTGTGTGCAGGCGAACATGATGGTCGATTGCAAGGTTGAGATCGATTGCGTGGCCTACAAGAAAAAAGGCTAAATGCCCGTCTCTTGAGACCACAGG
>NZ_JACAPJ010000001.1:178896-266182 GCF_013385765.1 Pseudomonas sp. C8002
CCACAGGGGATCTGTGTTGATAGCTACATCTTCAAACGGGACCGACGACTGCCATGACCGAAGACACCATCAAACGCCGCGCCAAAGGCCTCGACCGGGCGTTCGATATCCTCGATTTCCTCAAGGAAATCGGCCAGCCCCTGCGCCCGAATGACATCGCCAGCGGCATCGGCAGCCCCAAATCCACGGTCTACGAACTGGTGGCCTCGCTGCTGGAACGGCGCATCCTCGAAACCGTCGGCAAGGACGGTCATGTCTACCTCGGCCGTCAGCTGTACTTCCTCGGCCAGGCCCACCTGCGCCATTTCGACCTGACCCGCGAAGCCGACCACGCCCTGCAGGAAATCGTCAGCCAAACCCACGAAACCGCCCAGATGTGCCTGCTCAATGGCCGCAAATACACCGTGGCCCTGATGCGCGAAGGCGAGCGGCATTTCCGCATTTCCTCAGACATCGGCGAGAACGCGCCGATCCCCTGGACCGCCTCCGGCCGCCTGCTGCTGGGCCACCTGAGCGACCAGCAAATCATCGACCTGATCGACTACGACGACTTCATCCTCCCGGACGGTCAGCGCCTGCCTCTGGAAACCTTCCTCGGGCAAATCCGTCAGGCTACCCTCGACGGATTCTTCTCTTTCGACAGTGTCGCCGACACCTTTACCCACTGCTTTGCCGCCCCGGTTCGGGACGCCCAAGGCATCAGCATTGCGACCCTGTGCATCGTTGCCCCACGGGCCGATGCGATCAAAAACTACAACGACTACCGCCGGGTGCTGATCGACAGTGCGAACAACCTGGCCCGTCGCATCAACGAATAGGAAACCCTTATGTCTGCCTTCAATGCCGTTGAAAAAGGCGCCGCCGCCGTCGGTGCACATCTGGTCCGTGACGTCAGCCTGCCGGCCCTGGTGTTGCACCGCGACGCCCTGGAACACAACATCCGCTGGATGCAGGATTTCGTCAGCAACAGCGGTGCGCAATTGGCGCCTCACGGCAAGACCAGCATGATGCCCGCGCTGTTCCAGCGGCAGATCGAGCAGGGCGCCTGGGGCATCACCCTGGCCAACGCCGTGCAGACCCGCGCTGCGTACGCCGGTGGGGTTCGCCGGGTGTTGATGGCCAACCAACTGGTGGGCGCGCCGAACATGGCGCTGATCGCCGACCTGCTGGCCGACCCTGAATTCGACTTCCACTGCATGGTCGACCACCCGGACAACGTCGCCGACCTGGGCCTGTTCTTCGCCGCCCGTGGCCTGCGCTTGAACGTGATGATCGAATACGGCGTGGTCGGCGGGCGTTGCGGTTGCCGCACCGAACAACAGGTGCTCGACCTGGCCAAGGCGATCAAGGCCCAGCCTGCGCTGGCCCTCACCGGCATCGAAGGCTACGAAGGGGTGATCCATGGCGAGCACGCCATCAGTGGCATCCGCGAATTCGCCGCCTCCCTGGTACGCCTGGCCGTCGACCTGCAAAACAGCGGCGCCTTCGACCTGGCCAAGCCCATCATTACCGCCTCGGGTTCGGCCTGGTACGACCTGATTGCCGAATCCTTCGAAGCCCAGAACGCCGCTGGCCGCTTCCTCAGCGTATTGCGCCCGGGCAGCTACGTGGCTCACGACCACGGCATCTACAAAGACGCGCAGTGCTGCGTACTGGACCGTCGCAGCGACCTCAACGAAGGCCTGCGCCCGGCGCTGGAAGTCTGGGCCCACGTGCAATCGCTGCCGGAGCCGGGCTTCGCGGTGATCGCCCTGGGCAAGCGCGACGTCGCCTACGACGCCGGCCTGCCGGTACCGCTCAAGCGCTACAAGGCTGGCGTGCTGCCAGCCGAGGGTGATGATGTGACCGCGTGCAAGGTCACCGCCGTGATGGACCAGCATGCGTTCATGGTCGTCGCACCGGGGGTTGAGCTGCGCATTGGCGACATCATCTCCTTCGGCACATCCCACCCGTGCCTGACCTTCGACAAGTGGCAAGTGGGTAATCTGGTGGATGAGCAGTTGCAGGTGATCGAAAGCCTGCATACCTGCTTCTAGACCGAGTCGCGCCTTTCGCGAGCAAGCCCGCTCCCACATTCGACCGAGTTCCTTCAGTTGAAATGCATTCAAATGTGGGAGCGGGCTTGCTCGCGAAGAGGCCCTCCAGTACATCGAGAGACCCCAGGCATGAACACAAAACCCCGCATCGCCCTCATCGGCGAATGCATGATCGAACTGCAACACCGCGCCGACGGCAGCCTGCAACAAAGCTTCGGCGGCGACACCCTGAACGCCGCCGTCTACCTGCGCCGCGAGCTGGGTGAACCGAGCACCGTCGACTACGTCACCGCCCTGGGCGATGACAGCTTCAGCGATGCCATGTGCAAGCACTGGGCCGAAGAAGGCCTGGGCCTGGGCATGGTCCAGCGCCTGCCCGGGCGCCTGCCGGGTTTGTACTGCATCCAGACCGATGCCAACGGCGAGCGCAAATTCCTCTACTGGCGCAATGAAGCGGCCGTGCGCGACTGCTTCACCACACCGGCGGCCGAGCCGATCCTGGCAGCGTTGCCGACGTACGACGTGGTGTATTTCAGCGGCATCACCCTGGCGGTGCTGGGCGAAGTGGGCCGTGCGCGCCTGCTGGAAACCCTGGTCGAAACCCGCAAGCGCGGCGGCAAGGTGGTGTTCGACAACAACTACCGGCCACGCCTGTGGGCCAGCATGGACGCCGCACGCGCGGCGTATCACGCGGTGTTGGCCGAGGTGGATATCGCCTTGCTGACCGAGGATGACGAACGGGCGTTGTTCGGCTATGAAGACAGCGAGCAGGTGTTTGCGGCGTACCCGACGATTGCCGAGGTGGTGCTCAAGCGCGGGGCGGATGCGTGTTTGATTCGCTGGGAGGATGAGCGGTTCGAGGTGCCGGCGCTGGTGGTGGAGAAGGTGGTCGACACTACGGCGGCGGGGGATTCGTTCAGTGCGGCGTACCTGGCCAGTCGGCTCAAGGGCGGCTCGCCGCAGGATGCAGCACTGGCCGGGCATCGGTTGGCGAGCCGGGTGATTCAGGTGCCAGGTGCACTCATTCCCCGAGACTAACGCTGATCGTTCCCACGCTCCGCGTGGGAATGCAGCCAGGGACGCTCTGCGTCCCAAGAGCGGACGCAGAGCGTCAGGTGAGGCATTCCCACGCGGAGCGTGGGAACGATCAGCCACTACAGGCTCATCAATCGCGATAAAACACTTGCACCAGGTGATACCCGAACTTGCTCTTGATCGGCCCATGAACCACCTTCACGGGCTTCTTGAAGATCACCGCATCAATCACCCCCACCATCTGCCCCGGCCGCACTTCACCCAAATCACCGCCGCGCTTGGCGGAAGGGCAGGTGGAGTACTTCTTGGCCAACACATCAAACGCTTCGCCCTTGGCAATACGCTGCTTGAGCTGTTCGGCTTCCTCACTGGTTTTCACCAGAATGTGACGGGCTTGGGCTTTCATTGATCGGTCCTGATGTGAAACGGCGCGCGATTATGCCTGAAGTCAGGCCTCTGAGCTGATCATGCTGCGGATTTTGTTGGCCAGCAGGTCAATCGAAAACGGCTTGGCCACCATGTCCATGCCTTCCTCCAGGAACCCCTGGCGCTCGGCGGCTTTCTCGGCGTAACCGGTCATGAACAGCACCTTCAGGTCCGGCCGGTGTTGCCGGGCGATTTCCGCCAGTTGCCTGCCGTTCATCCCCGGCAAGCCCACATCAGTCACCAGCAAATCCACGCGCAAGTCGGACTCCAGCAACGGCAGCGCCGCCCGTGCATCCGCCGCCTGGTGTGCGGTGTAGCCCAGTTCATCCAGCACATTCACCACCAGCATCCGCACTGCCGGGTCGTCCTCGACCACCACCACGGCTTCGCCTTCCAGCGCTACCGGGGCTTCGCCCTGGGTAGCGGGCGTGGTCCGCTCCAGTGCCGTGCCATGCAGGCGCGGCAGGTACAGGCGCACGCAGGTGCCCTGGCCCGGTTCGCTTTGGATGGTCACGTGGCCGCCGGATTGCTGTGCAAACCCATAGATCATCGACAGCCCAAGGCCGGTACCCTGGCCGATGGGCTTGGTGGTGAAGAACGGGTCGAAGGCCTTGGCGAGGATTTTCGCGGTCATGCCGGCGCCGTTGTCGCTCACGCCGAGCATCACATAGTCGCCGGCCTTGACCGGTTCCAGGGTGGTGATGTCGGTGCCGTCGAGGTAGCTGTTAGCGGTCTCGATGCACAATTGCCCACCGTCGGGCATCGCATCGCGGGCGTTGATCACCAGGTTGAGCAGGGCGTTTTCCAGCTGGCTGGCGTCGGTGTTCACCGGCCACACGTCGGTGCCCAGTTGCACCTTGAGTTCGATGTGCGCGCCCTTGGTGCGGCGGAACAGGTCTTCCAGGGACGCCACCAATTGATTCGGGTCGACCGGCTTGCGGTCCAGGGATTGGCGGCGGGAGAAGGCCAGCAGGCGATGGGTCAGCGCAGCGGCGCGATGAGCCGAGGATACGGCGGCGTCGGTGAAACGGCCGATCTCGTCGCTGCGCCCGGCGGCGATATAGCGTTGCATCAGGTCCAGGCTGCCGATGATCCCGGTGAGCATGTTGTTGAAGTCATGGGCGATGCCGCCGGTGAGCTGGCCGACCGCTTCCATCTTCTGAGCATGGCGCAGGGCGTCTTCGGCACGCTCGCGCTCGAACATCTCGTTTTGCAGGCGCTGGTTGGCTTCGGCCAGGGCCTGGGTGCGCTGGCTGACGCGCTCTTCGAGGTTTTCGTTGAGGTGGCGCAGGGCCTCTTCGGTCAGTTTGCGCTCGGTCTCGTCGATCACAAAAATATAGAAACCGTTGACTGAACCGTCAGCGCTGAAACGCGGCAAGTACTTCATCAGCGCGTGGCGTGGCCGCCCGTCATGGTGCGGGGTGACGGTAACAAAACTGCAGGCCTTGCCCTTGAGCGCCGCCTCGATCTTGTCGACGCGCCCGGCATAGATTTCGTCGCCCACGACTTCGCGGATGCTCTTGCCGTACAACTCCTGCGGGGTCATGCCGTACCATTCCAGATAGGCACTGTTGTTCAGGCGAAAACGCTGCTCGTGGTCGACATAACCGATCAGCACGGGCATGGCGTTGATGATCAGTTGCAGCTCGGTCTGGCTTTGGCGCAGGGCCTGTTCGGTGTGCTTGCGTTCGGTCAGGTCGAGGGCTGCGCCGAGAAAACGCGCCGGTCGGCCATGGTGGTCCTTGTAGCAGCGGCCCCGAGCAAACACCCAGCGCACTTCGCCGTCGGCGCGCTGCAGGCGGTATTCCTCGGCGTACTCGGTGCCGTGGGTGATGCAGTGCTTGATGCTGCGGGCCACCATGCCACGGTCTTCGGGGTGCACGCCTTGCAGGTAGTCGCTGATGGGCAGCAGGTCGGCGTCGCACGGGTCAACACCGTGCAGTTGGGCGAAATGAGCGTCGGCGATAAAGCGGTCTTCGCCGATATCCCAGTCCCAGGTGCCCACGGCATCGGTGGCGGCCAGGGCCAACTGCAGGCGCTGCTCGGTGTTGCGCTGGGCCTTGAGGCTGTTCTCGGTGCGCTGCTGCAGTTCCAGGGCGATGCGCCGGCGCTCGTTGGTTTCGATGGCGGTAATCAGGATCCCGGCGACCTCGCCACGTTCGTCGCGGATCGGGCTGTAGGTCAGGTCGAGCCAGATCTCGGTGTCGCGGTCGTTGCGCTGCAGGACGAAACGCTGCTCGGTGAAGGTGCGCACCTGGCCCATGAGGACGGCGCTGTAGATCGGGTCGGTAAACGGCTTGAGCTCAGGCCAGATCAGGTCAGCCGGTTGGCCGAAGGCGGCCGGGTGCTTGTTGCCCGCCAGCATTGCGAAGCCGTCATTGTAGATCTGGGTGAGTTCGGCACCCCACAGCAACAGCATCGGCATCGGTGAATGGATCACGATGTCCACGGCTGTACGGAGGCTTTGCGGCCAATCAATGGCGTCACCGAGGGGGCTTCGTGCCCAGTCCAGCCGCGCAATCAGTGCTGCGGCCTCGCTGCCGGTGGGTGATACGTTCATGTAAATGCCCTGCGCGTAACGCTTGAAGAATGACAAAAGCCGATTATCCCGCGACCCGGGGCCGGCTTTCCACCCTCGAAAAATAGCATGCTTGAGGGGTTTGTCTTCAAATGAGTGCTTAAAGGCTAAAACGTTTCATCTTTCTGCCAGCTCCGGGCGATCACGAAATTGCTCCAGCGCCTCGGGGTTGGCCAGTGCGTCGGTGTTCTTGACCGCCTCGCCATGCACCACGTTGCGCACCGCCAGCTCGACGATCTTGCCGCTGATGGTGCGCGGGATATCCGTCACCGCGAGGATCTTCGCCGGCACGTGGCGCGGCGTGGTGTTGGCGCGGATCACCTGGCGGATCTGCTGCTCCAGGCCGTCGTCCAGTTCGATGCCATCGTTGAGGCGCACAAACAGCACCACCCGCACGTCATCCTGCCAGCGTTGGCCGATGGCCAGGCTTTCCAGGACCTGAGGCACTTTTTCCACCTGGCGATAGATCTCTGCGGTGCCGATGCGCACGCCGCCGGGGTTGAGCACCGCATCCGAGCGGCCATGGATCAGCAAGCTGCCATTGGGTCGCTGTTCGGCGTAGTCGCCCTGGGCCCACACGCCCGGGAACTGGCTGAAATACGAAGCCCGCAGTTTTTCCTGATGCGGGTCATTCCACAGGCCGATGGGCATTGCCGGGAAGTGCCGGGTGCACACCAGTTCGCCTTTTTCGCCCACCAGCGGGTGGCCCTGGTCGTCCCACACTTCGATAGCCATTGCCAGGCTCTTGCACTGCATCTCGCCACGGCGCACCGGCAGCACCGGGTTGCCGATCACGAAGCAGGACACGATGTCGGTGCCACCCGACATCGACGACAGGCACAGCTCGGGCTTGATCTCGCGGTACACGTAGTCGTAGCTCTGGGGCGACAGCGGCGAGCCGGTAGAAATCAGGCCCTTGAGGCTGCCCAGGTCATGGCTCAGCCGCGGTTGCAGCCCGGCTTTCTCCAGGGTGGCGAGGAACTTGGGGCTGGTGCCGAACACGCTGATTTTTTCCTGGTCGATCAGGTCCATCAGGCGTTCCGGCCCGGGGTGAAACGGCGAGCCGTCATACAGCACCGCCGTGGCGCCGATGGCCAGTACCGACACCAGCCAGTTCCACATCATCCAGCCGCAGGTGGTGTAGTAGAACAGGCAGTCATCCCGCGACAGGTCGGCGTGCAGGCCGTGTTCCTTGAGGTGGGTGAGCAATACGCCGCCGGTGCCGTGGATGATGCACTTGGGCACGCCGGTGGTGCCGCTGGAATAGAGGATGTACAGCGGCTGATCGAAGGGCACGGCGACGAAATCGGGCTCGTCGCCGGGGGTGTAGAAGTCGTCCCAGAGTACGACGTGGGCCCGGGTCTGATACTCCTCGGGACGCGCCTGCGGGCGGGCATACGGCACGATGATCAGTTGTTGCAGGGACGGCAGCCGTTCGAGGATTTCATTGAGCTTGCTGCTTTGGTCGATGACCTTGCCGGCGTAGCGGTAACCGGCGCAGGTGATCAGCACCTTGGGTTCGATCTGGCCGAAGCGGTCGATCACGCCCTGGGTGCCGAAGTCCGGCGAGGAGCACGACCAGATGGCGCCGAGGCTGGTGGTGGCGAGCATGCCCACCAGGGTTTGCCAGGTGTTGGGCATGCACGCGGCCACCCGGTCCCCCACGCCCACGCCGGCCGCCCGCAGGCTGCGCTGCAGGCCGGCGACATGGCGGGCCAGTTCGGCGTAGGTCAATTGCTCGCGCTGGCCGTCTTCGCTGATCGCGACCACGGCGGGGTGATCGTCGCGGCGGCGCAGCAGGTGTTCGGCAAAGTTCAGGGTAGCGCCGGGAAACCACTGGGCGCTGGGCATCTCCGCGTCTTCGATCAGCACCGCGCTGGGCGGCGTGCGGAACTGCACCTCAAAAAACTCGACAATCGACTGCCAGAAGTCCGGGCGCTGGTCGATGCTCCACTGGTGCAGGGCCGGGTAGTCGCTGATCTGCAAGGCATGGCGATCATTGATGAAGCGCCGGAACTGGTCCATCCGGGTGTTGTGGATGCGTTCGGGGGAGGGTTGCCAGAGTATTTCGGACATAAGGAAATCTCTTTTTTATTATCTGATCTATCTAACGACACCGATCAAAATGTGGGAGCGGGCTTGCTCGCGAATGCGGTGGGTCAGTTCCAGATGTGTTAACTGATACACCGCATTCGCGAGCAAGCCCGCTCCCACATTTGAGCTGCGGTGTCTTGGGAATCGTCGTTTACTGGGCCAGCCAGCCACCGTCGATATTCCACGCCGCACCGCGCACCTGGCTGCCGGCTTCGCTGCACAGGAACAGCACCAGCTCCCCCAATTGCGGCGGCGTCACGAACTCCAGCGACGGCTGCTTCTCCGCCAGCAAATCCTGCTGCGCCTGCTGCGGGTCAACCCCGCTGGCAATGCGGTCATCAATCTGCTTCTGCACCAGCGGCGTCAGCACCCAGCCCGGGCAGATGGCATTGCAGGTGACATTACTCTGGGCGGTCTCCAGGCCCACCACCTTGGTCAGCCCGATCACCCCGTGCTTGGCAGCGACGTAAGCCGCCTTGCCCACCGAACCCACCAGCCCATGCACCGAGGCGATATTGACGATCCGCCCCCAACCCTTGGCTTTCATGCCCGGCAGGCTCAAACGCGTGCTGTGGAACACCGACGACAGGTTGATCGCAATGATCGAATCCCAGCGCTCCACCGGGAATTCGTCCACCGGCGCCACATGCTGGATCCCGGCGTTGTTCACCAGAATGTCGATGCCGCCAAACTCGCGCTCGGCGTAGGCGATCATCTCGGCGATCTGCGCCGGGTCGCTGACGTCGGCCGGATGATGCCCGACCTTGCCGCCGAAGGCCTGCACCTGGGCGATCACCGCGCTGGCATCGCCGAAGCCGTTGAGGATCAGGTTGGCGCCGGCCTTGGCCAGGCTCAGGGCGATGCCCAGGCCGATGCCGCTGGTGGAACCGGTGACCAGGGCGGTCTTGCCGTTCAATGTCGTCATATCAACCTCACACAATGCCGGTGGCGTAGAAAGTACCAATCACCACGAACACCGCGAGGGTCTTGATGATCGTGATGCCGAAAATATCTTTATAGGCTTCGCGGTGGGTCAGCCCGGTGACCGCCAGCAGCGTGATCACGGCGCCGTTGTGGGGCAGGGTGTCCATGCCGCCGCTGGCCATGGCCGCGACCCGGTGCAGTACTTCAAGGGGGATATTGGCCGCATGGGCCGCTGAAATAAAGCTCTCCGACATGGCCGCCAGCGCGATGCTCATGCCGCCCGAGGCGGAACCGGTGATGCCGGCCAGCAGGGTCACGGTAATCGCTTCGTTGACCAGTGGGTTGGGAATGCCCTTGAGCCAGTCCGCCAGCACCAGGAAGCCCGGCAGCGAGGCGATCACCGCACCAAAACCGTATTCCGAAGCGGTGTTCATCGCCGCCAGCAGTGCACCGCTTACCGCGCTCTTGCTGCCTTCGGCGAGCTTGCTGCGAATCGCCGAGAAGCCGAACACCAGCACCACGATAATCCCCACCAGCAACGCCGCCTGCACCGCCCAGATTGCCGTGAGCTTGGCGACTTCGGTCTGCACCGGCGCGCTCATGCCCGGCAGGCTGAGGGTGTGGGTCTTGCCGTACCACAGCGGAATCCAGTGGGTGAACAGCAGGTTCATGATGCCCACCAGTAACAGCGGCGACAGCGCGATCCAAGGGTTGGGCAGCTTGATGTCTTCGGCGGTTTCCGGCTCGTTGCGCAGCTCGGTCCCATAGCCTTCACCGGCGCGCTGGGCCTTGTTGCGCTGGCGGGCCAGGTACAGCATGCCGGCGCAGAACACGAAGATCGTGCCGATCAGCCCCAGCCACGGCGCGGCCCAGGCGGTGGTGTTGAAGAAGGTGCTGGGGATGATGTTCTGGATCTGCGGCGTGCCGGGCAGGGCGTCCATGGTGAACGAGAACGCGCCGAGGGCGATGGTCGCCGGCAGCAAGCGCTTGGGGATATTGCTCTGGCGGAACATCTCGGCGGCAAACGGGTACACCGCGAACACCACCACGAACAGCGACACGCCGCCGTAGGTCAGCAGGGCGCACACCAGCACGATCACCAGCATCGCCTGGCGCGTGCCGAGCAACTGGATCGCGGCGGCGACGATTGAGCGCGAGAAGCCGGAGATTTCAATCAGCTTGCCGAACACCGCGCCGAGCAGGAATACCGGGAAATACAGCTTGAGGAAGCCGACCATTTTCTCCATGAACACCCCGGTGAACGCGGGAGCGACGGCGGAAGGGTCGGTGAGCAGCACGGCGCCGAGGGCGGCGATGGGGGCGAACAGGATGACGCTGTAGCCACGGTAGGCGGCCAGCATCAGCAGCGCCAGGGCTGCGAGGGCAATGATCACACTCATGGTGTGTCTCCATCTGATTGTTATTTTTGTGGGGGTGAGGCGGTGGGGAGGGTCTTTAGCGAGATGTGTGCCAAGTTATTAACCTATTGAAATATATAGAGAAATTCTTGACCTGTGAGAGTGTTCTCAAGTTTTGTCCCGAATTTGAGACTGCTGGAGATCAAATGTGGGAGCGGGCTTGCTCGCGAATGCGGTGTATCAGGCAGTAATTCAGGCACTGACACACCGCATTCGCGAGCAAGCCCGCTCCCACATTGGATTTTCTCTGTATTTGGAATTGTGTCTCTTTTTGGAGACTAGGCGATGCCCAAGGCAACCATTTTCTTGTACAAGGTCGACCGGCCCAGCCCCAGCCGCTTCGCCGCCTCCACCACATTCCCCTCACAGTGCTTCAACGCCGCCCCAATCACCTGCCGATCAAACCGCTCCCGGGCCGCGCTGAAACTCTCGCCCTCAACGGTCTCTACCGAACGCTGCTCAACCGGGCTGAACGTACCAATCGCCGCGCGAATTTCACTGGCATCCAGCACCAGGTCATCACTCAACAGTGCCGCCCGCTCCAGCACATTGCGCAGCTCGCGGATATTCCCCGGCCACGCATGCTGCGCCAATAACGCCAAGGCCTCGCGGTCCAGCTCATGCTGGCTGCGCAACTCCTCCAGAATCGCCTCGCTCAACGCCGGCAAATCATCCAGCCGCGCGCGCAACGGCGGCACCTGGATCGGCAGCACGTTCAGGCGGTAATACAGGTCCGCCCGAAACTCGCCGCGCTTGATTGCCGCTTCCAGGTCCATGGACGTGGCTGCAATCACCCGCACATCGCTGTGGATCATCTCGTTGGAGCCCACCGGCTCGAACTCCTTCTCCTGCAACACCCGCAGCAATTTGCTTTGCAGTGGTAGCGGCATGTCGCCGATCTCATCCAGAAACAGCGTGCCGCCCTGGGCAATCTGCAACTTGCCGGGGCGGCCCTTGCGGTCGGCACCGGTAAATGCGCCGGGCGCGGTGCCGAAGAATTCCGCCTCCAGCAAATCATGCGGGATGGCTGCGCTGTTGATGCTGACGAAAGCTTTATGGGCGCGAGGCGATGCACCATGAATCGCCTGGGCCAGCAGCTCCTTGCCGGTCCCGGTTTCCCCCAGCAGCAACACTGGCGACTCCGCGCTCGCACTGCGCCGCGCCCGACGTTTGACTTCCAGGCTGGCCGCGCTGGTGCCGATAAAGTGCGCGAAGTTGTATTTACTCTGCCGCGACCTCAGCAGCGACCGAGTGGAAGCCAGTTCCTGCTGCATGCTCAGGTAACGCTCGATCAACGGCGACAGGTTGCGCAGCTCATCAAACAACGCAAACCCGATGGCGCCGATCACCTTGCCGGCGTCGTCATGGATCGGCAGGCGCATCACCACCAGCGGGCCTTTGGGCGTGTCCTGGATATCCAGCAATATCGGCTGGTCGTTACGCACCACCTGGCGCAACAGGCTGTTGGAAATCACCTGCTCGCAGGGTTGCCCGATGGCTTCGTCGGCGCTTTTCAGGCCGAAGCGCTTGGCGTAGCGCTCGTTCATCCAGACGATGTTCGCGTCACCGTCGACAATCACCGTGCCTTCGCTGGACTGCTCGATGATCTCGAACAGCGACTGGATCGCCAGGCCGCGAACGTATTGGTAATCCTTGAGGCTGCCAGTGGTGCTCATGGGTGCGCCGCCGCGAGGAGTTCCCGGGTGTAAGGGTGTTGAGGCGCGGCAAACACTTCATCGCTGGGCCCGCGTTCCACCACCTTGCCGTCCTTGATCACGATCATGTCGTGGGCCAGGGCCCGCACCACCGCCAGGTCATGGCTGATAAACAGGTACGTCAGGCCGTACTTTTCCTGCAGCTCAAGCAGCAGGGCGACCACCTGTTTCTGCACGGTACGGTCCAGTGCAGAAGTGGGTTCGTCCAGCAGGATCAGCGCCGGCTTGAGCACCAGCGCACGGGCGATGGCGATGCGCTGGCGCTGGCCGCCGGAGAATTCATGGGGGTAGCGATGGCGGCTGGCAGGGTCCAGGCCCACGTCTTCCAGCACGCGAATCACTTGGGCTTCGCGGTCCTTGAGGCTGCACGGCGCATGCACTTCCAGGCCTTCGCTGATGATCTGCGCCACCGACATCCGCGGGCTGAGGCTGCCGAACGGGTCCTGGAACACCACCTGCATCTGCTTGCGCCACGGTTGCATCTGCTTTTGCGTCAGGCCGTCGAGGGCCTCGCCCTGGAAGCGAATCGTGCCGCTGGAATCCAGCAGCCGCAGAATCGCCTGGCCCAGGGTGGATTTGCCAGAGCCGGACTCGCCGACAATCCCCAGTGTCTTGCCGCGCTGTACCTCCAGGCTGATGCCATCCACCGCTTGCAGGTATTGCTTGCGCCGGAACAGTCCGCCGCCCAGCGGGAACTGCACACTCAGGTTATCCACCTGCAACACCGTCTCCCGCGCCTCGTGATTCAAGACGATGCCTGCCGGTTCAGCATCCAGCAGCAGGCGGCTGTAAGGGTGCTGCGGGGCGCAGAACAGGGTTTCGCAATCCGCCTGTTCGACAATTTCCCCGGCCTTCATCACGCACACCCGCTGGGCAATGCTGCGCACCAGGTTGAGGTCGTGGCTGATCAGCAGCAGCGACATGCCCAGGCGTTGTTGCAGGGACTTGAGCAGCAGCAGGATCTTGCGCTGCACCGTCACATCCAGTGCAGTCGTCGGCTCATCGGCAATCAGCAGTTCCGGTTCACAGGCCAGGGCCATGGCGATCATCACCCGCTGGCGCTGGCCGCCGGAGAGTTGGTGGGGGTAGGCCTTGAGGCGTTCCCGGGGCTTCTGGATGCCCACCAGTTCGAGCAATTCAAGGATCCGCGCCTGGGCCTGTTTGCCGCCCAGGCCCTTGTGCAACAGCAGGGTTTCGCCGATCTGCTTCTCGATGCTGTGCAGCGGATTCAGGGACGTCATCGGCTCCTGGAAGATCATCGCAATCCGGTTGCCCCGCAGTTTTTGCAGGGTGGCGGGCGAGGCGCCGAGCAGTTCCTGGCCGCGATAGCGCACCGAGCCGGTGGTTTCGGTGCCGGCTTCGGGCAGCAGTTGCAGGATCGAATGGGCGGTCACCGATTTGCCCGAACCCGACTCGCCCACCAGCGCCAGGCACTCGCCGGGGCGCACGTCCAGGCACAGCTTGCGCACCACGGTCTGGCCGTTGAAGGCGACACTCAGGTCGCGAATCTCGATCAGGTTTTCAGTCATCTCAACGGCCTTCATGAGCGTGGGTCGAAGGCGTCACGCAACGCCTCGCCGATAAACACCAGCAACGACAGGATCAGCGCCAGGGTGAAAAACGCGGTCAGCCCCAGCCATGGTGCTTGCAGGTTCTGCTTGCCCTGGGCGATCAGCTCACCCAATGACGCGCTGCCGGCGGGCATGCCGAAACCGAGGAAATCCAGGGCGCTCAGGGTAGAAATCGCCCCGGTCAAAATGAACGGCAAGTAGCTCAGGGTGGCGGTCATCGCATTCGGCAGGATATGCCGGCGGATGATCTTGCCGTCCCCCAGGCCCAACGCCCGCGCGGCCTTGACGTACTCCAGGTTGCGCCCCCGCAGGAACTCGGCGCGCACCACGTCCACCAGGGCCAGCCAGGAAAACAGCGCCATGATCCCCAGCAGCCACCAGAAATTCGGTTCGACAAAGCCTGACAGGATGATCAACAGATACAGCACCGGCAGCCCGGACCACACTTCCAATATTCGTTGCCCGAGCAAGTCGACCCAGCCGCCGTAATATCCCTGCAAGGCACCGGCGGCGATGCCGATGGCGGCGCTGATGGCGGTGAGGGCCAGGGCAAACAGGATCGACACCCGGGCGCCGAAGATCACCCGCGCCAGCACGTCGCGGGATTGGTCATCGGTGCCCAGCCAGTTCACGCTCGATGGCGGGCTGGGGGCAGGGCGGGTCAGCTCATAGTTGGGGGTGTCGTCGCTGAACGGGATTGGCGGGAACAGCATCCAGCCGCCGTCCTTCTTGATCAGGTTCTGCACGTATTCACTGCGGTAATCCGCCTGGAACGGCAGTTGCCCGCCGAACTCCTGCTCGGTGTAGCGCTTGAACACCGGGAAATACAGTTCGTTCTGGTAGCTGAGCACCAGGGGTTTGTCATTGGCGATCAACTCGCCGCCGAGGGTCAGAATAAACAGGCCGATAAACAGCCACAGCGACCACCAGCCGCGGCGGTTTTTCTTGAAGCGTTCAAAGCGCCGCCGGGCCACGGGAGAGAGCTTGAGCATCAGGCGTTCCTCGCGGCGAAGTCGATACGCGGGTCCACCAGGGTGTAGCAGAGGTCACCGATGAGTTTTATCAAAAGGCCAAACAGCGTGAAGATAAACAACGAACCGAACACCACCGGATAGTCCCGTGAAACCGCCGCTTCGTAGCTCATGCGGCCCAGGCCATCGAGGGAGAAAATCACCTCGATCAGCAGCGAACCGGCAAAGAACACCGCGATAAATGCCTGGGGAATCCCCGAGATCACCAACAGCATGGCATTGCGGAACACATGCCCGTAAAGCACCCGGCGTTCACTCAAGCCTTTGGCCCGGGCGGTGACCACGTACTGGCGGGTGATTTCATTGAGGAACGAGTTTTTCGTGAGGATGGTCAAGGTGGCGAAGCCGCCGATCACCAGGGCGCTGACCGGCAGTACCAGGTGCCAGAAGTAATCGGCGATCTTGCCGACGGTGCTCAACTGGTCGAAGTTTTCCGAGACCAGCCCGCGCACCGGGAACCAGTTCAACGAGGTGCCGCCGGCGAACACCACGATCAGGAACATCGCAAACAGGAACGCCGGCATCGCATAGCCAATCACGATCGCGGTGCTGCTCCACACATCAAAACTGCTGCCATGGCGCACCGCCTTGCGAATCCCCAGCGGGATCGACACCAGGTAGGTGATCAAGGTGGCCCACAGGCCGAGGGAAATGGTCACCGGCATCTTTTCGAGGATCAGGTCGGTCACGCTTTTGCCACGGAAGAAACTGTTGCCGAAGTCCAGCTGGGCGTAGCTCTTGAGCATCAGCCACAGGCGTTCCGGCGCGGGCTTGTCGAAGCCGTATTGTTTTTCGATGTCCTTGATCAGTTTCGGGTCCAGGCCACGGCTGGCCCGTGAGCCGCTGCTGAGGCTTTCGGCAGACGAGCCGCCGACGCCACCGCCACCGATGCCTTGCAGGTGGGCGATGGCCTGTTCCACCGGCCCGCCGGGCGCGGCCTGCACGATAACGAAATTCACCAGCAGGATAATCACCAGGGTGGGAATGATCAGCAGCAAGCGCCGCACGATATAGGCAAACATCAGCGGGCTCCCGGGCGTTTGGTCAGTTCGGCTTTCATCTGCTCGTTAGTGAGCGGTGTGGGGCTGATTTCCCACCAGGTTTCCAGGGCCTCATCGGTCTTGGCTTCCACGGCCGGGCGGCCGAAGCGGTTCCACCACGCGGCGGAGGTGCCCGGCGGGTAGTAGTTGGGGATCCACAGGTAATTCCATTGCAGCACGCGGTCCAGGGCGTGGGCGTAACTGAGCATCAGCGACTGGGTATCGGCCTTGACCAGGCCGTTGATCAGGCTGTCGACGGCCGGGTCTTTCAGCACCATGTAGTTGTTGGCGCCGGTATCAAACGCGGCGGCCGAACCGAAGTAGTTGTACAGCTCCATCCCCGGCGAGGTGGTAACCGGGAAGCCGGTGACGATCATGTCGTAGTCCCGGGCCATCAGGCGGTTGACGTATTGCGAGGAGTCAATGCGGCGGATGTTGAGGGTGATGCCGATCTGCGCCAGGTTGCGCTTGTACGGCAACAACAGGCGCTCAAGGCCGTTCTGGGCGTTGAGGAAGGTGAACTCCAGCGGCTCGCCCTCGGCATTCACCAGCTTGTCACCGTCGGGCTTCCAGCCGGCCTGTTCCAGCAGGGCCAGGGCTTGCAGCTGCTTGTCGCGGATCATCCCGGTACCGTCGGTGGTGGGGGCCTTGAACACCTGGGTGAAGACTTCGTCGGGAATCTGCCCGCGCAGGGGTTCCAGAATCGCCAGCTCCTGGGCGTCCGGCAGTTGGGTCGCTGCCAGCGGGCTGTTGGAGAAGAAGCTTTGCTGGCGGATGTACATGTTGCGCATCATCTGCCGGTTGGCCCACTCGAAGTCCCACAGCATGGCCAGGGCCTGGCGCACGCGGCGGTCCTTGAACATCGGTTTTTGCACGTTGAACACGTAGCCCTGGGCCGGCTGCGGTGCCTCCTTGGCCAGGTGCGCGCGTTGCAGACGGCCGTCATCGAGGGCCGGGCCGTTGTAGCCGATGGAGTAGCCGGTGGCGGAGAATTCGCGGTTGAAGTCGTAGGCACCGCCCCGCAGGACCTGGCGCGCGACTTCGGTGTCGCCGAAGTATTCCAGGCTCAGGTGATCGAAGTTGTACAGGCCGCGGCTGATGGGCAGGTCTTTGCCCCACCAGTTCGGGTCACGCTTGAACGTGATGGTGTTGCCGGCATCCACCTTGCTGATGGTGTAGGGGCCGCTGCCGAGGGGAATCTCGTAGCCGCCGCCGTCGGCGAAGTTGCGGGTCTTCCACCAATGTTCGGGGAACACCGGCAGGGTCGCGACATCCAGGGGCAGGGTGCGGTTTTCATTGCTTGCGAAATCGAAGCGCACCTGGCGCGGGCCTTCGACTTCGACGTGTTTGACGTCGGCGAACAGCGTGCGGTAGCGCAGGCTGCCCTGGGTCATCAGCAGGTCAAAGGAGTAACGCACGTCTTCGGCGGTGATCGGTTGGCCATCGGCGAAGCGCGCCTTGGGGTTCAGGTAGAAACGCAGGGACAGACCGTCGTCTGACCGCTCCATCTTTTCCGCCACCAGGCCGTAGACCGTGTAGGGCTCGTCCAGCGAACGCAGGGCCAGGGGCGAATACAGCCAGCCGTCGACCTGGCTGACCCCGATGCCTTTGTCGCCATAAGGCAGTACATGGTCGTAGCGCCCGATTTCGATCGCCGAACGCCGCAGGCTGCCGCCCTTGGGGGCATTGGGGTTGGCGTAGTCGAAATGGGTGAAGCCGGGTTGGTATTTGGCCGGCTCGCCGTACACGGTCAATGCCGATTGCGGCGCGGCGATCACGGCGGTGCTGGCCAGCAACAGGGCCAGGGTGGAGCAAAACAGGGTAGAAAAAGCGACTCGCATTATCAGCCTTGGGCGCCGGGTGAAGAGGTAAAGGGATTTGTACGCTATGCGCGTACGCCTCGCCAGTCATCACACTGTCACAGATGCACAACGGCCCACCAAAGGGTGGGCCGTTGTTTTAAACATTAGCGCGGACTGGATCAGTCCTGACGGCTGGTTACTTCCAGCAGGTGATAACCGAACTGGGTTTTCACTGGGCCTTGCACGGTGTTGACCGGGGCGCTGAATACGACGGTGTCGAATTCCTTGACCATTTGGCCCGGGCCGAACGAACCCAGGTCGCCGCCTTGACGGCTGGACGGGCAGGACGAGTTGGCTTTGGCAACTTCGGCGAAGTCGGCGCCGCCTTCGATTTGCGCTTTCAGTTCGTTGCACTTGTCTTCGGTGGCAACGAGGATGTGACGGGCGGTGGCTTTGGCCATGAGGGGTATCTCCTTGGGTAAAAATGCTGAGCGTACCGGATTCAGGTGGTTATTTCCTGGCAAAGTTCCCCTGGGTTGCCTGGACGGTCAGGATCGGGCCATTACGCCGCTGTGGGTCAGCCAATCGATAAACAGCGCAAACAGCTCCGCCTGGGAGTTGATTTCAAGCTTGGTATACAAATGCTTGCGGTGCATGCGCACGGTTTCCGGGGAAATGCCCAGCACCTGCGCGGTGGATTTCACCGAGTGCCCGCGCAATATCAGGTGGGCGATTTCCCGTTCGCGCACGGTCAATACGCCGCTGCCAAAATGCATGAACGCCGCTTCAATCTGCTGATGCACCTGGGTCTGGGTGAAGGCCTCGTCGCTGATCACCTTGCACAGCCCGCCCGTGGTGCCGAAGCGGCGTAGCAGTTCGCGCACGATGGGTTGGGCGGTTCGTTGCAGTGCCAGTTGTTCGTCGCTGAACTGGCCGGCACTCAGCCCCTGGAACATGCACAACGAAATCTTGCTGTTGGGGCACAGGTCGACGATGTAGTAGCTCTCCTGGGCGCCGCCGCTGCGCAGGTAGTAGGTTTTGTAGTACTCGCTGTTGAAGAAATCGTCCGGGGCGATCTGCGCCAGGTGGTAGAAACCTTCGGCCAGGCCCTTGTCTACCGCGAGGCAGAACGGGTCCAGCAGGTAGCCCCGGGAGAAGTAACGGTTGATGATCTCTTCGTAGTGCGGCCGGGGGATGCCTTGCTGGTAGAGCAAGTGTGGCGCCTGGCCCTGGCGCTCCAGGCTGATCATCATCGATTCGATAGGGGTCAGCGCACTGAGGGCGCAGGCCAGGTGTTCAAGGAATGACGCTTCGTCGACGCTGGCGAAGGCGTGGGCCAACGCACCATTCCAGGCGTCAAGCACCTGGAAGGACGGGGCAGGGCAGTGATCGGCATGCTCGTTCATGCCGGCCAGTCTACCCGCCGGCCAGGGCCCCGGCAAAAGCACCGGGGCGCCCAGGCTCATCGGCCTTGATACTCGCCGCTCTGGCGCAGCTCTTCGGCGGTGTCGAGGATGCACTGGCGCAGGATTTCCACCACTTGATCCACCTGGGCATGGGTGATGATCAGCGGCGGCGACATCACATTCAGGTGGCCAATGGGCCGTACCAGCAAGCCTTTGGCCTGGGCCCGCAGGTGGATCTTCTCGCCGATGTTCACCGCGTCCGGCAGCAGCGCCTTGGTGTGTTTGTCGGCGACGAACTCAATGCAGGCCATCAGCCGCTGGCAGCGCACGTCGCCCACCAGCGGCAGATTGGCCAGGGTTTGCAGGCGCTGTTCGAGGTACACGCCGACGTCTTCGACATGGGCCAGCAGGTTTTCCCGCTCGATGATCTCGATGTTCTTCAGCGCCGCCACGCAACTCACCGGGTGGCCGCTGTAGGTGAACCCGTGGGTAAAGCAGCGGCCCTTGCCCGGCTCGCCGATCACTTGCCAGATGCGCTCCGAGAAAATACACGCGCCCAACGGCAGGTAGCCGGACGTCAGGCCCTTGGCGGTGGTGATGATGTCCGGTTGCATTTCGAACACTTCCTGGGAGGCGAAGAATTTTCCCAGCCGGCCGAAGGACGTCACCACTTCATCCGCCACGTAGAGCAGGTCATAACGTTGGCAGACTTCCCACATGCGCCGGTGGTAACCCTTGGGCGGAATGATCACGCCGCCCGAGCCCATGATCGGTTCGGCAAAGAACGCGGCCACTTTGTCGGCGCCGATGGTCAGGATCTTGTCTTCGAACTCATCCACCAGGAAATCGAGGAACTGCGCCTCGCTCATGCCCTGCGGCGCCCGGTAGTAGTTGGGGCACGAAATGTGGTGGAACAAGTCGCTCATGAAATCGAATTCCGGCGCGCGGTCGGCGGCCTTGTTGCCGATGGACATCGTGAGGAACGTCGAGCCGTGATACGCACTGAAGCGCGAGATGATGTGTTTCTTCTCATGCTTGCCGCGACTGTTCTGATAGAACTGCACCAGACGATAGGCGGTATCGACAGCCGTGGAACCGCCGGTGGTCAGGAACACATGATCAAGATCGCCGGGAGCCAGGCTGGCAAGCTTGGCGCACAGTTCGATGGCGGTGACGTTGGCCATGTCGCAGAACGGGTTGGAGTACGCCAGCTGGCGAACCTGGTTGGCGATGGCGTCTGCCATTTCCTCGCGGCCCAGACCAATATTCGTACACCACATGCCGCCGACCGCATCCAGGTAGCGGTTGCCGGCGGTGTCGTAGATGTAGGCGCCGTCACCCGCCGCGATATTCAGTGAGCCTTGTTCACGGTGTTCGTCGAACATATGAAAACCGTGCATGTAATGGGCCTTGTCGGCGGCGTCCAGTTGGTCGTGGTCGAACTGGGCGAAAAAGTCAGGATTTGGCAGGGTCATGGCGTTTACCTTCAATGGCTGGGTTTCACTTGCCGGTCTTCACGGCATTCCAGGTACGGGTGATCAGGCGCACGGCGGCTTGGGACTGGCTTTTCTGGGTGAACAAGCGCTGCATCGTCGCCGGGTCCGGGTAGATGGCCGGGTTGTCGCGTATATCGGCATTTACAAAGGGCTTGGAGGCCAGGTTGCTGTTGGCGTAGTGAATGGTGTTGCTGACGCCGGCGATCACTTGCGGTTGCAGGAGGAACTCGATGAACTTGTGGGCATTCGCCACATGGGGTGCGTCGGCCGGGATGTAGAAGTTATCGAACCAGATCAGCGAGCCTTCCCTGGGGATGAAGTAACCCAGGTTGACCTTGGCCCCGGCTTCCGCCGCCCGGGCCTGGGACGTGGCGTAGTCGCCGGACCAGGTGGTGGCCATGCATAGCTCGCCATTGGCCAGGCCGTTGATAAAACCGCTGGAGTCGAATTTGCGGATGTACGGGCGCACGGCCATCAGCACGTCCTGAGCGGCCTTGAGGTCTTTGGGCGCCACGCTGTTGGGGTCCAGGCCGAGGTAGGTCAGGGCCAGCGGGATCATGTCGGTAGGGGAGTCCATGAAGGTGATGCCACAGTCGGCGAAGCGCGAAACGATCTTGGGATCGAAGATCATCGCCAGTGAGCCGATGGGCGCATCCGGCATGCGTTCCTTGATCTTGTCGATGTTGTAGGTCACGCCATTGCTGCCCCAGGTGTAAGGCGCGGAATAGGTCACGCCCGGATCATGGGTTTCCAGGCTTTTCAGCACTTGCGGGTCGAGGTTGTTCCAGTCCGGCAGCAGCGCTTTGTTGAGGGGCTGGAAGGCCTTGGCCTTGATCAGCAGCGGTACCAGGGACGCGTTGAGCACCACCAGGTCATAACCCGAGCGCCCGGAGAGCAGCTTGCCCTGCACGGTTTCGTAGGAGTCGTAGGTGTCGTAGATCACCTTGATGCCGGTGGCTTTCTCGAAGTCGGCGAGGGTGTGTTCCCCGATGTAATCGGCCCAGTTGTAGATGCGCAAGGTGTTGCCCGGGTCGTCAGCGGCCTGGCTGACGGACGTTGATGCAAGCAAGACAGCGCTGAACAGGGCGATAACGGCTTTATGCATGGCGAACCCACCTTGATGTTGTGCTTGTTGTCAGGCCGAGGGGCTGATTGCACTTTCAGGCAGGTGGCGGGTGGGGCGCCATACCCCGTTCGGGTAGGAGGCGGTCAGGGCAGTACGATGTAGTCGTTTCGCGTGACGACCGGGCGGTGTACGCCGGGTTCCAGGTGGATGTAGCGCCCGTCTACCAGGTCGATGGGCAGGCAGTCGTCGATATCCAGTACGCCGTCGGTGTGGGATTGCGTCCAGTGCGTGAGCATCTGCTGTTTGCCTTGGGCTGCCGCCTCCCTGGCCGTGCGCGCAACCACCAGCAGGTAGTGGTGTGCCTCGCCAAAGACGTTCGATTCATACCCGCCCAGGTTGATGAAGTACAGGCGCGGCGCCCCGGCGTTCGGCGCCAGGTGGCTGAGCTGGACTTTCCAGCCGTCAACGCCATCCACCGTCATCCAGGAGTCGATATGCACACCTTTCTGGCTGCCGAACCAGCCCTCGCGCAGTTGCGGGTAGGCGGCTTCCAGGGTGTCGGCGACGGCGAACACCACATCATGCACTTCGATTTTCGCCCGGGGGTGCTTACCCCCCAACATGACCACAAACAGCATTGCATGCCCTTTCTATGGCTGGGATGGAAAGGGCCACCTTCCTTCGATTGAACCCTTTTGTCCAGTCGGTGCCACACTGTTAATTCGCAAATTCATCAGGAGGTTGTCATGCGCACCATTGATCTGGCCGGCGTACCCGTCCCTGTCATCGGCCAGGGGACCTGGCGCATGGGCGAGGATCCCGGCAAGCGCAGCGCCGAAGTGGCCGCGTTGCAACTGGGTATCGATGAGGGCATGACCCTGATCGATACCGCTGAAATGTATGGCGAAGGCGGTGCCGAAGAAGTCGTCGGCGAGGCGATTCGCGGCAAGCGCGACCAGGTGTTCCTGGTCAGCAAGGTGTACCCGCACAATGCCAGCCACAAGGGCATTCCACGTGCATGTGAGGCCAGCCTCCAGCGCCTGGGCACCGACTACATTGATCTGTATCTGTTGCATTGGCGTGGGCAATACCCCCTTGAAGAAACGGTAGAAGCCTTCGAGCGCTTGCGTGAGGCAGGCAAGATCGGTCGTTGGGGTGTGTCCAACTTTGATGTGGCAGACCTGCAGGAGCTGGCTTCCCCGGCCTGTGCCACCAATCAGGTGCTCTACAACATCGAGGAGCGCGGCATCGAGTTCGACCTGCTGCCATGGTGGCAGCAACACAATTTACCCTTGATGGCCTACTGTCCCATCGCCCAGGGTGGCGAGCTGTTGGCCAGCCCGACCCTCAAGCAAATTGCCCGTCGCCACGAGGTCACACCCGCCCAGGTTTCCCTGGCCTGGGTCTTGCGCCAGGACGGTGTGATCGCGATTCCCAAGGCGGTTACGCCAGAGCATGTTCGGCTCAATGCCGCAGCGGCGAAGCTGGTGCTGGATGAGCACGACCTGGACGCGATTGACCGGGTTTTTGGGGCGCCGAAGCGCAAGCATCCGCTGGCGATGGTCTAGTGGCCGACAGAAACGGTGCCGTCCATGGCGATGCCGTTTCTGTTTCGGTGGCTGCTTAGCCGGCTACCGGGCTGCGCCAGTCATCAGAGCCAGAGGTACCGGAGACCTCATGGGTCCAGACGATTTTCCGGTAAGTGAAATACACATCCTCCAGATGCGTGAAGTGTGCGTTGTTCGGGTCCTGGCAATTGGGCATCCGTGACTGGATGTCCACCAGGATCGCGTCTTCCAACTCGATGGTGAAGTAGTGTTCCTGGGTTCCGGCTGAAGAGGTTCGGTACCACTCAAGGCGGCACTTGACCATCTCCCCGGAGGTCAATGCGCTGAACAGCAATGGCGACGATTTATCGAATACCTTGCTGATCATCAGGGGCTTGTGCACACGCTGGCCGGTGGGCTGGCCGGATTGCGGGTCACGGGGAATGATCACCTGATGCTGGAATGCTTCCACCAGGATCTGGTCTTCATGGCCTTCCTGGTAAATGTTGCCGACCGAGTCCTGGGTGAACGTGCCTGCCGTGATCAAGCCTTGCTTGGTGCCGGTGATGGATAGATACGCGGGTGTTGGCATGACGGTTTTCCTTGCCTGATAAATGAGGTCGTCCCGGCCGACGGACTTGCCGGCCGGGTAATGCTCGATATCAAGAAGCGTGCCGGAAAGTTCGAGCGTCAATGAAAGCAGGGGGTTAAGATTTTATTGGTTTTAATTTTGAACGGCATTAAAGGTTTTAATTCGATTTAGTTGTATTTGTTTGCGCAGGGGTGTGCAGTTAGTTGCTCATGTTGATGGGCGTTGTTATTCGCAGAGTTCACCTCATTCATGATGATGCCTGGCGCCTTGGCTGCGCAAATTCTTGCGCGTCGGCGATTTTTCTATTCTTGTAGGAAACTCCTTAACTGCTATTTGGTGGCTTGAACAATGCTTTTTGCATGGATAAGGTTCGTGCTCTTCTCGTAGGGAAGGCAAACTTTAATCAATGTCCTGATGTGCGCTTGAATGGCCATTAGTTCACTGAACATGCTCAGGAAAGTAAAGTGCGGCCCATAATGGTTTACTCAGACAGGCTTTCCGATTATTACCTCGAACTTGCGCAAGCACCCAACTCGAAAACGAGTTATGCGGGGGCCGATATGCGTTTTTCGACCGAGTATGAGGCGCTTGAAACTGAACTGGGCAAGGCGCACTCCATTCACGGAAACAGTCAGCCTGACTGGCAATGGGTCGTGGAAAAAAGCGAGGCGCTGTTACGCCACCAGTCCAAGGACTTGCGGGTCGCTGTCTGGTTGACCTGGGCCTTGCATCAGCGCGAGTCCTTCCCCGGGCTACTCGCAGGCCTCGGATTGCTGCGCTACCTCTGTGAGCATCATTGGGCGGTCGTTTATCCGGGCAAGCTGCGTACCCGCAGTGCCGCCTTTGGCTGGCTGGTCCCGCGCCTCGAGCAGGTGCTTGCACAACCTGTTTCGCTCAAGGATCAGCGGCCCTTGTTCCACTGCATGCTCGAACACCTGGCGCGGCTGGACGAGTTGTGGACCGAACACCTTCTCGAAGATGCGCCACTGTTACTGCCGGTTCGCAGGCAGCTGTCGGACCGATTGCAACAGTCCACCGAAAGCGAACCTCCAGCAGGCGGTAGCACAGGGGTGATCGCTCATATCAGGCAGGTCGCGACTCAGTTGATGGCGCCCGAGCCCATTGTGGAAAACGAAAAGGACGCCCACAAGCTGCTGCGCACGCTGCAGGAACATGCCCGGCCCTTGTCGGCCTGGTGGCAGCGCCAGAATGCCACTGACCTGCGCGCACTGCGTCTGAACCGAACGTTGACCTGGCTGACGATCACCAGTCTTCCGGACTGTGACAGCGAACAGGTAACGCCTTTGCGCGGGCCGGCGCCCGACAAGCTCAAGCGGTATCAGGAGCGCTTTGCCCAAGGGCAGCATACCGACCTGCTGCTGGAGCTTGAGGGCAGCCTGGCCGGAGCACCTTTCTGGTTCGACGGCTTGTACCGGGTGTGGGAGTGCCTGCAGGCACTCCAGGCCGACCTGGCCATGACCGAGCTGGAAGTGCACTTCGCGCTGTTGCTCCAGCGCTTGCCGGGGCTTGCACAGCTGCGCTTCCACGACGGAACACCCTTCGCCGACGACGTCACCCGTGGCTGGATCAACACCCAGGTTGCCCGCCATTTGCAAGCCCCGGTCCCACTCAGGTCGGCACCTGATGCCCCGGCTGCGCCTTGGGACAAAGCGTTGCACGACGTCATGCCCGTGCTGCGCAAGGACGGGTTCAAGGTGGCTGTGCGGTCCCTCAAGCAGGGCATGCAAACCGCAACAGGTGATCGTGCCCGGTTTCATTGGCGGCTTGGCCTGGCCAGGTTGTGTTTGCTGGCAGGCAAGCATGACCTGGCCAAAGTCCAGCTCGATCACCTGGACCACGAGCTGCAGCAATCAGGCCTGCAGCGCTGGGAGCCCGAGCTGGCGGTTGAAGTGCTGCAGCTCTTGCATGGCTGCTGTGACGTATTGCCCCAGAGCCATTCCGTGCGTGAGCGCAAGGAAGATGTCCATCGCAGGCTGTGCCACTTCGATCTCGAAGCGGTACTTGAATAGGCTTTCGAGCCCCCCGAAAAAGGAGAAACACCATGGCGAAAGAAGGTTCGGTAGCCCCCAGGGAACGCATCAATATCACGTTCAAACCCGCCGTCGGCACTGCGCAGGAAGAGGTCGAGCTGCCGTTGAAATTGCTGGTGCTTGGTGACTTCACCCAGCGTGAAGACCTGCGCAAGCTCGAAGACCGCAAGCCCGTCGGCATCGACAAGAACAGCCTCGACGAGGTGCTGGCCAAGCAGGCCTTGGGCCTGGCCTTGAGCGTCCCCAACCGGCTGCAGGATTCAGCCGAACCTGACGAGTTGGCGATCCGGGTCAGGATCAATTCGATGAAGGACTTCAATCCTGCACAGCTGGTTGAGCAGATACCCGAGCTGAAAACGCTCATGGACCTGCGCGATGCACTTGTGGCGCTCAAGGGGCCGCTGGGCAACACGCCGAGCTTTCGAAAGGCCATTGAAAATGCCCTCGCCGATGACGATTCGCGCAAGCGGGTATTGGCTGAATTGGGGCTGGACAGCTCCGCCGTATGACTCTCTCAGTTAAAAGGACACTGACACCATGACTACCAGCCAAAGCCCGTCGCATGCGCCCATCACGGATGAGTACAGCATTCTCGACAACATCATTGCCCAGACCCGCCTCAGCGCCGACGACGAGGCCTACAGTATTGCAAAGCGCGGAGTCTCGGCATTTATCGAGGAGCTGATCAAGCCGCAAAACAAGGGCGAGCCGGTCAAGAAGCGCCTGGTTGACCGGATGATTGCCGAGATTGACGCAAGGCTCAGCCAGCAAATGGATGAAATCCTGCACCATCCCGACTTCCAGGCACTGGAGTCTTCCTGGCGTGGCCTGCAGTTGCTGGTTGATCGCACCAATTTTCGTGAAAACATCAAGATCGAACTGCTCAGCGTCTCCCGCCAGGATCTGCTGGATGACTTCGAGGACTCACCGGAGGTGACTCAGTCCGGACTCTACAAGCACATCTACAGTGCCGAATACGGTCAGTTCGGCGGCCAGCCCGTAGGGGCAATCATCGCCAATTATTTCCTTTCCCCCAGTGCTCCCGATGTCAGGCTGATGCAGTATGTTTCCAGCGTGGCCTGCATGGCCCATGCACCGTTCATTGCGGCGGCCGGCCCTGGCTTCTTCGGCCTGGAGAGCTTTACCGGCCTGCCTGACCTCAAGGACCTGAAGGACCATTTTGAAGGGCCGCAGTTTGCCAAATGGCAGAGTTTTCGCCAGAGCGAAGATGCCCGCTACATCGGCCTCACCGTACCGCGCTTTCTATTGCGTACGCCGTACGATCCCGTTGATTGTCCGGTCAAGACGTTCGCCTACCAGGAACATGTGGCCAGCAGCCACGAACACTATCTGTGGGGTAATACGGCCTATGCCTTTGCTACCCGCTTGACGGACAGTTTCGCCCGGTATCGCTGGTGCCCGAACATTATCGGCCCGCAGAGTGGTGGTGCAGTGGAGGACTTGCCGCTGCATCACTTTCACAGCATGGGCGAGATCGAAACCAAGATTCCTACCGAGGTGCTGGTATCCGACCGACGCGAATACGAGCTGGCGCAAGAGGGCTTCATTGCCCTGACCATGCGCAAGGGCAGTGACAATGCAGCGTTCTTTTCCGCCAGTTCGGTGCAAAAACCCAAGTCTTTTGGAATCAGTGCCGAAGGCAAGGCTGCCGAGCTGAATTACCGGCTCGGTACCCAATTGCCGTACATGATGATCGTCAATCGCCTGGCCCACTATCTCAAGGTCCTGCAGCGTGAACAGCTGGGGTCGTGGAAGGAGCGCACCGATCTTGAGCTGGAACTCAACAAATGGATTCGCCAATACGTCGCCGACCAGGACAACCCCAGCACCGAAGTGCGTGGACGGCGCCCGCTTCGGGCTGCGCGCATTGTTGTCAGTGATGTCGACGGGGAGCCCGGCTGGTATCGCGTCAACCTGAGCGTTCGCCCGCACTTCAAGTACATGGGGGCAGACTTCACTCTGTCGCTCGTCGGCAAGCTCGATAAAGAATGAGCCGCCGCCACGTGATTACCCAAAACCGCAGCCTTTTCGAGCGCCTGGAGTCCGGCGTGGGGCGCAGCCCGCAAGGTTGCGTCGTGGAATCCGTGGCGGGGCATCTGGCGAAAATGCTCAGCACCCGTGCGGGCAGTGTCCAGACGCTACCTGATTACGGGTTACCTGATCTGAATGACATGCGCCTCAGCCTGCATGACGCGTTGAGCCAGGCTCGGTTCCTGATTGAGCGCTTTATCCAGGCCTACGAACCCCGTCTGAAGGATGTCCGTGTCAGGGCATTGCCACAGGACCGTGACCCGATGGTGCTGGCTTTTTCCATCGAGGGGGCCATGGAAGTCAATGGCATGACGCAAGCGGTCGCCTTTTGCGCCAGCCTGGCTCACGGCGCACGGGTCGAGGTCAAACCGAATGTCGTTTAACCGCTACTACCAGGGCGAGCTGAGCGCACTACGACAGTTGGGGCGACGCTTCTGCGAGCGCAACCCGGCACTCGCGCCGTTTCTCGGGGACGCTGGCCAGGACCCGGACGTAGAACGGTTGCTTGAGGGTTTTGCATTCCTCACCGGTCGCCTGCGGCAGAAGCTTGATGATCAATTGCCGGAGTTGAGTCACTCGTTGATGCATCTGCTGTGGCCCAACTATATGCGGCCGCTGCCGTCGTTCAGCATGCTGCAGTTTGATCCGCTCAAGCGCACAGGGCCGGCCATCAGGGTCGAGCGGGATACACCGGTGGAAAGCATTGCGATCGACGGTGAACGCTGCCGTTTTCGTACCTGTTACCCGACGCAGGTCTTGCCGCTGCAACTGGCCGCCATGGAGTACTCGGTACAGGGTGAGGGCGCTTTGCTCTGCCTGCGTCTGGAGATGACGGCCGAGGGCAACTTCAGTGAGCTGGAACTGAACTGCCTGCGTTTGCATCTCGCGGGGGAGCAACCCGTCAGCCAGGCGCTTTACCTGGGGCTTTTGCGTCACCTGGACGGGTTCGAGTTGCAGCCTTTCGGGCGCGACGGGCTGCCGGTCATCGGCGCCGACGGCGAGCCTGTTTCATTGCGTCTGTCCAGCAACGATATCAGTCCTGTGGGCTTTTCCGAGGATGAGGCACTGATCCCTTATCCGTTGAATACCTTTCGTGGCTATCGCCATTTGCAGGAGTACTTCGCCTTTCCCGACAAATACCTGTTTGTCGATGTGAGTGGCCTTGGCGCGCTGAGCAGGTTGCCTATTGACGTACTCAAGCAGGTACATGGCGTGACGTTACGCTTCGACATGCGTGGTCGCGGTATTAAGCGAATGGCGCCTACCCTGGACAACGTGAAGCTGTACTGCACGCCCATCGTCAATCTGTTCAAGCACGACGGCGTACCGATTCGCCTGGACGGCAAGCAGGACGAATACCTGTTGTTGCCTGGCGAATACGCCAGGGGGAACTGCGGTGTATTTTCCGTCGACAAGGTCACGGGATGGCGGCCGGGAGGCCTCGGGTACCAGGAATATGTTCCGTTCGAATCGTTTGAGCACGATTTTGGCAGCGCCGCGCCCAGCTATGGCGTTCGCCAGCGGCCATCCCTGCAACATGCCGGCCTGGATACCTGGCTGAGTTTCGACCGGTGTCCAGTGCATGAACAGGAAACCCTGTCGATTGAACTGACCTGCACCAACCACAACCTGCCATGCCTGCTGCAGGTGGGCGATATCAATCAGGCGTGCGAACAGACGCCCGAGTTTCTCTCGTTTCGCAACATCACCGCGGCAACCCCCAGCTTTGCGCCACCCCTGGACAGTGACTTCCTGTGGCGACTGATCAGCAATATGTCGCTCAACTATCTGTCATTGACCGATATCAACGCCTTGAGGGTGATCCTCGAAACCTACGACCTGCCGCGTTATCACGACCGCCAGGTGGAAAAGGTCAGCAGGCGAAGGCTGGGCGCCCTCCGTTCGATCAGTCACCAGCCCGTAGACCGGCTGCACCGAGGCCTGCCATTTCGCGGCTTACGGGTTGACCTCACCATCGATCCTGAAGGCTACCTGGGGGAGGGCGACGTGTTCGTCTTTGCCTCGGTGCTCAACGAGTTCTTCGCGCTTTACGCCAGCCTCAACTCGTACCACGAACTGCGAGTCATCAGCACACAAGGAGACGTGTACCTATGGCCACCCCGGATGGGCCAGCAGCCCCTGCTTTAACCGCACTGTCCCGAGTGATTCGCGAGTACTCGGTGTTTCAGGCGGTTGCGCAGATTATCGAGCGCCTGCGCGAGGCGCATCCCTCGCTGGACGATGAGGCGCTTTACGATCAATTGGAGTTCCAGGCCAACCCAGGCTTTGGCTTTCCCGGCAACGACATTGATCGTGTGGAGTTTTTTGTCGAGCACGGCCATTTGCGGGCACGGCTTCGCCTCAATGTGCTGGGCCTGTTTGGTACAGGGTCACCGCTGCCGGCGTTCTATGGCGAGCAAGCCTTTGCCGAGGTAGCGGGCGGTAATCCGACGCGGGAATTTCTTGATCTTTTTCACCATCGCCTGCACCGGCTGATAGTGCCGATCTGGCGAAAATATCGTTATCAGGCGAGTTTTCAAACGGGCGCCCGCGATCCCTTTTCCGAGCAGATGTTTGCATGGGTGGGCCTGGGTGGCAGCGCGATTCGCAGCGCGGCTCAACTGAACTGGAAACGCCTTTTTCCCTACCTGGGGCTGCTTAGCCTGCGCGTGCACTCCGCCGCGCTGATCGAGACCGTGCTGCGTTATTACTTCAAGCACAACCGGCTGGTCATCGAGCAGTGGGTCGAGCGCAGGGTAGTGATCGACCAGGAGCAGCGCAATGACCTTGGTCGCGCCTATAGCTCGTTGGGTTCGGACCTGGTGCTGGGGGAGTGCCTTATCGACCGCAGTGGCATGTTCAGGGTTCATGTATTGGCACTCGATTGGCAGCGTTTTCACGAGTTTTTGCCCACCGGGGCGGGTTACGAGCCGCTGTGTGCGCTGGTGCGTTTTGCCGCCCGGGACCCCTTGGAATACGACGTGCGACTGGTGTTGGCGGCGGGCGAGGTCCGGCCGTTGCACCTTGGCGAGCACAACGTCTGCCGCCTGGGCTGGACCAGTTGGCTGGGGCATGAGCGGGCAGACGGCGTGGTCATCCTGGCCAGTAAAAATCATTAGGGATTGATGGATATGATGAATGTGGATCTGCAACAACTTATCCAGGCATTGACGGCGTCCACACGGCGCGACCTGGAACGCAGCGCCGAGCGTTGTGTCACCCGGGGCGGCGGCGAGGTGCTGGTGGAAGACTTGCTGCTGACGCTCCTGGAGCATCCCGTGGGTGTTCTTATGCGAGCGCTGCAGGATGCGGGCGTGGATGCCGGGGAATTGCAGGCCGTGCTGCAACCTCGGGTCGACCAGCGCGCGTCCCGCAATCCGGTGTTTTCGCCCGCCCTGGTGCAATGGCTGCAGCAGGCGTTGCTGGTTGCCCATCTGGAGCTGGGCCGACGGGAAGTGGACCATGGCGCCTTGCTGCTCGCCTTGTTGCGCAACCCGATGCAGCACGCTGGCAGCCGTTACCAGGCGGTGATGAGCACGCTTGATGCACCGCGGGTGCTCGGATTTCTCTTGAGTGAAAACGCGCAGGCGGCTCCAGCTGAGGCGGGGAGTTCCTTGCTGGAGCGCTTTACCCATGACCTGACTCGCCAGGCCCGGGACGGGAAACTCGACCCCGTGCTCTGTCGCGATAACGAAGTCCGGCAAATGATCGATACGCTCGCGCGGCGGCGCAAGAACAACCCCATTCTGGTGGGCGAGGCGGGTGTCGGGAAAACCGCGATAGTCGAGGGCCTGGCCCTGCGGATCGTCAGCGCGCAAGTGCCAGAGGTGCTCAGGAAGGTGCGCCTGCTGACCCTGGACATGGGCCTGCTGCAAGCCGGTGCCAGTATCAAGGGTGAGTTCGAGCGCCGCCTCAAAGGCTTGATCGATGAGGTCAACGCCTCGCCGCAACCGGTCATCCTGTTCATCGATGAGGCTCATACCCTGGTCGGCGCAGGCGGCTCGGCCGGCAGCTCCGATGCCGCCAACCTGCTCAAGCCAGCGCTGGCACGAGGTGAGTTGCGTACCATCGCCGCGACGACCTGGTCGGAGTACAAGAAATACTTCGAGAAAGACCCTGCGTTGGCGCGGCGTTTTCAGCCGGTGCAGGTGCACGAGCCGACGGTTGACGATGCCGTGACGATTTTGCGTGGGTTGGTCCCGGTGTATGAGGCCAGCCACGGAGTCTACGTGCGCGATGACGCCGTGGTCGCCGCCGCGCAGTTGAGTGCCCGCTACCTGGCCGGCCGCCAGTTGCCGGACAAGGCTGTGGACGTGCTGGACACTGCTTGTGCCCGGGTGCGGATCAGCCTGGTCACGGCGCCGGACGAACTGCAGCAGTTGCGCGCCGAACTGGCCGAGGGCACGCGCCAGCAACGTGCCGTGCGCAGGGATGCCGACGCGGGGTTGGCCATCGATGAACAGGTGCTGCAGCACCTCACCCGGAGACTGGAAGAAGTAGAAGTCGCACAGTTCCAGCTTGAACAACGCTGGACCCACCAGCGCGAACTGGCCGAGAAGGTACTCTCGCTGCGCCAGCAACTGGCCGACGCCGGTAACCTTGGCGAAAGCACTGAGGCTCTCGCTCCGCTCCTGGCCCAGAACCATCAGGCGTTGCAGGCCATACAGCACGAACAGCGATTGCTCAGCTTCGAAGTATGCCCACGGTTGGTGGCACAGGTTATCAGCGCCTGGACGGGTATTCCCCTGGAGCAGCTTGCCCGCGAACACAGCGCGAAGGTCCTGAACTTTGCGGATGATCTGCGTGGTCGCATCCTCGGCCAGGAAGGTGCCGTGCAGGTCCTGGACCGTTGCCTGCGGGCTGTCGCGGCCGGCGTGAACAAGCCTGATGCCCCCGTGGGGGTATTTCTGTTGGTGGGCCCCAGTGGTGTCGGCAAAACTGAAACAGCCCACGCCCTGGCCGACCTGTTGTATGGCGGCGAGCGCTTTGTCACCACGATCAACATGTCTGAATACCAGGAGAAACACTCACTGTCCCGGCTGATCGGCGCACCACCGGGTTATGTCGGTTACGGGGAGGGCGGGGTGCTGACTGAGGCGGTGCGGCAAAAGCCCTATTCAGTGGTGCTGCTCGATGAGGTGGAAAAGGCCGATCCGGATGTCCTGAACCTGTTTTACCAGGTGTTCGACAAAGGGGTAGCCAATGATGGAGAAGGGCGTGAAATCGACTTTCGCAATACCCTGATCCTGATGACTTCCAACCTGGGTAGCGATCTTGTCACCGGGCTGTGCGCCGACAGTCAACGACCGGCTGTCGAAGTGCTGCACGCCGCGATCCGGCCGGTACTGACAGCTCATTTCAAGCCGGCGCTGCTGGCCCGTATGCGAGTCGTGCCGTATTACCCGGTGGCAGGCGCGGTGCTGCACCAACTGATTGAACACAAACTTCAGCGCCTGGGCCAGCGTCTGCTTCAGCGCAAGCTCGCATTCAGTCACGCAGGGGATCTTGTCGCACACATGGCCGAGCACTGTAGCCACAGTGGGAGTGGCGCGCGGTTTGTCGACCAATGGATCGAGGAAAACCTGTTGCCGCAGGTGGTGGATCGCCTGCTGGATGCGATGGCCGTTGGCAAGTCCCTGCAGTTCGTCCATGCCAGGCTGGATGCCAATGGCACCGTAATCTGTGAGTTCAACTGATGGCGGACAATCCGTTTACCCAGTTGCCAAGCCCGCTGGACTACGCCGCTGCCTTGTTGGGATGGTTTACCCGGTTGGGCATCAATAGT
This sequence comes from Pseudomonas sp. C8002, assembly GCF_013385765.1. Lineage (NCBI taxonomy): Bacteria > Pseudomonadati > Pseudomonadota > Gammaproteobacteria > Pseudomonadales > Pseudomonadaceae > Pseudomonas > Pseudomonas sp. C8002. Next base: position 212,562 of record NZ_JACAPJ010000001.1, read on the forward strand.
GACGAATCGACATTGGCCGATGACTTTGCGGCAGGCGCCGCGCAACTGAGCGGCTGCGAGCTTGGCCAGTTGTACCTGCTCGACCAGGCCACCGGCCGCCTCGAACTGGCTGCCCAGTATTTGCCGGGCCTGTCGCCGCCAGGGGCGGTTGTGAGCTCGGGCGCGGATTTGCGGAACGAGCAACTGTTGCAGTACGTGTTGCAACAGAACCGGGTGTTTAACCTCACCGAGGCAGGCAGCAGTGTGTATGACACGGGGTTTCTGCCAGCGGTCGCGGCGTCCTGGCAATCACTCCTGTGCGTGCCGTTACCGGGGCCGAGCAAGCAGGTATCCGGGATGGTGTTGTGTGCGAGCCTGCGAGCGACGGAGCTGGCTGGCTACGGTGCGTCCCTGGGCCAATTGGGCAGTTTTGTCTTGAGCCAGTTGGCCCTGTTGCGGCGAATGCGCCGGGCTCCCGGTGCGTTGAAGGTGGTTCGCAGCACCCGCAGCACCAGCGCCTACGGCTTGATCGGAAACAGCACGGCCATGGACGAGACGTGCCGCCTGATCGGCAAGGTGGTGCATAGCCCCTACACCGTGCTGCTCCGGGGCGAGACCGGCACCGGTAAAGAGGTGGTCGCCCGGGCCATTCATGCTGCCGGCCCGCGCAGCAGCAAGGCATTTGTGGTGCAAAACTGCGCAGCGTTTCCCGAAGGCTTGCTCGAAAGTGAGTTGTTCGGTTACCGCAAAGGCGCGTTCACCGGGGCCGAAAGAGACCATGCCGGCCTGTTTGACACCGCCCACGGCGGCACGCTGCTGCTCGACGAAATCGGTGATATGCCGCTGTCACTGCAGGCCAAGTTGTTGCGGGTCCTGCAGGAGGGCGAGATTCGGCCGTTGGGTGCCAACACGTCCCACAAGGTCGACGTGCGAATCGTTGCGGCGACCCACCGGGACCTCACCAGCATGGTGGCTGAAGGAAGCTTTCGCGAGGACCTTTATTACCGGCTGGCGCAGTTTCCTATCGAGTTGCCGGCGCTGCGCCAGCGGGACGGGGACGTGCTGCAACTGGCCCGGCATTTCGCCGACAAGGCCTGTGCACTGTTGGGGCGAGCCACGGTGGGCTGGTCGAGTGCGGCCCTGGATCAACTGTCCAGCCACCACTTTCCCGGCAATGTTCGTGAGCTCAAATGCATGGTGGAGCGGGCGGTGCTGCTGTGCGACGACGAGGTGATCCTGCCTGCGCATTTATCGCTGCCATCAACCCTGTCCGCGCCCGCTGTCGACGCAACGCTGCGCCAGCGCATGGAGCGAGTCGAGCGGGTAGTGCTGATCGACTGCCTGCGCAAGAACCGTGGCAATCGAACCCGCACCGCCCGTGAACTGGGCCTCGCCCGGCGCACGTTGTTGTACCGCCTTGCACGCCTGGACATTCCGTTTGGCGAAGTCCAGGGAGAGTGCTGAATGGCACACCCTTTCAATTCCGGGAGATACCTGATGCCTGTTAGTCAGTGGCAAGCCCTGGTGCTTGTGTTGTTTTTGCTGAGTGGCTGTAACACCAATCATGTCTTTGACGACGATGACTACCGTCCGCTGGGTGATCCACGGTCCACCGGTCGTGGCCTGTGAGCGCGGAGGAGTCCTGCCATGCAGCTAGTGTTTGAGGTGTGCCCTGCGGGGCCAGCAGAGTCCGCGCCGGCGCTGCGCAAAGTCTTTGACGGTGTGGGGGGCGTCATTGGCCGGGGGGCCGGTTGCGACTGGACCCTGCCTGACACCAGTCGCCAGGTTTCCGGTCGTCACGCGGTGATCAGTTATCGTGACGGCCGGTATTTCCTGACGGATATCAGCAGCAATGGAACCCGCCTGGTAGGCCGCAGTGAGCGTCTGCATGAGGGGCAGCAGCAACCGATAGATGACGGCGCGGTATTTCAGCTGGGGCCGCTGAGTATTCGCGCACGACTGGTCAGCCCACCGCTGGGACAGGGCCAGGACGGATTACACAGGCTGATTCCCGATGATGCATTCCTTGAGCTGGACCCACTGCGGGCAATGGCCAGCGAACTGCAGCGCGAGGACGGGTCGCAAGAGCTGGCGGCCCTGAACATGACCACTTACGAGACATTGCGCTGGACGGACCACGCGGCGGCGGACCGGGATCACCTGACGGTTCCCGAGCTTGTGAAGCCTGCGCGCCAGGTTGCCCCAAGTCCGCAATCGCCCGTTCCAGGTCACGGCTCAGGGCCATTCTGGTTGGGGTTTGCGCAGGCACTCGGTATTGATCTGGGCGACCTCGATGAGTCGGCAAGAGAAGTCCTGGCGATCAAGGCCGCGAGCTTGCTCCGGCAAATGACTGAAGGGTTGCAACAGAGCCTGGGCACCCGTAACGAGCTCAGGCAAGAGCTGAAACTGGCACTCACCCAGACGCCGCTCCAAAGCCCCAACCCACTTAGAGACAGCGCAGACGCCAGTGCGGCCTTGGGGTCGCTGCTGGGTGTCGGGCAGCTGGGGCAGGTTTCCGCCGAGATGCTTGTCATGCGGGCGTACCGCGACATGCAGGCTCACGAGGTGGCCTTGCTGGCGGCCTGCCGCGCGGCAGTACGCGGCGCTCTGGCAGCCTTTGCGCCCGGCCATTTGCTGCTGTGCTTCGAACGCCAGGCAAGGCCGCCGCTGATCCCCCGGTGTGGCGCCCGCTGGCGCGCGTATCAGCGCCATTACCAGACACTGATCGAGGACGAGCACTTGAGCGAGCGCCTGCTGGGCAGCGACTTCGCCAAGGCGTACGAGGAACAGATTCGTCTGATCTCAACCCTTCACCGTTATCCAGGATGATCTTCATGTCCCGAGTCACCGTTGCATTGTTGTGCGCTGTAATGGGTTTGCTGGGTGGTTGCTCCCTGTCGCCCTTTTCGAAGTTGACCAAGCTGGACCTGACACTGACCGCCAGCGAACGGGTCAACCCTGATCTCCATGGTCGCCCGTCGCCGATCGTGGTGCACCTGATGGAGCTTCGACACCCCGTGGCTTTTGAAAATGCGGACTTTTTCAGCCTTTATGCTCATGCCGAGCACACGTTGCCCAAGGACCTGGTGAACCTCGAAGAGCTGGAGTTGCGCCCCGGCGATCACTCCACGCTCAAACTCAGTCTTGAGCCCGGCAGTCGTTATGTCGGCGTGCTGGCGGCGTACCGTGATTTGCCTCACTCGCAATGGCGCTATGTGTTGCCGGTGACCGCGCAGCGATTGACCGGCGCTGAACTGATCCTTGATCAGGCCGGCATTCGGTTGGTCAACCCGCAACCCGCGAAGGTGGGCGACTGACATGTACAGCCAAAAAGTCATCTGGCAGGAAGGCATGTTGTTGCGCCCTCAGCATTTCCAGCAAAACGATCGGTACCACGATCAGCAACTCACGCGCCGCACCCAGCTGTTGTGCCGTCACGCCTGGGGCTTCCTGGCCCTGGAAATCGATGTGCAATACCTCAATATGGGCAAGGTCGTTATCAGCCAGGCCAGCGGCATATTGCCGGATGGCAGCCTGTTCGAGCTGGGCGGCGCGATGGAGTCGCTGGTGCTGGAGGTTCCGGTCAATACCGGGAAGCAGTCGATCTACCTGGCCTTGCCGCTGGCCACAGGTAACTGTGTTGAAGCCCGTCGACCCGAGCAGATTGATGTGTTGGCGCGCTACAAGACTCTTGCGGTAGACGTCAGCGACTCCAACGCCGGGGAAGAAGCTCGTCGTCAGGTCAATTGCGGGCAGCTGGATTTTCGCCTGTTGCTGGGGGAGCAACACAGCGACCCGCATTACGTGAAGCTCAAGGTTGCCCAGGTGCTCAGTTGCACCGAGGAGGGCGTCAGCCTGGACCCCGATTTTATCCCGAGCTTCATTCACCTGCATGGCTCCGGCTACCTGCTGTCTTGCCTCAAGGAAGTGATCAGCCTGCTCGCTTACCGGGGGGATGCCATCGCCGAGCGGATTCGCGCCAACGGTACCGCCGCCGGCGCGGAGGTAGGCGACTTCCTGATGTTGCAATTGATCAATCGCACCGAACTGGTCTTGCGTCACTACCTGGGCCTGAGCCAGGTCAGCCCTGAAACGCTGTATCGAACATTGCTGTCGATCCTGGGTGAACTCGCGACGTTTGCCAGCGACAGCAAGCGTGCGCACTTCGAGGGGCATTACCGGCACAGCGACCAGGGCGCCAGCTTTCGTGGATTGATGGAGCCGATTCGCAGCCTGCTGTCGATGGTGCTTGAGCAGCATGCCATTGAGCTGGCGCTGCAGCCTCGCCAGTACGGGGTGCTGGTGTGCCCGGTGAGCGATCTCAACCTGCTGGGTTCGGCGACCTTCATTCTGGCCGCCAGCGCCCATTGTGACGCCGAGGAGCTTCGACACCGGCTTCCGGCGCACCTCAAGGTCGGCCCCGTGGAGCGGATTCGCGAGTTGGTCAACCTGCAGTTGGCGGGCATCAAGGTCAAGCCGCTGCCGGTGGCTCCCCGGCAGATACCGTTTCATGCCGCCAACACCTATTTCATGCTTGAACTCGGTGCCCGGGACATTGAGCAGTTGAAGCAGTCGGGAGGATTTGCCTTCCACGTCAGCGGTGAATTTGCCGAACTGGAACTGAAATTCTGGGCCATCAGGAACTGAGACCATGGACAGGGAATACCCGCAGGACGAGAAAACCGTCCTGCTTGATCGACAGGGACGCGGACCGGCGCAGGGACCGATGACCGACTTCGCATCGCCGCCGCGTTTCGAACAACTGGAAGACCGGATGATCTACGCGGCCCGCTTGCAGGGCGCGGAGCATTTCGACATTGGCCTGAACAGTTTGGTGGCGCCTGCCTGGGAGCTGTTGTCCGAGGTGGTCCGCCTCAAGCGCAGTACCGCCGAGGAAAGCCTGCGCGCCCTGAATGAACGACTCTCGGCTGCAGTCACGCTGTTCGAGACGCGGGCCCGGCATGACGGGGCCCAAGGCAGCGAGGTCATGGCGGCGCGGTATGTGCTGTGCAGCGTGATCGACGAGGCAGTGGTCACCACCTCATGGGGCAGCCAGAGCGATTGGTCGAAGATGAGCCTGCTGAGCAGTTTTCACAACGAAACCTTCGGCGGCGAGAAGTTTTTCCAGTTGCTTGAGCGCATGTCGAGGGACCCCTTCAAGCACCTGGCGATGCTGGAGTTGATGTACCTGTGCCTGTCCCTCGGGTTTGAGGGCAAGTACCGGGTCATGGAGCGTGGGTTGTTGCAGCTTGAACAGGTTCGGGACGCGCTGTATCGGCAGATCCGGCATGTGCGGGGTGATACGCCTGCGGCGTGCGCGCCGTCGCCCAGGCCGGAACAGCCGCGCCGGAAACGGCTGAGGGTCGTGTCGCTCACCTGGATTGCAGTGTTTGTCGCCGCCAGCCTGTTGAGCCTGTATGCAGGATTTGCCTGGGTGCTGGGCCAGCAGCGTGAAGCGATGTTGCAACCGTATCAACTCGTGGCGCCGGATATGTTCCGGGCGCCGCTCTAACGCAGGGAGCAACGCATGAACGCATTCTTCAGGAGCGCGGGCGCCGTGCTGGGCAGGGTTTGGGTCTGGAGCCTGCTGCTGGTGCTCGCGGTCGCAATGACCGTGTGGTTCTTCGGGCCACTGCTGGCTGTCGACGACTATCGATTCTGGCAAGCGGCGGCATCGCGCTTGCTGACAATCAGCGGGCTGTTTTTGTTGTGGGGCCTGGCGATGGTGTATGCCAATTGGCGCAGTATGGCCCGGCAATCAACCGTCGATGACGGCGAGCCACGCCCGCGCAAAGGCCAGATTGAAAACGAGCAGCGGCACCTGCGCGGTCGCTTCAAGGACGCTTTGTACACCCTGAAACACTCCCGGATTTATGGTGAACGCAGCCCGCGTTGGCGTAATGCATTGCCCTGGTATTTGCTGATCGGCAAGGAAGGCAGTGGCAAGTCCCGGATGTTGGCCGCCAGTGGCTTGCAGTTGCTCCAGGATCAGGGCGCGTCGGTAGCGACACAGGGCGGTGCCACGCGGGACTGTGACTGGCATTTCGCCGAGGACGGCGTGTTGCTCGACGTCGCCGGCCGCTACCTTACCCAGCCTGACAGCCAGGTGGATGGCGCGGGTTGGTCGACGCTGCTGGAGCTGCTCAAGGTGCGGCGCCGGACACGCCCGCTCAACGGTGTGGTGGTGGCGCTGTCCACGGACACATTGCTCCATGGCAGCGAGCGTCAGCTGGAGAATGAGGCGCGGGCAGTCCAGAGTCGGTTGCTGGAGATCCGCCAGACGTTGCATGTGGAGGTGCCGATCTACCTGGTGGTGACCCAGGCCGACCGCCTGCCGGGGTTTGCGGAGTTCTTCGACCGGCCGTTGGGCGAAGGCAGTGATGCGGTGTTGGGCGAATCTATCGTCCCAGGCAAAGCGGGTATTGGCATTGCCCAGGTACGACAGGCGTTTGAAGCACTGCTGCAGCGCTTGAGCGGTGAGCTTGTGCAGCGCCTGCACCAGGAACGCAACAGTGATCTGCGCGGACGGATGCTCGACTTTCCCCATCAGGCGGCCCGGATTGGCGAGCGCCTGAGCCTCTATATCGACGTTGCTTTTTGCGGCCCGCGTTATCAGCACACTAACGGCTTTCGTGGTTTCTACTTGACCAGCGCCGACGGTGGCCCACAGGCACTTGAACCACGTTCGCACTTTATCCAGGGCTTGTTCAGCCGGGTGATTCTGGCGCAAGCCGACCTGGCGGACCTCGATAGCCAGGAGCGCCGTCGAATCCGCCGGCACCAGGGGGGGCTGGCCCTGGGCGCACTAGTGGTCGTCGTGGCGGCGGGCTTGCTGTGGACCCACAGTTACTCCTCCAATCATCAGCGTCTGGAGCAACTGCAGGCGCTGGCACGACAGCCCGCACCCGTGCAGCCTGGGTCAGACGCTACCCAGGCACTCCTGCCGCTGCTGGACAGCCGCCTGGCGGCCACGCGGATTTTCCCCTTGCCGGGCGAAGCCAGGCTGGTTGAGCGGATGGGGTTGTATCAGGGCAGTATCAGCCGTCCGGTGCTGGAGCAGGCCTACGAGCGTGCCTTGGGCCGGCTGTTGCTGTCCCAGGTCAGCGAGATGCTGCAGGAACAGGTTCGCGGCAGCCTGGAAGATCGTGAACGGCTGCTGGATAACCTCCGGGCATACCTGATGCTCAACCTGCGGGAGCGTCGGGATGTCGGCTGGCTGCGTGAGCGGGTGGCGGGGCATTGGTCTGTACGGTTTGCCGGTGAGCCCTCCGTGCAAAACCGGTTGAATGAACATTTCGCGCGCTTGCTTGAGCAGCCGTTCGTGCAGCCGCTCGATGACGAGCTGGTGGCCCGCGCGCGCCACGTGTTGCGCGGCGAATCGCTGGTTGACGTGGTGTACCGGGTGCTGCGCGAACAAGCTCGCGGCCTTGAACCGTTGCGCCTTGCACACGGGCGGGTGTTTGACGGGGGCGAGCGTTCCATTCCGGGGTTTTATACCCGCACGTACCAGCGGCATTTTGAAGCGCAGGGCGCGCGGCTGGTGAACACCATCGTCCAGGACAACTGGGTGCTGGGAGAGGGCGCCGACCTGAGCGCCATGGATTTGCAACGGTTGATGGTGGAGCTTGAACAACGCTACTTCAGCGAGTATGCCGATGCCTGGAGCGAGGCGCTTGGGCAGGTTGGCCTGCGTGAAACTGAAAACTCCAGGCAAGGCGCCGAGCAGCTCGCCAGCTTGACGTCGGCCCAGTCGCCGTTGTTGCAGTTGTTGCAGCAGGTTCGTGACCACACGCGCCTGCCGTCGGCCAGTGAGCGCCTCGACGAGCTGGCTGCCAAGCTGCCTGGGCCTGCGGCAGAGCGGTTGCCGACCGCCGCCGGGCTGGTCAATGCCTTGCCCGACAGCGCACGGCGAGCCATGCAACGCCGCTTCGAGCCCTTGCACCAGTTGCTGGACAGCCAAGAGTACCCGGGGGCCGAGTTAATCGGCGTGTTACAGGCGCTCAACGACTTGCACCTGCAGTTGGCGAGCTTGAATCGCGAAGGCGCGCCGGAGCCGGTCGCGTTCGAGATGGTCAAGCGGCGGATCCAGGGGCAACAGGATGCGCTGAGTAACCTGCGCAACGTGGCCGCGCGTTTGCCGCTGCCGCTGGCGGGCTGGTTCGAAAGCCTGGCCGACGAGCATTGGCGCCGCCTGCTCGACCAGGCTTATCGGCATGTGAACCAGCGTTATCAGAGCGAGGTATATGGTTTCTACAGCAGGGCGATCAAGCTGCGTTTCCCGTTCAATGCCCACGCCAGCAGCGACGTTTCCCTCAACGACTTCCAGGAGTTTTTCAAGCCTGAGGGGATCATGGCGCGATTCTTTGACAGCTATCTGAAGCCTTTCGTCAGCGGTGATTCCGGGCGCTACAGGCTGCGTAGCCTGGATGGGCGCAGCTTGCCGATGTCTCGGGCGTTGCTCGACCAGCAGGCGAAGGTGCAGGTGATCAGGCGCGGTTTTTTTGCGGATGAACCGGGGGACTTGCAGGTTCGTTTCACGCTCGCACCCTATAGCCTGGACCCTTCGGTGAGTCGCGCGGTCTTGCGTTTGGGTGGCCAGCAGATGGAGTACCGGCACGGGCCGATTGTCCCCATGGCGATGCAATGGCCAGCCGAGGCTGAGAATGGTCGCAGCAGCCTGGTACTGGAGCGTGGCAGCGAGCGGGCGTTGGGGCTCGAAAAAAATACCGGGGCCTGGTCCCTGTTTCGCTTGTTCGACTTGATGCAGAACGAACCCTCCAGCGGGCAGGATGAGCTGATCCTTAAGGCTGACCTGGCAGGCCTGCGCGCCAACTACCTGCTGACCAGCCGACGCACACCCAATCCATTCCAGATGGCGCAGTGGCGAACCTTTCGCCTGCCGGAGCAGTTGTGAGCCAACCTCGCGACCGCTGGCACAGCGCCGGTCGCACAGACCGTGGAAAGGTCCGTTTACGCAACGAGGATGCCTTTCTCGATTGCCCCGGGACGGGCTGCTGGGCCGTGGCGGACGGGATGGGCGGGCATCAGGCGGGGGATATCGCCAGCCAGTTGGTGGTCGATGGCCTGGCGTCATTGCCCGGCCAGGGCAGCCTGGATGAACGCGTCGAGGCGACCCGTCGTTGCCTGCAATGGCTCAACCGGCGGCTGGGCGATGAATTGACGCTGGCCTCCCATGGCGCCGAGGCCATCATGGGAAGCACGGTCGTGGCGTTGTTGCTTCAGGGCGATCGCGCTGCGTGTGTCTGGGCCGGTGACAGTCGTTGCTATCTGTGGCGCGGGCAGACGCTGTACCAGCTGTCGCGAGACCATTCGCTGTGTGAGCAATTGATTGACCAGCAGGTGAGCCCGGAACAGGCCAGGGCCCATCCAGACGCACGGGCCTTGACCCGGGCCATCGGCTCGCGGGCACCACTGAGCCCGCAGGTCCTGGAACTCGGTACCTTGGCAGGGGATGTGTTTCTGTTGTGCAGCGACGGCCTGTACCAGGCGCTTAGCCACTCTGAGTTGGGCCAGGCCTTGAGCCAGGGAAACCCGCAACGTGTCCTGGACCAGCTGTTTGCAGGTGTCTTGCGCGGCACGGCCGGCGACAACCTGACCGCTGTGGTGGTGCAGTCATGCGCGACCTGACCCACTTTGCCTTTGCCAAGGCCCCGGTAAACCCACCGCGCGACGGAGCCCCCGAGTTGCTGGCCGGGCGATACCTGATCGAGCGCGTGTTGGGCGCAGGCGGCATGGGCGTGGTCTATCGTGCGCGGGACCTGCTGCACGAACAGTTTGGCGAGCCCTGTTCCAGTGTCGCGATCAAGGTGTTGGGCGAAGCCATTCGCGAATCTGCGGATGCCCACGTGTTGCTGTACAACGAGTTTGCCCTGACCCGCAGCCTGCGGCATGAGCAGGTGGTGCGTGTGTATTCATTTGAAGTGGATGCTCCCGGCCAGATCGCATTCTTTACCATGGAACTGCTCCAGGGCATGACCCTGGACCGGTTGCTGCTGGAGTGCCCCGGCGGTTTACCCTGGCAAGCGCTGCAAGGCATCGCCATGCAATTGCTCGACGCGTTGCGCCATAGCCATCAGCAGGGTGTGCTGCACGGGGATGTGAAACCCGCCAATGTCATGGTGGGAGACGGCGGCTTGCGCTTGTTCGATTTCGGTCTGGGCGAGGCTTGCGGACAGGCCCCGGCGGGTTCTCCAGGCTTGAGTCGCAGCCGCTTCAATGCCTGGACGCCCGCGTACGCCGCGCCGGAGTTGCTGGCTGGCGGAGCACTGTCGGCCAGCGCCGACCTGTATGCAGTAGCCTGTGTGTTGTACGAATTGGCACAAGGCCGGCGCCACGCCAGTGACAGGCCGGCCCGGCCCAGGCAACTGCCTCGTCATTGCTGGCCTGTATTGCGTACGGCGTTGACGGCTGACCCTGAACGCAGGGCCGTTACCCTTGATGAATTACGCGCGGTGCTCGCTGATCGCAGGAAGGGCCTGGGCCGCTGGTTCTAGACGGGCAAGTCGTGCAGCTGGCAATACTCGAACCAACTCAGGCCTGCCATTTGCGCCACCTCCTTGTGCACCTCAAGGCGTTGCGCCTCGAACTCCGCCGGGGAATGCGCCGTCAATTTCAGCGTCAGTTCCCAGGCGAACAAGCCCTGTTGCTCGGCTTCTGCCTCGAAGGCTTCATGCAGGCGCTCGGCGCGGTACTGCTCCATGGTTTCCCCTTTGGCCTGGGCCGCCAGGGGGTTCAATGTATTCAGTTCCGCGGCCAGGGCCGGGTGTTCACTCAAGAATCGGTCCAGGGCTAGCTGGTGGTTTTCGCCGGGTTGGGACAAAGGTTTACTCCACGGTAAGAGAGACGGTCAGTCTGGCTTGGACATTAAAAAAGCCGCCATGGCTGCATAAGCGGGCAAGGTCACCCCATCATTGGCGGCGTTGCCGGCCACCGGGTGGGAGGCATAGCGAACAATCACCATTTCGGCCTTGGGGTCGATGTAGATGCTCTGGCCATGCACCCCGCGGGCCATGAAGGCGCCGTCGGGATTGTGGGTTACCCACCACATGTTGCGATAGCTCCAGCCCTTCAATTGAGCGTAGCCGGCCTGGGCGAACGCCTGCTTGTCGCCGCCCTGGCGAATATCCGTCACCACGTTTTCGGGCACGATCTGCTGGCCATTGAAGCGCCCGCCGTTGCGCAGCATCTCGGCAAACCGGGCCAGGTCCCGCAGCCCGGTGTTCAGGCCGCCACCGGCGAAGGGTGTGCCGATGGAGTCGACGGTGAAGTAGGCGTCCTGTTCGGCGCCAAGCCGACTCCAGATGCGTTCGCTGAGCAGTTGCGCGACATTGCGTCCGGTCGCGCGGGCAATCACCCAGCCGAGTACGTCGGTATTGACGGTCTTGTAGCCGAAGGCACGCCCGTGTTCGCCACGCTGCTTAACCGTTTGCAGGAACTCGTAGTAGCTGCGCGGCCCGGTGTAGTCCTTGGGTTTGGGCAGCGGGTTGCCGGCCTGGGCGTGGGCCCAGACTTCGGCGTTGGGGTCGGCATACTCTTCGCTGTAGTCCAGGGCGGTGGTCATGTCCAGCACCTGGCGCAAGGTGGCGCTGCCAAAGGCCGAGCGGCCGAGTTCGGGCACGTAGTCGACGATCTTTTTCTGTGGGTCCAGGGTGCCATCGGCCACCAGCATCGCGCCCAGGGTACCGATCACCGATTTGGTAACCGACATGGCCGCGTGTTGCCCATCGTCCTTGAGCACCCCGAAATAACGCTCATAAACCACCGTGCCGCGATGCATCACCACGATGCCATCGGTGTAGGTGGCGTCCAGGGCCTGGCGCCAGGTCAGCGGCTGGGTCGCATCCACTGGCTGCACGGGGATTGCATCGAGTGCCGGGTCGAGTTTGCGTGGCAATGCCAGCGGTGCGCCGAGCCCGCGGGAGACGCTCACCGTGGGCATCAATTGGCGAAAGTTGGCGACACTCCAGCGCATGGCCGGGAAGCGGAAATAGCTGCCGTCTTCAAAGCGTACGGTGCGGTCGGCCGGTGGCGGTGCGCCGACCATCCATTGCAGCCTGGCCGGGTCGCTGGCCTGGGCATCGGCGAAGGTCGGGGTGGCGGCGCCGGCCAACGGGCTGGTCAGCCCAAGCAGCGCACAGGCCATGAGGGGAGTGAATCGCAGCATCAGTCGAGTCCGTTCGAGGGGTGCGTCGTTTTTTACGACAACCAGTGCGCCAAAGGATGGGCCAACCCGAGCCAATCGACAAGCAGCAAGCCCCTGCGGTGATTCTGAATAAATGCGCCAGGGGCGGCAAAAGCCTTTCGCTTGCGGTGTCAGGGCGTGTAGCGTTACCCCGTGATAAGGCGACAGCCAGGTGTTATTTTGCGACCCTGGCATCAGGGACCGAGGGACAGGTGATGGCGCAAACGCTGTTCAAGCTTTTCTTCACCCAGCGGCTGGCGGCCCTCGCCAGTACCGAGTCGTTGCGGGCCATACGCGAGGGGCTGTTGTGGATCCTGCCGTGCCTGCTGGTATCGGCAGGTTTCCTGATCCTGTCCGAATGCGCCCGAGTGCTGGGTTTCGACCCTCAGGTGGTGGCCTTCCTGGCGGGGTTGCACAACCAGATCAGCTCGGTGATCCCGCTGCTGGTGGCAGCCTCCATCGGTTACATGCTCGCTATCCAGCACCGCCTGCCGCAACTCCCGGTAGCGTTCCTGTGCCTGGCCCATGTAGTGATCGCCACGTTTGTGCTGCGGGATTTTCCCCGAGCCTCGGCGACCTTCGTGTTGTTCATCGCCATCGCCTCACCGCTGATCAATGTGCCCGCCATCGCCTGGCTGCATCGGCGTCGCTGGACGCGGTTGATCAACGAAGACCTGGTGGGGCACAACCTCAAGGGCACCCTCAATATGGTGGTGCCGGGGGCGATCACGGCGCTCGGGCTGGTGCTCGTGCTGTCGTTGCTGTTGCAGATTCCGCAGGTGGCACAGCTTCAGGGGCCGCAGGTGCTCGATGCACTGGAGACGCCCTATGGCAGCGGCCTGTTTGTGACCCTGATGAATTCGCTGCTGTGGTTTTTCGGGATCCATGGGGTCTACGCCATGCAGCCGTTTTTTGATGTGCTGGACCAGGCGGTCGGGCTCAATAATGCGGCGGTGGCCGCGGGCGAGCCGGTCAAATATCTACTGAATGGCGGCTTGCTGGGCAGTTTCGCGTTTATCGGCGGTTCGGGTGGTGCCCTGTGCCTGCTGCTGGCGATCCTGCTGTTTTCCAAAAGCCGGTCCATGCGATTGGTGGCGATGGCGAGCCTGCCGTTGTCATTGTTCAATGTCAGTGAAGTGCTGTTGTTTGGCTTGCCGATCATTCTTAACCCGCGGCTGTTCATTCCCTTTCTGGTGGTCCCGGCGTTCAACGTGATACTGGCGTTGATGGTGGTGCAGATTGGCTGGGTGTCGCCTGCGGTGGTGAGCGTGCCATTTACCGCGCCGGTGTTGCTCAACGCCTACCTGAGCACCCACGGCGATCTTGCGGCAGTGTTGCTGCAGGTGGTGTTGCTGGGGGTTGGCATGCTGATCTATGCGCCCTATGTGCGCGCGATCAACCGCCAGGCCACGGAGGGCGGCACGGTGTATTTGAAGTCGCTGGACATGACCTTTCGCGGCCTGGAAGAAAAAGGCCGCTTGCTGGAGTTGGACCCGGTGATGGCGTCCCACAAGGCCCAGGCGCGCCAGGTCAGCGAGTTGAGCCATATCCAGCAGATCAGCGACTATGAGTTCTACCTCGAATTCCAGCCGCAGATTTCCACCCGGACCGGGCTATGCACCGGTTGCGAAGCGTTGATGCGGGCCCGGGACGCCGAAGGTACGGTGCATTCACCCTGGGAGTTCCTGCAATGGCTGGCCCATGCCAGGTTGATGCCCGACGTGGATGTGTGGGTGGCATCCCAGGCTGTGCGCCAGTACCAGAAGTGGCAGAAGGTCGGGTTTACCTTGCCGATGACGATCAATATCTCCAGCGCCACGCTGACTACCCCGGCGTATGGTGATCGGCTGGTGGAAATACTGGCCCAGGCCCACGGGCAGGTTTCGGTGGAGATCACTGAGGATGCGCTGGTGGGCGATATCCAGGGCACGCGGCAGATGATCGAGAAGCTCCAGGCGATTGGTGCCAAGGTGTATATCGACGACTTCGGCACCGGATTTTCAGCGCTGAGTTACCTGCACCAGTTCCCCGTGGATTTCATCAAGATCGATCGCAGTTTCGTGGTCGCCCAGCATGATCCAAAGGGCGCCCAGGTGTTGACCGGGATGCTGCGGTTCTGTGAGGCGTTGAACCTCGGGGTGGTGGTGGAGGGCGTGGAAACCGCCGAGCAACTGGCGTTTTTGCAGTCGGGCTCGGAGCTGATCATCCAGGGCTGGTATTTCAGCAAGGCGCTGCCGGGCGATGAACTGGAGCGGTTCGTGCGCGGGCGGTATACCCAGATGCAATCTAACGCTCCAGAACCCCTCTGAAGGTTGCGCTCAACGCCCGCAATGTCTCGCGGGAGCGGCCGTCGCTGATTCGGCTATGCAGCACGATTTCACTGACGGGCAACGCCGGTAATCCGTACTGTTCGCTGACGTCCACGGCGCCCGCCGGCGCCACTCGCCGGGCCAGCGCCGCCACACCCAGGCCGGCGCTGACTGCCGCACCCACCGCCATTACGCCGCCGCCGACAAACACTTCGGTCCAGTCAATCCGCGCCTCATCCAGCGCGCGCACCGCCAGGTGTCGCACGCCGCAGGGCGAGGCCATGGTTGCCATGCGCAGGGGCGTGCCGGGCGTGTGCTGCCAGGTAGGCGCGGCGAACCAGCCAAAGCGCTCCACCACCAATACCTCACCGTCCTGGCGATCGCCTTCGTTGCGCACGATCACCGCGTCCAGTTCGTTGCGGTCGAACGCCGCCACCAGGTCGCGGGAGGAAGCAATCCGCACCTCCAGGATCACCAGCGGGTCATAGGCGGCCAGGCGGCTGAGCCACAGTGGCAGGTCCGGCCCGGCCACGTGGTCGCTGATGCCGATCACCAACCGTCGCGGGGCGCCATTGCCCATGTCACCCAACGCCCGTTCGTGGGCATTGAGCAGCGCGCGGGCGGCGACGATGAACTGCTCGCCTTGGGGCGACAGCCGCACATGCCGCGGTGTGCGCACCAGCAGGCGATAACCGAGGCGTTCTTCCAGGCGCTTGAGCTTGAGGCTGATGGCTGCCTGCGAGGTGTCCAGTGCCTGGGCCGCGCGGGTGAAGCTGGCGAAATCGGCGACCAGGACAAAGGCGTGCACGGTGTCGATATCCAGCGGCTTGAGCGCGTCGGTCATTTCAGTTCCTTATCACACCTATATCCGGTGATATCTTGCTGAAATCATGGGCACTGCGCAAGCTGGGCACTCATCTGAACAGGAGCGCCATGATGTTTGCCAAACAGTATTCACACCGCTTGCCAGCCGATTACGACATGGGTGTCATCCGTGAGCGGGCCGCTCGCCTGGGGCCGTTGTGGGATCATGCAGAGGGTTTGCTGTTCAAGGCGTTTATCGCCCAGGAGCGAGGGCAGGGGCCGGGGGTGGGTAACCTGTATTCGTCGGTTTATCTGTGGTCGGATCCTTTGCAGGCTGCGGATTTCTTGCTCGGCGAGCGCTTCCAGAAGGTCCTCGACAGTTTTGGCCAGCCGCACATTGAGTCCTGGTTACCGCTGGATGTGCAGCGAGGTCCGGCGCAAGACGCCTTGAGCCTGTATCGGGAGGAGTGGGCGCTGGCGCCGGGGGCGGACCGCGGGCAAATCCTCGCCGCAGAAAAGGCCCGCAACCAGCAGCTCGCGGACAGCAGCGATAACTTCGCGGTGTTTCTGGCGCTGGATGTGCAGGCGTGGAAGCTGGTGCGAATTACCTTGTCGGGCAAGGCGCTGGATGTGAACCATCCGGGCAATGGCTACGAGGTGTTCTACCTGGCGCGGCCCGGGGTGTGAATGCCGGTAGCCGCCGATGCGTCGGCGGCTACCTGTACCGTCAGGAGTTGAGACGCGCCTGAGGCTGGCTCAGCTTGCGCTCGGCCACGGCGCCGAACACCAGGCCCAGGGTGGTCCACAGCACCAGTTGAATCCCCAGGGAGGCCACGCGGAATTTCCACAGCAACACTGCCGAGAACTGTTCCGGCACTTCGTTGATGGTCGGGAACAAGCTGCCGGCCACCGACACGATCACGATGTACAGCGCCACACCGAGGATCGCGCCTGTCCAAAGGCCACGGCTGGCAATCAGCTTGCGCGCCGCGTTGATCGCAATCACCGCAGCCGCCACCGACACCAGCAGCATCAGGAAGAACAGCTTGGTGCGTTGCGCGATGGTGGCGGGGTCGCCCACCGATGGTGGGTTGGCCGGATACTTCAGCCCCGGCACCACGATGATCGTCACAAACGCCGCCAATGCCAGCAGCGCTGCCAAGCCACGGGGGCCGACCTTGCCGATGCGGCCCAGGGAGTAGGCGAACACCAGGGCGAAAATGCCACCCAGGGAGACGCTGTACACCACCACGCCGGTGAACAGGCCGAAGGTACTTTGTACTTCGCGGCTCACCAGTTCTTCTTCCGGCGCGTCGCCGTGCATCTGTGCCATCTGATCTTCGAAGGCGATGGCCTTGTCGATCTGCGGCTCACCAAAAGTCTTGGCGAAGCCGAAGGCCAGGATGCCGGCGAGCAGGCCCACCAGCATCCCGCGAACGAGTAAATGCCCTGTCATGTCGTCACGCTCCAATCAATGGCAGGGGAAACCCAGCAGGTGGCGACCGTCATGCACAAACTCATGCACGTACATGCCTTTGAACACGGCCGTCGCGCCTTGCTCGGCGCCGACGAAGTAAATCGCGAGCAACAGCAGCAGGCCGCCGAAGATCGCCCAGGGCAGGATTTCGCCCAGGGGAATGGACGGTATTGAAACGTCGGAGCCAGTTGCAGCGGTATAAGCCATGAGAACCTCCAGGGATGACGCGTCCCGAAATGGATAGCGAGTTGGCTGAAACAGGGTCTGGCTTACGGCTAGAAGGCCGAATACAGTGGCGCGACCGCGCCGGCATTGAACCGGCTTCCTGTTGCAGAGTAGTTGAAACATGTTGAAACAACTTTGCAAGTCTACGCTGACTGCACCTTAAAACCAGAGCGATTTGTCATGCAGGCCACCCGTTTGACCCTTGTTGCCCACGCCAGCACCCGTGCCCAGAAACAGGCACGCTTTGCGCTGGATGAGTCGGTGGAGATGGACTGGCAGCAGGCAGCGCGTTCCCAGGGGCAACGCTTCAAGCGTGCACCCCGGGTGTTGTGCGGCCCGGAGGCGCGTACCCGGCAGACGGCAGCGCTGTTTGCCGACGATGCTTTGGTTGAAACAGCCCTGCGCGATTGTGATTTTGGCCGCTGGCAAGGGTTGGCGATCGAGGAGGTTCAGCAGGCCGAACCCGAAGCGCTTCAGGCCTGGTTGACCGACAGCACCTCGGCGCCCCACGGCGGCGAGTCGGTAGTGCAACTGTGTGAGCGGATAGGGCAGTGGTTGCAGTCCCTCGAGCAATCCCCGGGGCATGTCGTGGCGGTGACGCATCCATTTGTGATCCGCGCAGCGCTGCTGCATGTCATGCAATGCCCACCCGCCATGTTCAACCTGATCGACGTGGAACCGCTGTCATCCACCGAGTTGCGCTTCAATGGGCGTTGGCGCCTGCGCCTGGAAACTCACGCCTGACGTCCCGAACATGGCAAAATCCGTTCCCCGCACCGAGACCACCCATGAAGACTTTCCCATGAAACGCATCCTGATCATCGGCATTGGCGCCGGCAACCCTGACTACATCACGATGCAGGCGGTCAAGGCGCTCAACCGCACCGACGTGTTTTTCCTGATGGACAAGGGCCAGAGCAAGGACAAGCTGATCGACCTGCGCCGGGAAATCTGCGAGACCTACATCACCGATCACGCCTACCGCTTTGTCGAGGCCGATTGCCCCGAGCGGGTGCGCGGTGATATCGACTACACCACCGCCGTGAACGACCTGAACCGCGACAAGCAGCAGACCTTCGAACGGATGATCAATGAAGAAATGGCCGACGGCGAAGTGGGCGCATTCCTGGCCTGGGGCGACCCCGCACTGTACGACAGCACCATTCGTATCCTGCAGGCGATCCTCGCCAGCGGCAGCTGCGAATTCGAATTTGAAGTGATCCCCGGGATCACCAGCGTCCAGGCGTTGGCGGCGCAGCACAAAGTGCCGCTGAACCGCATCGGTCGCTCCATCGAAATCACCACCGGGCGCCGGTTGGCGGCGGGGCAGGCGAGTGATGCCGACACCCTGGTTGTCATGCTCGATGCCGAAGATTCCTACCGCACCGTGGCCGATCAGGACCTGGATATCTACTGGGGCGCCTACCTGGGCACACCGGATGAAATCCTGATCAGCGGCAAAGTGGCCGAGGTTGCCGAAGAGATTGAACGTGTGCGCAAGGCGGCGCGCCAGGCCAATGGCTGGATCATGGATACCTATTTGTTGCGCAAACCCTAGAGGTTGATGCTCATGCTCAAACTGATTGCCCTGACGGTAGCGCTGTTTACCGGCGCCGCACAGGCCGAAGACGTATTGCACACCGACCTGCCGCTGCCTTACCTGGAACAGACTCAAAGTGATGCCCGCAACGAGCCGCTGGTGATCTTCCTGCACGGTTATGGCAGTGACGAGGCCGACCTGTTCGGGCTCAAGGACCGCTTGCCGTCGACCTGGACCTACCTGTCTGCACGGGCACCGATGCCGGTGGAGGGCGGTGGTTATCGCTGGTTTCGCAAGAAGCCGGGCGATGGCGATTTTGATGGCGAGACCGCCGACCTGCAGAGCAGCGCCAAGCTGATCGAAGCCTTCGTCGCCCAGGCCACCACCAAGTACCACACCCAACCTGAGCGGGTGTTTCTGGTGGGTTTCAGCCAGGGTGCGATCATGTCGTACGAAGTCGGGTTAAGACATCCCGAAACCCTGCGCGGGATTTCGGCGTTGAGCGGCAGCCTGCTGCCGGTACTCAAGGCCGAACTCAAGCCGGATGCGCGACTGGGCAAGCTGGCGATTTTCATCGGTCACGGGACGCTGGACCAGGCGCTGCCGTACTACTCGGCAACGCGGGCCAACGAGGTATTGCAGGGGATTGGCCTCACCCCGGAATTCCACGGCTACCCGGGGATGATTCATACCGTCGGTGAGGCGGAGTTGCTGGACTTGAAGCAGTGGCTGGAAAAGAGCCTGCACTGAGTCCGGCGATGTGGACGCGGTCAAAATGTGGGAGCGGGCTTGCTCGCGAAAGCGGTGGGTCAGTTAATACATGTGTTGACTGAAACACCGCTTTCGCGAGCAAGCCCGCTCCCACATTGGATTTTCATTGCCAGATTAAAACCGGTTATTTACCGCCGATAATCTGCTTCACCAACAGTGCATGACCGGCTTCATCATCCGCCCGGGAAATGGCCTGCACCACCAATTGGTGGCTGCCGGAGCCCGTCAGGAAGGTGGAACTCAGTGTCTTGCCACCGCCCATGGTCGCGGTGCTGTCGACCTGGCGCAGGGCCAGGCCTTTCACGGTGAGTTTCTTCTCGGCGCCTTTCTTGAAGTCCGGCAGGGCGGCGCTTTGTTCCTTGACGAAATCCGCCACGGCACCGTCGAGGAACTGCGGGTCGTTGTCCTTGATCAGGCCGGCGACACTCGGTTTTTCGACGACGAAGATCACGCTTTTGGTGGCCTGGTCACTGTACATCGTGCCGCTGGCGCCTGCGGTGCCGTGCTCGGCATCACCGGCCGGCAGTGGGTCGGCCAGGTAGGACTTGGGCAGGTTGAAGCTGAACTTGCCATCCAGGGTGGAGATGGTCTGGGTGGCGGTCTTCTGCGCCGCTGGCTTGCTGGCGGCGAGGACTTGGCTGGCGCCGAACCCGGCGGCCAGCGCGAGGGCCAAGAGGGCTGCGGTCTTGCTGAGGGTGGCCATGAAGCTCTCCAGGGATGAACGAAATTGCGCCGTATTCTGTCAGAAAATTCGCAAGATCGTTCATCTCCATCCCTATACCTTGTCGGACTCTTCCTCGATCCGGTCCATCTCAAACAGCCGTGCCAGTTCCGTCCGGGCTTCCTGGGCAGACTGCATCACCTTGGCCGCGTCGTCATACACGGCGTGTTGGGCCGCCAGCAATTGCAGGTCATGGTTTTTGAAGCGGCTGATGCGCGCGTCGGCCTGGGCCTGGGTCAAGCCAAGGCCCACCAGGGTGCGGCGGCTCATTTCCAGGCTGGAGTAAAACGTCTCGCGCACCGGTGACGCGTCGAGGTCCACCAGGCGGTGCACATGCTGGCGGTTACGGGCGCGGGCGATGATCTTCATGTGCGGGTAGAGGCTGCGCACCAGCTCGGCGGTCTTGATGTTGATCTCGGGGTCGTCCATGGCGATCACGAAAAACTCGGCCTGGTCGACTTTCGCTGCGTGAAGGATTTCCGGGCGCTGCGGGTCGCCGTAGAACACCGGCATGCCGCCGAAACTGCGGGTCAGTTCGATGGTTTCCACCGAGGTGTCGAGGGCAATGAACGAGATGTTCTGTGCCCGCAGGATCCGCGCCACGATCTGCCCCATGCGGCCCATCCCGGCGATCACCACCCGTGGCGCATCGCTTTCGATGGCACGGTATTCCTCGGGCACTTCCACCGGCTTGGCCTTGGGCTTGAACAGCTTCGGGCAGAGCAACAGCAGCAATGGCGTCACGGCCATGGACAGGGTGATGGTCAACACCAGGATGTCGTAGAGGTGCGGCTCGAACAGGCCTTGGTCGCGGCCGATCTTGAACACCACGAATGCGAACTCACCACCGGCTGCCAGCACCACGCCCAGGCGCAGCGCGCTTTCAGGGTTCAGGCCGCCTGCCAGGCGACCCACGCAAAACAGCAGCGGCAACTTGATGGCGATCAGCAGCAGGGTCAGCCCCAGCACGATCACCGGCGCGCTGAACAGCAGGCTGATATTGGCGCCCATGCCCACGCTGATAAAAAACAGACCCAGCAGCAGGCCCTTGAACGGTTCGATCTGCGATTCCAGCTCATGCCGGTATTCGGAGTCTGCCAGCAGCAACCCGGCGAGGAAGGCGCCGAGGGCCATGGACACGCCCACCAATTCCATCAGCCATGCGGTGCCGATCACCACCAGCAACGCGGTGGCGGTGGAGACCTCCCGCAGGCCGGTCTTGGCGACAATGCGAAACACCGGCCGCAACAGATAGCGCCCGCCGATGATCACCACGGCGATGCTGCCCAGTACTTCCAGGCCGTGTCGCAGGCCCTGGGAGGTGGTGGCGGGATGATCGCTGCCCGCGAGCAGCGGCACCATGGCGATCAACGGGATGGCGGCGATGTCCTGGAACAACAGAATCGCAAAGGCCAGTCGCCCGTGGGGCAGGTTGAGTTCCTTGCGCTCGGCGAGGCTTTGCAGGCCAAACGCGGTGGAGGAGAGCGCCAGGCCAAGGCCCAGCACAATCGCGCTGTTCCATGATTGGCCAAACACGAACAGCGCGACCACGCCGATCACGGTGCCCGTCAGCAACACCTGCGCCAGGCCTACACCGAACACTGCCTTGCGCATCACCCACAGACGCTTCGGTGACAACTCCAGGCCAATGATGAACAGCAGCAATACCACCCCAAGTTCGGAAAACTGGCTGACGCTTTGCGGGTTGCCCACCAAGCCCAGCACCGATGGGCCGATGATCACTCCGGCCAGCAAGTAACCCAGCACGGCACCCAGTTGCAGGCGCTTGGCCAGGGGCACGGTCAGGACGGCAGCGAGCAGGAATACAACGGCCGCTTGTAACAGGTTGCCTTCATGGGGCATTGGGGACTCCGGGATCGTTTTGCTGAATCAACAGGTTTTACTGTAGGAGCGAGCTTGCTTTGCAGGTCCCAAGGCCTTCGCCTCCGGGTTCATTGGATGTCGTCCGGTTCTTTCGCGGCACTCTCCAAACTATTAATACCATTTATTTCAATGAGTTTTATGCACGTGGCGGTCGGGATCATCCGTGGTGCCGGCGCTATGGTCGTGTCTTCAGCCGCGCGAAAGGGTGGTTTTTTATGGGCTGAGCATTGTGCGGGAATAATCTACAAACACTTTTCCGGGACAAACGGAAGCCTGTACAAGCCAGGAACTCCTACAGTTATGCCCTTGAGTTTATATTCCATGGATGGCATATTTGCATGAGTTGGGACGTTGAATACACGGACGAGTTTGGAATCTGGTGGGGCGGTCTGGATGCAAAGGAGCAATCCTCAGTATCGGCCAGTGTGGATTTACTGGGCCTTCTGGGGCCAGGCCTTGGCTTCCCCCACAGCAGTGACATCAAGGGCTCCAGGCATGGCTGCCTGCGAGAGTTGCGGGTGCAACATGCCGGGCGGCCTTACCGCGTCCTGTATGCATTTGATCCGCGCCGGTGTGCCTTGTTGCTGATTGGCGGGGATAAAACCGGTCGAGGCCGGTGGTATGACGAATACGTCCCGCTGGCTGAGAAGTTGTATGACGAACATTTGGAAACACTGCTTAAAGAGGGCCGTCACCATGGCTAAAAAATTCAGTGAGCTGCAGGCTCGCATGACACCGCAAGCCCGGGCCGATGCAGAGCGCATCTTCCAGCAACACCTGAAAGAAATGCCCCTGCATGAACTGCGCAAGGCGCAACAGATGAGCCAGGATACGCTGGCCAAGGCGCTGAATATCAATCAGGCGGCAGTGTCCAAAATGGAACGGCGCACCGACATGTATATCAGCACGCTGCGTAACTACATTCGCGCCATGGGAGGAGAACTGGAGATTGTCGCTACGTTTCCTGATGGCCAGGTAAAGATCGAGAACTTTGCCCACTGAGTCATCCGCTCCGTCAAAGCCCGGCCATGCGCCGGGTTTTCTGTTCGCTGAATGCCTGTCGTCATTGTGCAGCTTAATGGACAATACTCGCTATTCTCGCCCTATCGGACATCAACGTGAACCAGCTCCTCGCCATGCGTGCCTTCGTCCGTGTCGTCGAAACCGGCTCCTTCAGCCGCGCATCCGACCAATTGGCACTGCCGCGTTCCACCGTCAGTAAACTCATCACGGACCTGGAGAAGCACCTTGGCGTCAAGTTGATGCATCGCACCACCCGTGCGCTGGCGGCGACGCCGGAGGGGTTGGAGTACTACAGCCACGCGCTGTGCCTGGTGGCGGAACTCGATGAACTGGACAATGCCCTGCGCGGGCAGAAGCTCAAGCCCGGCGGCCACCTGAAAGTGGATGCGCCGGCGTCCTTTGCCAATTGCCTGCTGATCCCGGCGCTGGTGGATTTTCATCGTGAGTACCCTGAGATCACTATCGCCCTGGGCATCAGCGACCGCGCCGTGAATATCGTGGGGGAGGGTGTGGATTGCGTGCTGCGCGCTGGCAAGCTCGATGACATGGCGATGATCGCCCGCAAGGTTGTCGACCTCGAGTACGTCACTTGTGCGGCCCCCGGCTACCTGGAGCGCATGGGTACGCCCGTGTCTCCCGAGGACCTCGAGAAGAACCACCTCAAGGCGGGGTATTTCTTTGCCGGGTCGGGTAAGCCGGAGCCGTTGATTTTCGAGAAGGGCGCGACTCGGTATGAGGTAGGCAACTGCGCGTTTTCCACCAACGAAGGCAACGGCCTCAAGGAAATGCTGCTCGCCGGCCTGGGCGTCGGGCAGCATTTCAAGACCATCGTTGACTACTACGTAGAGGCAGGCCATTTAGTCCCGGTACTCGAAGAATGGACCCGGCCCGCCACGCCGTTGCACGTCATCTATCCACCCAATCGCCATCAGAACGCCCGGCTGAAGGTGTTTATCGACTGGGTGATCGAGCGGTTCGGCGTCAGGCAATAATCGCTGTCACGCGGATTTCAATGCGCATTGCCGGCAGCCCCAGGGCTTCTACTCCCAGCTCAGTCCAGATGGGGGCGTGATTGGGCATGTAATGGCGGTACCACTTGACCATCTGCTCGTTCACCTCTGGCGGGAAACCTCCCACGTGGTAGGAATTGACGTGTACCACATGCTCCCAGCCGGCGCCGGCTGCCGCCAGGGTGCGTTCGAGGTTTTGAAAGGCCAGGGCGATCTCGTCGGTGAGGGATTCGGGAATCTGGAACTCGTCATCCCAGCCGCCCTGGCCCGAGGTTTCGACGCGGTTGCCGATTTTTACCGCTTGGGTGTAATGCAGGGTCTCGCGTGCAATGTCGCCGTAACCGGGTGTGATGAAAAACTCGGGCTTGCTCATGGTGTTCCTCGGTTTCAGTGGTTGACCCGACAAAGGTTAATGGACTGAATCTGCGAACAAAATCCGCGTTTCTTGTCATCACTGTGCAGGGATGTGGATAGTCCGAGTATCAGTTTTTCACATTCCCGTAGCCCGCCCTTTGTTACTATCGCCCTCCGTCGTCGCCAGGAGTCACCGTCACATGCAACACCAGTGGGATGAAATGCACCGCACCCGCAAGCCCACGTTTGTGTTGTGTGGCGAGCCCCAGGGGGATGTGCTCAATCTCTATGTGCATGGTTATTCGGCGTTCTTCAACCAGCAACAACTGGGTAGTTTCTCCCGGCAACTGGCAACCATCGAAGGCTCCACCAACCTGATGCTGTTCTGGCCGGCAGGGCATTTCCTGGAAAACCTGTTTGCGCCGTTCAAGGATGTGATTACCTCGATGTTGGGTGGCGGTAGCCTGGGTGCCGCAACCATCGGGGTGGGCAAGGCGATTGCCTATTTCCTCGACCACTACAAAAGCGTCGAGGCGCGGGTGGATGAGGTCGCCAAAAGCCTGCTGCCCGAATTGGCCAACTACCTCCATGGCGAGTCGATCAAGGTGCGGCAGATCAACCTGATCGGCCACTCCCTGGGCGCGCGCATCCTGGTCAAGAGCCTGCTGGCCAGCCCTGAGGTGGCCCGTGAGTTGCCGCTGAACAACCTGCTGCTGATGGGCGGTGCAATTTGTACCTCCAGCCCCTGGGACCTGGTCTCGGCGCCGCTCAGCGGTCGGGTGATCAACTGCCACTCGAGCAAGGATTGGGCGCTGGCGCTCAAGCCGGACACCGAGCGCTGCATCGGTCGTTATGCGATCCCGCTGACACCGGCGCTCAAGGCCAAGGTCGCCAACGTGCACCTGGCCACGTTCGACCACGCCGCGTATTGGCCGCAACTGAAGACGGTGGTGCAGTACACCGACCTGCTGCAGGAACGCCGGGGCATGATCCGCGCCGATCAACGCAGCAGCGAAGTGCGCTTTGCGGAAGAGGATGTCGAGCTGTTCCCGCTGCTGGTGCAGGCGCGGCCGGAGGAGTTGCAGTTTTTCGCCGAGCTGATGGCGCAAAAGCGCAGTGCCTCTATCGACGCCACCGTGCGCGAGCCCTTGAAGCTGGCCATCGAGTTGCAGCGCATGGGCGGCGACACCTTTATGAACCTGGCCCGTGGTCATGGCGTGAGCTATCGCGAAATCGCCCAGGACGTGGCGCAGCGGGTGGGTATCAAGTTTGATCAACCGATCGAGAAAGTGGCCCTTGCTGATCTGGAACTGCAGGTTGCCGAGCGGCTGATCGAGCAATACAAGGACAAGCTCAGCCAGGCTGATCGCCAAGTGTTCGAGGCAGAGTTGAAGGCCGCGGCACAAAAGGAACAGGGTTTTTTCAATCGTTTCGATGTCGGGCGCTCAGCCACCACTGCCCTCAGCGGGACCGCGCTGGCCGGGTTGACCGGGTTTATCCTGCGCCGGGGCGCGGCCACGGCCATTCCGGTGGTGGGGCAGGCGCTCGCGGCGGCGATGCTACTGGTGACCGGCGTGCGGGCGTTTTCCGGCCCCGCGTATTCCATCACCACCCTGGCGGTGCTGGTGATCGGGGTGATTCGCGAGCGCCTGGAGCGTGAAGCACTGAACCAGGAGATGGATCTGGTGGTCCAGGTGGTAGAGGCATTTGATCTGCCCCGGGAGACGGTGATGCGTACCGTTGCGTCTGACTGATAAGCTGCGTTCACGTCTTGTGTGAAAGCCTGGTACCCCGCGTGAAATTCAGCCTGCCCAAAATCGCTACCGCCCCGTTCTGCCCGCCGGAAGTCGCCGGCTCCATCGTCGTTGATCCCCGTGCCTCGTTTTTCAAACGTGCGCTGATGTTTGCCGGCCCTGGCTTGCTGATCTCCATCGGCTATATGGACCCGGGCAACTGGGCCACCGCCATCGAGGCCGGTTCGCGCTACGGCTACAACCTGTTGTTCGTGGTGCTGCTGGCGAGCCTGGCGGGGATGGCGGTGCAGTGCCTGTGCTCACGGCTGGGCATCGCCACCGGCAAGGACCTGGCGCAACTGAGCCGCGAGCGCTACAGCCGGCGCTCGTCGTTCGTGCAGTGGATCCTTGCGGAAATCTCGATCATCGCCACCGACCTCGCCGAAGTCCTCGGCTGCGCCCTGGCGTTTCACCTGTTGCTGGGCGTGTCACTGACCACCGGGATTGTCATCACTGCCTTCGATACCTTGCTGATCCTGGCCCTGCAAAATCGAGGCTTCCGCCGGCTGGAAGCGATCATGCTGGCACTGGTGGCGACCATCGGCGTGTGTTTCTTCATCGAGCTGGTGCTGATCAAGCCTTACTGGCCCGACGTGTTTCGTGGTTTCACCCCGTCGTTGTCCGCCATCAGTGATGCCGCACCGTTGTACCTGGCCATTGGCATACTGGGGGCCACGGTGATGCCCCATAACCTCTACCTGCACAGCTCCATTGTGCAAACCCGACTGTTCGGCAAGGACCTGGCCAGCCGCCAGGACGCGGTGAAACTGGCGCGTATCGATACCATCGGTTCCCTGTCCCTGGCACTGCTGGTCAACGCGGCAATCCTGATACTGGCCGCCGCCGCGTTCCACCAGACCGGCCACACTGATGTGGTGGAAATCCAGGACGCCTATCACTTGCTCGACCCGCTGGTGGGTGGCGTGTTCGCCAGCGTGCTGTTCGGTGTTGCGCTGTTGGCTTCGGGCCAGAGCTCCACGTTCACCGGCACCATTGCCGGGCAAGTGATCATGGAAGGCTACCTCAACCTGCGCATTCCCTGCTGGCAGCGACGCCTGATCACCCGTGGCCTGGCGCTGATCCCGGCGTTCCTCGGGGTGTGGCTGATGGGGGATGATGCCATCGGCAAGCTGCTGATCCTCAGCCAGGTGGTGTTGAGCCTGCAGTTGCCGTTTGCGTTGTTTCCGCTGATCCGCATGACGGGTGACAAGCGCCTGATGGGGCCGTTCGTCAACAGCTTGCCTACGCGGCTGCTGGCCTGGAGCTTGTTTGTGGTGATCAGCGGGGCGAATGCCTGGCTGATCGGGCAGTGGTTGTTTTGAGCGAAGTGAATTAAGTCAAAACGGCCAATGATGTGTATTTCGCCACCATCGGGTCGGCTGTCACTAACTTCATCGGCTCAATGATAGCCGTTGCAATGATGAGCCGATCAAACGGGTCCCTGTGATGGTGTTCAAGGTCCTTGACCGCGATGGCGTGCTCCGAGGTGATGGGCAGTTCCACGTAGCCGCTTTCCAGGCAGTATTCGCGAATTTCGTCCAGGTTTACGTTGAGCTTCCCGAGCCCGACCTTTATCGCCAGCTCCCAGAATGTGGCGGCACTGACGTAAATTTCAGCCGCGTTCTCGATCAGCTTTCTGGCCTTCGCTGGCAGTTTTGGATCATCGCTCAGGGCCCAAAGCAGGATGTGGGTATCCAGCAGTATTCTCATGGGTGGTTTCCCTCAAACGCATCCAGCATGTCGTCTGGCAATGGCGCATCGAAGTCATCCGGCACCACCAGTTTGCCCTTCATCGCGCCAATTCGCCGGCCTGTCGGTTTCCCGACAGGAACAAGGCGAGCCATCGCCCGCCCATGCTTGGCTATGGTGATGATTTGGCCGGCGGCGGCATCATCGACCAGTTTTGATAAATTATTTTTTGCTTCACCCAACGGTACGGTAATCATTTGGTCTTCTCGAGGTTTTGGCCAAATATAGCCAAAATTTCGTAAGCAGGCAAAGATCAACCGACTGCTGGCGGAGGGTGATTTTTGCGGGGACGATTGCAGGTTTCCGAACGGGTAATGACTGGCATCCATGACGTCTCTCCTGAAGGAATTCCTCGAAGTCTGCCCGAGTGCAAGCGGTTTTTGACCCGTGTTGTGGAAAATCAGATCGGACTTACTTGAAGGGGGATTTTTCCCGACAGTGCGGGCCGAATAGTTTCCCACAGTTGCTCAACGGTCCCAGTAAGGCACTGCCCCAAAACACTCGACGAAGTAATCAATCACGGTCCGCACCTTCAACGACAGCCGCCGGCTACCCGGCCACAGCGCAGCAATCTGTTGCGGCTCCAGGGTCGTCGCCACTTCATAGTCGCTGAGCACCGCCTGCAGCGTGCCGGCGCGCAGGCCTTCACCGATCAACCATGACGGGAACACCACCAGCCCCAGGCCTTGTTCGGCAGCGTGGGTCAGGGTGTCGGCGTGGTTGCCGGTGATCGGGCCCTTGACGCTGTAGGACGTCCAGTCGCCCTGGTCCCGGCGGAAGAACCAGCGCTGCTGGCCGGTGACGCCCTTGTAGGCCAGGCACTGGTGGTTCACCAGTTCGTCCGGATGCCGGGGCGTACCGAAACGCTCCAGATAGCCGGGGCTGGCAGCGAGACGAAAGCGCTGGGGGGCGAAGATTCGCGCCTGCATGCCGGAATCGTTCAGCACACCGATGCGAAACAGCAGGTCTGTGCCGTCTTGCAACGGGTCGACGTAGGTGTCGGTTTGCTGGATATCCAGTTGCAGCTTCGGGTAACGCCGACACAGCTCCCCAAGCCACGGCGAGAGGTGGCGTTGGCCAAACACCATCGGCGCATTGATGCGCACCAGGCCGCTGGGTTCGCTTTCCTGTTCCTGCAACGCCTGGCCGGCGGCTTCCAGTTGCTCCAGCATCAATCGCGCATGCCGGCCCAGCAGGCGACCGGCTTCGGTAGGGCTGACCGCACGGGTATGGCGGTACAGCAACTGTTGGCCCAGGGCCTGCTCCATCAACTGGACCTGCCGGGAAATGGAGGAGGGCGCCAGGCCTTCGCGGCGTGCGACTTCGGAAAAGCTGCCGTAGTCCAGTACCGCGACAAACAGGCGAAGCGCCTTGAAGCTCAGTTCGTTCAAACCCTGCATCATCACTCCATGCTGTGCGTATTGCGCAAAGGTGTTATCGGTATGCTCCCATTTATCGCACAGCAGTGCCACCGGATAATACGCGCCATTGTTCCTCTCTCTAACGCGCAGGTGATGTATGCAGGCTTCTTCAGTGGCGGGTGTGGCTCAGGCCAAGCCCAAGACGTTTCTTCGGTTGTTGCTATTGCCGCTGGTGATCTTCGCCGGCATGGGCTTGTCGGTGGAGGCCGGCTTGCTGGGCCCGCTGGGTGTGCAGGTCGGCCACTTGTGGGCGACCTTGAGCATCTTCGGCGTCGGCTCGGCGATCCTGTTCCTGCTGTTGCTGTTCAGCGGCCCGCAAAAGGGCCCGGCGTTGACCGACCTGCCGCGCTGGCAATTGATCGGTGGCTTCCTGGGGCCGATGTACGTGGTGGTGTTAACCCTGGCTACGCCACATATCGGCATCGCGATGACCATGATTGCGATCTTGTCGGGCCAGGTAGGCAAGAGCGTGCTGATCGACCACTTCGGCTGGTTTGGCACTGCCCGCAAGCGGGTCAACGTGGAGCGCTGGATTGCATTGGCGTTGATCGTGGTAGCACTTGTTCTGATTGCGCGAGGTTAAGGTGATGAACCTGATTCTGTTGTTGGTATTGGTAGTGGCCGCCGGTGCGGTATTGAGTGTGCAGGCCGCCATCAATGGCCGCCTCGGGCAGGCGGTGGGCGTATTGCGCAGCAGCCTGCTGACCTTTGTCGTGGGCGCGATCAGTACCGGGTTGCTGATTCTGTTCTTTGAGCCCGCCCACGCGGTCAGCCTGCTGGACGTGCCGAAGTGGCAACTGACCGGGGCGTTGTTCGGGGTGGTGTACATGATGGTGATGGTCGGCGCGGTCCCGATTGTCGGCACGGCAGTGGCGACGGTGGCGGTGATTGTCGGGCAGCTGGGCATGGGCATGCTGATCGATAACTTCGGCTGGCTCGGCAACCCGGCGATCGAACTGTCCGGCAGCCGCATCGTGGCGATGCTGTGCCTTGCGCTGGCCCTGGTGTTCATGTACCGCAGCAACGCTCGTCGGGCTGACTGACGGGCCTTTGAACCTTGAATCGTTGCCTATAGTCATTGCTTGAGGTGTCGGCGTTCGCCGCACCTGGACGACCACGAAAAAGGAGTCTGACCATGCAAGAGAAAACATGTGCCTGCCCCCACTGCAACTGCCAGTTGGGGAAAAACGCGGTGATGAAGGATGGCAAGGGCTATTGCTGCCAAGGCTGCGCCGAGCATCATGCCCATGGCGAGCCTTGTGCTTCGGCGACCGGGTGCGAGTGTGCCAAGTCGGCGCACGGCTAACGCTGGCTGCCTCCTGTAGGAGCGAGCTTGCTCGCGAAACACCCGAGAGCGACGCGGAGCACCAGGTGCCCCGCGTCATCGTTAACGACCTTCGCGAGCAAGCTCGCTCCTACTGTTTCACGCGCTGGGGCGCGCATCCGAGCGGCGCCATTGCACGTTTTCGATGCCGAATTTCTCGGCCTGGGGCTGGCTCGTCTTCTTCACCTGCTCACGGGCAAAGCGCCCGATGCGGCCTACGCCGGCGTCGCAGCTCGCCCAATGCCAGGCTTCGGCGTTGTCGAGTTTTTCCAGGCGGATGATGAATGACTTGGGCTGGCCATGCAGCGTGTAGTCGATCACGAAAAGTTTTGCGTTAGTCATGGATCCGTAAACCCTCCTTGTGTCTTTAAGTGACCCTGCGCAGGTGGTAAAAATTCACTCGGATCATCCGGTTCACGTCTTATCATGGCGCTCCATACTTGAACGATGTGTCTTCCATGGCCCTTGCCGCGCCTCCCGACCTCAGTGATCACGCCGTCCCCGTGCAACCCTTGGCGCGCACCTATCCGCGCGGATTGTATGTCGAGCCCCATCAACACGATTGGGGCCAGTTGCTGTATGCCATGAGCGGCGTGATGTGGGTCGAGACACCCCAGGAAGCGCTGGTAGTACCGCCCCAGCGCGCGGTGTGGCTGCCGCCGGGTGTCGAGCATGGGATTCGCGTGGTGTCGGACTTGCAGATGCGCAACATTTACCTGCGCCCGGCGCTGGCAGCGACCCTGGACAGCCAGGTGCAAGTG
The DNA here is from genome assembly GCF_013385765.1 of Pseudomonas sp. C8002. Taxonomy (NCBI): domain Bacteria; kingdom Pseudomonadati; phylum Pseudomonadota; class Gammaproteobacteria; order Pseudomonadales; family Pseudomonadaceae; genus Pseudomonas; species Pseudomonas sp. C8002. Next base: position 243,909 of record NZ_JACAPJ010000001.1, read on the forward strand.
ATCGAGGTCGGCGGGCTGCTGCGCGAACTGATCGTGGCGCTGGTGGAGCAGGGCGACAAGGGGGACCAGGCCTATTACGAAGCCGTGGTCGGCCTGGCCCTGCTGGAACTGCAACGGGCCCGGCGCTCGCCGATCCGTATCGCCTTGCCCGTGGGCGCCGACCGACGCCTGACCAGCGCCTGCCAGGCGGTGATGGCGTCACCGTCCCTGGACATTCCCTTTGAGCAGCACGCCGAAGCCGCCGGCGCCAGCGTACGCACCCTGGCCCGGCTGTTCCAGAACAGCCTGGGCATGGGCTTTGCCGAGTGGCGCCGCCAGGTGCAGTTGGCCACCGCCGTGGCCGAGTTGATCCAGGGCCAGTCGGTCAGCGCGATCGCCCGTTCCCTGGGTTATTCGCCGAGCAGTTTCAGCGACATGTTTCGTCGTGAACTGGGGATGGCGCCGTCGCAGTATCCCGTCTGAGGCTTGGCCGAAATCCTGAAGCACTTGGCCGATGCTTCGGTTTCAGCCCCCCTACACTGACCGCATCAACCCTTGCTGCGGAGTGTTCCATGAATTACCTGATTTCCTTGGCCATCGGCCTGTTGGTCGGCGTGATTTACGGTGCCCTGGACTTTCGCTCGCCTGCGCCTCCTGCCATTGCCCTGGTGGGGCTGATGGGCATGTTGATGGGCGAGAAACTCTGGCCCATGGGCCGGCAGTTGGTCAGCACCTGGTTGTCCTGAACCCTTTGAACTTCGATGGATATTGGCCATGAAAGCACTGCAATTTTCCGCCACCGGCGATCTCGCCGCCCTTGCTTACGTTGATGTCGCCACGCCGGTGCCGGCGGCCGGTGAAGTCCTGGTGCAGATCAAGGCTGCCGGGCTGAACCCCAGCGACGTGAAGAACGTGCTCGGGCGTTTCCCCTACACCACCTTGCCACGCATTCCCGGGCGGGACTTTGCCGGGGTGGTGGTGGAAGGTCCGCAGGAACTCGTTGGTCAGGAAGTCTGGGGCACCGGTCGCGACCTGGGTTTTTTCGCCGACGGTTCCCACGCCCAGTACCTCACCGTGTCGGCCAAGGGCGTGGCACACAAGCCCAGCCATCTGAGCTTTGCCCAGGCCGCCAGTCTCGGCGTACCGTACACCACGGCGTGGGATGCCCTTGAGCGCAGCGGTGTCGGCAAAGGCACTCGCTTATTGGTGATTGGTGCCAATGGGGCTGTAGGCAGCGCGGCGTTGGCCCTGGCGAAGATTCGTGGGGCCCAGGTGCTCGGGGCCGTGCGTCGGCCGGAACAGGTCGAGGCCTTGCGCGAGCAGGGTTTCGAGGGCTTGTTACTGGGCCAGCCGGAAGCGCTGGGAGGGCAGGTTAATGCGCTGTTCGGTACGGGCGCCGATGTGATCTTTGACACCACCGGCTTCTGGTTGCCGGCAGCGGTGGCGGCGCTGGCGCCTTTTGGCCGTATCGCGATCATCGCCGCGCCGGTGGACGGGCACGTGCAACTGCCGGCCCTGGCGTTGTATCGCAAGGGTGGTTCGGTGGTGGGGATCAATTCGCTGCTCTACAACTGCGAGCAATGCGCCGTGATGCTGGAGCAGTTCGGGCGGTTCTTCGATGAGGACTTGTTGCCGCTGCCGACCGGTTTGCGGGAAGTGTCGCTGGCCGACGGTGTGAAGTGCTTTGAGCAAGTGAACCAGGGCAGTGCCGACAAGATTATCTTCCTGCCCTGACCCGCTTATTGTGGGCGCGGGCTTGTGTGGGAGCGGGCTTGCTCGCGAGTACGGTGTGTCAGCCAATACATTCGGCACTGATCCACCGCTTTCGCGAGCAAGCCCGCTCCCACATTTGATCTTTATTCAGGCTTCGGGAACGCCTTTTTCCCACGCCGACCAGTTCTTCAGAATCGCTTGTACCAGCGGATTACCGGTGCGATACAGGTTCTCCAGCGCCGGCACAAATCCGCCCTGGTCCGCATACTTCAGCAGGTTGTCCACTTCGCTGTAGCCCGGGTACGGCCGATCAAAGTCGGAACCGGCCCGCACCACCGCCAGGCGATTGATATCCACCAACCCTTCACGGCTGGCCCGCAGCAACGCTTCATAGGTGGAGTTGTCTTCCTGCTGGGTGGTGCAGTACACGCCTTTATTGTCGGTCAGCAATTTGGTCCAGACCTCGGCGCGCTCACTCAGGCGCGTCCCGGAGAACCAGGTATTGCCCGCCAGGGTGTCGCACTGGGTGACCTGCGGCGGCTGATTGGCCGGCGCGTACGGATAGTGTTTGCGCCAGGCCGTGGACTCCTTGCTTTCACTGAGCTCGACTTTTTGCGACAGCGCAAACGCCTTGGCTTGCAGCTTGGGATTGAGCTCGAACACTTCGGTCTTGTAGTCCAGCGGCGGCTTCTCGTTCGGCCCCTTGGTATTGATGCCGATATAGCCGGTCGGCCAGTCCTTCGGCGCGTCCCGTGAATCCAGTTCCCATTGGGTTCCGAATTCCACCAGGTAATGGGCCCACGCGGCGGTGCCGATGGTGCCATGGTGCGGGTTGATCCCGGCGATCCCGGCGATCAGGAAGTAGCTCTGGCGCAGGTCGAACTTGGGCGACAACGCCAGCGCCAGGGTCGAGGCGGCAGCGTTGGTCTGGCCCATGCCGGTCACCAGCAGGCACACGTCCTGGGTGTTGCAGCGGATCACTGGATACTCGGCCGACAAGCCTGGCACGCGAACTTCCTGCTTGAGTTCCAGGCGGTCGATCCAGTTCTGCGCTTCGGGGGCGAACATGGTGATCAGCATCACCTTGGGCTTGATCGGGGCCGGGGCATCAGCCAGCACGACATGCGGCAACAGCGCCCCGGCGGCCAGGCCGATGGCGATTGAAAGGCGGGTAAAGGTCTTCATCTACTGCTCCTTGTTCACACTCAGAATTGATAGCCCACACCGGCGTAGTAACCCCAGCCGTTGGAGCGGGCGCGGAAATTGCCGTCGCCAAAGTTCAGCTCGCTGCCGTCTTCCCAGTTGCCGCCGTTGTGGAAGTAACGGCCTACCAGGGTGAAACGCAGGTGAGTGAACGAATACAACAGCACGTTTGTTGCAACCAGGGAGTTGGCGGTGCGCGCGGGGTTGTCTTTGTGCAGATCCGAGCCGAAATCGTAGTTGGTGAAGCCGATATAGGTCAGCGACGCACCATTGTCGAAGCTGCCGATGGGCACGATGTATTTCATCTGCGCACGGTAGCCGTCCCATGAGTATTCGTTGCTGGCGCCGTAGTTTTCCCACTGGTAACGGCCATAGAAGTTGGCCGACAGGTTGACCCGCGAGTGGGTCTCGATGTCGGTGCCCAGGCCGCTGTACAAGGTGTTGGCACGGTTGTCCTTGTTGCTGCCGTGGTCGTAGATCCAGTCAAACGCTACATACCATTCCTTGAACGGGCCGATGGCCAGGCTGCGACCGGCCAGGTAGTCGATGGAGATGCGCGGTTCGTGCTCCATGAACACCGGCGAGCCGTGGTCCCACGCGCCTTTGTCGTTGCTGTTGCCGATCCCGAAGATCTTCGGGATGTCGACGTAGCCATACAGTTCGAACGGGCCCTTGCGGCCGAAGTATTCGTACTCCAGGTACACGTCATCGGCGGGTTTGGGGCCGAAGCTGATGTCTTTGCTGCCGATCACCGTCAGGTCCTGGTTGAACCAGTCCGACAGGTACACGCCTTTTTTCGACGGGCTGGCTTCCGGGGCCAGGGCTTCGCCCTGTGCTGAGTCATCGGTGGGTTTTTCCTGCGCCAAAATGGGTCCGCTGAGTACTCCCGTAACGGCAGCCAGTAGCAGGGAAACAGCAAAAGGGGTAGCCGACGCGGATCGTCTGGAAGTGGGTTGCATTGAAAATCCCTGTTCGTACGCGGTTGGGGCCCGATTCTTCGGGTTGAGGTGAACCTGGTTGCCAAGTTCGTTCCGCAAACGTTTGCATAGGTTGTACCAATTTGTGTCAATTGCATGAAGGAATTGAGAAAAGTGGGAAATAGTCGGCCTTTTGGTCAGAAACGTAACGGACCGGGTAAAGGCGTGTGTGGCATCCTGCAGGACCTCGCACTGGGAGTCGCCCGATGTTCGATCACTATTTGAAACGCTGGAACCTGACACCCGAGGGTGACGCCATCATCACCCCCGGCAGCGACCTGCTGCCGGTGCGCTGGGACGGGCAGCCGGCGATGCTCAAGATCGCCCGCGAGCCCGAGGAAAAGCTCGGCGGCGAATTGATGACTTGGTGGGCCGGCAAGGGCGCCGCCCGCGTGTTTTTCCATGACGGCGATGCCGTGGTGATGGAGCGCGCAACCGGCCCGGGTTCGCTGATGCACATGGCCCTCAACGGCCAGGACGATGAAGCCAGCCGCATTGCCTGCGCCACCGTGGCGTTGTTGCATGCGCCGCGCCCGTCGCCACCGGCGGGCTTGCACTCATTGGAGCTCTGGTTCCGCTCCCTGTGGCTCGCCGCTGAGGGTAAAGGCGGGCGGATACGCGAGTGTGCCGCCACGGCGCGCAGCCTGCTGGCGTCACCTCAGGAACCGGTGGTGCTGCACGGTGATGTGCACCACGACAACATCCTCGATTTCGGCCCCCGGGGCTGGCTGGCGATTGATCCCAAGCGGGTGGCCGGCGAGCGTGGCTATGACTACGCGAATTTGATCTGCAATCCGGATTTGCCCACTTGCACCGATCCGGCGCGATTTACACGCCAGGTCGAGATCATCGCCGGGGCTGCGGGCCTGGAGCGCCAGCGCCTGTTGCAATGGGTGGTGGCGCACGCCGGTTTGTCGGCGGCGTGGTTTCTGGAGGATGACCAGCGACACCGCGCCGATGGGGAGCTGGAAGTGGCACGCCTGGCTCAATGCGCCTTGGTAAACGGCAGCGCCTGATCACCATTGCGGTTAAACAGGTACATCGCGGTTTCCCGGCGATATTCGCTGGGCGTCTGGTTCATCTCGATGCGAAAGTGCCGGTTGAAGTTGGAGAGGTTGGCGTAACCCACTTCAAAGCAGATATCGGCCACTGACATCTCGCTTTGCAGCAACAGGCGGCAGGCGCGCTGCACCCGGAACTTGCGCATCAGGTCGATAAAGCCGTGGCCGGTGACGCGCTTGAAGAACCGCGAGAAGCCTGGCTCGCTCATGTCCAGCCGTTGGGCGATCACCGACAGCCGCAGGTCGCCGGTCAATTCCGTCATCAGGTATTCGAAGGCCTTGTGGATACGCTCCGAGCTGCGGGCATCCAGGCTTGGCGTGTAGCAGGCACTGGCCAGGCAATGGGCTTCCCCGGAGGGGGCCTGCCCCAAGGTATGCAGTAACTGGATGAACAGAATCAGGCGCGCGAGCCCCTGAGCAGGGCCGATGGATTCCAGCAGTTGCGCGGCCTTCAGGGCGGTTTCACCGGTGAATTCCAGGCCGCGCCGGGCCCGGTCAAACAGGCCTTGCAGGTCGCCCAGCTCGGGCAGCGTGGTGCGCAGGGCCAGCAATGCGGCGCCGTCGAACTGCAACACCACATCGCGCCCCGTCAGGTACTCGCCGGGGGCCAGGTCGCCGATCCAGTCGTGGGGCAGGTCGGGGCCGATCAGTGCGACATGGCCGGCGCCAAACGCACCGATATAGTCGCCCGCCACGAGCTTGCCGCTGCCCTGGCGGATCAGGTGGATTTCAAATTCGGGGTGATGGTTCCAGCGGGCGAGCTCGAACGGATAGTCATGTTCGTACCAGCGAAAGCCATGCTCGGGCTCGGCAAGAATCACTTCCAGCTCGGCGGGGCGCTGCTCGAAAAGGGCGGATCGGCTTGCAGGCATGGGCTTGGCCCTTCTGGGCTTTTTGGAATGGCACCAAAATACGCCCTTTGTTCAAGTAGCCGCTACCCCGGGTTTTGCCCGCCACTGATACTTTTTTGATCTTGGCGATGCGGTTAAAAAAGTATCAGCCGGGCATCCGCCAGTCGTTTGTCCGGCGTTGGGCAAGCTGCTGTAATCGGGCCGTCAACAACAAAAACAATAAGTGGAAACCGCCATGTTCAAGCTTCCGAAAGCGCTGTTCCTGCTCTCCGGCCTCACTCTGGCGATGGCCAGTCACGCGGCCGAAACCGTGACCATCGCCACGGTCAACAACAGCGACATGATCCGCATGCAGCGCCTGTCCAAGGTGTTCGAAGAGCAGCACCCCGAGGTGAAACTAAACTGGGTGGTGCTCGAAGAAAACGTCCTGCGCCAACGCCTCACCACCGACATCGCGACCCAGGGCGGCCAATTCGACGTACTGACCATCGGCACCTATGAAACCCCGCTGTGGGGTGCCAAACACTGGCTGGAGCCGATCACGCCGCTGCCCGCCGACTACGACGTGGAAGACATCTTCCCCGCGGTACGCCAGGGCCTGTCGGTGAACAACACCCTCTACGCGTTGCCGTTCTATGGCGAAAGCACCGTCACCTATTACCGCACCGACCTGTTCAAGCAGGCCGGCCTGGCGATGCCCGAGCATCCGACCTGGACCCAGCTGGGGACGTTCGCCGCCAAGCTCAACCAGCCCGCCAAGGACCAATACGGCATGTGCCTGCGGGGCAAGGCCGGCTGGGGTGAAAACATCGCGTTGCTGAGCACCATGGCCAACGCCTTTGGTGCACGCTGGTTCGACGAACAATGGAAACCCGAGCTGACCAGTCCCGAGTGGACGGCGGCGGCGAACTTCTACGTCAACACCCTGAAAAACTATGGCCCGCCGGGCGTCTCCAGCAACGGTTTCAACGAAACCCTGGCGCTGTTCAACAGCGGCAAATGCGCGATCTGGGTCGACGCCAGCGTTGCCGGCTCGTTCACCACCGATAAAACCCAAAGCAAAGTCGCCGACAGCGTGGGTTTTGCCGCCGCACCGACCGAGGTCACCGACAAGGGTTCGTCGTGGCTGTACGCCTGGTCCCTTGCGATCCCGGCCACCTCCAAACACAAGGACGCCGCCAAGGCCTTCATCACCTGGGCCACCTCCAAGGAATACATCCAGCTGGTAGCGGATAAGGACGGCATCACCAACGTACCGCCGGGCACGCGCCAGTCCACCTACAACGCGGCGTACCTGGCCGCAGCGCCGTTCGCCAAGGTGACCTTGCAGATGATGCAACACGCCGACCCCGCGCACCCGTCGGCCAAACCCGTGCCGTACGTGGGCATCCAATACGTGACGATCCCCGAGTTCCAGGCCATCGGCACCTCGGTGGGCAAGCTGTTTTCGGCAGCGCTCACCGGCGGCATGACGGTCGACAAGGCACTGGCCGAGGCGCAGTCCACCACCGAGCGTGAAATGAAACGCGCCGGCTACCCGAAATAATCACCTCAGGGACACTGCATTGATGAAACGACTGGAAGGTAAAAGTGCGCTGGTCACCGGCAGCGCGCGGGGCATTGGCCGGGCGTTTGCCCAGGCCTACATCAACGAAGGCGCGACCGTCGCCATCGCCGACATCAACCTGGAGCGGGCGCGGGCCACCGCCACGGAGCTGGGCCCGAAAGCCTACGCGGTGGCGATGGATGTCACCGACCAGGCGTCCATCGATGCCGCGATTGCCGCCGTGGTGGCGCAGGCCGGCAAGCTCGACATCCTGATCAACAACGCCGCCTTGTTCGACCTGGCGCCCATCACCGACATCACCCGCGAGAGCTTCGACCGGCTGTTCTCGATCAACGTCGCCGGTACCTTGTTCACCTTGCAGGCGGCGGCCCGGCAGATGATCAAGCAGGGGCATGGCGGCAAGATCATCAACATGGCCAGCCAGGCCGGGCGCCGGGGTGAGCCTCTGGTGGCGGTGTACTGCGCGACCAAGGCGGCGGTGATCAGCCTCACGCAATCGGCGGGGCTGAATCTGATCAAACAGGGCATCAACGTGAACGCCATCGCGCCGGGAGTGGTGGACGGCGAACATTGGGACGGGGTGGACGCGATGTTTGCCAAGCACGAAGGGCTGCCGCTGGGCGAGAAGAAAAAGCGCGTAGGAGCAGAGGTACCGTTTGGGCGGATGGGGACTGCCGAGGATTTGACCGGAATGGCGGTTTTCCTCGCGTCCAAAGAGGCCGACTACGTGGTTGCCCAGACCTACAACGTCGACGGCGGCAACTGGATGAATTGAGCGGGACGCAGCTCCTCGAACCATCGCAGATCAAAAAAGGTGGGAGCGGGCTTGCTCGCGAAAGCGGTGTATCAGTCAATCTATCCGGCGACTGACACTCCGCATTCGCGAGCAAGCCCGCTCCCACAGTTGATCTTCATTGCCCCGGGAAGGGGGCTTGGTCTTATTCGGCAAAGCTGCGATCAAAGAAGTACACCGCCCCAGGCTTCAGATTCTCCACTGTCGCCTGCGGCCGTCCGCCCTCGCCATGCTTCTTGCGCCCCGTCTCCCGCAAAAAACCGGCCTCGGTCAACTTCAGCAACCGCTGGCGAATACTGGTCTTCAGCACCGGCCGCGCCAATACCAGCGAAAAGATCGTAGTCGCCTCCGGCGCACTGAACTCATTGCCCAAAAACATCAATGGCAAGCTGCTGTACAGCGACTTGGAAAACAGCCTTTCCTGTACCGCTGCCACAATCGCGTTGTGATCGAAGGGCAGCTTGACCCCGCCAGTCGCCACGGCATCAACAGAGCACCACTTTTGATGCCCCCCCAGCTCCACCTCATCAGCCACGATCGCCAGGTAATAGGTCGACGACGACCAGCAGCGCGGATCGCGAAACGCATCGCCCACCGTCCCCACTTGCTCATACCAGGCCAGCGGCAACCCAACCTTGTCACTGGCCCGCAACCGCTCCACGGCATCCTGCAGGCTCAGATCTTGCACGCCGCCATTCACCACTACACCGGGCAAGGCCCAGTGCCCGGCGAAGGGCTCGGCGTCGCGCTGGTTGAGCAATATCTTCAGTTCCCCGGATGCACGGCAATAGAACAGCACGCACAAGTCCACGGTGTGCAGGTAGGCGCTAAGGGTTGGGGCGTGGTCTGGCATGTCGGGTCCTGTTGGCAGCGGTGGGGCACAGTCTAACGGATCAAACGGGTATGTCGTGTACTTGATCCAGGATAGATAACAAAATGTTTCTTGTCATGAAAGTACATGACGTGTACTTTTATATCCAGGCCACAGGAGAACACGACCATGACCGTCTCTAAGAACGCTATCGCCTCATTCGACGTTGACGCCCAGAAGAGCTTCACACCGCTGTGCCCCAACGAATTGCCGGTCGCTGGTGGTGACCAGATCGGCGCCGAGCTCAATTACATGGCCAGCCTCGCCGCGCGCCGTGTCGGCAGCAAGGACGCCCATACCCCGCACGCGCCCTGGGTGGTGCAACAGCACAGCGAGATGCTGCAACCCACCGGGCTGGTACATGCCGATGTCACCTGGGTCGCCCACTGTGTGCCCGGCACCGAAGGTTTCACCCTGTTGGACGAATTGCCCACGCCCTATGACTACGACTACTTCATCTGGAAGGGCGTCGAACCCGACCTGCATCCCTACGGCGCCTGCTACCACGACCTCCACGACAAACTCTCTACCGGCGTCATCGAATACCTCAATGCCCAGGGCATCCAGCGTGTGATTGTCGGCGGCCTGGCCCTGGACTACTGCGTCAAGACCACCGCCTTGCAACTGCTCAAGGCCGGTTTCGAGGTGATCCTGCACCTGCCGGCATGCCGTGGCATCAGCGAGGAGGGCGGTGTGCAGGCGGTCAGCCATCTGCAACAAGCAGGCATTGTAATTACCCGCAATCGGGAAGAACTGGCCGCGATGGCCGCGCGTTAAGGAGTACCTCATGGAAAGTGCATACGACTACGAAAACGCTGTGATCCAGGGCCTGCTGGACACCGACTACTACACCTTCACCATGATGCAGGCCGTATTGCACCAGCACCCGAATGTCGATGTGGAATACCAGTTCATCGTCCGCTCCAGAGAGAAACTGGGGCACCTGATTCCCGAGTTGCGGGTGGAGCTGGAAAAACTCGCCGGCCTCAGCATGCGCGAAGGCGAGCTGCGCTTTCTGTTCAACCAGCGCCGTGAGTACTTGACCCCGGATTTCGAGCGCTTCCTGGGGCTGTTCCGCTTCAACCTGCGCTATATCCACGTCAGTGAAATCGACGGCCAACTGAACGTCCGCGTGGTCGGCCCGATGCTGCACTGCATCATGTTCGAACAGCCGGTATTGGCCCTGGTCAGCGAGCTGCGCAACCGCGACAAATACCCCGACGTCAGCCTCGAAGACGTCACCCGCAAGCTCTACCAGAAATTCGACTGGCTGGAGAAAAACCTCACCCGCGACGAACTGGCTGACCTGCGTGTCTCGGACTTCTCCACCCGCCGGCGGTTGTCGTTCAAGGCCCAGCGTGAAGTGGTCGACATCATGCGCCGCGACTTTCCCGGCCAGTTCATCGGCACCAGCAATGCGCACCTGGCCTACGAATTCGACCTGCCGCTGATCGGCACCATGGCCCACCAGTGGCTGATGGTGCACCAGCAACTGGGGCGGCTGCGGGAAAGCCAGAATGCGGCGCTGGAAAACTGGGTGCGCGAATACCGTGGGCGCTTGGGTATCGCCCTGACCGACTGCATCAGCACCGACTTTTTCCTCAAGGATTTCGACCTGTACTTTGCCAAGCTGTACGACGGTTTGCGCCAGGACTCCGGTGACCCGATCGTCTGGGCCGACAAGGTGTTGGCCCGCTACAAGGAGCTGGGCATCGACCCGATGACCAAGGACCTGATGTTCTCCGATGGCCTGAATTTCGAGAAATGCCTGCCGATCCTGCGGCACGTGCGGGGCAAGGCCAAGTTCGGCTTTGGCATGGGCACCAGCCTGGCCTGTGATGTCGACGGAGTGGAGCCGCTGAGCATCGTGATGAAACTGGTGCGGGTGCACGGCGAGCCGGTGGTGAAATTCTCCGATGACCCGATCAAGAACGTCTGCGAAGACGCCTCGTTCCTGCAGTATGCGGCGCAGGTGTTCAACGTCGGCAACGTCAATCCGCAACTGGGGGTGTGACATGGACACTCAGGCACGTATCGCACAAGAACTGAAGATCAACCGGCTGCTCGGCAAGGGAGGCGAGGGCGCTGAGCTGCAACGGCGCATCGACTTCATCAAGGGCACCTTGCGCCAGTCCGGCTGCCATGCGCTGGTGCTGGGCATCAGTGGCGGTGTCGACTCACTGACCGCCGGGCGGCTGTGCCAACTGGCAGTGGAACAACTGCGCAACGAAGGCTACGAGGCGCGGTTTATTGCCATGCGCCTGCCCTATAAAACCCAGGCGGACGAGCGCGACGCCCAGGCTTCCCTGGACTTTATCGCACCGGACCGTATCGAGACGCTGAACATCGCCGCCTGCGTCGACGGGCTGATGGGCAGCCTGTCTGCCGCGCAAGCCAGCGCTGAACGCATCGACTTTATCAAGGGCAACGTCAAGGCCCGGGCGCGGATGATGGCGCAGTACGCCGTGGCGAACCTGCACAACGGCCTGGTGGTGGGCACCGACCATGGCGCGGAGGCGCTGATGGGGTTTTTCACCAAGTTCGGTGACGGCGCCTGCGACCTGGCGCCGCTCTCAGGGCTGACCAAGACCCAGGTGCGCCTGCTGGCCAGCGCCCTTGGCGGGCCACGGCAGTTGGTGGCCAAGGCACCGACCGCCGACCTGGAAGAACTGGCACCGGGCAAGCCGGATGAGTTGGCGTATGGCTGCAGCTATGACGAGATCGACCGCTACCTGATGGGCGAGGCAGTGAGTGAGCGGGTGAGGGCGATTGTCGAGAGCGCCTACCTCAAGACCGCCCACAAGCGAGCATTACCGGCTGTTCCCGACTAAGACTTCCTGTTCCTTCCCGGCACTGTTGACGTTGACCGTACGCGCCACACTCACGCGGTCACCGTCAAACCCGCACACCACCCGATCGCGAAACGCGGTTTGCGGGTAGATCCAGGTCATCTCCAGCGTCCTGGTATCCAGCCAGCGCGCGCCGGCAACGATCTGCGCATCCTTGAACTCATAACCGTGGTGCAACGCCCGGCCCGGCATGTTGGTGGTGCCGGCGATCCAGTGATCAATCCCCACCTCTAGGGCATGAGTCGCCTTGCTGTCGGTCAGTTGGAAGCGCAGTACATTGCCTTCGACGGCGAACGCCAATTGCTGCACATCCAGCCCGTTGGGCTCTACCTGATACACGCCCGTGAAATCTCTCGGCCCTGCACACGCTGAAAGCAACTCAGGCCGCTGTGCCATGCTCGCCAGACGTTGCTCCAACCGTGAATCCGCTTCGGCTTTGACCGTGCAATCATCGCCAAACGCCGCCGGAAAATGCCGCTCGACAAACGGAATCAGCTCCGCCGAATTCTTCATCCCGCCGATCACCACCAGCGTTGCACCGTACTCGCGGAACACCATCGCCATCTGCACAAACACCCCGACAGCGCTGAAGGTGTGTGCCGGTTTCATCATCCAGTGATAACCGTAGCGGCTGTCCGGCCCGCCTTGTGGTCGGGTGGCCGCTGCAACCCAGGCCGCCGGTAGAACCTGCTTGCCATCCCACACGCCGCCTTGTGCATGCAGCACACCCAGCTTGAGCATGGCCGAGGTCGGCGCCTTCAAGCCATTGCCGCCGGGATTCACGCCATCGGGGCCGATGTCCCAGCTTTCATTATGGATATCCAGCGGTACAAACAGCCGGGGCTTGAGGTACGCGTGCAAGGTTTGCCCGGTGACCTTATTGATCAGCGCCGAGAGCATGTAGCTGGCCGCACTTGTATAGACGTAGGTGGTGCCCGGTGCATAGGCCAGCGGGATTTTGAAGAACTCGGCAATCCAGCTGGTCTCGATCCCCCGCCACACTGAACCCGAGGTATTGGCGGCGTGGCCGGTGCGCATGGTCAGCAGGTGTTCTACGGTCATGTCCGCCAGGCGCGGGTCGGCATCCACCGGCACACACTCCGCAAAGAACGCCACCAGCCGGTCATCCAGTTTCAGCAAGCCTTCATCCACGGCCAGGCCAATGGCGCAGGCGGTGAAGCTCTTGGCCACCGAGTGCAATACCCGCGGCTCGTTGGGGTCCACCGGCCAGCTCCAGCCTTCGGCGACCACGTGGCCGTGGCGGTGCAGCATCAGGCCTTGCAGGTCGAGGCCGGCCGCTTTCACTTCATCGAGAAAGGCAATCAGGTGCTCGGGATCAACGCCGACGCTGCTGGCGCTGGCGCGGGACAAACCATCGTAGGACATGGGCATAAACAGGCTCGTAGGGGGAGGGAAATCAACGGCTGCGGTGCACCAGCCGCGAATAGGAAATCAGCATGCTGGTCAGTTCCTGGCTGACGCTGGTGAGCGGCGACGAACGGCGGCTGATCAGGCATACATCGCGGGTCGCCAGCGGTTCTTCGATGGCGATGGTGGTCAGGGCGCTGGAGAACAGCTTCATCCCCGGCAGCATGCGCGGTTCGATGGTCAGGTAATCGGTTTCCGAAACGATGTGCAGGGTTTCCAGCAACGAATCAGTGGTGATCGCAATCTTTGGCGGCGCCAGGCCCTGGGTACGGAACAGCTCGATCAAGCGGTTCTCCGCGCCGCCCACTACGCCGGCCGGGCGTACGCTGATCCACTGGCAGTCGGTGAGGGCTTGCACGGATTTTGCGTGGGCCTGCGGGTGGCCCTTGCGCGCAATGATGCCGGCGTTTGAGCTGTAGAGGCGGTCGATGGCCAGGTCGATATCGGCCACGTTGGGCGCCAGCGGGCACAAGACGAAATCCAGGCGGCCATCGCGGACTTTTTCCACCAGGCCCTTGGTGGTGCCGCTGGCCACGTGCACCTGCATGCGCGGGAAGCGCTGGGTGAAGTTGCTCAGTACCGGCAGCAGCAATTCGGCCAAGGGTTCGGAGGTGACGCCCAGGGCGATATGGCCTTCGGGCTCGCCTTTCCAGGGTTGCAGGTCGAGCAGGGCACGTTCGCAGTCGAGAGTGATGGAACGGGCACGGGCCAGGAACACCTCGCCGGCCGGGGTCAGGTTGATGCCTTGGTTGGAGCGTTGCAGCAGCACCACCCCGAGTTCCTTTTCGAGGGTCTGGATTGACTGGGTCAATGTGCTTTGGGCCACATCCAACTGACGTGCGGCCGAGCGGAAGCTGCCTTTTTCAACCACGGAGCAGAACGCGCGAAGATGGGTGAGGGTCATGACGGTGGGCTCGCTCAGTGCTGCATTTAAACCATTGAATGCCAGCCAGCTTATCTGATGACTATAGGTGAGCACAGATCGGTCTGGATGATCGCGATCATTATTTTTGATCAGGAAAACCCCATCTTTTCCAGCTCAAGGCCCTGATTTCTCGGTACGGTAAGGCCAGGGCAACCCACGGACGGTTGATGATCGGATAAACCGAGCCCGATCACTCGGAGCGTTCTTCTCAAGTTGATCGGGGGGCGAATAAGATCGGTCCAGGAACATTCGCAAACCGTAATCAGCGACTAAAACAACAACAACTATTCAGGTGTTCGGCCGTGCCTCTTTTTGGGTCCTGCCAGCGTCCGAACCCAAGCGTAAGGATCATTCAAGGTGCATTTATCATGAACAAGACTTTATTCCTGGCTGGCGCCTTGTCCGCCGCGCTGGTGGGCACTGCCCACGCCGAGAATCTATTGAAAGTCGCGTTGAACGCCGACATTCGCAGCACCGAGCCAGGCGTCAACCGTGACACCAATTCCGACGCCGTCATCTTGCACATTACCGAAGGACTGGTGGCCTTCCGTGAAGATGCCACCGTCGGCCCGCTGCTGGCCAAGGACGTGCAGGTGTCCGACGACGGCCTGCGCTACACCTTCCACCTGCGCAACGGGGTCAAGTTCCAGAACGGTGCGCCACTGACCTCCGCCGATGTGCTGTGGACCTGGAAACACTACCTCGACCCGAAAACCCAATGGCGCTGCGCCCCTGAATTCGACGGCCATGGCGGCGCGAAAATCGTCGACATGAGCGCCCCGGACCCACTCACCGTGGTGTTTACCCTGGACAAGCCCAACGGCCTGTTCCTCACCAGCACCGCGCTGCCGGAGTGCGGTGGCAGCGGCATCCTGCACCCCGACTCGGTGGTCGACGGCCAGTGGAAAGCCCCCATCGGCACCGGCCCGTTCCGCCTGGGCGAGTGGAAGCCCGGCCAATACATCGACCTGCTGCGCAACGCCAACTACACCCCGCGCGACGAGAAAGAGCCGGATGGCTACACCGGCAATAAAACCACGACCCTCGACCGCGTGCGCCTGCTGGTGATCCCGGACCCGGCGGCGGCCAAGGCGGCCTTGCTGTCGAAGAACGTCGACCTGCTGATTGACGTCACGCCGCTGGACGCCACCGAACTGGCTGCCAACCCCGGCATCAAGGTCACCTCCAGCGGCACCATGTCGGTCAACGCGTTGCTGTTCCAGACCCGCGACCCCTTGCTCAAAGATGTGCGCCTGCGCCAGGCCATCGCCCATTCGCTGGACGCCGCACAAATCGTCGCCGCCCTGACCGGTGGCCGTTCCCAGGCCAACAATTCGATGGTCGCCAGTGGCAGCCACTACCACCAGGCAATCGAGAACCAGGGCTTCGATTTCGACCCGGCCAAGACCGCCCAACTGCTGCGGGAAGCTGGCTATAAAGGCCAGCCAATCAAACTGATCGTCAACAAGCGCTACGCCGCGATCTTCGACATGGGCGTGTTCGTGCAAGCCATGGCCAAGGCCAGCGGCATCAACCTGGAACTGGAAACCCTGGAGTGGGGCACCCAGCTGGAGCGCTACCAGACCGGCAACTACCAGATGATGGCGTTCCCGTATTCCGAACGCCTTGACCCGGCCCTGAGTTTCGACTCGATGACCGGCGACAAGGACAAGGAAGCGCGCAAGGTCTGGGACAACCCCCAGGCCCAGGAATGGCTGCGTGAAGCCCAGCGCGAAGGCGATATCAGCAAGCGCCAGGCGCTGTTCGACCAACTGCATCAGCAGATGCTCAAGGACGTGCCGATGATCCCGATGTACAACGGCAACGCCATCGCCGCCAGCCGTGATTACGTCAAAGGCCTGCGCACCTGGCCGGTGTCCAAGCCGCGTCTGTGGACCGTCAGCGTTCCTGCGACCGGGAGTAACTGAGGATGTTGCGTTTCATCTTTCAACGGCTGGCGATGTCGATCCCGACCTTGCTGCTGATCTCGCTGATGGTGTTCGCGATCATCCGCCTGGTGCCCGGTGATCCGGCGCTGCTGATGCTCGGCGACATGGCCGATGCCCACAGCCTGGAGGTCGCCCGTGCGTCCCTGGGCCTGGACCAGCCGCTGCCGCTGCAGTTTGTGATCTGGCTCAAGGCGGTGCTCAGCGGCGACCTCGGGCATTCCATCACCACCAATGAAGCGGTGTTGCCGCTGATCCTTGACCGCTTCCAGGTGAGTGCCGGGATCGTGCTGGTCTCGGTGTTGCTCGCGGCGTTGATTGCGGTACCGGCGGGCTTGCTCTCGGCGTGGAAACAGAACAGTTCCCTGGACTTTGGCGTGGTCTCCACCGCGACCCTGTTGCTGTCGATCCCGAGTTTCTGGCTGGGCCTGCTGTTGCTCTACGCGTTCGGCATCAAGCTCGGCTGGCTGCCGGTGGTGGGTTACGTGTCATTCGGCCAATCGCCGTGGCAGGCCTTGAGTTTTATCGTGCTGCCGATTGTCACGCTGACGTTGGTGGAACTCGGCGCGATCACCCGCATGGCCCGGGCCAGTGCAATTGAAGTGCTGCGCCTGGAATACATCACCCATGCCCGCGCCAAGGGTTTGTCGGAGCGGGCGGTGTTGTGGCGCCATGCGCTGCGCAACTCGTTTGCACCGACCCTGACCCTGATCGGCCTGATCCTCGGCAACCTGCTCAGCGGCATCGCGGTGCTCGAAACCGTGTTCACCCTGCCAGGTATCGGCCGGCTGATGGTCGACGCCATCTACGCCCGGGACTACCCCGTGCTGCAAGGCTGCCTGCTGCTGGTGACCTTTGTTTATGTGCTGGTCAACCTGTTGGTGGACCTGCTGTACCCGCTCTTCGACCCCAGGGTTAAGTTATGAATAAGCCTCTACCTGTCGCACCCGAGGTGCTGTTGCCGGCACCGGCGCGTGCCCCCAGGGCCTGGCGTGTGCCGCCGCTGAACGCGCTGATCGGTGCGCTGCTGCTGGCCTTGTTGTTGATCATGGCCTTGCTGGGCCTGGTCTGGACGCCCCATGACCCGTTGGCCTTGAACCTGCTGGCGCGCTTGCAGGCGCCCACCGCCGCGCACTGGCTGGGCACTGACGAGTACGGTCGCGACGTGCTGAGCCGCCTGATGATCGGCGCGCACACCAGCCTGTGGGTGAGTGTGTTGACGGTGACGCTGGCGATCACCGCCGGCACGGTACTGGGCCTGCTGGCCGGGTTCCTGCGGGGCTGGGTCGACCGGGGCTTGATGATGGTCAACGATGCGTTGCTGGCGTTTCCCGGGATCCTGCTGGCCCTGGGCTTGATGGCGATCATCGGCCCGAGCCTGTACGGCATCGTGTTTGCCTTGAGCCTGGCCTACACACCGTCGGTGGTGCGGGTGGTGCGCGGCACGGTGTTGTCGTTGCGCGAGAAAGAGTTTGTCGAAGCCTCGCGGGTTATCGGTAACTCCGAGCTGTACACCATGCTGCGGCACATCGCGCCGAACTGCGTGGCGCCGGTGTGCGTGCTGGCCACCAGTATGTTCGGCTGGGCGATTCTGGCGGAAAGCTCCCTGAGCTTCCTCGGCCTGGGCGTCCCGCCGCCGGCCGCCACCTGGGGCAACATGCTCGCCGCCAGCCGGCCGTATATCGCCACGGCCAGCTGGCTGGGGCTGTTTCCCGGTGTCTGCATCGCCATGGCGTTGCTGGCGTTCAACCTGTGCGGCGATGCCTTGCGCGATCGTCTCGACCCGCGGATGAGTAAATGACCATGACTGACATCCTTCTGGCAGTCGACAAGCTGAAAATCCGCGTGGGGGCCAACGGCCCGCTGGCGGTCAATGACCTGAGCTTCACCATCGCCCCCGGCGAAATCGTGGCGCTGGTGGGCGAGTCCGGCAGCGGCAAGACCATGGCCGCCCGCGCCGCCATCGGCCTGCTGCCACCGCCGCTTGAGCAATGCAGCGGCCAGGTGCGTTTCCAGGGCCATGACCTGGGCAGCCTTGCGCCGGAGCAATTGCGCCAGTTGCGCGGGGCGAAGATCGGCATGGTGTTCCAGGAACCCATGGTGTCCCTCAACCCGTCCATGAGCATCGGCGAGCAAATGGCCGAGGGCCTGCGCCTGCACACCAGGCTGAGCGATGCGCAGATCCGCGAGCGCAGCCTGGAGATGCTCGGGCATATCGGCATCAAGGACGCCGAGCGTTGCCTGGCGGCGTTTCCCCACGAGTTCTCCGGCGGCATGCGCCAGCGCATCATGCTCGCCTCGGTGATGCTGCTGCGCCCGGCCTTGCTGATTGCCGACGAGCCCACCACGGCCCTGGATTGCCTGGCGCAACTGGACGTGTTGAAACTGATGCTCGACCTTACCCGCGAGCAGGGCACGGCGATCCTGTTTATCAGCCACGACCTGTCGCTGGTGGCGCGCTACGCCGACAAAGTGGTGGTGATGCGCGAAGGCCGCGCGGTGGAGCAGGGCACCATCGAGCAGATCCTGCTGGCGCCCAAGGCCGAGTACACCCGGCAACTGCTCGAGGCCCTGCCGCGGCGCGGCACCCTGGCAGCCTTGCCCAAGGCGGACCGGCCGTTGCTGACGGTCAAGGACGTGTGCATCGAGCACCCGGGGCCGCGCAGCCTGTGGGGCCGCAGCCAGTTCAAGCGGGTGGTGCATTCGGCAAACCTGTCCATCGCCCCGGGGGAAACCCTGGCGCTGGTGGGCGGCAGCGGCTCGGGCAAGACCACCCTCGGCCGGGCGATTGTCGGCCTGAACAGCCCGTGTTCCGGTGCCATCGAGTTTGAGGGCGTGGACATTCTCAAGGCTGGCAACCGTGACCATCGCCTGCAATGCCAGATGATTTTCCAGGACCCGTATTCGTCCCTCGACCCGCGCATGAAGATTGGCGACATCCTCGCCGAACCCCTGCGCCATGTGCCCGGCATGACGCCCGCGCAGCGTCGTGAGCGGGTGGCGAAAACCCTGGTGGACATCGGCCTGGCGGAACAGTTTGTCGACCGCTTCCCGCACCAGTTGTCCGGTGGCCAGCGTCAACGCGTGGCCATTGGCCGGGCGCTGGTGCGGCACCCGCGACTGGTGATTGCCGATGAGCCGATCTCGGCGTTGGACATGACCATCCAGAAGCAGATTCTTGAGCTGTTCGAGCGCCTGCAGGCGCAGTACGGCTTTGCCTGCCTGTTCATCTCCCACGACCTGGCGGCGGTGGAACGCATCGCCCACCGGGTGGCGGTGATGAGCGAGGGCAGGGTGGTGGAAATGGGTGCCCGCGACGAGATCTTCGACCGCCCGCAGCACCCCTACACCCGCAAGCTGCTGGCCGCCGCCAGCCCCTTGGAGAAACTTGAAAACGGTGGCTACCGCATCCGCCAGGGCCCCGTACCGCTAGCGCTATAACCCAGGACTGACGTCACCCGCCGCGCAAATCGCCGATTTGCGCGAACGGCGAAGCCATGCCCGAAGAACAATAAAAACACCAACCCCCACCCCACTGCCAGGAGCTAAAAAAATGAAAAAATCCCTGACTCAACTCATCACCGGCGTCGGCGTTGTCAGCAGCGGGCTGGTCCCGTCACTGGCCCATGCAGACTTCATCAAGGACAGCAGCGGTACGCTGGACTTGAAGAACTACTACTTCAACCGTGACTACCGCGAGGCCGCTTCCCAGTCGATGCGCGCCGAGTGGGCCCAAGGTTTTATCCTCGGTATCAAGTCCGGTTTCACCGAAGGCACCGTGGGCTTCGGCCTGGACCTGACCGGCATGCTGGGGGTGAAACTCGACTCCAGCCCGGGGCTGTCCGGTACCGGTTTGCTGCAGCGTGACAGCGACAAGAATGTCTCCGACGAGTACTCCAAGCTTGGGGTGACCGCCAAGGCCCGCTTCGCCAAAAGCGAGCTGCGTGTGGGCTACCTGGTGCCGGACCTTCCGATCCTGCAACCCAACACCAGCCGTCTGTTTCCGCAGTCCTTCAGCGGCACCCAGCTGGTGTCCAACGATATCAGCAACCTGAAAATCACCCTCGGGCAGATCGACCAGGCCAAGGACCGTGACTCCACCAACTACGAAGACATGAAGCTGACCACGGTGAGCAAGGTCTACAAGAGCACCGCCCTGAGCGACCAGTTCCGCTTTGCCGGTGGCGACTACTCGCTGACCCCAAACACCTTGCTCAGCTACCACTTCGCGGCGCTGGACAGCATCTACCAGCAGCAATACGTGGGCTTCAAGAACAACTTCGGCCTGGGGCCGGGCACGCTGAAAACCGACGTGCGCTACTTCAAGTCGGACAAGGACGGCGCGGGCCTGGCGGGCAAGGTCGACAACAGCGCCTTGAGCAGCCGCCTGACCTACCAGTACGGCGGCCACAGCATCGGCGGCGGCTTCCAGCAGCAATACGGCACCACGCCGTTTACCTACCTGGACGGCTCCATCACCTACCTGTTCACCGAGTACCAGTTCAGCAACTTCACCCAAACCAGGGAGCGAGCCTGGCACGCCCGCTACGACTACAACTTCGCCGATCTCGGCTTGCCCGGCCTGTTGTTTGGGATCAAGTACGCCAAGGGTGATTCGGCTGAAGTGCTCGGCTTCAACCGCGAAGGCCGCGAGTGGGAGCGCGACCTGGACCTGGGCTACGTAGTGCAGAACGGGCCCTTCAAGGGCGTGTCGATGCGCTGGCGCAATGCGCTGAGCAAAGGCAACTACTTCAACGACGTTAACGAGAACCGCGTGATGCTGGGTTACACCCTGGCGCTCTGGTAACCACCCACTGTGGGAGCGGGGTTGCCCGCTCCCACACTGATCGGATTACCAGATCAAGATAGTGTGGGCCGCCCTTACAGACGATCACGCCGGCTCGTTAATATTTCTTCAGCGTTCATCACTCGAATATCGAGATTTCCGGTTTATGAAACTTAAATCACACCCCTTGCTGCAAGCGACACCAGGTACCCACAGGCACGTGGACAGTGAGCATTACGGTGCAATGGGTGCAAGTCGAAAAATCTATATCCAGGCGGCGCTGCATGCCGACGAAACTCCGGCGCTGCTGGTGGCCGCGCACCTGCGCCGGCAATTGGCAGAACTGGAAAATGCCAACCGGCTGAATGCGCAAATCGTGCTGGTGGCCGTGGCCAACCCCACCGGACTGAGCCAATACATCATGGGCGCGCCCAGCGGGCGTTTCGAACTGGGCAGCGGGCGTAATTACAACCGGGGCTTTCCGGTGCCGTACCAGGCAATCGCCGACAGGATCGAGCACCTGCTGGGCCAGGACATCGACGCCAACCGCCAACTGATCCGCCAGGCCTGGGGCGAATGTCTGCTGGACGCGGCGCCGCTGGACGAATTCCAGTCGCTGCAACGCACCCTGATGCTGCTGGCCCACGATGCCGACATCGTGCTGGACCTGCACTGCTCCCGCGAAGCGGCGATGCATGTGTACACCGGCGAGGCAGTGTGGGCGACCGTGGAGCCGCTGGCGCGCTACATCGGCTCTGAAGCCTCGTTGCTGGCCACCGATTCCCAGGCCAACTCGTTCGATGAGGCGCTGTACCTGCTGTGGGTCAACCTGCGTGAGCGGTTTGGCGATCGGTTTCCGATTCCGGACAGCAGCGTGGCGGTGACCGTCGAGCATCGTGGCCAGCGGGATGTGTCCTATGAACTGGCAGAACATGACGCCACGGCGATCATTGATTACCTGACCCACCTGGGCGCGGTTGAAGGCGCGCCACGGCCTTTGCCAGCCCTGCGCAACCCGGCGACGCCGTTGGCCGGCAGCGAACAGTTTTATGCGCCATGCGCCGGGGTGCTGGTACACCGGGCGGCGGTGGGCAGTCGCATCGAGGCCGGGCAGGCGTTGTTCGATATCGTTGATCCCCACAGTGGGCAGGCCACCACGGTTTGCAGCCACAACACCGGCGTGTTGTACATGCGCCGCGACGTGCGCTTTGTGAAGCCGGGGGATCCGCTGGGCCGGGTGTCCGGTGCCACGCCGATTCGCAGCGGCAAGCTACTCAGCGCCTGATTTGCCAGCTATGGAATACGGTCAAAATGTGGGAGCGGGC
>NZ_JACAPJ010000001.1:266220-393937 GCF_013385765.1 Pseudomonas sp. C8002
GCCCGCTCCCACATTGGGTCTTTGTTGTTCATTCATTATTTATTCGGCAGGACATCCCCACCATGCACCCCAACCCGGCAATCACCCTCGAAAACCAATTCTGCGCCCACAACTATTCCCCCTTGCCGGTGGTGATCGTCAAGGGCGAGGGCGTCTGGGCCATTGGCGATGATGACAAGCGCTACCTGGACATGATGTCGGCCTATTCCGCCGTCAGCCACGGCCATGTCCACCCGCGCATCCGCGCCGCCGCCGTGGCGCAGATCGACAAGATCAGCGTGGTGTCCCGGGCGTTCTACAGCGAACCCTTGGGCAACTTCCTCAAGACCTTGTGCCGCATCACGGGCTTCGACTCGGCCCTGCCGATGAACAGTGGCGCCGAAGCTGTGGAAACCGCGATCAAGGCGGCGCGACGCTGGGGCTACCGGATCAAGGGCATCCCGGCCAATCAGGCCAACATCGTGGTGGCCGACAACAATTTCCACGGCCGCACCTCGACCATCGTCGGCTTCTCGTCGGAGGCGGACTACAAGGCCGACTTCGGCCCATTCTGCAACGGTTTCACCGAGGCGCGCTTCGGTGACATCGAGAGTTTCCGCCAGGCCATTACCGCCGACACCTGCGCGGTGCTGATCGAGCCGATCCAGGGCGAGGCCGGCATTCGCGTGCCGCCCGCAGGTTTCCTGCGGGAACTGCGCCAGCTGTGCGACCAGACCAACACCTTGCTGATCCTCGATGAGATCCAGTCCGGCCTGGGCCGTACCGGCAAGTGGTTTGCCTTCCAGCACGAAGGCATTCGCCCCGATGCATTGATCCTCGGCAAAGCCCTGGGCGGCGGGATCATGCCGGTGTCGGCGTTCGTCGCTGATCATTCGATCATGGACCTGTTCGACGCCGGCAGCCACGGCTCGACCTTCGGCGGCAACCCGTTGGCGGCGGCCATTGGCCTGGAAGCGTTGAAGGTGCTGGAAGAGGAGGGCTTGATCGATAACAGCGCGCAACTGGGCCATTACCTGGTGGAGCGCCTGAAGGCCATGCACTCGCCGGCCATCCGCGAGATTCGCGGGCGTGGCTTGTGGGTCGGCGTGGAACTGGACCGCGATGCGCGGCCCATCTGCGAAGCGCTGCTGGCCGAAGGGCTGCTGACCAAGGAAACCCACGAAAACGTACTGCGCATCGCACCGCCGTTGTCCATTACCCGCGAAGAACTGGACTGGGGCCTTGAGCGTATCGAGCGGGTATTCAAACAGCTATGAGTGAGTATCTCAGTCACCTCGACATCGACGGCCAGCGCTTTGCCTGGATCGACCTGCACCAGTTGCTGACCCCGGCGCAACTGCAGCGCCTGCCGTATTCCGTGCGCATTCTCCTGGAAAACATTGCCCGCTGTGCCCCGGCTTCATTGCCACAGGTAGCGGCGCGGGCCATCGGCGAAGGGCCGGATTGCGAGGTGCCGTTCCAGCCCAACCGGCTGATGTTCCACGACACCACGTGCCTGCCGGCCCTGGCGGATTTCGCCGGCATGCGCGATGTGGTGGCCGAGCTGGGCGGTGATCCACGGGCGGTGAACCCTTCGATCCCGGCGGTGCTGACCATCGACCATTCGGTGATCGTCGAGCACTACGCCGAGGCGGGCGCGGTGGATGCCAACCTGGACATCGATTTTCGCCGCAACAGCGAGCGCTACCGTTTTATCAAGTGGGCCCAGGCCAGCCTGGATAACTTCAAGGTGATCCCGCCGGGCACCGGGATCATCCACCAGATGAACATGGAGTCCATCGCCCAGGTGGTGTGGGAAAGCGCGCCGCGCAACGGCCACGTGCTGTTGCACCCCGACTGCATGGTCGCCACCGACAGCCACACGCCGATGATCAATGCCATCGGCGTGCTGGGCTGGGGCGTTGGCGGGCTGGAAGGGCAGGCGGCGATGCTCGGCGAACCGGTGCCAATTCCTTATCCGCAGGTGGTGGGCATTCGCGTCACCAATGCGTTGCGCGACGGCGTGACGGCCACTGACCTGGCACTGACGGTGACTGAACTGCTGCGCCGGCGCAGCATGGTCGGCAAGTTTGTCGAGTTCACCGGGCCGGGCCTGGCGTCCCTGAGTTGGGCGGCGCGGGGCACCGTGGCGAACATGGCGCCGGAATACGGTGCCACCGTGGTGTTTTTCCCGTTTGATGACGAGACGCTGGCGTACCTGACCCTGAGTGCGCGCCCGCAGGCCTTGATCAACAAGGTCTCGGCCTACATGTCGGCGCAATCTCTGTGGCGCCGGGACGACGATCCCGAGCCGGTGTTCGATGAGTTGATCGAGCTGGATCTGGCGCAGGTTGAACCGAGTGTCGCCGGCCCGCATCAGCCCCATCAGCGCCAGTCCCTGGCCCACGCCGGGGCGTCGTTTCATCAGCATGTATGCGCGCAAAAGCAGGATTTCTTCGAGCCGTCATTCCAGGTGCCGATCACCCATGGCGCGGTGGTGATGTCGGCCATCACCAGTTGCACCAACACCGCCAACCCGGCGCAGATGATCCAGGCCGGGCTCTTCGCCCGCAACGCCCGCGCCCGTGGGCTGACGCGCAAACCGTGGGTCAAGACGTCGCTGTCGCCAGGCTCACGGGTGGTGGCCGATTACCTGGAAGCCGCCGGCTTGCTGGAGGATTTCGCCGCGCTGGGTTTCGACCTGGCGGGCTTTGGCTGCATGACCTGCATCGGTAATTCCGGCAGCCTCGAACGCCATGTCGAGACGTTCGCCGAGCAGGGCTTGAAAGGCGTGGTGGTGCTCTCGGGCAACCGCAATTTCGAAGGCCGGGTCAACCCGAAAGTCCCTGCCGGCTACCTTGCTTCGCCCGCGTTGTGCGTGGCCTATGCGATTGCCGGCAGCATCGACACCGACCTGTCGGCCCAGCCGCTGGCGATGGATGCCCACGGCCAGCCGGTGTTCCTGCATGAGTTGATGCCCAGCGAAGCCGAGGTGGCCGCGCAAGTGGCGGCGGTGGTGCGCCCGGCGCTGTTTCACCAGCGCCAGGCACTGCTGTGGCAAGGCACTCACCATTGGCAGGCGCTGGAAGCCGACGCCAGCGTGCAGTTTGCCTGGCACCCGGCCTCCACTTACCTGCGCCGCCCGCAGTACCTTGCCGGGGTAACGCCGGTGCCGGCCGCGTCCTTGGCCATCAGCAACGCCCGGGCTTTGGTGGTGCTGGGGGATAACGTCACCACCGACCATATCTCCCCGGCTGGCACGATTCCGGCCGACAGCCTGGCCGGGCACTGGCTGCGGGAGCGCGGTGAAGCGCTGGCGGACCTCAACCAGTATTCGACCCGGCGCAGCAACCACGAAGTGATGGTGCGCGGCGCGTTTACCAACCCGCGCCTGAACAATCTGCTGTCCTGCGACCAGCCCCCGCGCCAGGGCGTCTGGGCCTGGAATGCCGACCGCAGCGACTACCTGCCGCTGTACCTCGCCGCCCAAAGCTACGCCGGTACACCCACCGTGTTGTTCGCCGGGATCAACTACGGTGCCGGCTCCAGCCGCGACTGGGCAGCGAAGGTCCTGACCCTGCTGGGGATCAAGGTGGTGGTGGCCCGCAG
Source organism: Pseudomonas sp. C8002 (assembly GCF_013385765.1). Lineage (NCBI taxonomy): Bacteria > Pseudomonadati > Pseudomonadota > Gammaproteobacteria > Pseudomonadales > Pseudomonadaceae > Pseudomonas > Pseudomonas sp. C8002. The sequence continues at coordinate 269,809 of NZ_JACAPJ010000001.1, forward strand.
CATCGAGCGAATCCATCGCAGTAACCTGATCGGCATGGGCGTGTTGCCGCTGGTGTTCGATGAGGGCGCATCGGTGCAGGACTTGAACCTCGACGGCAGTGAGTCCCTGAGCTTCCTCGGCCTGGACGCGTTGCAGGTCGGCGACAACCCGATCACCTTGCAGATTGACCGCGCCACCGGTGAGACCACGCGTACCCCCCTGACCTTGCGCCTCGACTCGTTGCAGGAGGTTGGTTACCTTGAACACGGCGGCGTCTTGCCCTTCGTCATTCGCAAGACCGTGCAAAGAACCGTTCAAGGAGCGCGTAATGATTGACCCGCAGGTACTGCAACAACTGGCCCCCGAGGGTGTGCTCAGGGCTGCCATCAACTTTGGCAACCCGGTGCTGGCCCAGCGCGGCGAGGACGGCCAGCCCCAGGGCGTGTCGGTGGCGCTGGCCAGGGCCCTGGCCGATGAGTTGGCGGTCGACCTTGAGTTGATCACTTTTGATGCGGCGGGCAAGGTCTTCGCCGCGCTGGGCGATGACCGCTGGCGCGTGGCATTCCTGGCCATCGAACCGGTGCGCGAGCAGGAAATCGCCTTCAGCGCGCCCTACGTGATCATCAAGGGTACGTACCTGGTGGCGGTGGATTCACCCCTGGGCAGCGTGTCCCAACTCGATGCTCCGGGCCAAAGCATCGCTGTCGGCCAGGGTGCCGCGTATGACCTGTACCTGAGCCGCACAGTGCAGCATGCCGAACTGGTGCGCGCGCCGACCTCGGCGGGTGCCGTAGACCTGTTTATCGAGCAAGGCCTGAACGCCGCGGCCGGGGTTCGGGATTACTTGCAAACCCGGCTGGATGAGCGCTGGCGCCTGCTGGAGGATGACTTCATGAGCATCAGCCAGGCGGTCGCGGTACCGGTAGCGCACGCAGCCGCTGCCGCGTTCGTCAAATCCTTTGTCGAACGGCAGAAAGCCAATGGTCTGGTAAGACAGGCGTTGTTGCGCAGCGGGCAAAGCCCGGAACTGGCGGCGCCTTAGAGACGGCGCAGGAAGGATTTGACGATTTGCTGGGTGGCCTGGGTGGTATCCAGGTCTTCCAGGCGTGTGTAGGGATGCCACTGGCATTCCTTGATTTCGCTCAGTGGCCGGGCTTCGTCGATATTCACCACCGACGCCTCGAACACATGGTGCAGGGTGTCGCTGGCCTTCAGCTCCTGCAATAACAGCAAACCGTCCACGTTCAGCCCGGTTTCCTCTTCCAGCTCCCGCGCGGCCGCGCCCACTGGCCGCTCATCGCGCTCGACCTTGCCGCCGGGCAATGCCCATTTCGATCGGGCTTTACGCACGAACAGGATGTGCCCGTCGTGCTCGCAAATCACCGTGGCCCTTATTTTCATCGTCTGTGCCCCCGCAGCTGGATGATTGTCATAAAAGTGTAATGCAATTGTCATGCTCAGTCTTTATCCGGCAGGGTGGAGAGGGGGCCGGAAAACACCGATACTGCCCCATCGAAAAAAACTCACCTGAAGGAGATGCAGATGAACACCGTACGCTGGGGCATGATCGGCTGTGGCGATGTCACTGAACTCAAGAGTGGACCCGCCTTCTACAAAGCGCCAGGTTCTGCGCTGGTGGCCGTGATGGGGCGGCGCGAGGAGGCCGTGCGCGATTATGCGGCACGCCACGGCATTGCCCGTTTCTACACTGACGCCCAGGCGCTGATCGACGACCCGGAAGTAGACGCGGTCTACATCGCCACACCGCCCGACAGCCACCTCGAATACAGCCTGATGGTGGCCGCTGCCGGCAAGCATTGCTGCGTCGAGAAGCCCATGTCCCTGAATGCCGAGCAAAGCGCGCTGATGCAGCGCACCTTCGAACAGGCCGGGCTGCACCTGTTTGTCTCCTATTACCGGCGTTCCCTGCCACGCTTCCAGCAGGTGCGGGACTGGCTGCAGGACGGGCGCATCGGCGAATTGCGTCATCTGACCTGGACCCTGTGCAAGCCGCCTTCGGAAGACGATGCCAGCAGTGCCAACTGGCGCACCGACCCGGCGATTGCCGGCGGCGGGTATTTTGCCGACCTGGCCAGCCACGGTTTTGACCTGTTCCAGTACCTGGTCGGGGATATCGTCGAGGTGGCCGGGTTTACCGCGCGCCAGGCGGGGCGCTATGCCGCCGAAGATGCCGTCACCGCCTGCTGGACCTTCGCCTCGGGCGCGCTGGGCATGGGCTGCTGGAACTTTGTCGCCGACCGGCGCGAAGACCGGGTGGAGATGATCGGCAGCAAGGGCCGCATCACGTTTTCGGTGTTCGATGAGGCGCCGTTGCGGCTTGAGGGCGAGACCAGCGAGGTGCTGGAGGTGCCCAACCATGCACATATCCAGTGGTATCACGTGCTGGGGATGAATGCGCATATTCGCGGCGAGAGCAAACACCCGGCACTGGCGATCGAGGCGTTGAAGACCGACCGGGTCATGGACCGGGTGCTACAACGTAACCCCAACCTGGCGGTCTAGCGGTGCTTTAATTTTGTCTTTTTAAGGAATGAACGGATGAAAATGAAAGCAGCCTGGATTGTGCTTTGCCTGGCGTTGGCCGGGGCCGCGACAGCAGCGCCGCGGGCCCAGGGGCAGGCCGGGGAGTTTGACTTTTATGTGTTGTCGCTGTCCTGGTCGCCGACCTTCTGCCTGACGCACCCGGACGACCAGCAGTGTTCGGGCAAGGGCTACGGGTTTGTCCTGCATGGGCTGTGGCCGCAGTACGCGAAGGGCGGCTGGCCGGCGTCGTGTGAGCCGCAGTCGCGCTTGTCGGATGCAGACTTCGCCCGGGGCAGGACGCTGTTCCCGTCGCCCAAACTGCTCAGGCATGAATGGGCCAAGCACGGCACCTGCAGCGGCCTTGAGGCTTCGGCTTACCTGGACAAGACCGATGCAGCGCTCAGCGTGGTCAAGATCCCGCAGCCGCTTGAGCCCTTCAATGTCCGAAGCGGCCTGGGCGCGCGGGACATCGAAGCGCTGTTTCGCGAGAGCAACCCGGCGATGGGCAACCATGGCCTTGCGGTGATCTGCAAGGGTGCCGTGCTGACCGAGGTGCGGGTGTGCCTGACCAAGGACCTGGCGTTTGCCGGCTGCCCGCGCAGCGTCAAGAGCCAGTGCCGGGATGGCGATATTCGGATCCCGACCCAGCGCTAAGCGGACTCAGGCGGGCCCATAACCTTTATGGGCCTGCTCGATCTCCTCCACCAGGCGGTCAATGCCCGCCAGGCGTGCCCGGTTGTCGTGGTCCCAGGGATGGAACCCGGGCTTGAAGTAATGCAACCAGGGCAGCGCCATGCGCGGGAACACGCCCTTGGGCCCGTACAGAAACTTGAGCATCCGCCAGAAGCCCTTCAAATGCCCGCCCGAACGCCGGTCGGCAAACAACAGGCGCAGGTGAAAGTCCAGGATCGTCAGCCAGAACAGCCCCGTGGTGATGAGCATGGTGGAAGTGCGCAGCAGATAACGCTTGGGCCCGGGCTTGATCACGCTGTTCCACACATCAAACGCCACCGCCTTGTGCTCGGTTTCTTCCAGGGCATGCCAGTACCACATCTGCTGGTAACCCTTGACCGAATCCCCGAACCGCGACGGGTCGCTGAGGAGGATTTCCGCGAGCATCGCGGTGTAGTGCTCCAGGGCAATGGTCACCGCCAGGTTGAAGGAGGCGGGCAGGTATTTCTTTTGCGCGTCGAGGATCATCTTCAGCCGACGGTCGAGGGTATTCGCCGGCAGCCCTGCGGCTTGCAGCAGGTCGTTGTAGGCCACGTGCTCGCGGCTGTGCATGGCTTCCTGGCCGATGAAACCCTGGATTTCTTTCTTCAGCTCCGGGTCTTCGATGCGCTGGCGGTAGTGACGCACGCTGTCCATGAAGAACAGTTCGCCCTGGGGAAACAGCAACGACAGTGCGTTGAAAAAGTGGGTAATGAACGGGCCTTGTTCATGCCAGTCCTTGATGCGTTCGGCCGGCAGGGCAAAACGGAGGTCGCGGCGAATCGGCAGCATGGTCGGTACTCCAGTTCAGAGACGGTGCTCTTCGTTGGTTTCAAGGACGGGCGAGGGCGCATTGCGTTGCTTGGGCGCCATGCGTTTGCTGGCCAACACCACCAGCGCTTGATAGGCGGCAGGCAGGCAGCGGGCGAGCAGGTCCAGAAAATAGGCGTCGCGGCCAATCAGCACGCGGCGTTTGTTTTTGCGTACGCCTTGCAGGATCACTTTGGCGGCCTGGTCGGCGTCGGTGATGAACAGCTTTTCGAAGTCGGCCCGGGCCTGCTGTTCGCTGTGAATCAGGAAGCCGGTCATGTTGGCGTCGATCCGGCTGCTGCGGCAGATGTCGGTGCGGATCCCGCCAGGATGCACGCAGGTGGCCGAGACCCCGCTTTTCTGCAGGTCGAGTTCCTGGCGCAAGGACTCGGTAAAACCACGCACGGCGAACTTGGTGGCGTTGTAGCCGCTCATGCCCGGCTGGGCGAACAGGCCGAACACGCTGGAAGTGTTGACTACATGCCCGTCGCCGCTGGCCTTGAGGTACGGCAAAAAGGCCTTGGTGCCGTACACCACGCCCCAGAAGTTGATCCCGACGATCCATTCCAGGTCGGTGTAGTCCACGCCTTCGACGGTGCTCGACAGCGCGACGCCGGCGTTGTTGAAGATCAGGTTGATCTGGCCATGTTCGGCGGCGCATCGGGCGGCCCAGTCTTCCACGGCCTGGCGCTCGGAAACGTCCAGCACCTGCGAGGTGACCAGCACCGGTGCAAGCACCTGGGCCTTGATCAGTGCGACGGTCTGCTCCAGGCCCTGGCTGTTTTTATCCGCCAGCGCCAGGTGGCAGCCTTCACGCGCCAACGCCAGGGCCAAGGCGCGGCCCATGCCGGAAGCGGCGCCGGTAATGGCCGCCACGCGGCCGTTGAATGACTTCATGACAGGCTCCCTTCTGCGGTGGTGTGGGGCGTTGCGGCCGGGCGCGCGGTGGACGGTATCGGCACCAGGCTGGCGACGTAGTCCTTGAGGGCGAAATGCCGGGTGACCTGCTTGAAACGCCAGGTGGAGCCGGGCCACAGCGTGGTGTTCTTGCCGGTGCGAGGGTCCAGGTACCAGCTCTTGCAGCCGCCGGTGGACCAGATGGTGCCGTTGAGTTTTTCCTGCAGCCTGGCGTTGTAGGCCAGTTCCACCGCCGGCTTGACGTCCACAGTGGCGATGCGATGACGCTGCATTTGCTGCAGGGCATCGAGGATGTAGGTGACCTGGGCCTCGATCATCAGAATCATCGAGTTATGCCCCAGCCCGGTGTTGGGGCCGACGATCAGGAACAGGTTCGGATAACCCGGCACCGTGGTGCCCAGGTAGGCGTGGGCGCCGTCTTGCCAGGTGTCCATCAGGTCGATGCCGTGGCGCCCGATGATGCAGTTGCGGGGCAGCGGATCGGTGGCCTGGAAGCCGGTGCCGAAGATGAGGCAGTCAGCCGGGTGCTTGATGCCGTCGGCGGTGATCACCCCGTCCGCCTCGATGCGCAGCACGTTGTCGGTTACCACCTGCACATTGCTGCGGGACAGGGCCGGGTAGTAGTCGTTGGAGATCAGCACGCGCTTGCAGCCGATGGTGTAGTCCGGCGTCAGGGTCTTGCGCAGGGAAGGGCGGGCCACTTGTTTGTGCAGGTGGCGCACGGCGATTTTCTGCACCATTTTCATCAGGCGCGGGTGCAGGGCAAAGCCCACCACGCGACCTTCCAGTGCCCAATAGAACGCGCCGCGTACCAGGCGCTGGGTGAACGGCAGGTGCTTGAAGGCCCAGCGCTCGAAGCGTGAAATCGGCCGGTCGGGCTTGGGCATGATCCACGGCGGGGTGCGCTGGAACAGGTCCAGGTGGGCCACCTGCGGCGCAATCTGCGGCACGAACTGAATGGCACTGGCGCCGGTGCCGATCACCGCCACGCGCTTGCCCTTCAATGAATACTCGTGGTCCCACTGCTGGGAGTGGAAGCGCTTGCCCTTGAAGCTGTCCAGGCCCGGAATATCCGGCAGTGCCGGGCGCGACAGGCCGCCCATTCCCGACACCAGCACCCGCGCACTCACCTGGCGGCCATTGCTGAAGCTCAGGCTCCAGCGCTGTTGCGCCTCATCAAATACCGCCTTCTCCAGGCCCATGCCAAAGCGCAGGAACGGCGCCAGTTCGAAGCGCCGGGCGCACTGCTCCAGGTAGGCGCGAATCTCCGCCTGTGGCGCAAATTGCCGGGTCCAGTCCGGGTTGGGCGCAAAGGAAAACGAATAGACATGGGATTGCACGTCGCAGGCGCAACCGGGGTAGTGGTTGTCCCGCCAGGTGCCGCCGAGAGCATCGGCCTGTTCGGCAATAAAGAAGTCGTGGAACCCGGCTTCCTTGAGTTTGATCGCCATGCACAGCCCGGCAAATCCGGAACCGATGATGGCGATGTCGATGGTGTCATGGGCATTCATAGGCTGTCCCTCGTGGGCCGGTGGCGCCTTACGGGTGTCGACATCGGATGTGCTCCTTGTTTTTGTTTTGGCTTTTTAGATAGAACACCATTGCAAAGGAAAATTGAATTATTTATTTTAAAAAAGATTTTAAATAATCTACCTGAAAATATCGTCTAGGCTACGACCCAGTTCCTCATGTGCGACTTATCCGACGGACGAGAGCTTGTACGCACACAGTTAAGGTCCAGGGTGGACGATGGCTGAGGCCTTGACCAATACCGGTCGGGCCGCCAGCAACGCAGGGATGCAGAGGACCGAGCTATGGCTGTCGAGTGGGTTGTCGCTGCGGGTGTGTGTGTAGGGTTAAGCGTAGTGTTGTGGGCCTTCAGTGCCCGGATGACACGGCGTATAGAGGCTGCTGTTCCGATCAACGGGCGCTTTCTGGAGATCAACGGCGAGCGCTTTCATTATGTAGACGAGGGCAAGGGCCCACCGCTGGTGATGATCCACGGGCTGATGGGCAGCAGTCGCAACTTGACGTACGCCTTGTCTGCCCAATTGCGTGAGCACTTTCGAGTGATCACCTTGGATCGTCCGGGGTCGGGTTATTCCACCCGGCATGCCGGCACGGCCGCGGACCTGCCTGGCCAGGCCCGGCAAGTCGCCAGCTTTATCCAGACGCTGGACCTGGATAAGCCGCTGGTGCTGGGGCATTCCCTCGGCGGGGCGATCTCCCTGGCACTGGCACTGGACCATCCCCACGCGGTGTCCGGATTGATCCTGGTGGCGCCCCTGACCCATCCCCAGCGCCTGCTGCCGCTGGTGTTTATGTCGTTGGCGATACGCCCGGGATGGCTGCGACGCTTTATGTCGCACACCCTGACCATGCCGATCGGATTGCTGACCAAAGGCTCGGTGGTCAAGGGCGTGTTTGCCCCCGACCCGGCCCCGGAAGACTTCGCCACCCGTGGCGGCGGCTTGTTGGGCATGCGGCCCGAGAACTTCTATGCCGCCTCCACCGAGATCAACCTGGTCAATGATTTCCTGCCGGACATGGTCAAGCGCTACCCGCAGCTGACGTTGCCGATCGGGCTGATCTATGGCGCGCAGGACAAGGTGCTGGATTTCCGCAAACACGGGCAGGCCCTGGCCAGCCTGGTGCCGGGCCTGAAGCTGCAGCTGGTGGAAGGGCGCGGGCATATGTTGCCGATCACGGCCACCGAGCGTGTCGCGGCGGTGGTCGAGCAGATAGCCAAGCGCGTCCGGCCGCCGGAAAGCGCCACGGTGTTGCACCCGCCGTTTGCGTTGGCGAGTAAATAATTGTGCGACTGAACTCGCGGTTCGAACTCGTCAATGCTTGCCCTAGACACCTGACCAAACGGCTGAAAAAGAGACTGCCCGGTCACGTTCAAAAGGGTTCAAGAAACTAGTTGACGACCTAACGATTCCGCGCTATTTATTTAAAAAAATTATTTCAATGTCTAATTTGAAACAATTTTTGAAATGCCTAAGAGCGAATAAAATAATGAAAAAAACGCCTTTTATCGCATGGTTGAATTCTCGGGGCAGTCACCGCTCCGTGTACCTGTCCAGTGTTGATTTTTGCTCCCTGCCTGCCTGCGTCGTGCGGAGGCTGCCATGAATCAGACCCTGGCTGCCCCGAACGTCTGGACCGACGGCAAGCGCCACCTGTGGTGGCTCGGCATCATGCCCCTGGCAACCCCAATTCTCTCTGGCGCCCTGGCCATCACTACCGGCGTGCAACAACTGTGGTGGGTCGGTGTGCTGGTGATCTTCGGCCTGATCCCGCTGATCGACGGCCTGCTGGGTGAAGACGTCAGTAACCCGCCCGAGTCCGCCGTCAGCAACCTCGAATCCCAAAGCTACTACCGCTGGATCGTCTACACCGGCGTGCTGTTTGTCATCTCATCCCTGGTGGTCACCGGGTGGCTGGCCGCAGGCGGTATCGACTGGATTATCAATGGCGGCCTGTTGCATGCCACCGCCACCCTGGACCCGTCGAGCTGGCTGGCGAAAACCGCCGCGTTCATCACCGCGCGCACCGAGCTGCATGGCCAGGTGAGCTGGTTCACCTACCTGGGCATGGCGATGTCCACTGGCGCTGCCACCGGCATTGCCATCAACACCGCCCATGAGCTGGGGCACAAGCCGCGCCTGCTGGAAGTCGTGCTGGCCAAGATCACCCTGGCGCCGACCTTCTACGGGCACTTCTACACCGAACACAACCGTGGCCACCACGTGCGCGTCGCCACCCCGGAAGACCCGGCCAGTTCGCGGTTGGGGGAGAGCTTCTGGGCCTTCCTGCCGCGCTCGGTATGGTTCAGCGCCCGCTCGGCGTGGAACCTGGAGCGTGAACGCCTGCGCAAACTCGGCCTGCCGGCCTGGCACTGGAAGAACGCCGTACTCAGCGCCTGGATGTACAGCGTGGTGTTGTGGGGCGCGATGATTGCCTGGCTGGGCGCGGCAGTGATTCCATTCCTGATCATCCAGGGCATCTACGGTTTCTCGCTGCTGGAAGTGGTGAACTATGTCGAGCACTACGGCCTGAAACGCCAGAAGTTGCCCAACGGTCGTTATGAGCGTTGCTCGCCACGCCATTCCTGGAACAGTAATCGGATTGTCACCAATATCTTTCTGTTCCAACTGCAGCGGCACTCCGACCATCACGCCAACCCAACCAGAAGTTATCAGTCACTGCGTCATTTTGATGAATCGCCGCAACTCCCATACGGTTATGCCAGCATGATTGTCTGGGCGTATGTGCCGTACTTGTGGCGACGACGCATGGATCACCGGGTACTTAATCATTACGCCGGGGATATCACCCTGACCAATCTTCAACCTTCACAGCGTTTGAAGTACCTGGAGAAGTACAGCAACACCACCAGACCCTTCTAACGAAAGCAGTCAGTTGTAGGGCGTACTCGGGATCTGTGTATCGCGCAGGTTTTCATCGCCCAGGCTTTACCGGTTTCGAGTACGGCTTAGTTGCAAGACAGTTGTTTGACCCGAACAAAAATAAAATTAAGGGAAGGACGTACACCATGCAAACCCCTGCCAAGTTCACCACGCACATTGTATTGGCCGCCCTGGGCCTGATCGTTTACCACCAGGCCCAGGCCGCCCGTATCGAACCTGCCGGCAGCGCGTTTACTGCCCAGGGCCCCATCAGCTTTTCCAAAGGCGCGCTGATCAGCGCGGATTGCACCATCAAGGTCGCCGGCAAAGTGGCGGCGGATGGGTCGTCAGTAAATGTCGACAAAGTTGAGTTCGACGGCGGCCTCAAGTGCAGCCGGGTCGAAGCCATCAACTTGCCGTGGGTATTGGTGGCTAAAGATACCAGGAGCGGCTCGATGTCGAAGATCGCCGTGGATGTGCATGCCTTTGGTTTGGGCGGCAAGTGCGGGCCTTCTACTGCCGATGGAACCTGGGATAACGCCACCGGCAAGTTGGAAGCGTCGAATGTGCCTATCGGCGAAGACTGCAAGATCAAGACGGTGTCGATCAAGATGCCACCGAGTTTCAAAGTTGTTGAGTAACAGTGGGATGTTGTAGCGGTAATTGAATTGAAATTTGGCTGGAAAGGGAAGTTCTGCAGATTCACCGTGACCTCTCGATCATGGCCATTACCCCTGGCGAAATGACTCGCCATAACATGTGAGGAAAAATAATGAAAAGCTTGAAAACCCTCGTGTCTTTGACTGCTTTGACTGTTTGCATGGGTGCTGCTTCGATGGCCAGTGCGGCGACTATCACACCCAATGGAGCGTTTACCACTAACGCCGGGACCATCGTCGTGACTTCGCCGTCGTCCCTGGGGCTTCCTGTCACCTGCGGTATTACGTTCAGCGGGACCGTCACAGGTGGCGTCGCAACCATCACTGGTGCAACGCTTACCGGTGGGGGCCTGTGTGCAGTACCGGTGTTGAAGAATATTCCGTCCCCAGGTTGGGTACTGACTGCAACTGCCTTTAACGCCGGTACCGGGATTGGTGCAGGTACCGTGACCGGTGTGGGTTGGACCATCACCCCAGGTTCCGACTGTGGTCCTTCTCCGTTGACCGTTGCCTGGAATCAGTCGACTCACACGTTGTCTGCATCCAGCCAGACAGTATCCGGTAACTGCAGCGTTCGTTCTTTGAGCGTTGTTGCGCCAACGCTGAGCCTGAACTGATTCACCGATGTAGTGGAACAATGGGCTGATCACCCTGTGGAAGGCAGGTGCCTCGCAAGAGGCACCTGTTCAGGCATACCAAAACAATATAAGCGACCGGAATGCAGCATTGGAGGCGTGTGTTCAGGGGGGGAGAGTTGTATTCACTTTCTGAGGGGGGCGCAGTGCGCGGACCTATCTTCACTCTGGTTTTGACCGTAGCGACGAGTTCTCTTCACGTTAATTCCGGTTTCCGGGATCAAGATAAGTTGCGCAGGCTCTGCAGTAAAACGAAAGCCGGTAATGCCGGAGCTTAAAATAATAAGGAGTGCCAAATGAATAATAAAAAACAACACACACGCACATTACTGGGACTGGCAGTCTTAAGCGGTTTAGTTGCTGCGGGTTCTGCACATGCCGGGGGGTTCGCTACTCCGACTTTCGGGGCGGAAGGTTGGGGCCGTGCATTCGGTGGTGGGTCGATGTTTAAAAATGATCCGTCATCAGCTTTTAACAACCCTGCGGCCATGGCGTTCATTGATCACAATATTTCGCAGTTCAACGTTGACTATGCGCGTATCAATATCAAGTACAAGGGGACGGCTAAAGATTATGCAGGCAATCCAACTTCGGTAACGACCATCGACCCCGATACATTTGATATCACTTCAGTGCCCCGCACCGGTGATGGCGGACAAGGTGGTTTTACCGCGTGGCTGCCCACTGGCTTCATGGTCATGCCCATTGGTGATCGTTTTGCGTTTGGCCTCAGCCAGGTCGTGCCCATGGGCGCACGTACCACTTGGGATGACGACTGGAAGGGGCGCGATTTCGCCGTTGACACGCGTATCGAAACCGTTGGTTTGACCGGGTCGCTTTCATTCAAGGTCAATGATGAGTTTTCTATCGGTGGTGGTGCCATTGTTCAGCACACCAAAGGTTTCGTTAGCCAGAACGTTGACCTATACGCCGCTGCTGCTCTTGTTCCAAATTCGATCCCGTTCCCGGCGGGCGTGGGCTATTCGTTGATGCGCGTCAAAGTCGACAATACCTCGGTGGGCTGGTTCGCCGGCCTGGCTTGGAAGCCAACACCGCAAGACACCCTCGGTTTGAACTACCACGCCAAGATCAAGAATAAACTTGAGGGTAAATACAACGTCTACGCCGACCCAGGGTCGCAGGGCCTGATTGAGTCGGGGTTGCCTGGCCTGTTGTATCCCGGCCTGAATCTTCAAATGCAGGGCAATGCGACGACCCAGCTGGACATTCCGGCCAACGCTTCCGTTGACTGGGTGCACCAGTTCACCGACCGGTTCACCCTTGGCGCGAGTGTCACCTGGACTGAGTGGTCATCGTTCAAGAATCTGACCCTGAAGTCCGATGGCTCAACAATTGTTGCGATTCCATACAACTACAAGAATGCCTGGATGGTCTCCCTCGGCGGCGACTACAAACTGACCGACGATTTCACCCTGCGTGCCGGTGTGGCCACCGACCAGACGCCGACTCGTAACTCCACCCGGGACCCGCGTATTCCGGATGGCGACCGGATCTTCACGTCCCTGGGTTTTGGTTACAAGATCCGGGCGATTCCAGGCTTGGGTATCGACGGCTCCTACTCCCACCAGTTTGTTGAGAAGGCCAAGTTGAAAACCCACAACCAGGACCGTCTGGGCGGTGCGACCCTGGATGGCAAAGCGGACGCTTATGGTGATGTGGTCAGCCTGGGCGTCACCTACGAGTTTTGATCAACTGTCGCCAACGCCAGTCTCTGCCAGCAGTCAGCGCATCTTTCTGCCCGGCCTGACACTGGCGTTGCATCGACGGGTCGCCCACGCGACCCGTTCCGATCCCTTTTTCCACTAACCCACCCGGCTGACCATTCAGCCCGCTTTTTTTTCGCCCAAGCATTAAATAAAAATTTCAAAACAAAATTTGAATTTATCTTTTCAAGTTTGTAGTGTGGCTTTACGTCACAGGTCATTCCGATCTGCCCGGGCGTTTGCCGTACCCTGAATTGAGTAGAGGTATCCCCATGGTTATCTGGTTATTGGCGGGACTCGCAGCAGCGATTGCCCTGGCGTATCGACAAGCCGCTGCCACCCTCTGGCTGGGTGCCGGCCTGGTCTGGCTGGCGGCCGGTTACCTGTTCAACGCAGTCGCCGGTTTCGGCGCCGGCGTGGTGGCGGTGCTGGTGGTGTTGCCCGCGCTGCTGCTGACGATCAAACCCCTGCGCCGCACCCTGTTGACCAGCAAGGCCCTGGACCTTTTTCGCGGCATCATGCCGGCGATGTCCGACACCGAGCGTGCTGCCATCGAGTCCGGCACCGTGTGGTGGGACGCTGAGCTGTTCAGCGGCAAACCCCGCTGGGAACGCCTGCTGCAAGCCGCACCGGCCAGCCTCAGCGCTGAAGAACAGGCCTTCCTCGACAACGAAGTGGAGACCCTGTGCGACATGTCCAACGACTGGGAAACCACCCAGGTCTGGCAAGACATGTCCCCCGAAGGCTGGCAGTACACCAAGGATGCCGGCTTCCTCGGCATGATCATTCCCAAGCAGTACGGCGGCAAAGGCTTCTCCCACTATGCGCATTCGCAAGTGGTGATGAAGCTCTCGACCCGCTGCTCGGCGGCGGCGATTTCGGTGATGGTACCCAACTCCCTGGGCCCGGCCGAACTGCTGCTGCATTACGGCACCGACGCCCAGCGCAACTACTACCTGCCACGCCTGGCACGGGGCGAAGACATCCCGTGCTTCGCCCTGACCAGCCCGTATGCCGGCTCCGACGCCGGCGCGATTCCAGACCTGGGCATCGTCTGCAAGGGCATGCACGAAGGTGAGGAAGTGCTGGGTTTCCGTGTGACCTGGGACAAGCGCTACATCACCCTCGGCCCAATCGCCACCGTGCTCGGCCTGGCCTTCCGCGCCGAAGACCCGGACGGTCTGCTCGGCCAGCCGGGTTCCCTGGGCATCACCTGCGCGTTGATCCCCACCACCCATCCGGGGGTGAACAGCGGCCGGCGTCACTGGCCACTCAACGCGGTATTCCAGAACGGCCCGACCACCGGCAAGGATGTGTTTATCCCGCTGGAATGGGTGATCGGCGGCCGCGAGCAAGTCGGCAACGGCTGGCGCATGCTGATGGAATGCCTGGCGGCTGGCCGGGCGATTTCCCTGCCGTCGGCCAACGTCGGCCTGGGCAAGGTGGCTGTGCGCGGCACCACCGCTTATGCGGCGATGCGCAAGCAATTCGGCCTGCCCATCGGCAAGTTCGAAGGCGTGCAGGCGCCCCTGGCGCGTATGGCCGGGCATTTGTATGCCTGCGACGCGGTGCGCAAGGTCTCGGTGGCGTCACTGGATGCCGGTGAAAAACCCTCGGTGATCTCGGCCATCGCCAAATACCACGTTACCGAGCGGGCGCGGATCATCGTCAACGACGGCATGGACATCGTGGCCGGCAAGGGCATCTGCATGGGCCCCAACAACTTCCTCGCCCGGGCCTACCAGCAAAGCCCCATCGCCATCACGGTGGAAGGCGCGAACATCATGACTCGCTGCCTGATCATCTACGGCCAGGGCCTGATCCGCTGCCATCCGTATGTGTTCCGCGAGATGGAAGCGGCGCGCAATACGGACCGGCGCAAGGCCCTGGTGGATTTTGACAGCGCAATGTTCGGTCACCTGAGCTTCGTGCTGGCCAATACCGTGCGTGCCGCAGTGTATTCGCTGACGGGCGGACGGCTGATTTCCGTGCCGGGCAAGACCGATCCGGCGCTGGCGTCCTACTACCGCCAGGCCAATCGGCTGTCGGTGGTGTTGGCGTTGATCTCGGACATTTCCATGGGCGTGCTGGGCGGTGCCCTCAAGCGCAAGGAAAGCATCACCGGGCGGCTGGGGGACATTCTGTCCCAGCTGTACATCCTGTCCTGCGTGCTCAAGCGTTTTGAGGATGATGGCCGGCCACAGGCAGATTTGCCGCTGGTGCATTGGGCGGCCCAGGACGCGTTGCTGCGCGCCCATGAAGCCCTGGCCGAAGTGCTCGACAACTACCCGTCGAAAGCCGCGGCGGCGGTGGTGCGTGGCTTGACGTTCCCGTTCGGTATTCCACAGCGCAAACCGTCGGATCGCCTGTTGGCGCAAGTGGCGGAGCTGGTGCAGGTGCCGGGGGAAACCCGCGACCGCTTGCTGGGCAATTCCTACATTCCTCGGCCGGAAATCGACAAGCTGGCTTACGGCGAGCTGGCCTTGCGCCTGTTGCCGCAAGTGGAGCTGATCGAGGCGCGGCTCAAGGGGGCGATCAAGCAAGGCCTGATCGAGCCAATGCCGATTTCCAGTGCGGCGTTTACTCCGTGGCGAGTCAAGGCGCGGGCGCTGGACCTGATCAGCGAGGAAGACGACAGCTTGCTCGCGCGCTATGTGGAATATGGCGATCACGCGATCCAGGTGGACGACTTCCCGCAGGACTTCGGTTTGCTGGAAGCCTTGCAACAGCGCCAGCAGGCGCTGGAACAGGCCGCCAAACCGAGCGCAAGACGCCGCGCCAACCAAGGCGAAAACGCGCCGGTCAACTGACTGGAACTGGAGGAACACGACCCCTGTAGGAGCTGGCTTGCCTGCGATAGCGTTGGTTCAGTGCCAGATGTGTTGGCTGACACACCGCAATCGCAGGCAAGCCAGCTCCTACAAGGATCGGGTTTCCATGGCAACACCGTGTTTGTGAGTGAATTTATCCATGAGTGACAGCTACCTCTCTTTCGTCAATTCCCCCTGGGGAGCCTGGCTGGCCCGCACTGCCGGGCTGCCCCAACCCCTGGCATTGCAACGTCACCGCAGCGGCCAGCAAGGCCTGGCCAACCCGGTAATCGTCGCGGGGGTAGGGCGCCTGGGGGCGCAAATCCAGCGCATCTTCACCGCCACCGACACAGTGACCGCCACCGCTGCGACCCTCAAGGCGCCCTCCACGGTCAAGGTCCAGGGCGCGGTGTTCGACGCCAGCGACATTGCCGACCTCAAGCAGTTGGACGAGCTCTACGAATTCTTCCACGCCAACGCCAGGCGCCTTGGGCAGCACGCCCGGGTGGTGGTGCTCGGCACCGCGCCGGAGTTGTGCAAGGACCTGCCCCAGGCCATTGCCCAGCGTGCCCTTGAGGGCCTGGTGCGTTCGTTGGCCAAGGAGTTGCGCCGGGCGATCACCGTGCAGTTGATCTACGTCGCACCGGGTGCCGAGGACGGGCTGGAAAGCAGCCTGCGGTTCTTCCTGTCGCGGCGCTCGGCCTATGTCTCGGGGCAGGTGGTGCGCCTCGAAAAAACCGTCGATAGCCCAACCGAAATCAACTGGGACAAACCCCTCGGCGGCCGCCGTGCCCTGGTCACCGGCGCCTCCCGTGGCATCGGCCTGGCAATCGCCCAGGTGCTGGCCCGCGATGGAGCCCATGTGGTCTGCGTGGATGTGCCCCAGGCCCAGGATTCGCTGCAACAGGCGGCCGGCAGTGTCGCAGGCACCGCACTGGCGCTGGACATCACCGCCACCGATGCCGCGCAGCAGTTGCACGCCCATGTCAGCCAACACGGTGCATTCGACGTGGTGGTGCACAACGCCGGGATTACCCGCGACAAGACCATCGCCAAGATGACTGAGACCGCGTGGCGCAGCGTACTGGCGGTCAACCTGGAAGCACCGTTGCATCTGAGCACGGCGCTGCTGGAAAGCCAGGGCCTGAATCCGGGCGGGCGGATCGTGTGTGTCTCATCGATTTCCGGTATCGCCGGCAACCTCGGGCAAAGCAACTACGCCACCTCCAAGGCCGGGGTGATCGGCCTGGTACAAGGCCTGGCCCCGCAGGCGGCGGCGCAGCAAGTGACGGTGAATGCCGTGGCACCGGGCTTTATCGAAACCCAGATGACCGCGAAGATCCCGCTGATGATTCGCGAAGCGGGGCGGCGGATGAACTCGATGTCCCAGGGCGGGCAACCCATCGACGTCGCAGAAACCATCGCCTGGCTGGCGCATCCGGCATCCGGCGGGGTCAATGGCCAGGTGGTGCGGGTCTGTGGCCAAAGCCTGTTGGGAGCCTGAGCATGGACTATGTGACGCAGGTTATTGACCCGCCGCCCTCGCGCTCGCGGCTGTTGCTGGACGGGGTATTGGGGCTGCGCAAACCGAAGCTGGAAGGCGAGCCGACGTTGCCGAAAGAACGCCTGGTGCGTTCGGCCGTCGAGCTGTCTGCCCAAGGGATCGCGGCTTACGGTCGGGCCTGTGGTTTCCGCCATGAGCAAGGCGTGCCGCTGTCCTATCCCCATGTGCTGGCGTTCCCCTTGCACCTGATGCTGCTGACCCGCCCGAGTTTCCCGTACCCGGCCAGCGGCATGGTGCATTTGGCCAATCGCATCCGCCAGCATCGACGGCTGGAGGCGGGCCAGACCTTGCGCCTGGAGGTGTATTGCGAACGCTGGGTCGCCCATCCCAAGGGCCAGGCGCTGAGCATCGCCACCCGTGGCTACAGCGCGGGCGCCCTGATATGGGAGAGCGACAGCCTGTACCTGCGCCGTGACGTAAACGCGCCGGTTGGCGAGCCGTGGGACGACGCGTTGCCCTTGCAGGAAGAAGGTTTGCTGCGCACTCAACGCTGGGTGCTGCCGGCGGATCTGGGGCGGCGTTTCGCCAGGGTCTCGGGGGATTTCAACCCCATTCATACCTCGGTGATCGGCGCCCGATTGTTCGGTTTTCGCCGGGCCATCGCCCACGGCATGTGGACCCTTGGCCGCGCCTTGGCCGCCCAGCAACCCCCCGGCGGACTGGACCAGGCCGAGGCCCATTGCGACTTCAAGCTGCCGATCTTCCTGCCCGGCCAGGTGGCGCTGTGGAACGTTCCGCCAACCGGCCCGCGCCGTGAGTTTGAAGTGCGTAATTTCGCCGGTGACAAACCCCATATGCGTGGGCTGTTTATCTGGAATGAGACCGATCGATGAGTGACTACAGTTTCAACCCGGCCCCGACGCGCCGCGTGGCGATTATCGGCGGCAACCGTATCCCGTTCGCCCGCTCCAACACCGTGTACGCCCATGACAGCAACCAGGATCTGCTGGTCGCCGCCCTGCAAGGCCTGGTGGACCGCTACAACCTTCACGGCCTGCGCCTGGGCGAGTTTGCCGCGGGTGCGGTGATCAAGCACTCCCGGGATTTCAACCTGGCCCGGGAAAGCCTGCTGTCTACCACACTGTCTCCCGAAACCCCGGCCTACGACCTGCAACAAGCCTGCGGCACCGGCCTGGAAGCGGCGTTGCTGGTGGCGAACAAGATCGCCCTTGGGCAGATCGAAGTGGGCGTTGCCGGTGGTTCCGACACCACCTCCGACGCGCCCATCGGCATCAACGAGTCCCTGCGCCGCACCTTGCTTTCAGCCAACCGCGCCAAGGGCACCGGCGCCAGGTTGAAGACCTTGATGGGTGTGCGCCCGTCGATGTTCTTCAAGCCGCTGCTGCCGCGCAATGGCGAGCCGCGCACCGGCTTATCCATGGGTGAACACTGCGAGGAAATGGCCAAGCGCTGGCAGATCAAGCGCCTGGCCCAGGACGAGTTGACCCTCACCAGCCACCAGCGGCTGGATGCGGCGTACAAGCAGGGTTTCTTCGATGATTTGATCAGCCCGTATCGCGGCCTGGCCCGGGACAACAACCTGCGGGCCGACGCCAGCCTGGAGAAACTTGCCGGCTTGTCCCCGGCCTACGACCGCCAGAACGGCACGCTCACCGCCGGCAACTCCACGCCCCTGACTGACGGCGCGTCGGTGGTGCTGCTGGCCAGCGAGGAATGGGCCGCCGAACGCGGCTTGCCCGTATTGGCGTACCTGCGAACCGGTGAAACCGCTGCGGTGAATTTCGTCGACGGCACCGAAGGCCTGCTGATGGCCCCGGCCTACGCCGTGCCACGCATGCTCAAGCGCGAAGGCTTGACGTTCGCCGACTTCGATCTGTTCGAGATTCACGAAGCCTTCGCCGCTCAGGTGCTGTGCACCCTCAAGGCCTGGGAAGACCCGGATTACTGCCGCGACCGCCTGGGCCTCGACGCGCCGCTGGGCAGCATCGACCGCAGCAAGATGAACGTCAACGGCGGCTCCCTCGGCTGCGGCCACCCCTTCGCCGCCACCGGTGGCCGGCAACTCGCGGCACTGGCCAAGGCGATCCACCAGCGTGGCGGCGGCCGCGGCCTGATTTCGATCTGCGCGGCGGGTGGGTTGGGCATTACCGCTATCGTCGAAAAGTAGTTCCCACCATAAAAACAACAAGGAGACTGCCATGAACGCTGTAAGCCTGGAACAGACCGAACGCCTCTGGTTGAACGCTTACCTGCCCGGCGTACCGGCAGACATCGACGCCGGCATCGAGGATTACCCGTCGTTGCGCGAGGTGTTCCTGGAGCACCTGCACAAATTCCGCGACCGCGTGGCCTACGTCAGCATCGGCACCGAAATGACCTACGCCGACTGGGAGGTGCAGGGCATCGCCTTTGCTGCGTGGCTGCAAGCCCAGGGTGTGAAGAAGGGCGACCGGGTGGCGCTGATGATGCCCAACTGCTTGCAGTACCCGATCTGCCTGCTGGGCACGATTCTCGCGGGTGCGGTGGTGGTCAACGTCAACCCGCTGTACACCGCCCGGGAGCTGCAGCATTTGCTCAAGGACAGTGGCGCAGAGACCCTGGTGATCTTCGAAAACTTCGCCCACACCCTGGAGAAGGTGGTGGCCGCCAGTACCGTCAAACGTGTGGTGATCGCGGCCATCGGTGACCTGCTCGGCACCTTCAAGGGCGCGGCGATGAACTTCATCCTGCGCAGCGTGCAGAAGCAGGTGCCGCGTTTCAACCTGCCAGGAGCCGTGCGCTTCAACCAGGTGCTGAAGCAGGGACGCGGCCAGACCCATCTCGCCGTGCCGATGAACCGCGAAGACCTGGCCTTCCTGCAATACACCGGCGGCACTACCGGCGATGCCAAGGGCGTCATGCTCAGCCACCGCAACATCATCGCCAACCTGTTGCAGGCCAAGGCGTGGGTCGGTGATCAGCTCGATCAGAACCAGCAGGAAACCAACGTCACCCTGCTGCCGCTGTACCACATCTTTTCCCTGACGGTGAACTGCCTGATGTTCATGTGCCTGGGCGGGCGCAACATCCTGATCGCCAACCCACGGGATGTGAAGCGGGTGCAGATGATCCTGCGCAAGGAGCGTTTCAACGGGATTGCCGGGGTGAATACGCTGTTCAACGGCCTGCTGGAAAACAAGGAATTCTGCGCCCGGGATTTTTCCGATTTGCGCATGGTGATCGCCGGCGGCATGGCCACCCATACCGCTGTGGCCAAGCGCTGGAAGGAAGTCACCGGCTTGCCGATCATCGAAGGCTACGGCCTCACTGAATGTTCGCCGGTGGTGAGCATCAGCCCCATCGACATCTCACGCATGCGCGAGATGGAATTCACCGGCAGTATCGGCGTGCCGTTGCCGTCGACCTGGGTGCGGTTCATTCGTGAGGACGGTGAGTTGGCGGAACTGGGCGAGCAGGGCGAACTGCAAGTACGCGGCCCGCAGGTGATGCAGGGTTACTGGAAACGCCCGGCGGAAACCGCCGAGGTGCTGGATGCCGAAGGGTGGCTGTCTACCGGGGACATCGGGGTGATGAATGAGCAGGGCTTCATCCGCCTGGTGGACCGCAAGAAAGACATGATCCTGGTGTCCGGGTTCAACGTGTACCCCAACGAGATCGAAGACGTGGTGGCGTTGCATCCGGGCGTGGCGGAAGTGGCGGCGATCGGGGTTGAGGATGGGGTGACCGGCGAGCGGGTCAAAATCATCGTGGTGCGCAAGGACCCAAGTTTGACCCAGGAGCAGATTCTGGCGCATTGCCGGGAATATTTGACGGGGTACAAGGTGCCGCGGTTTGTCGAGTTTCGTACTGAAGAGTTGCCCAAGACGACGGTGGGCAAGGTGTTGCGCCGGGCGCTGCGCTAAGCCTTACGATCGTTCCCACGCTCTGCGTGGGAACGCCTCTTGTGACGCTCTGCGTCACGCTTTGGACGCGGAGCGTCCGGGGCTGCATTCCCACGCGGAGCGTGGGAACGATCGTCAGTCGTCGAATCCCACCTGCTCATGAATCTCATCGACCTTCAATTCCAGCCGATACGCCACGGCAATAAACAACGCCTGGCACAGGCACAGCGTCGCACTCAGTGACCTGAACGCAAACGACGAGCCTTCATTCACCAGCAGCACCGTGCTCGCCCGCTTGGCCAGGGGCGACAGGTTGCTGTCGGTAATGATCAGGGTCTTGGCCTGATGGTGCTGGGCAATCCGCAGGCAGTGCTGGGTTTCCTTGCCGTAGGGCGTAAAGCTGATGGCAATCACCAGGTCATTCGCCCGCACACTGCGCATCTGCTCACGATAGCTGCCGCCCAACCCCGAGACCAGATGGATGCGCTTGTTGGTGTGCTGCAGGTTGTACACCAGGTAGTCCGCCACGGCGAACGAGCGGCGCACGCCCACCACGTAGATATTGTCGGCATTCACCACCAGGTCCACGGCCTTGTCGAAGGCTGCGTCATCCAGTTCCAGCCCCAGGCGCTCGATCCCGGAGAGGGTGGCATTCACGCACTCACGCGCCAGGTCGCCGCCGCTGGCTTTCTGCGACTTGTTGGCGATCATGCTGCGGATGCGTTGCTGGTAGTTCTGCACCGGCGTGGTCTTGTGGGTGTAGGCCTCGCGGAACAGCGCCTGCATTTCACTGAAACCACTGAACCCGAAACGCTGGGAAAACCGCACGATGGCCGACGGGTGCACTTCGCATTCACGGGCGATGTCGCTGATGCGGTCGACCATGATCCGGTCGCTCTGCTGGCTCATGTAGCTGGCGATGCGCTTGAGCTGGCGCGGCAGGCTCTCGTATTCATCGGTGATCAGCTGCAACAACCGCTCGGCGTTCAGCGGCGGGCTGGCGAGTGCGTCTTCCGGGGCGCTCTGGGACATAGGGAATCCTTCTGGCTTGTTCTTATAGGGCGCGTCGAGGCGCCCCTGACAATAAGTCGATGTGCGCAAGTCTACAGCGTAGGCGCAAAAAAATACCTCGGCATCCCGCCCCACGGTGCAGCTGAAACGATGCACTGCGGCTGGAACATACCGATGATGGCGTATTGGAAAATATATTCCACAAAAAATATTTATAGAATAAATATTGATTGGCGTCACCAGACGTTCTAGTCTGCTTGCACCAAGAGCGTATGCCGCCACCGCGACGGCACACGCAGGCTGATAAAAATAACAGGAGCCAGCATGGGCCAGACTCGTTTTGCCAGTGGGCGTCAATTGGATCTGATTTGCCTGGGACGCCTGGGCGTCGACCTTTACGCACAACAAGTGGGTGCACGGCTGGAGGATGTCTCGAGCTTCGCCAAGTACCTCGGCGGTTCCTCCGCCAACATCGCGTTCGGCACTGCGCGGCTGGGGCTCAAGTCGGCGATGTTGAGCCGGGTAGGGGACGACCACATGGGGCGTTTCCTGCTGGAGTCCCTGGCCCGCGAAGGCTGTGACGTCAGCGGCATCAAGGTCGACCCGGAACGCCTCACCGCCCTGGTGCTGCTGGGCCTCAAGGACCGCGAAACCTTCCCGCTGGTGTTCTACCGCGAGAACTGCGCCGACATGGCCCTGCGCGCCGAAGACATCAGTGAAGCGTTCATTGCTTCCAGCAAGGCGTTGCTGATCACCGGTACCCACTTCTCCACCGACGGCGTGTACAAGGCCAGCATCCAGGCCCTGGACTACGCCGAGAAGCACAACGTCAAACGCGTGCTCGACATCGACTACCGCCCGGTGCTCTGGGGCCTGGCCGGCAAGGCCGATGGCGAAACCCGGTTTGTGGCCGACCAGAATGTCAGCCAGCACGTGCAGAAAATCCTCCCGCGTTTTGACCTGATCGTCGGCACCGAAGAAGAATTCCTGATTGCCGGTGGCAGTGAAGATTTGCTCACGGCATTGCGCACGGTGCGTGGCCTGACCTCGGCCACCCTGGTGGTCAAGCTTGGCCCCCAGGGCTGCACGGTGATCCACGGCGATATCCCGGCCCGCCTTGAAGACGGCGCGATCTACCCCGGGGTACGGGTGGAAGTACTCAACGTGCTGGGCGCCGGCGATGCCTTCATGTCCGGCTTCCTCAGCGGCTGGCTTGAAGACGCCAGCGACGAGCGCTGCAGCCAGTTGGCGAATGCCTGCGGCGGCCTGGTGGTGTCGCGCCATGCCTGCGCGCCGGCCATGCCGACCCGCGCCGAACTCGATTACCTGTTCAACAGCCCGGTGCCGATTACCCGCCCGGACCAGGACGCAGTGCTGCAACGCCTGCACCAGGTCAGCGTGCCGCGCAAGGTCTGGAAGCAGCTGTTTGTATTTGCCTTCGACCACCGCTGGCAGTTGGTGGAACTGGCCCAAAAAGGCGGCCAGGACCCGGCGCGCATCAGCGCCCTGAAGCAACTGTTCATCCAGGCCGTGGAACGGGTTGAAAGCAAACTGGCGGAGCAGGGCGTCGAGGCTGACGTCGGGATTCTGGCCGACCAACGCTTCGGCCAGGACGCGCTGAACGCCGCCAGCGGTCGCGGCTGGTGGATCGCCCGCCCGGTGGAAGTCCAGAATTCACGGCCGCTGGCCTTTGAACACGGGCGCTCGGTGGGCAGCAACCTGATTGCCTGGCCCCGGGAGCAGATCATCAAGTGCCTGGTGCAATTTCACCCCGATGACGAGCCATTGCTGCGCCTGGAACAGGAAGCGCAACTCAAGGCCCTGTATCAGGCGTCCCTGGTCAGCGGCCATGAGCTGCTGCTGGAAGTCGTGCCCCCCAAGGATCACCCGTCCACCTATCCCGACGTGCTCTATCGCAGCCTCAAGCGCCTGTACAACCTGGGCATCTACCCGGCGTGGTGGAAGATCGAGGCGCAGTCGGCCGCAGACTGGAAAAAGCTCGACGAGCTGATCCAGGAGCGCGATCCCTACTGCCGGGGCGTGGTGCTGCTGGGCCTGAACGCTTCCGCCGAATGCCTGGCCGATGGCTTCCAGCAAGCCAGCCAAAGCCAGACCTGCCGCGGGTTCGCCGTGGGTCGTACGATCTTCCAGGAACCGAGCCGAGCCTGGCTGGCGGGGGAGATTGACGATCAAGCCTTGATTGAGCAGGTGCAGTGCATCTTTGAGCAATTGATTAAGGCTTGGCGCAGTTCTCGAAGTTAAACACGGTCAAATGTGGGAGCGGGCTTGCTCGCGAAAGCGGAGTGTCAGTCGACTGATACACCAACTGAACCACCGCCTTCGCGAGCAAGCCCGCTCCCACATAAAGCAGATCTCAGGCAACTCTGAAAAAACAATAATAGGTGCAGCCATGCCCGCTATCCGAATTGGCATCAACCCGATCTCCTGGAGCAACGACGACCTGCCGGCCCTGGGCGGTGAAACGCCGTTGAGCACGGCCCTCAGCGAAGGCAAGGACATCGGCTACGAAGGTTTCGAACTCAACGGTAAATTCCCCAAGGACGCCAAAGGCGTCGGCGACGTATTGCGCCCCTACGACCTGGCACTGGTCTCCGGCTGGTACTCCAGCCGCCTGGCCCGGCGCTCGGTGGCGGAAGAAATCGAATCCATCGCCAGCCACGTCGAACTGCTGCGTGAAAACGGCGCCAACGTGTTGGTGTATGGAGAAGTCGCCGATTCGATCCAGGGTTCGCCGGTGCGCCTGATCGAACGCCCGCGTTTTCACAGCGAACAGGCCTGGCAGGAATACGCCGACAAACTCACCGAACTGGCGCGCTTCACCCTGTCCCAGGGCGTGCGCCTGGCGTACCACCACCATATGGGCGCCTACGTCGAATCCCCGGAAGACATCGACCAACTGATGCGCCGCACCGGCCCGGAAGTCGGCCTGCTGTTTGATTCGGGCCACTGCTACATGGGTGGCGGCGAGCCTATCGAGGTGCTGCGCAAACACATCGCCCGCATCTGCCAGGTGCACTTCAAGGATGTGCGCAAGCCGGTGGTGCAACTGGCACGCAACCAGATGTGGAGCTTCCCGGACTGCATCGTCAACGGCACCTTCACCGTGCCCGGCGACGGCGATATCGACTTCGCCGCGCTGCTGGACGTGCTGCTGGCTGCCAATTACCAGGGTTGGCTGGTAGTGGAGGCCGAGCAGGATCCTGCCGTGGCGCCGAGCTACATCTATGCGAAGAAGGGTTACGACACCCTGCGCGCACTGTTGAGCGAGAGGACTGGACAATGAGCCTGTTGGTCAAAAGCAGCAAGCGCGGGCAAACCCTGGTGGCGCTGGAAGAAGGGCGCCTGGAATACGTGGGCTTCGCCGCCTACCGCCTGAGCCTGGGTGAAACCTTGCCAGTCACCGCCGGCGACAAGGAACTGTGCCTGGTGCTGCTCAGCGGCCGGGTGACGATTCAGGGCGAAGGCTTCAACTGGGAAAACCTCGGTGATCGCCACTCGGTTTTCGAAGATAAATCTCCCTTCGCCGCCTACCTGCCACCGGGCACCGACGCTCAGGTCACCGCGTTGAGCGACGTGCAAATCGCCGTCTGCGCCGCTCCCGGCTCAACCGATGCCGGCCTGGCCCCCCGCCTGATTCGCCCCGAGCAATGCAAGCGCAGCGTACGCGGCAAGGGCGCCAACACCCGCTATGTGTGCGACATCCTGCCCGACAGCGAGCCTGCCCATTCGCTGCTGGTGGTGGAAGTGCGCACGCCGTCCGGTCACTCGTCGAGCTACCCGCCCCACAAGCACGACACCGACGATCTGCCGCACCAGAGCTTTCTCGAAGAAACCTACTACCACCAGATCAACCCGCCCCAGGGCTTTGTGTTCCAGCGGGTCTACACCGACGACCGCAGCATCGACCAGGCCATGGCCGTGGAAAACAGCGACCTGGTGGTGGTGCCCAAGGGGTATCACCCGGTCAGCGTGCCGTATGGCTACGAGTCTTACTACCTGAACGTGATGGCCGGCCCCAAGCGCGCCTGGCATTTCCATAACGACCCGCAGCACAGCTGGCTGCTGGATCTTTAAGCACTTTCGACGGAGAACAATAATGAGCAACGCCCCGGTAATCGGCCATTACATCAACGGCCAAGTGCACGACAGCGCCAGTGAGCGTTTCAGCAATGTGTTCAACCCGGCCACCGGCGAAGTCCAGGCCCGCGTCGGGCTGGCCAGCCAGAAGACCGTCGATGAGGCCGTGGCGTCGGCGCTGAAAGCCTTCCCGGCGTGGTCCGAGCAATCGTCCCTGCGCCGTTCGCGGGTGCTGTTCAAGTTCAAGGAATTGCTCGACCGGCACCACGATGAGCTGGCTGAAATCATCAGCCGCGAACACGGCAAAGTGTTCTCCGACGCCAAGGGCGAAGTCACCCGTGGTATCGAGATCGTCGAGTTCGCCTGCGGTGCGCCAAACCTGTTGAAAACCGATTTCAGCGACAACATCGGCGGCGGCATTGACAACTGGAACCTGCGTCAGCCACTGGGCGTGTGCGCCGGCATCACCCCGTTCAACTTCCCGGTGATGGTGCCGCTGTGGATGATCCCGCTGGCGCTGGCCACCGGTAACTGCTTCATCCTCAAGCCGTCGGAGCGCGACCCGTCCGCCAGTTTGCTGATGGCCCGCCTGCTGACCGAAGCCGGGCTGCCCGACGGTGTGTTCAACGTGGTGCAGGGTGACAAGAGCGCGGTAGACGGCCTGTTGCAGCACCCGGATATCGAGGCGATTTCGTTCGTCGGTTCCACCCCGATTGCCGAGTACATCCACCAGCAGGCCACCCAGCGCGGCAAGCGTGTGCAGGCATTGGGCGGGGCGAAGAACCATATGATCGTGATGCCCGACGCCGACCTGGATCAGGCGGCTGACGCCTTGATCGGCGCGGCTTACGGCTCGGCCGGCGAGCGCTGCATGGCGATCTCGATTGCGGTGGTGGTGGGTGATGTCGGCGACAGGCTGATCGAAAAACTGCTGCCGCGTATCGACCAGTTGAAGGTCTGCAACGGTATGCAAAAAGACAGCGAGATGGGCCCGCTGGTTACCGCCGAACACAAGGCCAAGGTCGAAGGGTTTATCGACCAGGGCGTGGCCCAGGGCGCGAAGCTGATCGTCGACGGTCGTGGCTTCAAGGTGCCGGGCGCGGAGGGTGGTTTCTTCGTCGGTGCGACCTTGTTCGATAACGTCACCACCAAAATGAGCATCTACCAGCAAGAGATTTTCGGGCCGGTGCTGGGCATCGTGCGGGTGGCGGATTTTGCCAGTGCCGTGGCCTTGATCAACGCCCATGAGTTCGGCAACGGCGTGTCGTGCTTTACCAGCGACGGCGGCATTGCCCGTGCCTTTGCCCGCACCATCAAGGTCGGGATGGTCGGCATCAACGTGCCGATTCCGGTGCCGATGGCCTGGCATTCGTTCGGTGGCTGGAAGCGCTCGCTGTTCGGCGACCACCACGCCTATGGCGAAGAAGGCATTCGTTTCTACAGCCGCTACAAGAGCGTCATGCAACGCTGGCCCGACAGCATCGCCAAGGGCCCTGAATTCAGCATGCCAACCGCCAAGTAACGTTTTCGAGTGTGGAGCACAACAATAATGAAGTCGCCTCTACGTTTTGCCCTGAACCGCATGGTCGCCCCCAGCCTTTCCCTGCCGGACTTTATCCAGCTGGCGGTGACCCTGAAATGCGACGCCATCGAGATCCGCAACGACCTCAAGGGCATCGAGATTGAAGACGGCACCCCTGCCAGCCGCGTGCGCGAATTGTGCGCGGTGCATGGCATCACGGTGCTGTCGATCAACGCGCTGTACCCCTTCGATGTGTGGAATGACGAACGCCGCGCCCAGGCCATCAAGCTGGCGGCCTATGCCCGCGAATGCGGCGCGCAGGCGTTGGTGATGTGCCCGTTGAACGACCGCGCCGACTCGCGCAACGAAGCCCAGCGCTCGGCCGGTTTGCGCACCGCCTTGAGTGAACTGGCGCCGATCCTGCGGGAATACAGGATTCTCGGTTTTGTCGAACCCCTGGGGTTTGAAGAATGCTCCCTGCGCCGCAAACGCGTGGCCGTGGATGCGATCAAGTCTGTCGGCGGCCTGGATGTGTTCCGCGTGGTGCATGACACCTTCCACCACCATTTGGCCAGTGAACATGAGTTCTTCCCCGAGCTGACCGGGCTGGTGCATATCTCCGGCGTGGAAGATGCCGACGCACCGCTGAGCTCGATCCGCGACGGCCACCGCGTGCTGGTGGGCGAGGCTGACATCCTGGGCAATGCCGCGCAGATCGACACGCTGCTCAGCACCGGCTACAGCGGCCACCTGTCGTTCGAACCGTTCGCCGAAAGCGTGCACGGCCTGGCCGATATCAAGCAGGCATTGGGGGCGAGCATCGCCCACCTGCAGAAACGATAAGGAGCACCCCATGACCACAACCCGATTGACCATGGCCCAGGCCCTGGTGAAGTTTCTGGATAACCAGTACATCGAAGTCGATGGTGTGCAGAGCAAGTTTGTCGCCGGCATCTTCACGATTTTTGGCCACGGCAATGTGCTGGGCCTGGGCCAGGCCCTGGAGCAGGACAGCGGCGACCTGGTGGTGCATCAGGGCCGCAACGAACAGGGCATGGCCCACGCGGCGATTGGTTTTGCCAAGCAGCATTTGCGCCGCAAGATCTACGCGTGCTCCTCCTCGGTGGGGCCGGGTGCGGCGAATATGTTGACCGCCGCGGCGACCGCGACCGCCAACCGGATTCCGTTGCTGCTGTTGCCCGGTGATGTCTACGCCAGTCGCCAGCCCGATCCGGTACTGCAACAAATCGAACAGTTCCACGACTTGAGCATCAGCACCAACGACGCGTTTCGTGCGGTCAGCAAATACTGGGACCGCATCAACCGCCCGGAACAGCTGATGACGGCGGCGATTCACGCCATGCGCGTGCTCACCGACCCGGCGGAAACCGGCGCCGTGACCCTGGCCCTGCCGCAGGATGTACAGGGCGAAGCCTGGGATTACCCGGATTACTTCCTGCAAAAACGCGTGCACCGTATCGACCGTCGCCCGGCGACCGAAGCGATGCTGGGGGATGCCGTGGCGGCGTTCAAGGGCAAGCGCAAACCGCTGATCGTGTGTGGCGGCGGGGTCAAATACTCCGGGGCGAATGCCGCGCTGCAAGCCTTTGCCGAACGCTTCGACATTCCTTTCGCGGAAACCCAGGCGGGCAAGAGTGCGGTGGTTTCAAGCCATCCACTGAACCTCGGCGGTCTTGGTGAAACCGGCTGCCTGGCGGCGAACCTGCTGGCACCCGAGGCGGATCTGATCATTGGTATCGGCACGCGCTATACCGATTTCACCACGTCGTCGAAGTCACTGTTCAAGCATCCTGAGGTGCAGTTTCTCAACCTGAATATCAGCCCGTGCGATGCACTGAAACTCGATGGCGTGCAGTTGCTGGCGGATGCCAAGGTTGGCCTGGAAGCACTGGCTGAAGCCTTGGGCGACTACCGTTCCAGCTGGGGGGATCAGCCACGGGATGCCAAGGCGCAATTGGACGTCGAAGTCGACCGGATCTACCAGGCGGAATACCAGACTGAAAACTTCGTCCCTGAAATCAACGACCACATGGACCCGGCGGTGCTGCGTGAGTTTATCGAGCTGACCGGCTCCTGCCTGACCCAGAGCCGCGTACTCGGTGTGCTCAACGAAGCCCTGGCCGACGACGCAATCATCGTCGCCGCCGCCGGCAGCCTGCCCGGTGACTTGCAGCGCAGCTGGCGCAGCAAGGGCGTCAACACCTACCACGTCGAATACGGTTATTCGTGCATGGGCTATGAGGTCAACGCCGCGTTGGGCGTGAAGCTGGCCGAGCCCGAGCGCGAGGTGTACGCACTGGTGGGCGACGGCTCGTACATGATGCTGCACTCGGAGCTGGCCACCTCGATCCAGGAGCGGCGCAAGATCAACGTGGTGCTGCTGGACAACATGACCTTCGGCTGCATCAACAATTTGCAGATGGAACACGGCATGGACAGCTTCGGCACCGAGTTCCGCTTCCGCAACCCCGAGACCGGCAAGCTCGACGGCGGTTTTGTGCCGGTGGACTTCGCCATGAGTGCGGCGGCCTATGGTTGCAAGACCTACAAGGTCAACACCGTGGAGCAGTTGCAGGCGGCGCTGGCCGATGCGCGCACGCAAACCGTGTCGACGCTGATTGATGTCAAGGTCCTGCCGAAAACCATGATCCACAAATACCTGTCGTGGTGGCGCGTCGGTGTGGCGCAGGTGTCCACCAGCGCGCGCACCGATGCGGTGGCCAAACAACTCAATGAACGCCTGGCCAAGGCCCGGCAGTACTAATAACAAGAGGAGTGTTTTCATGTCTTTGAAGTTGGGTGTTATCGGTACTGGCGCCATCGGCCAGGATCACATTCGTCGCTGCAGCCAGACCTTGCTCAACAGCCAGGTGGTGGCCGTGACCGACATCAACCTTGAGCAGGCGGCCAAGGTCGTCGCTGACCTGAAACTCACCGCCGAGGTGTACCCGGACGGCCACGCGCTGATCAATTCGCCGCAGGTCGAGGCGATCCTGGTGACCTCATGGGGCCCGAGCCACGAAGAATTTGTGTTGGCGGCGATTGCGGCCGGCAAACCCGTGTTCTGCGAGAAGCCGCTGGCGGTGACTGCCGAAGGCTGCCGCAAGATCGTCGAGGCCGAAGTGGCCCACGGCAAGCGCCTGGTGCAGGTGGGTTTCATGCGTCCGTATGACCAAGGCTATCGCGCCTTGAAAGCCGTGATCGACAGCGGCCAGATCGGCGAGCCGCTGATGCTGCACTGTGCCCACCGCAACCCGAGGGTGGGTGAGAACTACAAGACCGACATGGCGATCACCGACACCCTGATCCACGAGCTGGATGTGTTGCGCTGGTTGCTGGCCGATGACTACGTGTCGGTGCAGGTGGTGTTCCCGCGTAAATCGAGCAAGGCGCTGGCGCACTTGCGTGACCCGCAGATCGTGCTGCTGGAAACCGCCAAGGGTACGCGCATCGATGTGGAAGTGTTTGTGAACTGCCAGTACGGCTACGACATCCAGTGCGAAGTGGTGGGGGAGACCGGTATTGCGAAATTGCCGGAGCCGTCCCAGGTGCAGATGCGCAGCGGGGCCAAGTTGTCGAATGCGATCCTGATGGATTGGAAAGACCGGTTCATCGCGGCGTATGACGTTGAGCTGCAGGCGTTTATCGACGGTGTAAGGGCAGGGCAAGTGGGGGGGCCGTCGGCGTGGGATGGTTTTGCAGCGGCGGTGGCGGCGGATGCGTGTATTGAGGCGCAGAACAGTGGGCAGATTGTGAAAGTGGGCCTGCCACCCCGTCCGCATTTCTACGGCTAATCACAACCCTCACTGATGTAACGCAGTCAGTGTGGGAGCGGGCTTGCTCGCGAATGCGGCCTTTCAGTCAACATTTGCATCGACTGATCCACCGCATTCGCGAGCAAGCCCGCTCCCACATTTGACCGAGTTCCTACCTCAAATTCGGGAGATCTCAAGCATGCGCATCGCATTAGACCCCTACATGTACCGCCACCTGCCCCTCGGCCAAATGGTCGACAAGGCCGCCGAGCTCGGCTACCAGCACATCGAACTCTCGCCCCGGGAAGACTTCCTGCCGTTCTACAAGGCCCCCCGGGTCGACCGCGCGCGCATCAAGGAATTTCGCAAGGCCCTGAGCGACGCCGGCGTGCAACTCTCATCCCTGCTGCCCATGTACCACTGGGCCGCCGCCGACGAAGGCCTGCGGGTTGCCGCCGTGCGCAACTGGAAGCGCGCGATCCAGATCGCCGTGGAAATGGACTGCGAGCTGGTCAACACCGAATTCACCGGCCAGTCCGACAACCCGCTGGTGTGCGAGAACCAGTTCATGCGCTCCATGGACGAGCTGATGCCGGAGTTCGAGCGCGAAGGCATCAAGCTGGATATCCAGGCGCATCCGTACGACTTCTGCGAGCGCAACAACGAGTCGGTGGACATCATTCGCGGCCTCGACCGCGACTGGATCAACTACCTCTACGCCGCGCCGCACACCTTCTTCTATGACGACGGCAAGGGCGATATCGCCTCGATGCTCAAGTACGCAGGCTCCAAGCTCAGCCACTTGATCATTGCCGACACTTACAACCACCGCGCTTCGTCCAACCTGCGCTACATCGTCAACCCGCCGGGCGTCACCGCCACCGTGCACCAGCACCTGGACATCGGCCAGGGCGAGGTGAACTGGGAGGCGTTTTTCGGCACTCTGCGGGAAATCAAGTTCGACGGCATTGCCACGGTGTCGGTGTTTGCCTGGGAAGACCGGCCGGATGAGTCCAACCGGATGATGCTGGAGCGGGTGACCCGCGAGTTGTGCTGTTAGACCGTTGTGGCTTGCCCTGTGGCGAGGGAGCTTGCTGCCCCGAAAAGCTTGCGACTGCTACGCAGTCGAGCGGGAGCAAGCTCCCTCGCCACAATTAACCAAGGAGTATTTGTATGCGAATCGGACTGGTTGGATACGGCAAAGGCGGCCGTGTATTTCATGCACCCCTGATAGCCAGCCTGCCGGGGGCGACCTTTGTCGGCGTGGTGACACGGTCACCCGAACGTCGCCAGCAACTGGCGACGGATCACCCCGGAGTGAAGGCCTTCGACAGTATCGGGCAGATCACCGAGGCCGGTGTCGACGTGCTGGTGATCTCCACCACCCTCAAGGGCCGTCCGGCCCTGGTGCTGGAGGCCATTGAGCACGGTGTGGCGGTGGTCAGCGACAAACCCTTTGCCAGCAATGCCGAACAGGCCCAGGCCTTGATCACCGCCGCCGAGCGCCAGGGCGTGCTGCTCAGCGTCTACCAGAACCGGCGCTGGGATTCGGACTTCCTGACCCTGCGCAAGCTGATCGACGCCGGAGCCCTAGGCTCCGTCACCCGCTTTGAATCCCGGGTGGAGCGCTACAACCCGGGCTCGGTGGGCAATGCCAGCGGCGGCGGCTTCCTGCGGGACCTGGGCAGCCACCTGGTGGACCAGGCCATGCAACTGTTCGGCCCGGTGGACCGGGTCTTCGCGCAGTTGCACTACACCGCCGATGAGCCGAACGTAGACCACGGCTTCTTTGTATCGCTGACCCACGCCAACGGGGTGATTTCACACCTGTGGGGCAGCGCCCTGCAAAACAGCCAGGCCCCGCGGTTTCGGGTGAATGGTACGGCCGGTTGCTACACCATCGAAGGGCTGGACGGCCAGGAAGAGGCGCTGCTGGCCGGCAAGACCCCGAAAACCGAAGGCGAGCACTGGGGCGCTGAAGAACATCGACGCTGGGGCTGGTTCGAGCAGGGGCCGGATCGTGAGCGGGTGCCGTCGGAAAAGGGCCGTTGGAATCAGTTCTACAGTCAGCTGCAAAGCGCGGTGGAAGGCCACGGCGAGTTGCCGGTGAACGTCCTGGATGCGCTGGCAACCACCCGCGTACTGGATGCCGCGCGCCTGAGTTCAGAGCGCCAGCAGGTAGTGGAAATGGCGGCTATGGAGCCTCATGGATGAAAAATAGAATAAAATTCTAAAACAGGTTGATATGGAAATTATTTTCCAATAAAGTCATTCCAGGTTGCATAAAGTACGTTCGGACTCGATTCGGGCGACTCGACAAAAACAAGATCAAAACAACCAGGTACCGTCAGATGAAAATCTTCAACGCTGTACTGCGAGTTTTACGTCCTGCCCTCCAGCCACGCGGTCTGCCCCGCGCCCGGCCGTTTTACTTTTCCCTCCTGAATGTCCTGTGCGTCGAAAGCAAGGGTTCCCTGGTGTGCTGCATTCCGGGGGCGCCGATCGTTCGACTGCCGACCGCTTCGCTCTGAAAAACGCAACGTCCACAAAACCAACAAGAAATTGGAGACAGACCGTTCATGAAGACCCCGATCCGTTTTACCGCGCTGGCCCTGTCCATGATGCTCGCCAGTGGTTTCGCCACGGCGGCCGATATCAAGGTGGGCGTGAGCATGTCGGCGTTCGATGACACCTTCCTGACTTACCTGCGTGAAGACATGGACAAGCAAGCCAAGTCCTACCCCAAGGGTGACGGCGTGCAGCTGCAGTTCGAAGACGCCCGCGCCGACGTGGTCAAGCAACTGAGCCAGGTCGAGAACTTTATCAGCCAGAAAGTCGACGCCATCATCGTCAACCCGGTCGACACGGCGTCTACCGCCAATATCAGTAAAGCGGCCCTCGCAGCGGGCATTCCGCTGGTGTACGTCAACCGTCGTCCCGACCAGACGGATCTGCCCAAAGGCATCGTGGCCGTGACCTCCAATGACGTCGAGGCGGGTCGCCTGCAAATGCAGTACATCGCCGAAAAGCTCGGCGGCAAGGGCAAGATCGTGATCCTGCTGGGTGACCTGGCGAACAACTCCACCACCAACCGCACCAAGGGGGTGAAGGAAGTCCTGGCCAAATACCCAGGCATCACCATCGAGCAGGAACAGACCGGCATCTGGCTGCGTGACAAGGGCATGACCCTGGTCAACGACTGGCTGACCCAAGGCCGTGAATTCAACGCGGTGCTGGCCAACAACGACGAGATGGCCATCGGTGCGTCCATGGCGTTGAAGTCGGCGGGCACCAAGCCGGGCACCGTGTTGATCGCCGGGGTGGATGGCACACCGGACGGTTTGAACGCGATTACCAAGGGCGACATGGCCGCGTCGGCGTTCCAGGACGCCAATGGCCAGGCCGTGGGTTCGGTGGAAGCGGCGCGCAAGATGGCCAGGCACGAGCCGGTCGAGCAGAACGTGGTGATCCCGTTCAAGCTGATCACCCCGGACAACGTCAAAGACTTCAAGTAGCCCTTAATAACAACAATAAACCGGCAGGGCAGCCACGGCGGCCCTGCTGACGGAGTACCCGATATGTTTGCTCAAGCGACTGCTTCCCAGCCTCCCGGTATCCAGCCCTTGGTACTGGAAGAACCCTATCTGCTGGAGATCTCCAACATCAGCAAAGGCTTTCCCGGCGTCGTGGCCCTGGCCGATGTGCAGCTGCGGGTGCGCCCCGGCTCGGTGCTGGCGCTGATGGGCGAGAACGGTGCGGGCAAGTCGACACTGATGAAGATCATCGCCGGCATCTATCAGCCCGACGCCGGTGAAATCCGCTTGCGTGGCAAGCCGATCAAATTCGAAACACCGCTGGCGGCGCAGAAGGCCGGGATCGCGATGATCCACCAGGAACTTAACCTGATGCCGCACATGAGCATCGCCGAGAACATCTGGATCGGTCGCGAACAGCTCAACGGCCTGCACATGGTCAACCATCGGGAAATGCACCGCTGCACCGCCGAATTACTGGCGCGGCTGCGGATCAACCTCGACCCGGAGGAACACGTCGGCAACCTGAGCATTGCCGAGCGGCAGATGGTCGAGATTGCCAAGGCGGTGTCCTATGACTCCGACATCCTGATCATGGATGAACCGACCTCCGCCATTACCGACAAGGAAGTGGCCCACCTGTTCTCGATCATTGCCGACCTCAAGTCCCAGGGCAAAGGCATCATCTACATCACCCATAAAATGAACGAAGTATTCGCCATCGCCGATGAAGTCGCGGTGTTCCGCGATGGCGCCTATATCGGCCTGCAGCGGGCCGACAGCATGGACAGCGACAGCCTGATCTCGATGATGGTGGGACGTGAGCTGAGCCAGCTGTTCCCGGTGCGCGACAAGCCCATCGGCAATCTGCTGCTGTCGGTGCGCGACCTGCGCCTGGATGGGGTATTCCAGGGCGTGTCGTTCGACCTGCATGCCGGGGAAATTCTCGGTATCGCCGGGCTGATGGGCTCCGGGCGGACCAATGTGGCCGAAACCATTTTCGGCATCACCCCAAGCTCCGGCGGCGAGATCCAGTTGGACGGCAAGACCGTGCGCATCACCGACCCGCATATGGCCATCGAGAAGGGCTTCGCGCTGCTGACCGAAGACCGCAAGCTCAGCGGCCTGTTCCCCTGCCTATCGGTACTGGAAAACATGGAGATGGCTGTGCTGCCGCATTACTCCGGCAATGGCTTTATCCAGCAAAAAGCCCTGCGTGCCCTGTGCGAAGACATGTGCACCAAGCTGCGGGTGAAAACCCCGTCGCTGGAGCAATGCATCGACACCTTGTCCGGTGGCAACCAGCAAAAAGCCCTGTTGGCCCGCTGGCTGATGACCAACCCACGGCTGCTGATCCTCGACGAACCCACTCGCGGTATCGACGTGGGCGCCAAGGCCGAGATCTACCGGCTGATTTCCTACCTGGCCAGCGAAGGCATGGCGGTGATCATGATTTCCTCGGAGCTGCCCGAGGTGCTGGGCATGAGCGACCGGGTGATGGTGATGCACGAAGGCGACCTGATGGGCACCCTGGACCGCGCGGATGCGACCCAGGAAAAAGTCATGCAACTGGCTTCCGGTATGACGGCGGTCCACTAACGAACAGACGGCGCCGGCCCGTTGTGGCCGGCGCAACGCGATAAAAAAGGTGAGTGGTTATGAACGCGATACTGGAAAGCAAACCCGAGGAAAAGAAGCCCGCTGCGGCGCCGGTCAAGCACCGTCGACGCATGCCCACCGAGCTGAGCATCCTGCTGGTGCTGATTGGCATCGGCCTGGTGTTTGAGTTGTTCGGCTGGATCGTGCGCGACCAGAGCTTCCTGATGAACTCCCAGCGCCTTGTATTGATGATCCTGCAAGTTTCGATCATCGGCCTGCTGGCGATTGGCGTGACCCAGGTGATCATCACCACCGGTATCGATTTGTCCTCGGGCTCGGTGCTGGCGTTGTCGGCGATGATCGCCGCCAGCCTGGCGCAGACTTCCGACTTTTCCCGTGCGGTGTTTCCGTCATTGACTGACCTGCCGGTGTGGATACCGGTGGCGATGGGCCTGGGCGTGGGGCTGCTGGCGGGGGCGATCAACGGCAGTATCATTGCGGTCACCGGGATTCCACCGTTTATTGCGACCCTCGGCATGATGGTCTCGGCCCGTGGCCTGGCGCGTTACTACACCGAAGGCCAGCCGGTGAGCATGCTCTCGGACTCCTACACGGCCATCGGCCACGGCGCGATGCCGGTGGTGATCTTCCTGGTGGTGGCGGTGATCTTCCATATCGCCCTGCGCTACACCAAGTACGGCAAGTACACCTACGCCATCGGCGGCAACATGCAGGCGGCGCGCACCTCGGGCATCAACGTCAAGCGCCACCTGATCATCGTCTACAGCATCGCCGGCCTGCTGGCAGGCCTGGCCGGTGTAGTGGCGTCGGCACGGGCAGCCACCGGGCAGGCGGGGATGGGCATGTCCTATGAGCTGGACGCGATTGCCGCTGCGGTGATCGGCGGTACCAGCCTGGCGGGCGGGGTAGGGCGCATCACCGGCACCGTGATCGGCGCGTTGATTCTCGGCGTGATGGCCAGCGGGTTTACCTTCGTCGGCGTGGATGCGTACATCCAAGACATCATCAAGGGCCTGATCATCGTGGTGGCGGTGGTGATCGACCAATATCGCAACAAGCGCAAACTCAAGCGCTGACACGGTCCTCAAGGCCGCATCGGTCAAAATGTGGGAGCGGGCTTGCTCGCGAAGACGGTGTATCAGTTAAACATTCAGTGACTGACACACTGCCTTCGCGAGCAAGCCCGCTCCCACATTTAACCGTTTGTCTTCTATATAGCTCCACAACACTGAATTTCTTGCTATAAACGCACTCCGATGACCATTCGCCGAGCCCGTCCTGGTGCCTTTGCGGGTTATCTTGGAAAAAATGCCTGTCATTTCAGTTGCTGAGCCCTCAAGTCGGCCTTAGACTGCCGCCCCTCGTAAATTGAGTGCCGGGTGGCGCTTGAAATGGACGGCGCCTTTCCGAGACCTGCAGAGGTCGGCCGGAACGCTCCCTTATTCGCCTTAATGCACGTATTTTTTATAGAGAAATCAATGACAAAGGAAAAGTTGCTGGCCATGCCGGCGGATGACTACATGAATGCCGAGCAGCACGCTTTTTTCGAGAAGTTGTTGCAGGACATGAAAGTGGAACACCACGAGCGCATCGAGCAGAACCGCATCGCCATTGAAAGCCTGGACACCCCGGCAGACCCGGCCGACGCTGCTTCTGTCGAAGAAGAGCGCACCTGGCTGGTGAACGCCATCGACCGCGACCAGCGCATGCTGCCGCAACTTGAGCAGGCCCTGGGCCGTATCAAGGAAGACTCCTTCGGCTGGTGCGATGACAGCGGCGAGCCTATCGGCCTCAAGCGCCTGCTGATCAGCCCGACCACCAAGTACTGCATCGAAGCGCAAGAGCGCCACGAGCAAATCGACAAGCACCAGCGTCAAGCCTGATGCCCCCCGTGTAGGAGCGAGCTTGCTCGCGAAGGTCGTTCACGATAACGCGGGAAACCTGATACCCAACGGTGCTCTCAGGTTCTTCGCGAGCAAGCTCGCTCCTACATAGATTTCGCCCGTATTACCGCTGTCTATTGATCTGCTGCAAGCCCCCCACTAAAGGCCCATGGATAATGGCCACATAGTGGCGTCTAATGCAGTCACAATAACGACAAGCAGCGGGGTAACGAACATGGCTGGAGACGGATCTCTCATGGGCGCAGCAGTGTCACCACCCGTGGTGGCGCGACGGTTGCCCGGCTGGTTGACGCCGCTCCTGCAAAGTACCGCCCTGGTGCTGTTGCTGCTGGGCCTGGCGTTCGCCCAACTCTCGATTTACCTGTGCCTGCCGGTGGCCCTGCTGCTGATCTGGCTGCCCCGCCTGAAACATCGCACCCACAATGCCGCACCGGCCGAAGCCACCGATGCAATCGGCGAGCTGACCCGCGACCTGTCCTACACCACCAGCCATAACGCACTGTCTGCTGCCGGCGTGGCCTATTCGGTCAAGCAACTGGCGGCCAGGCTGCAATCTCAATTGGGCGCGGCGAAGCAGATCGTCAGCAGTGCCGAAGTGATGATCGGCACCGAGCAGGTCACCTCGCAACTGAGCCGTCAGGCCCTCGGCGCGGCCAGCCAGGCCCATCAGCGCAGTACCGAAGGGCGTGAGGTGCTGGCGCAGTCCATCACCCGCATGCACCAGCTCAGCCAGCGCGCCAACGACAGCCGCCAATTGATCGAGGCCTTGAGCCAGCGCAGCGAAGAAATCCAGCGCGTCACCCTGGTGATCCAGTCGATCGCCAGCCAGACCAACCTGCTGGCCTTGAACGCGGCGATTGAAGCGGCTCGGGCCGGTGAGCATGGGCGCGGGTTTGCGGTGGTCGCCGACGAGGTGCGTGGCCTGGCAGGGCGAACCGCCACGGCGACCGATGAAGTCGGGGTGATGGTGGCGGATATCCAGCAGCGTACCGCCCAGGTGGTGGAGCAGATCCGGCAATTGTCGGCCGATCTGCAATCCGGTGTAGAGCAGGTGGAGCACGCCGGCGAGCAACTGGACAGCATTGCCAGCCTGGCAGCTGATGTCGAAGGCCAGGTCAATGAAATCGCCCAGGGCACCGACACCAACCGCGCCCAACTCGACAGCCTGTTCCATGCGGTGGAGCAGATGCGCAGCGATTTGACCGTCAGCGACCAGCAGACCCAACAGTTGGCTGCCGCCGCCGTACAAATGGAAGGCCAGGCCGAAACCATCAGTGAACGCCTCGCCGAGGTCGGCCTGGATGACTACCACCAGCGCATCTATGACCTGGCACGCGAAGGCGCGAGCCGCATTGCCGCGCAGTTTGAAGCCGACGTCCTGCAAAACCGCATCAGCCTCGATGACCTGTTCGACCGCAGCTATACCGCCATTCCCAACACGCGGCCAAGCAAGTACCACACGCGTTTTGACGGCTACACCGACCAGGTGCTGCCGGCCATCCAGGAAGCCCTGTTGCCCCGGCATGAGGGCCTGGTATTCGCCATCGCCTGCACGCCACAGGGTTATGTGCCGACCCACAACAAGGCGTTCTCCCAAGCGTTGACCGGCGATGCCCAAGTGGACGCGGTACAAAATCGTACCAAGCGCAAGTTTGAAGACCGCACGGGAATCCGCTGCGGCAGCCACCAGCAGGCGGTGTTGTTGCAGACCTACACCCGCGATACCGGGGAGTTGATGCACGACTTGTCCGTGCCGATCACGGTCAATGGCCGGCATTGGGGCGGCTTGCGCCTGGGCTACAGGCCTGAGGGCCGCTGACCCACGAGGGCGATTGTTGCAGGTAATGCAAGGGAGCTATTCCGGGGATAGCTTTTTCCAACTGGAAGAAAACCGTAGCATGGCGAACATTGTTAGCCAGCTAACTAATTTTCCGGAGGCGCTCCATGCAAACCAAAGTCGATGTGGCTGTGATGATTGGCAGTGGCGTACCGCCCACCCTGCGTGCGCTGGGGCAAAAGGCCTGTTGGGTAGTGTTGCTCAATGGCGAGCAGCGCGGCACGGCGTTCGCCAGTCGCGATGAGGCTGAAGAGTGCAGGGCTGCCTGGGAGGCGCTGTTGCACCTGGAGCAGTCAGACAGCCTGCATTGAAGGCTCAGGGTTGCTGGTGCAGGCGCTGGTTCAGTTCGTCGACCGCGATCGCCCAGACTGCGTCTTCACGCAGTTCATCCTTAAGGAATTGGGCTTGTTGCGGTGACCAGAAATCCGCGTCAATCAGCTTTACGTCATTGGGCAGGGTGTGTTTGCCGATAAAATCGTCAATCCCTTCGGGTGACGAATCTTCTCCAAGTTGTTCAAACAGGTCTTCGAGGGTGTAGGTCTGCGCTTCCATATCGTTCTCCATGCGGGCTGATCATCGTATGCATGGGAGGGTTGTTGCGGGACAGAGTTCGATCGGATTGTCGCGCCGGGTAATCAGGAGGTCAGCGCGCCGGAATCAACGGCGGCCTTAAGGGCTTTTGCGGCTTCCTTGGCAGCCGTGTTGGCAGCGTCTACGGTTTTGAACCAGCGGTCCTTTTCTACCTGGTGAGTCGTCACGGTGGTCAGGGGAGCCTTGGCCCGCATCACAATCACGGCCTGGAACTCACCGTCTACTTCCCTGGCTTCGCCATGGATGAAAAATTCGCCAATATCAAATTCCGTCACGTATAGCCTTCCCTTGGAGGTAATTGCGCTGATGAAACCTGAACCGCAAGGGCACAAATCTCAATGGACGGACCAGTATGGCAGTTGTTACGCGCTGGCGGCGCAGTAAAGTCAACCAGATGACGAAACGCCAGCCGCGCCTCAGCCGTGTGGCGCTTGCAGGATGGCTTCCAGCTGTCGGGCCAGTTCGCAGGCCTGGCTATGGCCGCTGCGAAAACCTTTGATCCGCCCACTGGGCACTTCAAGGATATGGAAAAAGTTTCTCCCGGCGGGGACTACCCGATAGAGCGCCGAATGCAGGCAACTGTCGTGGGTGTATAGGGAGTAGAATTCCCCGTCATCGATAAAAGATGAACCTGTATTCGAAGGTGTGGCAATCGGTTGAGGTCGTTGCATAATCAGCTCCTGTCGATCGACATTGCGTACCCGCTTGCAGTATTTCGAGTGGTTTTGACCTGTGTTGCTGTTTTAGTATTGTCGTCAGTGTCCGGCGTCCGGTTCCATCCAAAGCATTAGTTTCTGTGTTGGATGTCGGAAACTGCATTTTTTAAAGGGTTATTGTCTGAAGTGGGTCGGCCAGTATTCTCTGGTCGTTAAACCTGTGATTTCCTGCAACGCCTGGCGACCTGCGTAAGGTGCGTCGGGCACGCCTGTACTAGTCTCATGGCCTGGCAGCGTGATCTTCTTCAGTTTTTATCAGTGGATTTGTTGTGTGATCGTGCCGTTTCCGGCCGTTTTTTTGTGCTGCCCGCTTGGGCGGACAGCACCCTTTTGATGTGGGGGCGTTTCCTTGGCAGTCAGTAATCTGGATATGCACGCGTTATTCGTGCTGGGTGATTTGCGCGCAAAGTTGGTCAAGCAGTTTCAATCCCGTTTCGTCTACGTCACTGAGCAGACACCTGAAGGTATCTATATCGCCGAGATCGATACTGAAGCTGCGCTGGTGGTAGACGACAAACCGCGCCTGGAAC
Organism: Pseudomonas sp. C8002; assembly: GCF_013385765.1. Taxonomy (NCBI): domain Bacteria; kingdom Pseudomonadati; phylum Pseudomonadota; class Gammaproteobacteria; order Pseudomonadales; family Pseudomonadaceae; genus Pseudomonas; species Pseudomonas sp. C8002. Next base: position 311,556 of record NZ_JACAPJ010000001.1, read on the forward strand.
TCAAGGTCGGTGATCATTTCCGGGCCGCTGTGTTGCCCAGCCGCGAAGGCGGCAAGTTCGAACTGAAGTTTCGCGATATCAAGTTGACGGTGTATGGCCTGGGCGATTACGCCTTTGTGTCCTCGGCCGAAGGCCAGGGCATTGTGTTCAAGGAAGGCCACAGCGTGATGCTGGTGTTTGCCGCCAATGAGCAATTGGTAGAAGGCCTGACCAAGACCCTGAAGGCCGTCACCGGCAAGGCCGCCAAATGGCGCAAGGGTGAACTCGTGACCTTCAAGGCCAGCGAGTAATGAGCCAGGGTAGGGCGCAGTTCCACGAGCAGCACCTGCTCGATGCCCAAGCCACGGCGGCTCAATTGTTTGCCCGCAAGGCCGAGTTACAGGGCGCCTGGTTGAGCTGGGTCGCCGGCCAACTGTATGAACTCAAGCCCGCCGAATTCGCCAGCATGGTGCGCCGCGAGTTGCAGCGGCTGAACAATCCTGCGTAAAAACCGGCAACCTGCCATGTTCCCCGGAACCTCTACTACAGTTGAGTTGACTTAAGTATTCAGAGGCTTCGCGGTGTTACAGCAAAGCCATTCGCGATTGCTGTAAGGCATGAGGTGCAAAGCATGAAAGGAATTCGAGCACTGTTGGCAGCCTCACTGACGACCCTGAGTCTGTCGGTGGCGTCGCTGCCGGTATCAGCGGCCCAGGCGCCGATTCATTTTGCCGACCTGAACTGGGAAAGCGGCAGCCTGATCACCGAGGTGCTGCGGGTGATTGTCGAAAAGGGCTATGACTTGCCCACCGACACCTTGCCCGGCACCACCATCACCCTGGAAACCGCCCTGGCGAAAAACGACATCCAGGTGATCGGCGAAGAGTGGGCCGGCCGCAGCCCGGTGTGGGTCAAGGCCGAGGCCGAAGGCAAAGTGGTGGGCCTTGGGGATATCGTCAAGGGCGCCACTGAAGGCTGGTGGGTGCCGGAGTACGTGGTCAAGGGCGACCCGGCCAAAGGCATCAAGCCCCTCGCGCCGGACCTGCGCAGCGTGAAGGATCTGGCGCGCTACAAGGACGTGTTCAAGGACCCGGAAGCACCGAGCAAGGGCCGTTTCCTCAACAGCCCGATTGGCTGGACCTCGGAAGTGGTCAACAAGCAAAAGCTCAAGGCCTACGGGCTTGACGACAGCTATGTGAATTTCCGCAGTGGTTCGGGTGCTGCGCTGGATGCCGAGATTGCTTCCTCGATCCGCCGGGGCAAGCCGGTGCTGTTCTATTACTGGTCGCCTACACCGTTGATGGGGCGCTACAAGCTGATCCAACTGGAAGAGCCGCCATTTGATGCCGAGGCGTGGAAGACGCTGACCGATGCAGACAATCCTGACCCGAAACCTACACGTTCCCTGGCCTCCAAGCTGAGCATCGGTGTGTCCACGCCGTTCCAGAAGGAGCATCCGCAGATCGCCGAGTTCTTTGCCAAGGTCGACTTTCCGATCGAGCCGCTGAACAAGGCGCTGGCCGAAATGAGCGAGAAGCACAGCCAGCCGCGAGAGGTCGCCCAGGCATTTCTCAAGGATCATCCGGAAGTCTGGAAGGCGTGGCTGACTGAGGATGTGGCGCAGAAGGTCGAAGCCAGCCTGAAGTAACACCGATATAACAGCCCGATTGCGATCAAAAATGTGGGAGCGGGCTTGCTCGCGAAAGCGGTTTTTCAGCCAACATTTGTATTGACTGACTCACCGCTTTCGCGAGCAAGCCCGCTCCCACACTGACCTCATTCTTGCCTTGAAACTTGCTGGGCTTTAGAACTTCGTCTGCACCGCCAGCTCAAACGTCCTCGGCGACCCCAGGTAATACGCCGGCGACACATGGGCAAACTCGGCGTACACCTCATTGGTCAGGTTGCGCACCCGGCCCGTCACGGAGGTGTGTTGATCCACCTTGTAAGTCAAAAACGTCCCGAACAAGGTATAGGCCGGCACCGTCAGGGTGTTGGCGTTATCGGCGTACACCGACGCCACATACCGCGCATCCACACCTCCTTGCCAATCCTCCGCAAAGTCATAGGTCAGCCACAGATTACCCACCTGCCTGGGCACATTGGTCGGCGTATTGCCCTTGCGCGACACCACGGCACCGCTGGCGGTTTTCTCGTTGAAGTCCTCGTATTCGGCATCGACCCAGGCGTAGTTGCCCTCCAGCAATAGCTTGGGCGTGACCCGCAACGAACTGGCCAGCTCGATACCCTTGGACGTCTGCGCGCCCACCGGAATGCTATTGGTCGGGTCCAGCGGGTCGGTGACGGCGAAGTCCTTGCGCTCGATCCGGTAGGCGGCCACCGTGGCGGAGCCGCGACCGTCCATGTAATCGAACTTGCTGCCCACTTCCCATTGCTTGCCGGTGGACACATCGAACACCTGGGTGGTGCTGCTCGGCTGTTCGGCAGCGGTGCTGTATTGCACGTAGACATTGGCTTGCGGGATGAACTGATACGTCAGGCCAATCCGCCCGGTCACCGGCTCCCAACTGCGTTTGACATGCCGCGGATTGCTGGCGGTGATATCCCGGTGGTTGGTGACTTCGAGGTCAATCGCGTCGTAGCGCAGGCCGGTGAGCAACGACAACTTGTCGGTCAGGCCCAGGCGGTTCTCAAGGAACAATGCCTTGGTGGTGACGGCGTTGGTCTTGTCCGGATCGAAGCCGGGCTTGGTGCCCGGGATGTCATAGAAATGCCCGGGATCATAGTTGTTCGGGTCCACCGTACTGTTGCCTGCCACATTCAACGGATTGTTGGTGGTGCTGTTGACCCTGTACTCGAAGCCGCCCGACCACGTGGTGCTCAAGCCGAAGAACGTGTTGTCATGGCGCAGCTCGAACTGGTTGCCGTTCTGCTCGCCCTGGTGCCGCACCTGATAAGCCGTCGAGCGATTCACTGCACTGTTGTCAGCGTTGTACTGGTAGGTTTCCAGGTTGCGATAGTCGCGCTGGCTGTCGAGGTGATAGAGGGTATTTTTCAGCGTGGTGCTGTCATTGATCCGGTAGTCGATGATCGAGCGCACCCAGATCGTGCGTTGCTCATAACGACCGTCGGCCACGTTGTAGTTGTTGAAGCGGTTGTGTTTGTCGATCTTCAACTCGCCCGACTTCGGGTTGAGCACCGGTGTGCCCCAGTAGGGGCTGTCCTCGTGTTCGTCCTGATATTCCAGGGCCAGGGTGTGGGACAGGTTCGGGGTGAAATCACTCAGCAGGGAAAACGCCACGCTCCAGGCATCGCGCTGTTGGCGATCGATATAGGTGTGGTTGGTGTTGCGGCTTACGTCCAGGCGCGCGTAATGCTGGACCTCGGCGCCCGGCTCGGTCAGGGCGTGGTTCAGGCCGAAGGCCATTCCGGCAGTGTCGTAGCTGCCATAGGTGAGCTGACCTTCGGCGGCCTGTTCCTCACGGGTGGCCAGCTTGGTCACGTAGTTCAGCGAACCACCGACGGAGCCGGCGCCGTTGATCAGCGAGGAGGGCCCGCCCACCAGTTCGATCCGGTCATAAATCCACGCATCCACGGGGCGAGCCAGGCCGCCGGACACCGCGACGCCATTGAACATCTGGGTAATCTGGCTGCTGGTAAACCCTCGATAGGAAATGAAACCGCCAAACCCCGGCGGCGCGCTGGCGTTGACCCCGGGCAGGGTATTGGCCGCGTCCTGGAAGGTCTTGGCGCCTCGGCGCTCGATGTCATTGCGGTTGGCAATGCTGATGGACGCCGGGGTTTCCCGCACGCTCAGCCCCAGGCGCGAGGCCATGCCACTGGACTGATCCAGGGCCAGGCCGGCATCACCGGTTTGCTCGCCATCAATGGTGGTCGGTGCCAGCTCAATCGCCCAGGTGCTGACAGGCAGGCAGCCGAACAGGCCCGCCAAAAGGGGTAAATGTTTCATGGTTGAATCCTGAAAAACTTGGCTTGAAAACAACCCAGTGCCGTCCGCACTCCCGGGGGAGGCAGCCGCGTGGGCCAATCAGAAAAGCGCAGGTATCAGGCGAAGGCGGGCGGGGCGCGCGGATTAGCCGCAGGCCAGGTGAAGCGGGCAGGGATGTCGGCACTGGCAACGATGGCGGGCGGCGGCGCATGGGGTTGCGGAAGCACCGCCACATTGAGGCTGGAGTTGAGCGCCGGGCCCATGCCGCCGGTGGAGCACAGCGGGCAACCGAAGGCTTTCGAGAGCGTGGGCAGGGATTCATCGGTGGACTTGTAAGGCACCGGCGCCTGGGTGCGCGGGTCCACCGTACAGAACTGGCCGCCGATGCCATTGAGCTGCATCCCGACCATTTGCCCGTGGCCGATGCTGCAGGCGAACACATTGAACAGGACGCAGCAGTAGAGCATCCAGGCAATGAGCGAGCGGTCGGTACGGGCGAGTTTCATGGGGCGGCACTTTACCATCAGCCGCCGACGAATTGCCTGCAAAAAATCTCAAGAGGGCTATCCTCTCTCGGACTTTTCCAAGGATATCCAGCCATGAGCTTTTTAGTCGCGCGATGGATCGTCGGGGTTTTTGGCTTTATCAGCCTGGTGCATTTGTACTGGGCGGCCGGCGGCAAATTGGGTGTGACGGCGGCTATTCCGCAGCTGCCGGGTGAATTCGCCAGCGGGCCGCGACCGGCGTTCAAGCCGTCGGCACTGGGAACGTTGCTGGTGGGTGTGGGGTTGGTGGCGATTGCGGTGCTGGTGTGTTTGCGGGCCGGGCTGTATTTCGAGCCGGTGTCCAACCATGCGTTGCAGTGGGGGATTAGTGCAGTAGCACTGGTGATGTTTGCCCGGGCGATTGGGGATTCAGAGCTGGTGGGTTTTTTCAAGAAGGTCGGCGGGTCGCGGTTTGCGCGGCTGGATACATTTTTTTACTCGCCGCTGTGTTTGGTGTTGGGGGCGGGGTTGTTGGTGGTGGCGTGGAGTTGAGGGGAACGTTTGCCGCAGTAGAGTGAGGGCTGCGTTGTATAAACTACATTCCCGCCTGATGATACGACGTCAGGTGGCCCACAGAAATCAAAGGCTTAGGAAGTAGTTCGTAGGGTATAGGTTAGGTGATCCGTCCGGGCTGCAAAATTTTGTTGTTACACCAGAGCTGGATTTTTTTGTTTCGAATCTGTACTCAAATAAGTCGATGGCATTTTTTGCCCGATCTGGATATTAAAATATTTAATTTCTCGGTTTTAAATTCTCATTGTGTTACATGCGCAATGGCTAAATTTTTTTGAGCGTTGGTTTAAGTAAGGTAATCGGTATTTTTATCTGTTTGTTGGAATGTCAGTGAAAGCTCACGTCAATTCTTTCTACTTCCAATCTGATAAGTTGTTCGTTTAATTCTGGATGCTCGTAGTGCAAGTCTTGATCGTCAAGTGGCGTAAACGTGTGAAAAGTCTCGTTGCAAAGCCTTCCAGACAGAAAATAAGCATAGCCATGGCCTGTTTTTTCAACCAGACAATCGACTGTGTCGACCCTGATGACTTCGTAGTCGTCGGATAGATTTATTGTCAGATCTGCATCATAGGTTTTTCCTACTTCGATCTCATAAGGGCAAAAGCTGACGAAGCAATTCAATATGGTGCCGTCGATGAGCAACGTCGCATCCTCTTCAACGTGCTCGCTGAGCGCCACCACCTGTGTTTTTTTGTGATTATTCGATGTGAAGCCTGATGGTTTTTCAGTGAGATCGCCATTTATCGTCCTCCAAAAAACGTTTCCGCTTTTGGTGTGTAGTATTGTTTTTTGGTCACGGCAAGTAGTCGCAGCAAAGAAACAGAGTGAGGCGGATTTATTTGGTTAAAATATCCTGCGTCAAGAGGAGAGACTCTTTTTTGAGTCGAACGTTTAGGTACGTCGCAATTCATGATGTTTGGTGGGAAGTTTGGCTTTCGGCTATTCTTCATGTGTGAATATAACTGTAGACCTCTCGTTGGGTGATTTCTCGGATCTCATTTTTTTGAATTGCGCTGACTAGTTTCTCTTGAACATCAATCATGCTTATAAATTGAGCGGCGGCATGTGTTTCTGAATCAAAGAACCTGCAAAGCACGGTTTGTGGATGAATCTCAAGGAAAGTTTTTATATTTTTGGTAGTCACTTTTTTTTCGAAAATAGTCATGTCGGTCCAAAGCTGTTCTATTGAAGGGACTGACTTTTGCATAATCAAAATTGTTTCGCTTGAACCTTCCAGTGCGGAATTTGTTATATCTCTGGGCAAGGTTGGAATGTTTTTTATTATCGAATATATGTTGGTGCTATCATTTTTTCCGAATAGATCTCCATTTTTTATCTGACCAGCCAATTCCTTTTTTAGTAGGTGTTCCTCGGTCCTGGAGTAAAAATCTCCCCACCCTATCGACCGCCATTCCCGCTTGATCGGCCATTCTTCTACTAAGCACTCCGCCACGTTGCACCAGGAATCCCAAACGCAGCGAAAGTCATGGTCAATTAAGGTTAATGTGGAAAACTGAGAGTCATCTATCTGTTCTACCCCGTTCCAAGGTTTTACTCCAGTTTCATTTATATATGCGGTTTTCATGGCTTTCTCTTGAAGTATGTATGTGAGTCATCGCCAATCCTCAAAGGCACCTTTATTCCTCCAATCGTGTTTTTTGTGTTGAAGTGTGGACCGTGATTGCCCTCTACATGACCTAGGGAGTGTTCATAAATCTTAGTGACATGACCTTTTTTAAGGCTGAAAACATATATCCTGCCCGATATGTATCTATCTTGATCACGGATCTTATCCCTTTCAACCGCTATAGGCTGTGCGCTTCGTGGAATACCACCAATCTCTTTAGCTCTTCTCAGCGCTCCATTTCTTGAGAGCTTACTATCGAATCCTTTAGGTGGCTCTACGTCGCCTTCGTTTACCTTGGCTTTGCTCGTGGGATCTTCAGCGCGGTGCGTCGGCTTACATCCATCCCCACCCGGACAGGTATTCAACCCCAACGGATCCACCCACCCCGTCGGGTTGGGCACGTACAGGTATCCGTTCAGCCCGCCCGCCAGTTTCACCGGATCAGGCGTCAGGTAGCGGCCAATGTCCGGATTGTAGTAGCGATGACGGTTGTAGTGCAGCCCGCTTTCCGGGTCGAAGTATTGGCCCTGGAAGCGCAGTAGGTTGGTAACGGTGTTGACGTCCAGCTTCGCGATTTGGCCGTAGGCGCGGTAATGGGCGGACCAGACGATTTCGCCGTCGGGCGCGGTGAGTTCTTGCGGGGTGCCCAGGTGGTCGAGTTGGTAGTGGAAGGGTTTTGCGTCTTCCGGGCCGTAGCCTTTGAGCAGCGCTAGCGGGCGGAAGCTGTTGGGTTCGTAGAGGTAGCTCTGGTGGTGATCGGCGTTGTGTTCGGCGATCAGCTTTTCGCCTTGCCAGAAAAACTCGGTGGTCTGGCCGTTGAGGATTTTGGCGATGCGCCGACCAAACGGATCGTAGCGATATGCGGCCCCGGTACCGTCCGGCTGGGTGACGCTGATCAGTCGGTGCTGGCTGTCGTAGCGGTATTCAGTGACCAGTTGCTGAGCCCGACCCCGGCGTTCCCGCAGAAGGTTGCCGAAGGCGTCGTAGTCGTAATGGCGGTCACCTTGCATCAACAGGCGATTGCCTTTGACGACGCTCGGACCGACGCGGTCTTGCATCAGCAGGTTGCCCGCCGGGTCGTGGACGAAGCGTTCCTGCAGGTCGTGCGAGTGGTTGGCGCGAGTCAGGCGGTCGAGCGGGTCGTAGTGGTAGTCGTGCTGACCTTTTCGAGTGTCGAGGATGCGGGTGAGGTTGCCGCGTTTGTCGTAGTCGTATTGGCGGCGCTGCTGGCGTTGTTCCTGTTGGGTGATCGCGTGGGCGTGCAGGCGGCCCTGGTCGTCATAGTGGTAGTGGCTGAGGAGTTGGCCCTGCTGGCGTTGGTGTTCGCGGCCGGATTTGAACAGGTGCGAGGTGAGCAGGTTACCGTTGAGTTCGACGGTGGCGAGGTCGCCGCCTTTGTCGTGGTGAAAGGTGAGGCGGTTGTTATCCGGAAGGCGTAGTTTTTCGAGTTGGCCGCATTCGTCGTATCCATAGCGCAACGTGCCCCAGCCCTGGTGTTCGGCGGTGAGGCGGTTTTGCAGGTCGTATTCGTAATGCAGCGGCCAATGACCGTCGTCGACGCTGAGGAGATTGCCGAGGCGGTCGTAGGTGTAATCGACAATGCTGCGGTCGGGCAGGGTTTTTCTTACGAGGCGACCGGCAGCATCGCGCGCATAACCGGTAACCAACTGACTGCCGTCATCGCCGTATTCGGTCTTTTCCAGCAGATGCCCGGCGAGGTCGTAGGCATAGGCGGTGCGGCGGCCATCAAACCCGGTTTCCTGCTGGATCAGGCCGTTGGCGTGATAGTCGAGCCGATAGGTTTCGCCGACCTCGTTTTCAATCTCGGTCAGTAACAGCCGAACATTGTCATAACGGTATTTAAGCTGTGTACCGTCGGGGTTAATCCGACGGCTGATCAGGTGCAAACCATCGGCGTATTCGTAGCGGGTGACGCGGCCCAACTCGTCGCGCTCAGCAGTGATTTTTCCGTACGGGTTGTAGCTGAATTCGCGTGTGGCCCCGTCAGGCTGAATCACTTTCAGCAAACGACCTACGGCGTCCCACTGATACTGGGTCAGCGCACCATGCTCATCCTCGCAAGCCACCTGCCGCCCCAGCTCGTCATAGCGATAACGCCGCACACCGCCATTCGCCAGTTTTTCCTCAATGAGCTGGCCGCGTTCGTTCCAGATAAAGCGTTGGCTGCTGTTATCCGGATACCAAACACCCGTGAGCTTTCCGTGTTGGGTGTAGGTGTATTCGGTGTAATTGCCGTCCGGATCAGTCTTGCGAGTGATATCGCCTTGATCGTTACGCTGGTATTTCCACACCGCGTCACCACGGCGCACAACCCGTACGAACCCGTTGTCATGCTCGTAGGACGTCGGCGTATCGTCCCCGGGAAACAGCGCAATCAACCGACCGGCTTCGTCGTACTGATAGGCCGTCACCGCTCCCAGCGGATTCTGCTCGACCGTCAGCCGGCCTTTTTCGTCGTAGGATTTGAAGTGCTGCGCGCCGTCCGGATCGATCCGCTGCACCAGCCGTGCGCGCTGGTCGTGTACGTAGACTTCCTGGCTGCCATCGGCGTTGTGCACGGTGACCGTGCCGTTGTCATCCCACACATACCGCGTGTCCATCTGCGAAAAGCTGGCCCAGTGCCGGACGCACCTTGCCGCCTTGCCGGACCGTTCCCACTCCCAGAAGAAACTCGCCCCACCGGCCAGTTCCCGCTCCAGGATCACCTGCTGATCGTCGTACCGATAACGCTCGCTTTCGCCGACAGCGTTGGTCGCCTCAACCAACCGCCAGGCATCGTCGTACGTGTAGGAAACAACGTTCTGTTCGGTGACCCAGCCCGGCTCCCGCTGCACCTGATAGTCGACGGCAACGATATGGCCGTGCTCATACCGCAGCAGCAATCCCTGGCCAACATGGTTATCGATCCGCTGAATCCGCCCTGAATAATCGCGGGAAATGCGCAGCCGGTTGTCGTAAGCGTCACTGATCGCCGTCAGCACACCGTCACGGAAGTGGTAGAAAAGCGACGCCTGAGCCAGCACCCATTCATCCGGCAAAGCACCCAGATAAATCGCCGCTTCCGCCAGGCTATTGGTGATGGCCGGCCGTGCAGCAGAGGGCAGGGGAAAGGTGGTGCTGCGGTTTTCGTGATCGGTCCACACCACCGATCCGCCGCTCACCACCAAGCGCTGCGCCAGCGCATGACTCCAGCCAAACCCCAACCCGCAATCCACTTCCACGGCACTGCTGCGATACAACCGCGTCCAGGCAAATGGCAGGACACCCTCCAACGAGCCGTCTGTGAGGGTCAGCAGTTCCTCACCAGTAACCATCGAAACCGGGCAGCCATTGGTACAGGTATTCGCCGAACAGACCGAAGCATCTCCATTGGGATTTTTCGCCGAAGCCGGGGCATCATCCACATGTTCTTGCTTCACCAGCGCCGTGCGCGCTGCTTTAGGCTTTCGGACCAGCGCTGCCGGATTCGAAACCTCGTTTACACCGGCCTTCAACGGCACGGCCGCTGCCTTGATCGACACTGGGTCATTTTTAAGCGACACCGGCTTAAGCACACTGGGGTGCCAGTCCAGCCGTGGTACCTCGCCCAACTTGGCCATCTGCTCGAGTAACACCCGTGCCCGGTCGGACCTGACCTTGCTCAGCACCTGCGGGCCCAAACGCACCGCCACACCCATGCCGCCAGTGGCCAACAGCAACAGCAGGTTGAGCAGTACCTCGGAAGTCATTTCCCCCAGCAGCTCGTTCATGTCCGGCGGCGGAAGCAATTGCGCCCAACTGAGCATCGCCGACAAATAGATGAACAACAGCGGTTCATCGCTCAGCACCAGAAGACCGTTGGCAATGGCCTCATTGCTGAGCTTCAACAGCTCTTCAAGCTCGCCTTGGGAGAGGTACTGCAGCAACTTTTCGCTATTGGGTTTGATGTCCGCCAGCCAGTCGTACAGGTTTGGAATACCGTCCCAAAGGCTGTACAGCGTGTTCGTAATCCCTCGCACAAACGCGGCGTCCATCAACTTGCGACGGTCGAGGGCGCTGGCGTTTGAGTACTGTTTCCACTGCTCTTCGAAGGTGCTCGTCCATTCACTGCGCAAGCTGCTTTCCAGTGAGCTGATCACCGACTGATAGGAGGCGTAGAGCGCCTTGACGTGATCCTTGGAAACATCGGGGTAGAAGCTGACCTGATACTGCTGGTCGCGCGTGCAGTCGGTGATTTCGAGGATGCCGCTGGGGCCGATGGTTTTATGAATGGGGGGACCGATCAGGCTGCCGTCCTCGGCGATGGCCTGGAGCATGACCGGCGTGTTGCCGATCGGCACAAACCGCTTGCTCTCAAACATATGCACCAGGGTCAGCGCACCATTGGGTTTGCACATTGCAACGGTGGTACTGGGGGCTTTAGAGGAAACAGGCGCGACCAGCGCGACCTCATCCCCAACCTTGAACACCTGCTCGACTTCCAGCGACGAAAAGCTCCAGAAGCTCTCAGCCCAATCGTCAAACGAGTTAAGGCACTCCCTGAAATTACGAAAGACCGCTTCAACGTCCTTCGTCTCCACATCCATGGGAGCCAGGGCCAACCTGCCTAGGGCGGGATTCAAGAGGCAGCCCCATCGGGCAGGGCATTAATCAAAAAAAACATCGGCGTTCCCTCGCGCTGTGTGATCAGGCGAGGGACTTTGCAGAGGTTTGTAAGAGAAAGAAGTCAGAGCTATCCACTGCTACTGATAGGACGTTTCGCCAAATCCCCGGCTAAACCGACCCGTTTTCGTAAGCCAAATCTCCGACAAAAATAAATCCCACAAAACCCACATACGCAACAAATCCAACTTGACAGCTTCCATTCCCTTGGCGTCTATTGACGTACCCGCTGGATCATTTCGCAGATGTCCCAGGATGCTCAATGAAGACTGATACCTCACTGACCCACATGCCCAGCGTCCTGCGCGCAGCCGAAAGCATCCGCCAAGGCACACTGACCCCTGTGCAACTGGTCGAGCAAAGCCTCGAAGCCATCAAAACCCACAATCCCACACTGAATGCCTTCGGCGACGTCTACACCGAATCCGCGCGGGAGCAGGCTGAAATCCTGACCGCAGAAGCGCAGGCCAACCAATTTCGTGGCCCGCTCCACGGCATCCCCTTCGGCATCAAAGACCTGTTCTCCACCGCCAATCTGCGCACCACCCGCGGTTCGCTGACCGGCCTGGACAACGTCCCCACCCAGGACGCCCCGATCATCCGCCGCCTCAAGGAGGCCGGCGCGATCATCCTCGGCAAGACCGCCACCACCGAATTCGGCTGGACCGGCGCCAGCACCTCCCGGGTTTTCGGCAATGGCCGCAACCCCTGGAACCCCCAGCTCACCAGCGGAGGATCCAGTTCCGGCTCGGCCATTGCGGTGGCAGCACGCATGGTCCCGGCCACGCTGGGTTCCGACGGCGGCGGTTCGGTGCGCATTCCCGGCGCCTTTTGCGGTGCATTCGCTCTTAAAGGCTCTCTGGGGCGCATCCCCACCTGGCCCTGGTCCGCCACTGAAATGCTCAGCCACGCCGGCCCGATCACCCGTACCGTGCGCGACAGCGCGTTGCTCTTCGATATCCTCTCCGGGCCCGATCCGCTGGATCACCAGGCCTTGCCCGCGCCCACCGAGTCCTACCTGGCACGCTGCGACCAACCGCTGGGCCCTGTGCGTGTGGCGTATTGCCCGACCTTGTTCGATACGCCGGTGGACCCGGTCATCGCCGCCACCGTCGAAGCGGCGGTGCATTACCTTGCGGATGAGCTGCCGGTCACCGTCACCACCCTGAACCTGGACTGGCAAGACCCGCTGGCCACCTTCGAAACCCTGTGGGTCGGCGGGCGCGGGATCGCTTATGGCAAATCCCTGGCCGATCGCCTCGACCAACTGGACCCGGGTTTCGCTGCGCTGATCAAGCGCTCCGCCGATTACGATCTGGCGGCCTACCTCAAGGCCGTGCAGCAACGTGCACTGTTCGCCAATCAGGTACACGCGCTGTTTAATGACTACGACGTACTGCTGATGCCGACGATGCCGATCCTGCCGTTCGCCGCCGACCGGGTTGCCCCCGAGGGCTGGCCGGGCGAGGAGGGCGCGGTGCCCTGGGCCCGCTGGACCCCGTTTACCTATCCGTTCAATATCACCGGCAACCCCGCTGCCAGCCTGCCCTGCGGCTTCAGCCCGAGCGGTTTGCCGATTGGCCTGCAGGTGATCGGCCCACGTTTTGCCGACGCCCAGGTGCTGCAATTCTGCGCGGCCGTCGAAGCCATCGCCCCCTGGGATCAGCACCTCCCCCCGATGCTGATGCCTTGATTGATTGCACCCGGAGTGGGCTCAAAAGAAGCCCGCCCGTGATAAACGCTTTGTGTTGTCCTGCCCTTTCACACCCTGATGAGTGAGAGGTACCCGTGACCCTGTCCATGGCCGTATTACGTTCTATGCTCCCCGCTGGACCGGCTCGCGCCGCGTTTCGCCGTGGGGCGCGCAATACCGGCCGCCTGAACCTGCCCTGGAATACCTCTTTTATGCTCAACCAGCCACGTCTCGACGAAATCATGCTCCTGCTCACTCAACACCAGCGCGTCAAGGCGTCGGACCTGGCGCAGGCGCTGTTCGTCTCCGAAGAAACCATCCGCCGCGACTTCAAGTACCTGGAAGAAGCCGGCAAGCTGCGGCGCATCCACGGCGGCGCGATCCTGCCGCGGCTCAACGAAGAACAGCCGCTGCAAGTGCGCAGCCGCATCAAGCCCCAGGCCAAGACGCGTATCGCGGTGTGTGCAGCGAAGCTGGTGAGCGAAGGCATGGTGCTGTTCCTCGACACCGGCACCTCGACCCTGGCCCTGGCCCAGCAACTGACCGCGTTCAGCCAGTTGCGCATCATCACCAACTCCCTGGACATCGCCCGCCTGATCACCGAGCAAAGCGCCAACCAGGTGCTGGTGGTGCCCGGCGATGTGCGCCGCAACGACAACGCGCTGATTGGCGCCCACACCCTGGAATTCGTCCGACAGTTCCACTACGACATTGCCTTCATGGGCATCGGCGCTGTCGACCTTGAGCTGGGGTTCATGGACTACCAGGAGCCCGAGGCGCTGCTGCGCCGGGAACTGACCAAACACAGCCTGCGCAGCGTGATCCTGGCCGATGACGCCAAGTTCGGCCACCGCACCTTTATCAATACGCTGCCGTTCAGCGCCATCACGACCCTGGTCACCAATCGTGCGCCGTCCAACGACTTTGCGACCCGCCTGGAGCAAGCCCATGTCGATATCCTTTACCCCTGAGTTGCTGGTGCCCAGTGAACAGGACCTTGAAACCTTCGAGGCGCTGTTCCGCGACACCTCGGCCATCGGCGCGACCAAGGCCGGTGGGCTGCATCGCCTCGCCGCCTCGGCCGAAGACGGCGCCGTGCGCGACCTGTTCGCGGCCTGGCTGACTGAACGCGGTTTTGACGTGCGTGTGGATGCAGTGGGTAACATGTTCGGTTTGATCACCTTTAATCCAGAAGCGCCCTACGTGCTGTGTGGTTCGCATCTGGACAGCCAGCCGAGTGCCGGGCGTTTCGATGGGGTCTATGGCGTGCTGGCCGGCGCAGTCGCGGTGGCCAGCCTGGCTCGCCAACTGCGCGAGCGCGGCGAAGTACCGGCGTGCAACCTGGCGGTGGTGAACTGGACCAACGAGGAGGGCGCGCGTTTTCAGCCCAGCCTGATCGGCAGCAGCGTGTTCACCGGTGACCTGGCCCTGCAGGACGCCTGGGCCTGCCGCGATGGCGATGGCATCAGCCTCAAGCATGCGCTGCAGCAGATTGGTTATCTGGGGGAGGGCCGCGTCGAGCTGGACGTCGCCGGTTATGTGGAAATCCACGTCGAACAAGGTGATGGCCTTGAGCGCGACGGGCTGGCCATCGGTGTGGTGCGCGACACCTGGGCCGCCCTCAAGCAACGGATTCGGTTCATCGGTGAACAGAACCACACCGGTCCTACACCCATGGCTGCACGCAAGGATGCCTTGCTGGCCGCCGCCCACGCGATCACTGCGGTGCGGGCCGAGGCCGACCTGCACGGCGTGCAACTGCACAGCTCGGTGGGGCGCCTGGAGATCTATCCCAATTCCCCCAACGTGGTGCCTTCCAGCGTGACGTTGCATGTCGAGTACCGCTCGCCCGACACCGAATTGCTGGCCGCAGCCGGTGCGCGCCTGGACGCCAGCCTCAAGGCCACCGCCAGCGCCACGTCGACTGACTACAGCATCGAAAGCCGCGCCCTGCGTGAGCCGAGCCACCTGCATCACGGTTTTGCCGAGCTGGCCTACGGCGTCGGCCAGCAACTGGGCTTGCCCATCGGCAACAGCGTCACCGTGTCAGGCCACGACGCCATCAGCCTGAGCCGGCATTACCCGGTGTGCCTGCTGTTTATCCCGAGCAGCAATGGCGTGTCCCACAACGAAGCGGAATTCACCAGCGAACAGGACATGCGCAACGGCCTGCACATGCTGACCGCGTTGCTGCACCGCGCCTGTTCCACCCCCAACGCCTACCGCTGAGGTCTGCCATGTCGAGTCGTTTGCAAGCTAAGTCACGGCTGCTGGGCGCCCTGGAGGCCGCCGGCTTGTCCGCCCATGTGGTGGTCGAAGAGGGCACCGCCGGGATTGCCTCGCCGGTACGCCTGGCCACCGAGTGGGCCGGTTTTACCGTCAGCGCACCGTGGGGCCAGTGTTACGCCAAAGTCTTGCATGACGACATGCGCGCGCTGATCGACATTGAACGCACTGCCCGCGCCACCCAACTGGCAGCTGATTGCGACGTGACGCCGGGTGTGCGCCTGGTGGATGCCACGGCCGGCGTGTTGCTGCTGGATGCGTTACCCACCAGCGAGTGGCGTTGGGCCCGCCTCGACGAATTGATGCAGCCCCGGCGCCTGCAAGCGCTCTGGGCCCTGAAGAAACAATTGCACCAAGGCACCTCGCCGGGCTTCGCCCGCTCGCCGCTGCAAGACATCCAGCACCTGCGCGAATTATGCGTGCGCTACAGCGTGGCCTTGCCCATCGACCACGCCTGGATCAGCACCTGCATTGACCTGGCCTGGACCTCGCTGCAACTGAACGCCAGCGACTCGGTGCCGCTGCACGGCGACGGCGTGGCGAGCAACGTGATGATCGGCCCGGACGGCGCCTTGCAACTGATCGACTTCGATTACGCCGGCAGTGGTGATCCCTGGTACGACGTGGCCATCAGCCTTAACGAGTTGTACGTCTTCGAAAACGACTGGCGCGAAGGCATCCATGCCTGGGCCGGCGAGTGCCGTGAAAGCGACTATGCGCGCTGCCGCTTGTACGCCTTGATCAACGATTGGTACTGGACGCTCTGGGGCCTGTGGGTCGGCGCTACCTCGGTGCGGCCGCTGGAGTTTTCCAAGGTCGGGCAGTGGACGCTGTTGCGCTGCCGCCAAAGTCTGCAAGACCCGCGGTTTGAAGGTTGGCTACGTCAGGTACAGGAGGGGCAGGCATGAAAGCGTTAGGTGAGGCGTGTACGCCACAAGAGTGTCAGCTGGAAGCGGCGGTGCGCGGGGTTGCCAGTTGGGGCGGCACCGGCATTCGTTATGAACCGGTCAGCGGCGGGATTTCCAACACCAACTGGCGGGTGGAAGTGGCCGGGATCGACACTGCGTATTTCTTCAAGGTGCCGGGCGTGGGCACCGAGATGTTCATTGACCGCCGCACGGCCCACGACGCCAGCCTCAAGGCGGCGCAAACCGGCTATGGCGCGCCGGTGTTCGCATTCCTTGAAGAGTTCGGCGTGGAAGTCTTCGAGTTCATGGAGGGCTGGCGCGCCTCCTCCAACCACGACTTCCTCGACCGCGACGTGCGCCACAACGCGCTGCACGCCCTCAAGGCGTTCAACGACCAGCCGCCACTGGTGCAGACCAAGACCGTGTTCGACATGATTGCCGAGCACCAGCGGCAGGTGGAGCAACTCAACGGCTGCAAGCCCGCCGACGACGCCTGGCTGCGCCGCCAATGCGACCGCGCCCGGGGCGTGCTGCAAGCTTCCGGCATCGACCTGGCTCCCTGCATGAATGACACCCTGGCGGGTAATTTCATGCTCAACGACCGTCGGCAAATTCGTCTGGTGGACTTCGAATACGCCTCCAACAACGACCGGCATTACGAACTGGCGCTGTGGTTCGGCGAAATGTTTTTCACTGATGAAATGGAACTGGCCCTGATCGAGGATTACTTCGGCCAGGTCACCCCGCAGAACCTCGCGCGCATCAAGTTGCACAAGGCCCTGGCGGACATCAAATGGTCGACCTGGGCGATGGTGCAGCACGCGGTGTCGCAGCTGGATTTCGACTTCTACAAATACGGCACCTGGAAGCACATGCGTGCCCGCAGCATCATCAACGATTCGCAATGGGAAACCTGGCTAAGACAGGCTTGAGCCTGCGCCAGACAACAATAATGCATTGAATGAAGTCACTTGGGCGCTGATTGGTGCCTGCGTTTTCACTGCTTGATTTTTGTTTGATCACACAAAAAAACGATCCACAAATTCAAGGAGCACCCGACTCATGAAATCTGATAGCGCACCACCCGGACGCCTGAAAAGCCAACTCTTCGGCGTGTACTTTTTCCTGTTGCTGATGCTCGCCTTATTCCCGCCGTTCTATTTGAGCGTGAGCGGCAGTACCGCGTTGGTACTGGGCATACCGTTGCCGATCTTCTACTGGATCGCCATTGCAGTCCTCGCAGGCCTGGGCCTGTGGGCGTTGTACGTCGCCGAATTGAAGGCCGGCGAAATACCCGAAGAGGGAGATGCGCAATGATCAGCACCGCCAGCGATGCCAACCTCTTTATCACCTTCGGCGTCATCGGCCTGTTCCTGGCCGGGATGATCGCCGTGCTGTACGCCACCAACCGCGAGAGCACGAGTTTTTCCGATTACGCCGTAGGCGGGCGCTCCTATGGGCCGTGGTACATCGCCATGTGTTACACCAACTCGTGGTGGCCGGGCTCGACCTTTACCGCGTTTTTCGCCCTGACCATCGGCGGCGCCCTGGGCTTCTACGGCATGGTCTACGCCACCCTTGGCGTGACGGCAATGTACCTGATGGCCCGCCGCGCGTGGACCTGGGGCCAGCGTTTCAACCTGCGCACCCAGCCGGACTTGCTCGGCATGCGCTTCAACAGCCCGGTGGTCAAGCGCGTGGCCTCGATCATCGGCATCATCTCGGTATTCCCGTGGGTGGTGATGGGCATCCAGGCGTTGGCGATGTTGTTCCAGTTCGCCAGCTTCGGCCGCTGGGGCGTCACCACCTGCCTGGTCGCCGGCGTGGTGGTGGTTCTGGTGCGCCAGTACTGGACCGTGAGCATGGGCATGCGCGGGCTGATCATGACCGACATGTTCCAGGGCCTGATCGCCTATGTCGTGTGTGCGGCGCTGTGTGTGTTCCTGCTGTTCGGTGACCAGGCGTCGTTCTCCAACCTGTCGCACCTGCCGGCGAAAATGTTGCTGATTCCCGGCGCCAGCGGCACCGGTTACGGCCCGCTGTACATGTTCAGCCTGATCTTCACCGGCGTGATCGGCTCGATGTGCTGGCCCATGAGCTTCCAGCGCATCTACACCGCCAGCGGCGTCAAGGCGGTGAAGAAAGGCACGCTGTACACGATCCTGTTGGTGGGTGGTTTCTACGGGATTCTGATGCTGTTTGCCGCGGCCATCAGCCAGGACCCGAACGTCATCGCGCACCCGCAACAAGGTTGGTTCCTCTCGCTGTTCGACATCGGCGGGCCGTGGATGCTGGCGCTGGCGATCGTCATCGTGCTGGCGGCGAGCATCGGCCACGTCGACGGCTGCGTGCAGGTCTGCGGCACCCAGTTCGCCAACGACCTGGCTACCTGGAACACCCCGCGTACCGATCGGCAACTGACGCTGTTGGCTAAGTCCGGGATGGTGGTGTTTATCGTTGCCGCCTCGGTGCTGGCATACCTGACCTTTGATTACGCGCGACTGCAATTGCTGGCGCAGATTTCCTACCAGGGGATTATCCAGTTGGCGGTGCCGCTGTTCTTCGGCATTTTCAGCCGCCGCGGCAACAAGGAAGGCGCGATTGCCGGGATGCTGGCGGGGATCGTGATGGCGATTGTGCTGACGACGATGTATCCGGACGACATTCCCGGGCTGGGGTCGTTGACCAGCGGGATTGTGGGGCTGGTGGTCAATGCGGGGATTTTTGTGGCGTGTGCATGGGCGATCAAACCGAGTGCGCAGGAGAGTGCTCGGGTGGAGCAGTTGTTTGAAATGGCGGCGCCAGGGCGCAAAGTGCCAATGGGGGCAACGCCGGGCCTGAACTGAACCCACTTCTCTAACCCAATGTAGTTCCAATGTGGGAGCGGGCTTGCTCGCGAATGCAGACTGTCAGTTAAAGCATCAGCGACTGATATACCGCATTCGCGAGCAAGCCCGCTCCCACATTTTTGATTGTGTTTCTACACAGAATTCCCGTTTTGTCGCAGGCGTTTGTAGAGGGTATTGCGGCTGACGCCAAGTTCTCTGGCCAGGTGAGAGATATTCCCGCCCACCGCCTTCAGTCGCTCATTCAGGTCCAGACTGTCATCCACTGCATCACACACCGGCACCACCCCATTCAAATCCACAAAAAAATCATCCGGCAAATGTTCCGCCCGAATCGGCTGCTCTTCCGCCATGGCCAGCGCCACCTGCAACACGCTGCTCACCTGGCGCAGGTTCCCCGGCCACGGATGCTGTTCAAACAAGGCCAGCACCTCGTTAGTCAACCCGGCCCACTGCGTCGGCTCGCGATGCTGTTGCCACAGCTGCTTGAACAACGCCTGTTTATCCGTGCGCTCCCGTAGCGGCGGCAGCTCCAGGGTCAGGCCACCGATGCGGTAATACAGGTCTTCGCGAAAACGCCCGAGCTGTACCTGTTCGCGCAGCGAGCGGTTGGTGGCGGAGATGATCCGCAAATCCACCGGGTACAACTCGCTGCTGCCTACAGGCTGCACACAGCGTTCCTGCAATACCCGCAACAGCCGGGCCTGGGTCGGCAGGGGCATGTCGCCGATCTCGTCGAGGAACAGCGTGCCTTTGTCTGCCTTGCGGATCAGCCCGATGCTGCCTTTCTGGTTGGCGCCGGTGAATGCGCCTTTTTCATAGCCGAACAGTTCCGACTCCACCAGTTCGGCGGGGATCGCTGCGCAGTTGACCGCGATAAACGCTTGTTGGCTGCGAGAGCTGGCCTGGTGCAGGGCTTTGACGAACACTTCCTTGCCGACACCTGTTTCACCGTGGATCAGCAACGGAATATCCTTTTCCAGCAGGCGCTCGGCCTGACGCACGGCCTTTTCCACGCGGGCATCGCCGAAGTGCAGGGTCTTGAGACTGATGGCCGTGGGGCCGGGTTCGCGGGGCTTTTTCGTTTCCACGAACACGCGAGCCTGCACTGGCGCCTGTTTCGGCCGTTTCAGCAGGCACTGGAAACGGTTGCGCCCGGCGGCTTGCAGCGAGAAGGGCAGGCCTTCGGGCTGGTTGAGCAGTTCCAGCAGCGAGACCTTGAACAGGCTGTCGATCAATACCCGCGACAGGCTGATGCCCAGCAGGTTGTCCGCCCGGCGGTTGGCTGACAGTACCTGGCCGCTTTCATCAAAAATCAGCAGCCCGGCCCACTGGCTGTCGAGGTTGTTCAGCCCGGTGTTGAACGTCAGCTGGAAATGCTCACCGCGAAACAGGTTGAGGATCAGCCGGTTCTCGACGGTCTGGCTCATCATCTTGACCATGCCGAGGGTGTGGGAAGGCGGCAGGTAGCTGTCGCTGGACACATCCAGCACCGCGATGATTTCCCGCTGCGCATCGAAGATCGGCGCTGCCGAGCCGGTCATGAAACGGTTGGCCTTGAGGAAGTGTTCGTCATGTTCGATATGCACTGCCTGGGCACAGGCCAGGGCGGTGCCGATGGCGTTGGTGCCGCTGGAGCGCTCCATCCAGCTGGCGCCGGCGCTGAAACCACGGGCCAGCTTGGGGTCGATAAAGCGTTGGGTGCCCCACGAAGTCAGCACCTGGCCCTGGTTGTCGGCAAGCATGATCAGGCAGTTGGAATTGCTGAGGATGTTTTCGTAGTAGGGCAGCACTTCCTGGTGGGTGGTCTGCACAAGGGAATGCTGGCTTTCCAGCAACTGGCTGACGCCGTCTGCGGGCAGTTGGTCGAAGCTCGGTGTGCTCTGGTGATCCAGGCCATAGGCCCGGCAGCGGCGCCAGGAGTCCTGGATGATGGCATCGTGCGCCAGCGGTGTGCTCATGGCGGTGACCCTTGCTTTATTGTTGTTCTGGGGTGCGGAAGGCCCGTTCAGTGTTGTTCAGAACTGTTCATTGTCAACCCGCCGATTGTTCAGTTGTTCAGCCTGACCTGTTCATTTCTGTTCAGAGGCGAATCGCTGTTTTGCCTAACTCGTTGACCGGCCTGAGGTTTGGGTTGTTGGCACGGAACTCGCTCTGTGCTCCTGCCAGAACCATTCCAATAATAAAAAGGTCGTGTCATGTCATTGACCCTGGAGCACGTCACTCGCGTTGTCGAAGGCCAAACCTGGATCGACGACGCCAACCTGCGTTTCGAAGCCGGTTCCTTCAATGTATTGCTGGGCCGCACGCTCTCCGGCAAGACCAGCCTGATGCGCCTGATGGCCGGCCTGGACAAGCCTGACAGCGGGCGCATCCTGATGAATGGCGTGGACGTCACCCAGAAGCCGGTGCGCCTGCGCAATGTGTCGATGGTCTATCAGCAGTTCATCAACTACCCGACCATGACCGTGTTCGAGAACATCGCCTCGCCGCTGCGCCAGGCCGGAGTCTCTGCCGAGCAGATCCAGAGCAAAGTCCTCGAAACCGCGAAAATGCTGCGTATCGAGAAATTCCTCCAGCGTCACCCCCTGGAACTCTCCGGCGGCCAGCAGCAACGCACCGCCATGGCCCGGGCGCTGGTCAAGGATGCCGAGCTGATTCTGTTCGATGAACCCCTGGTGAACCTGGACTACAAACTGCGCGAAGAACTGCGCCAGGAAATGCGCGAGCTGTTCAAGGCGCGCCACACCATCGCCATCTACGCCACCACCGAACCCAACGAAGCCCTGGCCCTGGGCGGCACCACCACGATTCTGCATGAGGGCCGGGTGATCCAGAGCGGCAAGGCCGCCGAGGTCTATCACCAGCCACAGACCGTGCTGGCGGCCGAGCTGTTTTCCGAGCCGCCGATCAACCTGATGCCCGGGCGCATCAGTGGCAATGAAGTGAGCTTCGCCAACTTCGTGCACTTCCCGCTGAACGTCGACCTGCGGCCCATCGGTGAGGGCGAGTTTCGCTTTGGCGTGCGTCCCAGCCATATCAGCCTGGTGCCGAGCAACGACGATGACCTGGAATTGGCCGTGACCGTGGAGGTCGCCGAGATCAGTGGCTCGGAAACCTTCCTGCATGTGCGCAGCGAACACTTCCTGCTGGTGCTGCATTTGCCCGGCGTGCATGAGTACGACGTCGACGCGCCGATCCGCATCTATATCCCCACCCACAAACTGTTTGTGTTCGATGGCCAGGGACGGCTGGTCCAGGCCCCCGGCCGACGTGTCGCGAGGGTTGCCTGATGGCCGAGATCCATTTGCAGAACCTGGCCCACAGCTACAGCTCAAAGCCAAACGGCCCCGAGGACTACGCGATTCGCGAGATGAACCACGTCTGGGAGCAGGGCGGCGCCTACGCGTTGCTGGGGCCGTCGGGCTGCGGCAAGTCGACCTTGCTCAACATCATCTCCGGCCTGCTCAGCCCATCCGAAGGCCAGGTGCTGTTCGACGCCAAGGTGGTCAACGAACTGACCCCGGAAAAACGCAACATCGCCCAGGTGTTCCAGTTTCCGGTGGTGTACGACACCATGACCGTGTTCGATAACCTGGCTTTTCCCCTGCGAAACCAGGGCATGGCCGAGGCGAAAATTCACAGCAAGGTGCAGGAAATTGCCGAGGTGCTCGACCTGCAAAACCTGCTGGACAAAAAGGCCCGCAACCTCACTGCCGATGAAAAGCAGAAAGTCTCCATGGGCCGCGGCCTGGTGCGGGATGACGTGTCGGCGATCCTGTTCGACGAACCGCTGACGGTGATCGACCCGCACCTGAAATGGAAGCTGCGGCGCAAGCTCAAGCAGATCCACGAGCAGTTCAACATCACCATGGTCTACGTGACCCACGACCAACTGGAAGCCTCGACCTTCGCCGACAAGATCGCGGTGATGTATGGCGGGCAGATCGTGCAGTTCGGCACGCCCCGGGAGTTGTTCGAGCGGCCCAGCCACACCTTTGTCGGCTATTTCATCGGCAGCCCTGGGATGAATCTGATTGA
Organism: Pseudomonas sp. C8002; assembly: GCF_013385765.1. Classification (NCBI taxonomy): domain Bacteria; kingdom Pseudomonadati; phylum Pseudomonadota; class Gammaproteobacteria; order Pseudomonadales; family Pseudomonadaceae; genus Pseudomonas; species Pseudomonas sp. C8002. The sequence continues at coordinate 334,566 of NZ_JACAPJ010000001.1, forward strand.
GGTGCAGGCAGAGGCGGGCGGTGTGCGCTTTGCCGGGACACATCTGGCGTTGCCCGAGGCGTTGCAGCAGCGCATTGGCGAAACGCCTTACAAAAGGCTGCAGGTCGGCATCCGCCCGGAATTTATCCATGTGTGGGATGAGCACAATCCCGACGCGCTACAGGCGCAAGTCACCCATGTGGAAGACCTCGGCACCTACAAGATCATGACCCTCAACCTCGATGGTGCACCGTTGAAAGTGCGCCTGGCCGAAGACAAACCGGTGCCCGAGGGCCAGGCGTCCATCAGCTTTCCGGGGCAGTGGCTGATGGTGTATGCCGATGACTACTTGCTGGAGGTGCAGCCATGAACAAGGTGCAGAACAACAAGGCCTGGTGGCTGGTATTGCCGGTGTTCCTGCTGGTGGCCTTCAGCGCGGTGATCCCGATGATGACCGTGGTCAACTACTCGGTGCAGGACATCTTCGACCAATCCAGCCGCTACTTCGTCGGCGCCGACTGGTACAAACAGGTGCTGCTGGACCCGCGCCTGCATGACTCGCTGCTGCGTCAGTTCATCTACTCGGCGTGTGTGCTGTTGATCGAGATTCCGCTGGGCATCGCGATTGCCCTGACGATGCCCACCAAGGGCCGATGGTCGTCGCTGGTGTTGATCGTGATGGCGATTCCGCTGCTGATTCCGTGGAACGTGGTCGGCACCATCTGGCAGATCTTTGGCCGTGCCGACATTGGCCTGATGGGTTCCACGCTCAATGCGATGGGCATCAGCTACAACTACGCCGCCAACACCATGGACGCCTGGGTCACGGTGCTGGTGATGGACGTGTGGCACTGGACGTCCCTGGTGGCGCTGCTGTGTTTCTCGGGGCTGCGGGCGATCCCGGATGTGTACTACCAGGCGGCGCGGATTGATCGGGCGTCCAGCTGGGCGGTGTTCCGACATATCCAGCTGCCAAAACTGAAGAGCGTGCTGTTGATCGCGGTGATGCTGCGCTTCATGGACAGTTTCATGATCTACACCGAACCGTTTGTGCTGACGGGCGGCGGGCCAGGGAACGCCACCACCTTCCTCAGCCAGACGCTTACCCAAATGGCCGTAGGCCAATTCGACCTGGGCCCGGCGGCGGCGTTTTCGCTGGTGTACTTCCTGATCATCCTGTTGGTGTCCTGGCTGTTCTACACCGCCATGACCCACTCCGACGCCAACCGCTGAGGCCGCCAACATGAGCAAGCGCAAGCTGATCCCGCTGCTGGTCTACATCCTGTTCCTGCTGGTGCCGATCTACTGGCTGCTGAACATGTCCTTCAAGAGCAACACCGAAATCCTCGGCGGCCTGACCCTGTTTCCGCAGGACTTCACCTTCGCCAACTACAAGGTGATCTTCACCGACCCGAGCTGGTACACCGGCTACCTCAACTCGCTGTACTACGTCAGCCTCAACACCGTGATTTCCCTGAGCGTGGCGCTGCCGGCGGCCTACGCGTTCTCGCGCTACCGCTTCCTCGGCGACAAGCACTTGTTCTTCTGGTTGCTGACCAACCGCATGGCGCCGCCGGCGGTGTTTTTGCTGCCGTTCTTCCAGCTGTATTCGTCCATTGGCTTGTTCGATACGCATATCGCGGTGGCCTTGGCCCATTGCCTGTTCAACGTGCCGCTGGCGGTGTGGATTCTCGAAGGTTTCATGTCGGGCGTGCCCAAGGAAATCGACGAAACGGCCTACATCGACGGGTACAGCTTCCCCAAGTTTTTCGTGAAGATCTTCATCCCGCTGATTGGCTCGGGGATCGGCGTCACGGCGTTTTTCTGCTTCATGTTTTCCTGGGTCGAGCTCCTGCTGGCACGCACGCTGACGTCGGTGAACGCCAAACCCATCGCCGCAGTGATGACCCGTACGGTTTCAGCCTCCGGCATCGACTGGGGCGTGCTGGCGGCGGCGGGGGTGTTGACCATTTTGCCGGGCATGCTGGTGATCTGGTTCGTTCGCAACCATGTGGCCAAGGGCTTTGCCCTGGGCCGGGTCTGAGGAGTCGATGATGGAATGGATGGCCTGGACCACCCCGACCGCACTGTTCTTTGCCGCGATCGGCCTGCTGCTGGTGGGCATGACGACCTGGGAATTGCGCTCGCCGAGTATCCCCCGGCGCGGCTTTTTACCGATCAGCACCACCCGTGGTGATCGTTTGTTTATCGGTCTTCTCGGCAGCGCCTACCTGCATTTGTTGGTGATCGGCGTAACCGGCTGGAGCATCTGGGTGGCGTCCGCGCTGTCTCTGGTGTGGCTGTTGTCTGTGATGCGTTGGGGCTAGCTGCCCCTTTTGAACCCCAAAACCAGGAGGTCTCTATGTTCGATAAAAACAATAAGCTGCGACATAGCATTTCATTGGCGGCCGTGCTGGCGCTCAGCGGGCTCAGTGCTGCGGCCTGGGCGGATGCTTATGAAGACGCTGCGAAAAAATGGATCGGCAGTGAGTTCAAACCGTCGACCCTCACCGAAGCCCAGCAGCTTGAAGAGCTGAAGTGGTTTATCAAGGCCGCGGAGCCGTTTCGCGGGATGAAGATCAACGTGGTGTCGGAAACCCTCACCACCCACGAGTATGAATCCAAGGTGCTGGCCAAGGCCTTCAGCGAAATCACCGGGATCAAGCTGACTCACGACTTGCTGCAGGAAGGCGACGTGGTGGAAAAGCTGCAAACCCAGATGCAGTCCGACAAGAATATCTATGACGGCTGGGTCAACGATTCCGACTTGATCGGTACGCACTTTCGCTATGGCAAGACAGAATCCATCACCGACCTGATGGCCAACGAAGGCAAGAACTTCACTTCACCCACCCTGGACATCAAGGACTTCATCGGCATTTCGTTCACCACTGCGCCCGACGGCAAGATCTACCAATTGCCCGACCAGCAGTTCGCCAACCTGTACTGGTTCCGCGCCGACTGGTTCGAACGGGCAGACCTGAAAGCCAAGTTCAAGGAGAAGTACGGCTATGAACTCGGCGTGCCGGTGAACTGGTCGGCCTACGAAGACATCGCCAAATTCTTCAGCGAAGACGTCAAGGAAATCGACGGCAAGCGCGTCTACGGGCACATGGACTACGGCAAGAAAGACCCGTCCCTGGGCTGGCGCTTCACCGATGCCTGGTTCTCCATGGCCGGTGGCGGCGACAAGGGCCTGCCCAACGGTTTGCCGGTGGACGAATGGGGCATTCGCGTGGAGGACTGCCACCCGGTGGGCTCCAGCGTCACCCGTGGTGGCGACACCAACGGCCCGGCGGCGGTGTATGCCACGCAGAAATACGTGGACTGGATGAAAGCCTATGCACCACCGGAAGCGGCGGGCATGACCTTCTCCGAATCCGGTCCGGTGCCGTCCCAGGGCAACATCGCCCAGCAGATCTTCTGGTACACCGCGTTTACCGCCGACATGACCAAGCCGGGCCTGCCGGTGGTCAACGCCGACGGCACGCCGAAATGGCGCATGGCGCCATCGCCCGTCGGGCCTTACTGGGAAAAGGGCATGAAGAAGGGCTATCAGGACGTAGGTTCCTGGACCTTCCTCAAGTCGACGCCCGAGAAGCAGAAGCTGGCGGCCTGGCTGTACGCGCAGTTCGTGACCTCGAAAACCGTGTCGCTGAAGAAAACCATCGTTGGCCTGACACCGATTCGTGAGTCTGACATCAACTCCCAGGCCATGACCGACCTGGCGCCGAAACTCGGTGGGTTGGTGGAGTTCTACCGCAGCCCGGCCCGGGTGGAGTGGACCCCGACCGGCACCAACGTGCCGGACTATCCACGGTTGGCGCAATTGTGGTGGAGCCATATTTCGGAGGCGGCCAGCGGAGAGAAGACGCCGCAGCAGGCGCTGGACGGGTTGGCCAAGGATCAGGACGCGATCATGACGCGCCTGGAACGCTCCAAGGTGCAGCCGATTTGCGGGCCGAAAATGAACGAGGAGCGGGACGCGCAATACTGGTTTGACCAGCCGGGTGCGCCGAAACCGAAGCTGGCGAATGAGAAGCCACAGGGTGAGACGGTCAGTTATAACGAGTTGCTGAAGTCGTGGGAGGCGGCGCGCAAGTAACCCAAACGCCGCAGATCAAAAATGTGGGAGCGGGCTTGCTCGCGAAGGCGGTAGATCAGTCAGCAGATATGTGACTGACAGACCGCTTTCGCGAGCAAGCCCGCTCCCACATTGGGTTTGCGGTGTTTCTGCAAGGGGGGCTATTTGGGATACAGCGGCGGCAAGCTGGTGCTATCCCCTGCAGGGTCCTGCTCGCGCTCCGCCATCGGAATCGCCTTCACCGCCCGCCACAATTCCTCTCCCTGCCAATACTGCCCACTCTCGCTGTACAGCGCGCCGTTCAACCCATCCAGCGCATCCGACAACGGCACAAACCGCGCCGCCATATCCGCCAGGGTCTCCGGCTGTTGTCGCGCCCAGGCATCCAGCGCCTGACGCGTAGCCTGCGGGTCATTCGCCTGGCTCGCCCGCTTGAGGTCGTCCAGCAAGGTACGCGGGCTCGGGCCGGTTTGCGCGGCACGCAAAATCGCCGGCTGCCAGCGTGCACGCCACCACAAACCGAAGCCCAGCAGGGTGGTGCAGGCCAGGATCAGGCTGGTCAGTTGCCAGATCCACAGGCTGTCGTTGTCCGGCGCGGTGATCACGGTCGGGCTGGCCGGCGTGTCCACGATCAGGCTCGGGTTGGTCGCCACTTGCAGGGTGCGCGCCGGCAGGCTGGTGCGTTCCAGATGGTCTTCGTGGGTGTTCCACCACACCACTTCCACCGCCGGCAGTTCAAGCGCGCCAACGCGGTTGGGCACCAGCGCTTCGCGGTCTTCACGGCTGCCGATCAGGCCACGGTCGTTGTTCTGGTTGCTCAGCACCGGCTGGTCCGGGTAGCGGCGCAGGCCGGGGATGTCGCTCAGTGCCAGCGGTGGCAGTTGCGCGCCGGCCAGGCCTTCGGCTTTCAAGGTCAGGCTGCGCGTCAGGGAGTCGCCCACCTGTACGTGATCGGGCTCGGGGTTCCAGCTTTCCGTGAGGGTCAGGCTGCGGGCCGGCAGCCAGGGAGCGTCGGCCGGGTACATTGCCGGCTTGGCCTTGACCGTCAACGACAGCTCCGGCGAACTGACGTGAATCAGCTTACCGGGCTTGGAACCCTGGGGGTTGTTGTCCTGGGCGGGCCGTGGCTCTACCAGGGTGGCGCTGAACGTCTGCGTCGGAATGGTCAGTGTGCCGCTGTGCTGCGGGTAGATGGCATAGCGGGTTTCGATCACACCGTGGCGGATGCCGTTGATGACTTTCTCGTAGGTGCGCGACTCGCCCAACTGCTCGATGCGCGTATCGGCGACCTGCAACGGCGTGAGGCTGCTGTCGTCATACAGCGATACCGAGTGGTAGACGCGCACGGTCAGCAACGCCTGGGCCTGGACGTAGACGCTGTCCTGGTCGAGGTTGGTTTCGATGAACACCGGGGCCAGTTGAGCCTCGGTGTTCTGGCTGACGGTTTCCACCACCTGCAGGGTGATCGGCTGGGTCTTGAGTTCGCCGATCTGCAACGGCGGAATCACCACGGTGCCGTTCTCCTTGGGCAGCAAGGTGATGATCCAGCGGGTTGTGGCATGGTTATCGCCACCCAGGGTGGTGAGCTGGTTGATCTGGCGCGTGCCGCTCACTTCAAACAGCGGGTCCAGCGGCGCCAGGTCCGGTTTGCCGAACAGCGTGACGTCGTTGGATTCCACCGTCAGTTCCACCGTCTCCCCGGAATTGATGCGGCTGCGGTCGACACTGGCCACCAGGCCGGCGGCCTGGGCCTGGCTGGCCCACAACGCGAGGGTGAGAAGAAAGGCGGTGCAGCGGTTCATCGAGTCTTGTCCTGATGTTGTTGCTGTTCGTACCAGAATTTGCGTCGCAGCAGCTCGCCGGGGTTGTCCGGGATCTGCCGCAGCCATTGTTCCAGGGCCTGGCGCTGCTCGCCTTCAAGCGTGCCGTCGACCGGGCGCAGGGGCGGGGTGGTGGTTTGTTCATCACCCAACTCGCTGCCGGGTACCTCGTTGCTGCCGGCGTGGGGCGTGGCCCCGGTTTGCGTGTCGGTCGCGCCGGGCTGGCCCTGGCCTTGGGACGTCTGCTCGCCACCGGTGGCGGTCTGGCTGCTGGCGCCCGGTTGCGCAGTCTGGCCGGGTTGGGTGGTTTCGTCATCCTCGTTTTTTGCAGGCTTGGCCGGCTCGGTTTTTTCCGGTTCCTGTTGCATCAGGCTTTCCACCAGCGCCTTGTTCTTCAGCGCCGGCTGCAAGTCTGGCTGGGCTTCGAGGGCTTGTTCGTAGGCATCGATCGCCGCTTCCAGCTCGCCGCTTTTGGCCAGGGCATTGCCTCGATTGTAGTGGGAGTAGGCGTCGCTGCCTTCGGCAAACCGCTTGGCGGCTTCGGCATAGTTGCCCGCTTCATACAGTGCGACGCCTTGCCATTGCGGGTCTTCGAAATGTTCGGCTGCTTCGGCTGGGCGTTTTTTCTTCAGCAGCAGTTGGCCCTGTTGGTCGGGGCGCAGCCACAGGTCCTGGAAGTCGAAGGCATAGCTGGGCTGCGGCGCGCCCAACAGCAGCAACGGCAGGAAGAACAGCCAGCCACGGCGCCCGGCGCAGGCGGCCAGCAGCAATAGCGGTAAGAGCAGCCAGTAACCCTGGTCGGCCCAGGTGTCGAGGTGCAGCAGTTGGCCGTCATTGCGCAGGCTTTGCGGGCCGTCCAGCATCCCGAGGTGGCGCAGGTCCTTGTCGTCCAGGCGTGCCTGGCGGTAGAGGCCGCCCATTTCGCTGGCGAAGGCCTTGAGGGTCGGGCTGTCCAGGCGCGGCACGAGGATCGCGCCCTGGGCGTCCTTGAGGAACTCGCCGCTTTCCTGGGTCACCGGCGTGCCTTCGCGGCTGCCAATGCCGAGGATCGACAAGCTCGGCGCCTGGTTGCCTTGCAACTGCAGGCGGATGCCCTGGCGCTCCTGCTTGGACAGGGACGATCCGATCAGCAGCAGTCGGCCCTGGCCGAGGCCGCCATGCTTGAGCAGGCTCAGGGCTTTTTCCACCGCCAGGTCTGCGCGGTGGCCGGGCTCGGGCATGATCGAGGGGCGCAGGGCTTCGAGCAGGTTATGGCTGGTGGCCAGGTCGTCGGACAGCGGCACCAGCGTGTGCGCGCTGCCGGCGTAGACCACGATGGCAGTCTGCGCATCGCTGCGGGCCTGAAGCAGGTCGAACAGCTTGCGCCGTGCCTGTTCGAGGCGGCTGGGCGGGCTGTCGGTGGCGAGCATTTCCGGGGTCAGTTCCAGCAGCACCACCAGCGGGTCGGCGGGCTTCTGGCTGGACTGTTCGACGCGTTCCCAGCTCGGCCCCAGCAACGCCAGCACGGCCAGCAGCCAGGCGATGCCGAGCACCACCCATGGCGACTTGCTTTCGCGGCCACTGCCGCCGCTGAGCAGCGCGGCATGGAACGCCGGCGGCAGAATCATCTGCCAGCGCCCGGCGCGTTTCTGGCGGTGCCACAACTGCCACAGCAACCAGCCGAGCAGCGGCAGCAGCAACAGCCACCAGGGACGGAACCAGTGCGGCCACAGGGCGATCATCGACGCCTCCGCAAACGCAAGCGTTTGAGGCGTTCACGCCATTCAGGATTGGGTTGCAGGAAACGGCCCTTGCTTGAGAGTTTGCTGAACAGGCGTTGCAGGGCGTTATCCGGCCAGCGTTCCTGGATCACCAGCAGCATGCTGAGGATCAGCGCCAACGCCAGCGGCGCGCTGTACAGCGCCTGGGCGGGGCGGGCCTGGGTGGGTTGCTGGGCCACGGGTTCGAGCTGGTCGAGGGTTTCCTTGATCTTCAGCAGTTCGTTGCCGTCGCGGGCGCGGAAGTAGCGGCCGCCGGTGGCCTCGGCGATGGCCTTGAGGGCCGGTTCGTCGAGGTCGAGGCTCGGGTTGACGCCGAGGATGCCCAGGGAGCCGGTTTGCTCGGGGTCTGCGCCGATGCCGATCGGGTAGATTTTCACCCCTTCTTCGGCGGCCAGGCGGGCGGCGGTCAGCGGGTCGATTTCGCCGGCATTGTTGGCGCCGTCGGTGACCAGGATCAGCACCCGGCTTTGCGCCGGACGCTGGCGCAGGCGCTTGAGGGCCAGGCCGATGGCGTCGCCAATCGCGGTGTTTTTACCGGCGATGCCAATCCGTGCCTCATCCAGCCAGGTGCGCACGGTGCGCCGGTCAAAGGTCAGCGGCGCTTGCAGATAGGCCTGGCTGCCGAACAGGATCAATCCCACGCGATCACCTTCGCGGCCCTCCAGGAAATCTCCCAGCAGGTGCTTGACCAGGCTCAGGCGGCTGACGTCTTCGTCTTGCCATTGCATGTCGGGGAAGTCCATCGAGCCGGAAACGTCCACCGCCACCAGCAAGTCGCGGCCGCTGGCTGCAATCGGCAAGGGTTCGCCCAACCATTCCGGGCGGGCGGCGGCGGTCAACAGCAGCAGCCACAGGAACACAAACGGTGCTTGCTGGCGCCATCCCGGCAGGTTGACCCGCGCGCGGCGGCGGGCCAGGCCTTCGAGGTCGCTGAGGAAGCTGACTTTCAGCGCCGGTTCGCCGCTGTCGGCCACCGGCAGGATGAGGCGCAGCAACCAGGGCAATGGCAACAGGGCAAAGATCCACGGCCAGGCGAACTCAAACATGTTTGCGAATCCAGGTGTCGACGGCCTGGGTCAGCCCGGCGATGGCCTTGTCGTCGAGTTTGCATTCGGGCTTGTAGGCGCCTTCCACCAGCACCATCCAGCGGGTCAGGCCGGCGGCGGGGCAACGGTTGTCGAGGAACGCCAGCCACTTGCGGCCGTTGAGGGTGTGGCTCTGGCTGTAGGGGTAGTCGTTGCGGCACAGGCGCTTGAGCAGGCCGTTGAGTTGTTGCAGCCAGGCACCGGCCGGTGCGCCGTCGTAGGGTTTGGGCATCAGCGCCAGTTCGGCGAGGGCGGCGATGCGCAGCGGGTCCAGGGGTTGTTCGGCACGGGCCAATGGGCGCTTGGCTGGCAGGAAACGGCGCAGCCACCACAGGCCCCAGCCCGCCAACGGGATGATCAGCAGCAACAGCCACCAACCCGGCGCCGGCGGCCAGAAGCCGATCACTGGCGGGGCAATCAGGGGTTGCAGTTGGTCGAGGCTGCTCATTGCTTTTTAACCGGGCGTTGCGGGTTCAGGTATTCGCGCAGTTGCTCGACCATTTCACCCTGGGTACTCAAGGGCATCAACAGCACCCGCAGCTTTTGCGCGAGCAGTTCCCAGCGTGCGCTGCGGGCTTCGGCCTGGGCCTTGTAGGCCTGGCGCAGATCAAAATTCAGGGTGTCCAGCTCCAGCTGTGCGCCGCGCTCGGCGAAGCGCAGCAGGCCGGCGGCGGGCAGGGCGTGGTCCAGCGGGTCGGAAACCGGCAACAGCAGCAGGTCGCAATGCCGTGACAGCAGGCTCAACTGTTGCTCGGCGCCTTCGGTCAGGGCGCGCTCGTCACAGATCACAATCACCAGGCTGCCCGGGCGCAATACTTCCCGGGCTCGGCGCAAGGCCATGCCGAGGGCGTCGGCTTCGGGGCGGCGTTCGGTGTTGAGGCTCTGGTTGACCCGTACCAACCGGTTGAGCAATTGCAGCAGGCTTTGCTTGCTGCGCCGGGGTTTGATTTCGTAGTGCTCGCTGTCACCGAACACCAGCCCGCCGACCCGGTCGTTATGGCCCAGCGCCGCCCAGCCGATCAGGCTCGCCGCCTGAGCCGCCAGCACCGACTTGAACATCTGCCCCGAGCCGAAAAACAGCCGGCAGCTTTGCTCCACCATGATGAAGATCGGCCGTTCGCGCTCTTCATGAAACAGCTTGGTGTGTGGCTCCTGGGTGCGTGCAGTGACGCGCCAGTCGATGGTGCGCACATCGTCGCCGGCCTGATACACCCGCACCTGGTCGAAGTCGACCCCGCGCCCGCGCAGTTTCGAGTGGTGCAGGCCGATCAGCGGGCTGCGCTGGCTCGGCGTGGAAAACAGCTGCACTTCCCGCACGCGATGACGCATCTCGATCAATTCGCTCAGGGTGACACGGGTTCCATCGCCAGCGTTCATAGGCGTCAAGCGACGGCAACGACGTCGAGAATGCGTTGCACCACGCGGTCCTGGTCGATACCGGCCGCTTCAGCTTCGAACGACAGGATGATGCGATGACGCAGCACGTCGAACAGCACCGCCTGGATGTCTTCCGGGCTGACGAAATCGCGGCCGGCCAGCCAGGCGTGGGCCCGGGCGCAGCGGTCCAGGGCAATCGAGCCACGAGGGCTGGCGCCATAGGCAATCCATTCGGCCATTTCCGGATCGAACTTGGCCGGGGTGCGAGTGGCCATGACCAGTTGCACCAGGTATTCCTCCACCGCATCGGCCATGTACAGGCCGAGGATTTCCTTGCGCGCGGCGAAGATCGCCTGCTGGCTGACGCGCCGCTCGGGCTTGGTTTCACCGTTGAGGGCTTCGCCACGGGCCTGCTGCAGGATGCGGCGCTCGACGGCGGCATCGGGGAAGCCGATTTTCACGTGCATCAGGAAACGGTCGAGCTGGGCTTCGGGCAGCGGGTAGGTGCCTTCCTGCTCGATCGGGTTTTGCGTGGCCATCACCAGGAACAATGGCGACAACTCGTAAGTGCTGCGCCCCACGCTGACCTGGCGCTCGGCCATGGCTTCGAGCAATGCCGACTGCACCTTGGCCGGGGCACGGTTGATTTCGTCCGCCAGCACCAGGTTGTGGAAGATCGGGCCTTGCTGGAACACGAAACTGCCGGTTTCCGGGCGATAGATCTCGGTGCCGGTGATGTCGGCGGGCAGCAGGTCGGGGGTGAACTGGATGCGATGGAACTGTGCCTCGATCCCTTCGGCAAGCTCCTTGATGGCCTTGGTCTTGGCCAGCCCGGGAGCGCCTTCAACCAGCATATGGCCATCGGCGAGCAGGGCAATGAGCAAGCGCTCGATGAGTTTTTCCTGGCCGAGAATCTGCGTTGAAAGAAAGGTTCGCAGCGCAAGCAGCGCTTCACGATGTTCCATCGATGACGGTTCCTGGAGAGGTGAGACTGGGCATTGCGAAAAATGCCAGGCCTGGGGGCGTTACTTTAATGCATCGGAGGGGGTGGAGACTAACGGCGCGGGGGGTATTTTTCGGGAAATGTGGGAAATGTCTGAGGTTTCTTCCGATAGGCGCCTGCCTTTGTGGCGAGGGAGCTTGCTCCCGCTGGGTTGCGCAGCAGCCCCAGCAAGGCTGCCGAGTTTTTCCAGGCAGAACGCAGTTGGCTGGATTGGGGCCGCTTCGCAGCCCAGCGGGAGCAAGCTCCCTCGCCACATTGTGCGGATTTGGCAACTAGGCCCGGATATAGGTCCCGGTGCCCTTGAGAATGTTCTGCAGGGTTTCCTCCACTTCGGCCAGATCCGACTCGGCGGTGCCGTGGGTGATTGCCAATTGATCGTGGCCGCCCAATGCATCGGCATCCGCCGCGCCAATCTCCACCAACAGTGTCGTGGCACTCAGGGTGATCTTCAGCCCGTCCAGGGTCGACGGCTCGTAATCCCAGGTGACTTCCACCTCGTCCTCGTCCGGATAACGGGTCACCATGAACATCTCGCCCTTGTCGCCGTGGCAGCAGAGCATGGCCATGTTGTCTTCTTCGTCATCGCACGGGTTGACGATCAGGTGGGCGGTGGTGAGTTGCAATGGCATGGTTAATCCTGTCTGGGGGAGGGCGAAGCAGGGCAATTGTGCCATTGCGGCGAATTTTGTGCTGCATCGTGTGTCAGACCTTGTGGCATGACCTGGCGGGCAATATCAGTCATTTCCGGTACTCGGCGCCCCGGGATTTCTCCGAAAACACCCGGTTGCCCAAGTCGCAACCCGCCGGCAGCGTGCCGATGACCGAATATGTCGCAGCGTCGCAAGCAGCTTGCTTCCTACACTCGTTAAGCTGCGCAACGGATGTGCCTCGCCAGGAGTCTGACCTGCCCGTCGTACCGTCACCTGGCAAGGTGCGCATCTTATGGAAGTTGAATGTGACCTCATTGTCTTGTCCAGCTTCACCCACCTGTCACTCTGAATTCGTTACTGTAGACCGCGAACAGAGCTGACGGTCTCCCCGCAAGGGGATAACACGCGACGCTTCCATCAATAACAAGCCCAAGCGGAGTACCACAGATGGCGTTCTTCACCGCAGCCAGCAAAGCCGACTTCCAGCACCAACTGCAAGCGGCACTGGCGCAGCACATCAGTGAACAGGCACTGCCACAAGTGGCGCTGTTCGCTGAACAATTCTTCGGCATCATTTCCCTGGATGAACTGACCCAGCGTCGCTTGTCCGACCTGGCCGGTTGCACCCTGTCTGCCTGGCGCCTGCTTGAGCGCTTTGATCACAACCAACCGCAAGTGCGGGTCTACAACCCCGATTACGAACGTCATGGCTGGCAATCGACCCACACCGCGGTCGAAGTGCTGCACCACGACCTGCCATTCCTGGTGGACTCGGTGCGTACCGAGCTGAACCGCCGTGGCTACAGCATCCACACCCTGCAAACCACCGTACTCAGCGTGCGTCGTGGCAAGAAGGGCGAACTGCTGGAAATCCTGCCCAAAGGCACCCAGGGCGAAGACGTTCAGCAAGAATCGCTGATGTACCTGGAAATCGACCGTTGCGCCAACGCCGCCGAGCTGAGTGTCCTGAGCAAGGAACTTGAGCAGGTACTGGGCGAAGTGCGCGTTGCAGTCGCCGATTTCGAACCGATGAAAGCCAAGGTCCAGGAGCTGCTGGCCGGTATCGACGCCAGCCCGTACGTGATCGACGGCGAAGAAAAAGCCGAGATCAAGAGCTTCCTGGAATGGCTGGTGGGCAACCACTTCACCTTCCTCGGCTACGAAGAGTTCGTGGTACGTGACGAGGCGGACGGCGGTCATATCGAATATGACGCCAACTCGTTCCTCGGTCTGACCAAACTGCTGCGCCCGGGCCTGACTACCGACGAGCTGCGCATCGAAGACTACGCGGTGAACTACCTGCGTGAGCCGGCCGTGCTGTCGTTCGCCAAGGCTGCACACCCAAGCCGCGTGCACCGCCCGGCCTACCCGGACTACGTGTCGATCCGCCAGATCGACGCCGACGGCAAGGTCATCAAGGAATGCCGCTTCATGGGCCTCTACACTTCTTCGGTGTACGGCGAAAGCGTGCGGGTGATTCCTTACATCCGTCGCAAGGTGACGGAAATCGAGCGTCGCTCGGGCTTCCAGGCCAAGGCGCACTTGGGCAAGGAACTGGCCCAGGTGGTCGAGGTTCTGCCCCGCGATGATCTGTTCCAGACCCCGGTGGACGAGCTGTTCAGCACCGTGATGTCGATCGTGCAGATCCAGGAACGCAACAAGATCCGCGTGTTCCTGCGCAAAGACCCGTACGGCCGCTTCTGCTACTGCCTGGCCTACGTGCCGCGCGACATCTATTCCACCGAAGTGCGCCAGAAGATCCAGCAAGTGCTGATGGATCGCCTGAAAGCCTCGGACTGCGAGTTCTGGACGTTCTTCTCCGAGTCCGTACTGGCTCGCGTGCAGTTGATCCTGCGGGTGGACCCGAAGAACCGCCTGGACATCGACCCGCTGCAACTGGAAAAAGAAGTGGTGCAGGCCTGCCGCAGCTGGCAGGACGACTACTCCAGCCTGGTGGTGGAAAGCTTCGGCGAAGCCCATGGCACCAACGTGCTGGCTGATTTCCCGAAAGGTTTCCCGGCCGGCTACCGCGAGCGTTTCGCCGCGCATTCGGCCGTGGTCGACATGCAGCACTTGCTCAGCCTGACCGAAGCCAACCCGCTGGTGATGAGCTTCTATCAGCCGCTGGGCCAGGTTTCCGGCCAGCGCGAGCTGCATTGCAAGCTGTATCACGCCGATACGCCGCTGGCGCTGTCCGATGTGCTGCCGATCCTGGAAAACCTTGGCCTGCGTGTCCTGGGTGAATTCCCGTACCGCCTGCGTCATGCCAATGGCCGCGAGTTCTGGATTCACGATTTCGCGTTCATCGCCGCCGAAGGTGTGAACCTCGATATCCAGCAATTGAACGACACCCTGCAGGACGCGTTCGTGCATATCGTGCACGGCGATGCCGAAAACGATGCGTTCAACCGTCTGGTGCTGACGGCCGGCCTGCCATGGCGCGACGTGGCGCTGCTGCGTGCCTACGCCCGTTACCTGAAGCAGATTCGCCTGGGCTTCGACCTGGGTTACATCGCCAGCACCCTGAACAACCACACCGACATCGCCCGCGAGTTGACCCGGTTGTTCAAGACCCGTTTCTACCTGGCGCGCAAGCTCACCGCCGAAGACCTCGAAGACAAGCAGCAACGCCTGGAACAAGCGATCCTCACGGCCCTGGACGACGTTCAGGTGCTCAACGAAGACCGCATCCTGCGTCGCTACCTGGACCTGATCAAGGCCACCTTGCGGACCAACTTCTACCAGGCTGACGCCAACGGCCAGAACAAGTCGTACTTCAGCTTCAAGTTCAACCCGCACGCGATTCCTGAGCTGCCCAAGCCGGTGCCGAAGTTTGAAATCTTCGTCTACTCGCCACGGGTTGAAGGCGTGCACCTGCGCTTTGGCAACGTCGCTCGCGGCGGCCTGCGCTGGTCCGACCGTGAAGAAGACTTCCGCACTGAAGTGCTGGGCCTGGTAAAAGCCCAGCAAGTGAAGAACTCGGTGATCGTGCCGGTGGGCGCCAAGGGCGGTTTCCTGCCGCGTCGTCTGCCATTGGGCGGCAGCCGGGACGAGATCGCGGCCGAGGGCATCGCCTGCTACCGCATCTTCATTTCCGGCCTGTTGGACATTACCGACAACCTGAAAGACGGCGCCCTGGTGCCACCGTTGAACGTGGTGCGCCACGACAACGATGACCCGTACCTGGTAGTAGCAGCGGACAAGGGCACTGCGACCTTCTCCGACATCGCCAACGGCATCGCCATCGACTACGGTTTCTGGCTGGGTGACGCGTTCGCTTCCGGCGGTTCTGCCGGTTACGACCACAAGAAAATGGGCATCACCGCCAAGGGCGCGTGGGTGGGGGTGCAGCGTCACTTCCGTGAGCGCGGCATCAACGTCCAGCAAGACAGCATCACCGTGGTGGGCGTGGGCGACATGGCCGGCGACGTGTTCGGCAACGGCCTGTTGATGTCCGACAAGCTGCAACTGGTCGCCGCCTTCAACCACCTGCACATCTTCATCGATCCAAACCCGAACCCGGCCAACAGCTTCGCTGAACGTCAGCGCCTGTTCGACCTGCCGCGCTCGGCCTGGACCGACTACGACACCAGCATCATGTCCGAAGGCGGCGGTATCTTCTCGCGCAGCGCGAAGAGCATTGCCATCTCGCCACAGATGAAAGAACGCTTCGACATCCAGGCCGACAAGCTGACCCCGACCGAACTGCTGAATGCCTTGCTCAAGGCACCGGTGGACCTGTTGTGGAACGGCGGTATCGGCACCTACGTCAAGGCCAGCACCGAGAGCCACGCCGATGTGGGCGACAAGGCCAACGACGCCCTGCGCGTCAATGGCAACGAGCTGCGCTGCAAGGTGGTGGGCGAGGGCGGTAACCTCGGCATGACTCAGCTGGGTCGTGTGGAATTCGGCCTCAATGGCGGCGGTTCCAACACAGACTTCATCGACAACGCCGGTGGTGTGGACTGCTCCGACCACGAAGTGAACATCAAGATCCTGCTCAACGAAGTCGTGCAGGCCGGTGACATGACCGACAAGCAGCGCAACCAGTTGCTGGCGAGCATGACCGACGAAGTCGGCAGCCTGGTGTTGGGCAACAACTACAAGCAAACCCAGGCCCTGTCCCTGGCTGCCCGCAAAGCCTTCGAGCGCGTGGCCGAGTACAAGCGCCTGATGAGCGACCTGGAAGGCCGTGGCAAGCTGGACCGCGCCATCGAGTACCTGCCGACCGAGGAGCAGCTCAACGAGCGCGCCGCTGCGGGCAAGGGCCTGACCCGTCCGGAGCTGTCGGTACTGATCTCCTACAGCAAGATCGACCTCAAGGAAGCGTTGCTCAAATCCCTGGTGCCGGATGACGACTACCTGACCCGTGACATGGAGACCGCTTTCCCGCCGAGCCTGGTGGCGAAGTTCTCCGAAGCCATGCGTCGCCACCGTCTGAAGCGCGAGATCGTCAGCACCCAGATCGCCAACGACCTGGTCAACCACATGGGCATCACCTTCGTTCAGCGCCTCAAAGAGTCCACCGGCATGAGCCCGGCGAACGTGGCGGGCGCCTACGTGATCGTGCGTGACATCTTCCACCTCCCGCACTGGTTCCGTCAGATCGAAGCCCTGGACCACCAGGTCTCGGCCGATGTGCAACTGGAGCTGATGGACGAGCTGATGCGCCTGGGCCGCCGTGCCACGCGCTGGTTCCTGCGCAGCCGTCGCAACGAACAGGATGCCGGGCGTGATGTTGCGCACTTCGGTCCACACCTTGCCGCGCTGGGCCTCAAGCTCGACGAACTGCTGGAAGGCCCGACCCGCGAAGGTTGGCAGAACCGTTACCAGGCTTACGTCGAAGCCGGTGTGCCGGAGTTGTTGGCGCGCATGGTTGCAGGCACTACCCACCTGTACACCCTGCTGCCAATCATCGAAGCCGCCGACGTGACAGGCCAGAGTGCGGCAGACGTCGCGAAGGCTTACTTCGCCGTCGGCAGCGCCCTGGACTTGCCGTGGTACCTGCAGCAGATCAGCAGCCTGCCCGTGGGCAACAACTGGCAGGCCCAGGCCCGCGAAGCCTTCCGCGATGACGTGGATTGGCAGCAACGGGCGATCACCATTTCCGTACTGCAAATGGCCGATGCGCCAGAAGACATGGAAGCCCGCGTGGCCCTGTGGCTTGAGCAGCACCAGGACATGGCTGATCGCTGGCGCACCATGATGGTGGAGATTCGTGCTGCAGTCGGCACGGACTACGCCATGTACGCGGTAGCCAACCGTGAGTTGCTGGACCTGGCGATGAGCGGCCAGTCGGTGCTGTAACGCGTCTGACTGAGCGTTAAAACAAAAAGCCCGGTATCGAAAGATATCGGGCTTTTTTGCATTTGATTATCGGCGTGTTATCTCAACTTGTGGCGAGGGAGCTTGCTCCCGTTGGGCTGCGCAGCAGTCCCGTTTTTGGGGCCGCTGCGCGTCCCAGCGGGAGCAAGCTCCCTCGCCACAGGTTAAAACAGTGTGATCAATTGCTGCGTAGTAGCTTGGCTTCCAGATGATCCAGATGCCGGGTCATCAAGTTGACGGCTTTGCCGGCATCGCCATGCTCCACCGCATCCACAATCGCCCTATGTTCCTGCCATGCGCAATACGTGCAAGCCTTGGCCTCAAACTGCGCAATCGCCAATGAGGTCAGCGGCACCAGGCTGTTGAGAAACTGTGCCAACGGTGCATTCCCGGCGATGGCTGCCAGTTGCAGGTGAAACTCCCCGGAGAGCCGAATCGCCGGCCCGCGCTCGTCACGCTCGATGCAGTCGCGCTCCCGTGCGATCAACTCCCGCAGTTGGCGGATCTGCGCCGGTTTCGCCTGGGCACACGCCAACTGCACCACGGTGATTTCCGTCAGGCGCCTTGCCTCGAGAATCTGCTGGGTCTGTTGTGCATCCGGTGCCGCCACCTGGGCGCGGTGGTTGGGCCGCAGGATGATCACTTGCTGGTGCGACAGCCGCGCCAGCACACGGCGAATCACGCTGCGGCTGACGCCAAAACTTTGCCCGAGGCTCTCCTCGGTAAAACGGCTGGCGGGGGCGATGCGTTGCTCAAGAATGGCGTCGAACAGTGCCGGGTAGATGTCGTCCACCGAGAGTTTCGGCTTGCCCACCAGGCGCAACGGCGTAAAGGGGAAAGGGGTGTGCAGGGCGTGAGCGGTCATGCGCGGTCTCCTGGAAGTCAGCTACCCAGATGGTCATCCGGGATGTTCAAGCGAATGCCCATGCGCAAGCCTTCCTGCAGGATATGCCGGCGCATTTCGGCGCTGGCAAGGGCGCTGTTCTTGTTGCGGATCGCCCGCACCACGGCGTCGTTTTCCTGCAAGCGTTCCGCCAGGTGTTCGGGGGAGTTGCGCAGTACCTGGGCGCTTTGCTTGAGGGCGTTGCTGGTTTGTTGCACCACGTTCTGGAAGATCGGGTTGGAGGTCAGGGCGAACAGTTCTTCGTGGAACGCGATGTAGGCGTTCATCCCGGCTTCGCTGTCGCCGGCGTCGAGGGCTTCGCGCATGTCCATCAGGGTCAGGCGCAGTTGCCCGACTTCCTTGCTGCTGATGGATTGCGCCACTAAACCTACGATAAAGGGCTCGAGGGTGTAGCGCAGTTGTAGGATGTCTTCGAGGCTGGCGTCGGCCACGCCGCTGTCCTGGGCCTGGGATTCGCTGAGGGTGGTTTCCAGCACCACCACGCCCTTGCCGGGCATGGAGCGCACCAGGCCGAGGGTTTCCAGCACGATCACCGCTTCGCGCAGGCTCGGGCGGCTGATGCCCATTTGCTCGGCCAGTTCACGCTGGCCGGGCAGCATCTCGCCGCGCCGCCACTGACCCCTCGCCAGGGCGGCGCGCAGTTTTTCTACCACTGAATTGACGACGGTTGACGAGGTGATCACGTGTGGCTCCCTTTAAATTGAACTGTCTGCTTGGTGTGGCGAGGGAGCTTGCTCCCGCTGGACTGCGCAGCAGGCCCATTTTTTGGGGCCGCTTCGCGCCCCAGCGGGAGCAAGCTCCCTCGCCACAGGGGTGAGCCCGTCTCATCAGAACTCTTGGTGGGCGGGCAGCACCGGTTTCTTGGCCTGGAAGGCATACCCTTGTTGACCGTCCAGCACCTTGTTGGCGCGTTGGATATCGATGTCTTTTTCCCAGCGGGCGATGGCCACGGTGGCGACGCAGTTGCCGATCAGGTTGGTCAGCGCACGGCCAATGCCCATGAACCAGTCCACCGCCAGCACCAGCACCAGGCCCACCACCGGAATCGCCGGGATTGCGGTGAGTGTCGCCGCCAGAATCACCAGTGCCGAACCCGGAATCCCGTGGGCGCCCTTGGAGGTGATCAGCGACACCAGCAGGATGGTCAGCAGGTCGGTCATCGACAGCGGTGTGCCGGTGGCATTGGCGATAAACACGATGGCCAGGGTCAGGTAGATGGAGAAACCATCGAGGTTGAATGAATACCCCGTCGGAATCACCAGGCCCACGGTGGAGCTGCCAATGCCAAGGTGTTCCAGTTTACGCATGATCTGTGGCAACACGGCATCGGAGGACGCGGTGCCCATCACGATCAACAGTTCTTCCCGCAGGTACTTGAGCAGCGGCATCATCCGCAGGCCCGACAGGCGCATCACCAGCCCCAGAATCACCGCGACGAACAGGAAGCACGTAAGGTAGAACAGGCCCACCAGGCTGCCCAGGTGTTGCAGGGAATCCAGGCCATACGTGCTGGTGGTGAAGGCGATGGCGCCGAACACGCCGATGGGCGCCAGGCGCACGATCATGCCCATGATGCGGAAGATCACGTGGCTCAGCTCGTTGATCAACCGCGAGATCCCGGAAGCGGCTTCGCCCACCAGATTCAGTGCGCTGCCGAACAACACCGAGAACAACAGCACTTGCAGCACGTTGTTGTCCGCGAAGGCGCCGATCACCGAGTTGGGGATCAGGTCCATCAGGAACTGGCTGGTGCCCTTGATGTGTTGGCCGCGGTCTGCCAGTTCATTCAGGCCGGCAGACGACAGTTGCTCCAGGTGGATATTGGCGCCGGTGCCGATCCCGGTGCTGAAGGCCATGATCAGGCCGATCACCAGGGCCACGGTGGTCAGTGCTTCAAAGTAGATCACCGACTTGAGGCCGATGCGCCCGACTTTCTTCAAGTCGCCGGCACCGGAAATACCGCTGACCACCACGCAGAAGACGATCAGGCCAATCAGCATTTTGATCAGCTTGATGAAGCCGTCACCCAGGGGTTTGAGTTGCGAGGAGAATTCAGGGAGGGCGAGGCCGCAGATTATGCCGATCACCAGGCCAATCACGACTTGCAGGAAAATCGAACGCGAGCACCATCTGAGCATGGGAAGGATCTCTATTCGGTGCCCTGGTGGGTCCAGGGCTTAATTGTTGTGGTCTGACCGGTATGTCCAGTGCGGGGCCAGTCTACGCTCGGTTTTTTTCAAGTCGCAAGTAAATATTACGCGGATGGCAGGTCCCGGTCTGACCAGTTGGTCCGCAAGGTTCGTACTTGAGCGGTTGGCGGCCCGGAATTTTTTTCGCTTATCATCCCGGGCTTGGTTCACAGGGTGAGTTATGGATATTCCAGGATTGATCACGGACGCGGCGGGCGTCACCAGCTGTACGTGGCGCACGGCGGCGCCGGAGTACCCGGATTACCACGACCACGAATGGGGCGTGCCGGTGGCCGATGACATTGCGCTGTACGAGAAGATTTGCCTGGAAGGTTTTCAGGCCGGCATGGCGTGGATCACCATCCTGCGCAAGCGCGAGGCGTTTCGCCGGGCGTTCGAGGGCTTTGATTTTCGCCGAGTGGCGCAGTACACCGAGCAGGACATCGAGCGATTGGTGGCCGACCCGGGTATCGTGCGCAATCGCGCCAAGATCGTGTCCACCATCAACAACGCCCGGCGCGCCTGTGAGCTGGTGGATGAGACCGGTTCGCTGGCGGCGTGGTTGTGGTCGTTTGAACCGGCCGCCGATGAGCGCCCGGCGGTGGTGGACATGGCGTACTGGACGGCCAACCCCACGTCAGCCGCGTCAACGCGCTTGTCCAAGGCCCTGAAAAAACGTGGCTGGAGCTATGTGGGCCCGACCACGATGTATGCGTTCATGCAGGCGATGGGCATGGTCAACGACCACCTTGAAGGCTGTACCTGCCGGTCTCGAATCGAACACCTGCGCCACCACTTCAAACGACCCTGAGCCACTGACTGTGCGCGGTTAAAACTGTGGGAGCGGTGGCGCGGGTTAGTGGGGCAGCGGCGTGAGCACGTCGGCCTTGTCATCCATCACCATCACTACCAGCAGTTTCGCCGGTTGGGTCTGGCTGGCATTGCTGGATTCAAAGTGCCGCGAGCCGGCAGGTTCATAGAACGACTGGCCGACCTTGTAGGTGATCGCCTTTTCATCGTTGACCCGCGAGGTGATTGCACCTTCCAGCACATAGGCCACGGCCGTGCCGGTGTGGCTATGGGGCACGGTGGCCTGGCCCGGGGCGTAGTCCACGGTGAGCATCACGGTTTTCTTGCCGGGGACGTTGGCCAGGGCGTGTTCCTGCAACACGTTGATCTTTTCCTGGTTGTACACCGGGTCGTGGGCAAAGGCGCTTAACGAGGCCAGCAGCAGGGTGGTGCCGAGCAGTACTTTCATGGTGAGGCTCCGAGTGAGTCGAGACCCGTTCACCCTAGGCCCCGATCCGGATTTGACCAATAGCCAATCCGGCGGAAATTCCCTCAGCCAATCTGTCGCAGGATATCCCGCACCACGTCCAGCGCCGGGTCAATGTCCAGGGTTTCGATCGCGCCAAACCCGATCTTCAGTCCCTCGCGTACCGGTGTGTCGTGGAAAAACACGCTCAGCGGATAGAGCCCCACGTCAGCCTCCCGTGCCAATTGGGTGAGCTGCGGAATATTCACCGGCACCTTGCACAGTGCGGCCAGATGGAACCCGGCCACGGTGGGCACCACGTCGAACCACGGCGAGAGGTCCCCCGCCAGGCGCTGCAGAATCCGTTCCCGGCGCCCGGTATATACCCCATGGCAGCGCCGAATGTGCTTGAGCAGGTAGCCTTCGCTGATGAACTTGGCCAGGGCCCATTGCGGCAGGGTGGAGCTGTGCTGGTCGGTGAGTTGCTTGGCCTTGAGCACCGCGCCGAAAATTGCCGGCGGCAACACCGTGTAGCCCAGGCGCAACTCCGGCAGCAGGGTTTTCGAGAAGGTCCCGACGTAGGCGACCACGCCGCGGGTGTCCATGCTTTGCAGGGAGTCGGTGGGGCGGCCCTCGTAGCGGAATTCGCTGTCGTAGTCATCCTCGATCACGATGGCGCCCAACGCCAGCGCACGTGCCAGCAACGCCTCACGGCGCGGCACGCTCATGGGCATGCCCAGGGGGAACTGATGGGACGGTGTCACGTAGATCAGCCGCGTGCCGTCGGGAATCAAGTCGACCCGCAGGCCGTGTTCGTCCACCGGCACGCCCACCACGGTCGCCCCCATGGCGTCGAACATCAGTCGCACCGGGGTGTAGCCGGGGTCTTCCATGGCGACGACGGTGCCCGGTTCCAGCACCACGCGGGCGATCAGGTCGAGCGCCTGCTGGGCGCCGTTGGTGACTACGATGTCGTCTTCGCTGCACCTGACCCCACGGGAAAATGCGATATGCCCGGCGATTGCACTGCGCAGGGCCGGCAAGCCTTCCGGCCGGCTGTAGAAGCCGCTGTCCTGTGAGATACGGCGCAAGGCATCGAGGGTGCAGCGCCGCCATTCATCCTGGGGGAACTGGCTGCGGGCGGTGGCACCGCCGATAAAGTCCCGGCTCGGGCGGGTTTCACGGTTGGGGTGACCCATGGGCGCGGGAAGGGCTTGCCACTTGGCCAGGTTGGCGGCGCAGGCAAGGTCGGCGGCACTTTGCAGGTGTTCGCGGCGCGTGGCCCAGGCGTTGACGAACGTGCCACGGCCGATCCTGCCGACCAACAACCCTTCGTAGGTCAGCGCCGCGTAGGTGTCTGAGACTGTCTTGCGCGACACGCCCAGTTGCAGGGCCAGCAAGCGGCTGGGAGGCAATTGCGACCCGGCCACCAGTTGTCCCGACTCAATGGCCGTGCGCAATTGCTGGTAAAGCTGTTCGGCCAGGTCCTTGCGGCCCTTGATAACGACGTGCAGTTCCATGTTTCATCCAGAGGCAAGCAATCACCCGCAAGATTACCGCAAGTCACCCGCCAGCCGAATCAGGACAGGAAACCACCGTCTACATTCAGCGATACACCGGTGGTGTAGCTCGACGCGTCGCTGGCCAGGTACAGCACCGCGCCGGCCATCTCGCTCGGGTCGGCCACGCGCTTGAGGGGGATCTGCGCCAGGGCCATTTTCAGGATCGAGTCGTTCTTCACCAGCGCGGAGGCGAACTTGGTGTCGGTCAGGCCCGGCAGCAGCGCGTTGCAGCGAATGCCGAACGGCGCGCATTCCTTGGCGAAGACTTTGGTCATGTTGATCACGGCCGCCTTGGTCACCGAGTAGATGCCCTGGAATACGCCCGGCGAAATCCCGTTGATCGAGGCCACGTTGATGATGCTGCCGCCACCGTTCTCGCGCATCAGCTTGCCGGCTTCCACCGACATGAAGAAGTAGCCGCGAATGTTCACGTCGACGGTCTTCTGGAATGCGCCCAGGTCGGTGTCCAGCACGTTGCAGAACTGCGGGTTGGTGGCGGCGTTGTTGACCAGGATGTCCAGGCGGCCGAACTGTTCGCGGATCGCGGCAAACACGTTGGTGATCTGTTCCATTTCGCCGATATGGCAGGCAATTGCCGTGGCCTTGCCGCCGTCGGCGATGATCGCGTCGGCCACGTGCTGGCAGCCGTCGATCTTGCGGCTCGACACGATCACGTGGGCGCCTTGCTGGGCCAGCAACTTGGCGATGGCCTCACCGATACCGCGGCTGGCGCCGGAAACGAAAGCGATCTTGCCGTCGAGGTCGAACAGTTGGGTCTTGGACATGGTTTTTCCTTGAAGAGGGTCAGAGGGAAGACTGTTTGATGACATTCAGGCTCATCTGCTCAAGCAGCTTGTTCATGTGAATGAACTGCGCAAAGCGTTTGTCCTGGGTCTGGCCATGGAAGAAGCGGTAGTAGATCTGCTGCACGATGCCGGCCAGGCGGAACAGGCCGTAGGTGTAGTAGAAGTCGAAATTGTCGATCTGGATCCCGGAGCGTTCGGCGTAGTAGTCGACGAACTGGCGGCGGGTAAGCATGCCGGGGGCGTTGCTCGGCTGGCGGCGCATCAGTTGCACCGGGGCCGGGTCGGCCGCTTCGATCCAGTAGGCGAGGGTGTTGCCCAGGTCCATCAGCGGGTCGCCGAGGGTGGTCAGTTCCCAGTCCAGCACGCCGATGATCTGCATCGGGTTATGCGGGTCGAG
The DNA here is from genome assembly GCF_013385765.1 of Pseudomonas sp. C8002. Lineage (NCBI taxonomy): Bacteria > Pseudomonadati > Pseudomonadota > Gammaproteobacteria > Pseudomonadales > Pseudomonadaceae > Pseudomonas > Pseudomonas sp. C8002. Next base: position 358,762 of record NZ_JACAPJ010000001.1, read on the forward strand.
GATCACGTTGTCGAAGCGGTAGTCGTTGTGGACGATGCTCGAGGTGGGGTGGTCGGCCGGCATCTTGTCGTTGAGCCAGGCACGTACCGCTTCCCAGCTAGGGGCGTCGGGGGTCAGGGCTTTTTCGTAGCGGTCGCTCCAGCCGCGAATCTGCCGCTCCACGTAACCTTCGGGCTTGCCCAGGTCGGCCAGGCCGCAGGCGCTGTAGTCGACCTGGTGCAGCTCGACGAACTTGTCGATAAAGCTTTTGCACAAGGCTTCGGTTTTCGCCGCGTCCAGGCCCAGTTCCGGCGGCAGGTCCGAGCGCAGGATGATCCCCTTGACCCGCTCCATCACGTAGAACTCGGCGCCGATCACTGACTCGTCGGTGCAGTGCACGTAGGCCTTGGGGCAATACGGGAAACCGTCCTTGAGCTGGTTGAGAATCCGGTATTCGCGGCCCATGTCGTGGGCGGACTTGGCCTTGTGGCCAAAGGGCGGGCGGCGCAGCACGAATTCCTGGCCGGGGTATTCCAGCAGGTACGTCAGGTTGGAGGCACCCCCGGGGAACTGGCTGATTTTGACGCTGCCGCTCAAGCCCGGGATATGGGCCTTGAGGTAGGGATCGATGAGGCTGGCATCAAGTTCTTCGCCGGGGCGAATCTGGGTCGATTGGTCATTAAGCGCCATGCTTATCCCTTCTGCTTATTCTTAAGGCCTTGGACTATTGGCTAATCTAATGCGCGCGGCCGCCAAGCCACAAGGTTGGGGCGGCTTAATAGGTTAGCGTGTTGGCCGATGATCAGCGGGCTTGATGTGCTCAGATCACCAGAACTGCGCGCCCGCCGGGGTTGCAGGACAGGTTGGCACCGATTTCGACTTTCGCCAGGTCGATGCCCAGGCCGGCGAGCAGGTTATTGACCAGCGGGTCGAGGAGCGGGCTGAGCAGTCCGGAGATGATGCCGCTGAGCAGATTCAGTACGCCGGTGACCAGGCCGACCACCAGGTTCAGCACCAGCCCAATCAGTCCGCCCTGTGTCGGTGGATGGTTGATCAACTGGATGCCATTGAGGGTGTTGCTCAAGCTGCCCACCACGTTGTTGGAACTGAAACTGAAGTAATCCGGGGGGCTTTTCACCTCGGGCGGCGACAGGTAAGTGTGGTTCCGGACTGTCTTGGCCACGCTGCTGTCGATCTTCAGGCTGATGCCACCCACGCCATACGGTTGCCGGGGATCGCAGACACCGTTGCTACAGGTCTTCACCCCAAGGTCGAGTAATGGGAATTCGTCAACGTTCAGTGGTGCTGTGGAGGAAAACAGGTTTTTTGGGTCGATCTGGCCCACCATCAGCCTAACCGCCGAGGTGGTACCGAGCACCGACAAGGCTTTGTCCGCAGGCCCGTTGCAGCGATATCCGGTGACCGTGCTGCTGCCGCTGGCGGCTTCCAGTGCTACATCGATTTGCTGGCCGATTTTGGGATCAAAGGAGCTGCCTAACAAGAGGCCCACCAGCGCCGTTACCCCGCCCAGTAAATCGTTCACCGCGCCGATTGCCGGCAGTTTCACCGAGATCAACGTCCTGACTTGCGCGGTCCTGACGTAGATCGGTTGGGTGGCGATCAGCTTGGGGTTACCTATGGCGGAAACCTGCGCCGGTTCAATGACCTTGGTCTTGACCGTGATATTCAGCAGTCCCAGCACATCCACCGGCAACTCCACCGCGACCGCGTTGTACTTGTTCGACAGTTGCACAAACCCCTGGATCAGGTTGAACAGTTGCAGGTTAACGTCCAGGGCGCTCTTGTCGGTGCCGTTCTGGATGGTCAGCAGGTCGCCCAGGTGCAGGATCTTGGTGCCGGGCGCAATCAGCTTGATCGCTTCCAGGTTATTGATCACCACCTTGACCGCATCGCCCCCCAGCTTGAGTACATCTATCGCGGCCTGGATCAGATCGCCGACGCTGGCGTCGGTCTTGAGCAACTCGTCGTAGTTGCCGGCGCTGACCTTCAATTGAATCGCCAGCGCGTCCAGGTAACTGAGCAGGTTGATATCGGTATTGATCAGGCCCTTCCAGCCCACCGCGTCGAGTTGCAATTTGCCCCCCAGCAGTCCGCCGATCAACGCATTGAGTGCGGCGGACTTGGTGCTGTCCACGGTCAGCAAGGTGCTGCGGATGGTCAGTACGGCCACCGGTGGCGCGGGCACGGCGGCCACGGCCACTGCCTGCAACCGGATGGTCGGCTCGAAAGGGCCGGTGGAGAGCAGCATGAACAGGCGGTTGGCGATACTGGTGACGACGCGGTGGGTGGCGATGACCTGGATCGCATCGGACCTTGAGGGATTGGGGCTGAAGGCGCGCATGAAGTCAGCCCCGGTGACCAGGGTGCCACAGGTGGTCGCCAGGGTACGGTCTGCGTTGAGCGGGAAATCATTGCGGGCTGCGCTTTGGATCGCGAATTGCGCGGCGTTGGTATTCGGCGTCACGCAGGCGCCGCCGCGGGTGACCACTTCCAGCGCCGCGGTGTCGGCAACCCGTTGCAGCTTGCGCTTTTCCAGGTACAGCCGGCCGCTGTCGACCACCAGCAACAGGAACAACAGTGCGATCCCCAGGGTCATCGCACCCATCAGTCCTATTGCGCCGCGTTGGCGGGCCGAGCCGGGTCCTTGGCAAACCATCCTGCGTTCCTTCGCCGGTCCAGTACCGGCATCCTGAGTATCCCCTCAGGCAGTGTAGTCAGGTTTTGCAAGGATTTATGGCTATTGGCCATTATTTTCGCGGAGGCAGTGCTACGGGCGTCAGCACAGGGCGGCCGGCAAAGTATTCCAGCAGGTTGTCCGCCACGCGCTGCACGGTGTCATGGGCGGCTTCCGGCGACAGGCCGGCGACGTGGGGCGTGAGCACGGTATTGCTGAGGCGCTTGAGCGCGTCGGGCACGTTGGGTTCATCATCGAACACGTCCAGTGCCGCGCCGCCGATGCGCCGTTGCTCCAAGGCGGTAATCAGGTCGGCGGTGACCACCACGCTGCCACGGCCGATGTTCACCAGGAAACCGTTGGGCCCCAGTGCGTCGAGGGCCTGGCGGTCGATCAAATGTCGCGTGCTGGCGCCGCCCGGGGTGGCCAGGATCAGGAAGTCCGAGGCCCGCGCCAGTTCCACGGCGGTGGCGCAGTAGGTGTAGTCCACATCTTCGCGGGGCTGGCGGTTGTGATAACTCACCTCCATGCCAAAACCCAGGGCGGCCCGCTTGGCGATTTCCAGGCCCACGGCGCCCAGGCCGAGAATACCCAACTGTTTGCCGGCCAGGGAAGGGCGCATTATCTTGGGCCATTCGCTGCGCCGTACTGCTGCGTCCGCCCGGGGAATGTCCCGCACCAGGCACAGCAACAACGCCATGGCGTGGTCGGCCACCGACGGCGCATTCACCCCGGCGCCATTGGTGACCACGATTCCACGGTTGCTGGCGGCTTGCAGGTCCACGTGTTCATACCCGGCGCCGATCACGCAGATGATCTCCAGCAGCGGCAGCGCGGCGATTTCCTCGGCGTACAGGCCCAGCGGGCCACGGGTAAGCACCGCCTGGACCTGCCCGCCGTGGGTCTTGATGGCCTTGGCGCGTTCGGCCGGGGTGGGCGCAAGAATCACGTGAAAGCCATTGCCTTCGATGATCGGCAGGTAGTCGTTGATGGTTTCAACCAGGACCAGAACGGTGACGGGCATCGGAAGGTTCTTCCTGAAGGATTAGAGGCTTGGATTATGCGGGATTTGTAGTCCCGATCGTTTCTTTACCGCAGAAAAATTTCATTTCTCACCAGCCTAATCTGATTTTCCAGACCGCTCGTCCCAGGCCTTTTTACTGCAGCAGACTTCGACGACTTTCCTTAGCAGAGACGTCATGGATGCATGTTCCTGCCACCCCCGAAATCGTCGAGTGGACCCCTTATGGCTACAAGCACAGCCCATCAAAAAACCTAGCTTGGGAAGATATTGTCAGCAGCACCCGATACGGCCCGGCCAAATACAAGCCCGGTATAAATATTGAAAAGCTTGAGCGAGAAGCCTATAAAAATGGAGTGCCAAGCACTCATGCAAAACCCTGGAAACTCAGGGAGTATCCGCAAGTCATAGGTGCCAGTGATGGCAAGCCCAGTTACTGGGTTCGAATTGAGTTAAGCGCGGGCGTCATACATGGTCATCCGATTTCCGAGCAGGAATTCAGGAGGTTAACAAGTTGATCTCACTAGGCTTTATTGACGGAAACGTCACCCATGATGATCTCTCCATCTTGCAGGATGGGGCGATGGAGAGTCAGGTTCACCTGTTGAAAGAGGACATGCTTCAGGTTGAATACGCCGGTGGGCTTATATTGGATGTCGGCTGGTACCCCTCCTTCGATACCCATGGTGGGTTCCGTATCAATGTAATAAGAAATTACGACTGGGACCGCCCAGTGATTGCGTTAACGGCGCACGCAGCCGGTGATCTGGTGGAGCAACTGGCTGTTGCGCAGAGCGCGATCAATGGCGAACTGCGCAACGTATTGAGAACCTCGGCTTAGGTAAAGCTCCAGGCTTTAGAAGCAGATATCGTCAGCTTTCACACGCTGCACAAATGCCCCGGCCAAGGTTGCGTTATGGTGCTCGATAATCGATGCGGCCGATAACGCCGGAGTGTCCATGCAAGTATGGGCATCCTCCGGCAGCAGCACCGAGAACCCCAGCTCCACGGCCACTCGGCACGTCGTGTCGATGCAGTACTGGGTTTTCATCCCGACGATCACCAGTTCATTCACCTGTGCCGCCGCCAGTTGCTGCGACAGCTCGGTGCCGAGAAAACAGCTGGGCCGGGTTTTATTGAAAACCGTGTCGCGAGCTTCATCAACCTCCAGTGCTGGCCATAGTTGCCAAAACGGGCTGCCCACCTCGATGGGCGAACCCGCAGGGCCGGTGTGACGTACAGCGAAAACCGGCACGCCAGCGTGTCGGGCGCGCTGAATCAGCTGGTTGATGTTGTCGAGTACGCGCTGGCGTTCGTAGGGTTTTTCCGGACCATCGTACAGACCGGTCTGCATGTCGATGATCAGCAGGGCGGGGCGCTTGTTGTCAGGCATGGTACTGCTCCTTGTGTTTGCCAGATGGCGGAGCAATAAAAAGGCCCCGTCCATTGCTGGCGGGGCCTTGGGTAAATCCGGGTGGCTTAGTTTGTGCGCCACTCACCGCTACCACACGACCCGCCGGAAGCGGTCGTGGTGGTGGTGCGGGTGAGGGCCAGCTGAATAAGGTTCATGGGCCGATCATGCTGGCGCTGGCGTTTGGCTGTCAACGCGTCAGCCGAGGTTTTTTTCCGGGATCAGGAGATTCCTGGCGGCAGCGAGGAATTCATCAGACAGGCCGTTGCCTTTGGTCGCACGTGCCAGGGTGAGGGCGCCGACCATCATCGCGTACTGGGCAATGGCGGCCTGCCGGTCACCTTCGGGGGTTCCGGTGGCCTGGGTAGCGGCCAGGATGCCCATGGACGCTTCAAAGCCCCGGATAAAGCTGCGTTGCAACGCGCTGTCGGCGGCTTCATGGCACATCTCCCCGGCAAAAGCCGCAACCGGGCAACTGTCCCCGGGGTTGTCACGATTGGCGGCCGACAGATACGGATCAATCAACGCCAGGCGCGCAGCCTCGGGATCAGGGCTTTGCTCGACCCTGGCCTGCCAGCGCTCGCTCGATTGCTCGAATGCCCGGTTGCAGGCTTCCGTGGCCAGCGCCTCGCGGGACTCGAAGTGCCCGTAGAAACCGCCATGGGTCAGCCCGGCGGCGGCCATCACGTCCGACACGCTGATGCCATGGATGCCCCGTTCACGAAACAGCCGCGTGGCGGCCTCGACGATGATTTCGCGGTTGAGTTCGGCTTGTTTGCGGGACACGCGTGGCATCGAGGGCTCTCTGGATCAGGTGGTGGCAGTGATGGGTGGCATCATAAAACGTTTAGCTGGCGTACTGCGCGATCCCGTTGCCGAACGACCAGTTTTCCTTCTTGACCTCCACCAGGCTGATAAACACATCTTCCAGGCGCACCGCCAGTTCACGGTTCAAGCTCTCGGCGATGGTCTTGTACAACAGCTTTTTCTGCTCGGTACTGCGGCCTTCGTTCAGAGTGATCTGGATGATCACCAGGTTGTCGGTGCGCTGGATGCCCAGGTACTCCGGGTCATAGATGAAGTGGTGTTCATCGTGCTCGGTGAGGATCTGGAAGTTGTCGTGTTCAGGCACGCCGATGGCCGTGTGCATGGCGTTGTAGATCAATACGCCGACGCGCTTGGCGTAGGTGACGTCGGGGTTTTTCCGAAGGTCGATGCGCACGATTGGCATGGCAGGTAGTCCAGTGAGAGGCGTGCCTTAAAAATACATGACGTGATGAATTTATAAAATAGATTTCTTATGAAATGTAAAATTGACCCTGCCGGAAACGTCTTCAATCCTCTGCACTGCACAACCATTCCTCAGCTAAGTCTTTGCTTCTTCAAGCGAATCCCGGACAATCGCGCCCCTGTTTCGGTCGTGGCGCTGCCTGTCAGGTTTTTCTGACTCGTCTCGACTGAGTGAATGCGGAGATCCGAACGGATGAATGATCAGGCCAATAGCGTCGACGAACGCTACGCAACGACACCTGCAACCCTCACAAGCTGGAGCCGCCAGGACACCACCTGGATGCTCGGCCTGTTCGGTACGGCCATCGGCGCCGGCACCTTGTTCCTGCCGATCAACGCGGGCCTTGGCGGCTTCTGGCCGTTGGTGATCCTCGCGCTGCTGGCATTCCCGATGACGTTTTTCGCGCACCGTGGCCTGACGCGCTTTGTGCTCTCGGGCCGTGAAGGCTCGGACATCACCGACGTGGTCGAAGAACATTTCGGCCTCAAGGCCGGCGCCGCGATCACCTTGCTGTACTTCTTCGCGATCTTCCCGATCCTGCTGATCTACAGCGTGGCGCTGACCAACACCGTCGGCAGCTTCATGGAGCATCAACTGCACATCGCGCCGCCGCCGCGGGCGATCCTGTCGCTGGTGCTGATCCTCGGCCTGCTGGCCGTGGTGCGGTGTGGCGAGCAGGTGATCGTCAAGGCCATGAGCCTGATGGTGTATCCGTTTATCGTCGCCTTGCTGTTCCTCGCCGTGTACCTGGTGCCGCACTGGAACGGCGGCATCCTCAGCACCGCCAGCACCGTGCCGGCCCCGTCGGCGCTGCTGCATACCCTGTGGCTGGCGATTCCGGTGATGGTGTTCTCGTTCAACCATTCGCCGATCATCTCGGCCTTTGCGGTGGACCAGAAGCGCCAGTACGGCGAACACGCCGAGGAACGCAGCTCGCAGATCCTGTCCCGGGCACACATCCTGATGGTGGTGATGGTGCTGTTCTTCGTGTTCAGTTGCGTACTGACCCTGTCGCCGGCGCAACTGGCCGAAGCCAAGGCGCAGAACCTGTCGATCCTGTCCTACCTGGCGAACCACTTCAGCAACCCGACCATCGAGTTCGCCGCGCCGCTGATCGCGTTTGTGGCGATTGCCAAGTCGTTCCTGGGCCATTACATCGGCGCCAGTGAAGGCCTCAAGGGCCTGGTGCTCAAAAGTGGCCGTCGCCCGGCTGCCAAGACCCTGGACCGCATGACGGCTGCCTTCATGCTGGTGGTGTGCTGGATCGTCGCGACCCTCAACCCTAGCATCCTCGGCATGATCGAGACCCTGGGCGGGCCGATCATTGCGTCGATCCTGTTCCTGATGCCGATGTACGCGATCCGCAAGGTACCGGCGATGGCCAAGTACCGTGGCCAGGCGTCCAACGTGTTCCTCACGGCGGTGGGCCTGGTGGCGATTACCGCGCTGATTTATTCGCTGGTGTCCTGACAGCACCCGGTTTCAGTGCAATGATCACGGCCAATTCGCAGACAGCGGATTGGCCGTTTTTTTTGCCAGGGAATTAGGGATTGAACACCAAGCCTGAGAGCGACACCACGCCGAACCGTGCACAAGACTTGCTGGCCGGCCTGTCCATCGCCGGCCTGTTGCTGCCCGAGGCCGTGGCCTATTCCAGCATCGCCGCGTTGCCGCCCCAGGCGGGCGTGATCGCCTTGTTTGCCGGATTGTTGTGCTACGGCCTGTTTGGCACCAGCCGCTTCGCGATTGTCTCTGCCACATCGTCCTCGGCAGCGGTGCTGGCGGCGGCCACGGCAACGCTGGCGGGGGATGACCCGGCACTCAGGCTGAGCCTGGCAATGGGCCTGGTACTGGTGACGGGGGCGTTTTTCCTGTTGGCCGGGATGCTCAAGCTGGGCGGGCTGACCTCGTTTATCGCCAAGCCGGTGTTGCGTGGCTTTGCCTTTGGCCTGGCGCTGACGATCATCCTCAAGCAGTTGGCCAGCGTGGTGGGCGTGCACCTGACCGATAACAACCTGATTTGCTTCCTGCCCCAGCTCCTGGAGCAACTGCCGCGCTGGAACTGGGCCGCCGCTGCCGTTGCGGGCGTCGCGTTGCTGCTGCTCTGGCTATGCGCGCGAGTTCGGCGCCTGCCGGGCGGGTTGCTGGTGGTGATCCTCGGGATTGCCGCCGGCCAGTGGCTGGATCTGCAGGCCCATGGCGTGGCGTTGATCGGCGTCATCGACCTGCGTCTGGAAGTGGCGCATTTGCCGGTATTGCCGTTCGCCGACTGGCTGCGCCTGGGAGAGTTGGCGTTTGCCATGGTGATGATTCTTTACGCCGAGTCCTACGGCTCCATCAGCTCCTTCGCCCTCAAGCATGGTGATCGCGTGTCATCCAACCGTGACCTGCTGGCGCTGGGGGCCGCCAACCTGCTGTCCGGGCTGTTCCAGGGCATGCCCACCGGCGCCGGGTATTCGGCGACATCGGCCAATGAGGCGGCGGGTGCCAACTCGCGGCTGGCGGGCGCCGTGGCGGCACTGGTGGTGCTGGCGATCGTGCTGACGGTGCTGCCGCTGGTGGCATTGACGCCGGAGCCGGTGCTTGCCGCCATCGTCATTTACGCCTTGGGCCGTGGCTTGAGCCTGCAGCCCCTGGGCCGCTATTTCTCCTGGCGGCGCGACCGGTTGCTGGTGATTTGCGCGGTGGCGGCGGTGTTGGTGCTGGGGGTGCTGGATGGGTTATTGGTGGCGGTCGGGATCAGCGTGGTGTTGATGTTGCGCCAGATGTCGTCGGCGGACGTGCGCGAGTTGGGGCGCATTGACGGCGGACATGATTTTGTCGACTTGCTGCATCACCCGAGCGCCGAACGGATCCCCGGTGTGCTGATCGTGCGGCCCAGTGAAGCGCTGTTCTTCGCGAATGCCGAGCGCGTGTTGGGGGCGGTGTTGAGCCTGATGCGGCACGCTACGTTACCGGTGCACACGGTAGTGCTCAGCCTGGAAGAATCCCCCGACCTGGACGGCACGAGCATCGAGGCGTTGCAGGCGTTTTTCGTACAGGTGCAAGGGGAGGGCAGGTGTCTGGTGTTGGCCCGTGTCAGGCATGAGGCGCAGGAAGTGTTGCAGACGCTGCCTGAGGCGTGTGCTCCCCAGGTATTGATCAGCGGCTTGAGTGTCGATGGTGCAGTGCAACTCGCGTTGCAACCCACCGCCTGAATGCAAAAAGCCCCGACTGGTCGGGGCTTTTTATTGACGCGAGCTTACCTGCGGCGGAACAACGGCAACGGTTCATCCGTCGCGGCCTGGTACGTCACCGAGAAATCCTTGAGGCTTTCCAGCGCTTCATACGGGTCTTTGTCCGCGCGCAAGGCGAAGGCATCGAACCCGCAGCGGCGCAGGTAGAACAACTGGTCGCGCAGCACATCGCCAATCGCCCGCAGCTCGCCCTTGTAACCATAACGGTCACGCAGCAGGCGGGCGTTGGAGTAGTTGCGACCGTCGGTGAAGGCCGGGAAGTTCAGGGCGATGACCTGGAAGTGCTCCACGTCATCACCGATCTCTTCGGCTTCTTCATCGGCGTCCAGCCACACACCCAGGCCGCCGTCGCGGGCCTTGAGGGCGTGAGCGTGCTCGCGCCACAGGGCCAGTGGCACGATCAGGTCGTCGCAGTTGGAGATGCCATCGAAGCTCGCATCCTTGGGCAGCAGGTGCCAGGTTTCGTCGAGGACTTCGTTGTTCTTAATGATTCGCTGCATAGACGCGCTCCTTGAACAGGTCAATGCCGATGCGCTGGTAAGTGTCGATGAAACGCTCATCTTCGGTGCGCTGTTCGACGTACACGTCGATCAGCTTGCCGATCACGTCAGGCATGGCTTCCTGGGCGAAGGACGGGCCGAGGATCTTGCCCAGGCTCGCATCGCGGCTGGCGCTGCCACCCAGGGACACTTGGTAGAATTCTTCGCCTTTCTTGTCCACGCCCAGGATGCCGATGTGGCCGACGTGGTGGTGACCACAGGCGTTCATGCAACCGGAGATGTTCAGGTCCAGCTCGCCGATGTCGAACAGGTAGTCCAGGTCGTCGAAACGGCGCTGGATCGATTCGGCAATCGGGATCGACTTGGCGTTGGCCAGGGAGCAGAAGTCGCCGCCCGGGCAGCAGATGATGTCGGTCAGCAGGCCGATGTTCGGCGTGGCAAAACCCTGCTCGCGCAGCTCGCCCCACAGGGTGAACAGTTGAGACTGTTCAACGTCGGCGAGGATGATGTTCTGCTCGTGGGAGGTGCGCAGTTGGCCGAAGCTGTAGCGCTCGGCCAGGTCGGCGACGCCGTCCAGTTGCTTGTCGGTGATGTCACCCGGTGCAACACCGGTAGGTTTCAGCGACAGGGTCACGGCCACATAGCCCGGCTTTTTGTGGGCCAGGGTGTTGCGGGTGCGCCAGCGGGCGAAACCCGGGTGCTGCGCATCGAGCTCGGCCAACGCGGCGTCCTGATTGCTCAGGGCCTTGTAGTCCGGGTCGACGAAGTGTTTGGCAACGCGGTGCACTTCGGCGTCGGTCAGGGTGGTCTGGCCGCCGCGCAGGTGTTCCATCTCGGCGTCGACTTTCTGGGCGAACACCTCGGGGGTCAGCGCTTTTACCAGGATCTTGATCCGGGCCTTGTACTTGTTGTCACGACGGCCGTAGCGGTTGTAGACCCGCAGGATCGCGTCGAGGTAGCTCAACAGGTCCTGCCACGGCAGGAATTCGTTGATGAAGGCACCCACTACCGGCGTACGACCGAGGCCACCGCCGACGAGCACACGGAAGCCCAACTCGCCCGCCGCGTTATGCACCGGCTCCAGGCCGATATCGTGCACTTCGATGGCGGCGCGGTCCGAGGTCGAGCCATTGATGGCGATCTTGAACTTGCGCGGCAGGTAGGCGAATTCCGGGTGGAAGGTGGTCCATTGACGGACAATTTCACACCATGGGCGGGGGTCGATCAGCTCGTCAGCGGCAACGCCGGCGAACTGGTCGGTGGTCACGTTGCGCAGGCAGTTACCGCTGGTCTGAATGGCGTGCATCTGCACGGTGGCCAATTCAGCCAGGATGTCCGGCACGTCTTCCAGGGCCGGCCAGTTGAACTGAACGTTCTGGCGAGTACTGATGTGGGCGTAGCCCTTGTCGAAGTCGCGGGCAATCTTGGCCATCATGCGCGTCTGACGGGAAGTCAGTTGGCCATAAGGCACGGCAACCCGCAGCATCGGCGCAAAGCGCTGAACATAAAGGCCATTTTGCAGGCGCAGAGGGCGGAACTCTTCTTCGCTCAGTTCACCTGCCAGATAGCGTCGGGTCTGATCACGGAACTGCTTGACGCGGTCCTCGATGATGCGCTGATCGTATTCGTCGTATACGTACATATAGGTCCTGTTCTCGGCAAATCTGCGCGCACGGCCGCGCACTCCCAACGGAGCCGGCGCACGATACCAGTTTGCGTTTATGCGCAAAAGTGATGTTTGAGTATATGCAAATAACCAAATGGCCTAATGAGAACGGTTATCGCGATACCCACATTTGTCATGCGGGCAATCATGAACTTTACTGTGCTCGTGTCTTTGTGCAATCACCTATAAAACCGACAAGAGGCGATGCTATGAGCAATCCGACCAAAGCCCGCAAAAGTGACAGCAGTGTCGATGCGTGGGCCATTCTGTTCTTGATTATCCTGGTGGTTTCCACTGCCGTGTTCTGGGTCAGCCATCAATAAAAGGGCGTTATCGAGCCTTGTTGTCGACAATCGGCAATTAGCCGAGATTGACCGGCCTGATGCCATTATCATGGGCCGTCATTCCGAAGGGCTCAGGCAACGATGTTGAAGGTTCTCTGCAAGTGCTTGCTGGTGCTGAGCATGCCGTTCTGGGCCATCGCCCAGGCGACGTCGGTGGTGTTTCTCAACCCTGGCAATTCGACCGAGACCTTCTGGGTCAGCTACGCGCAATTCATGCAGGCCGCCGCCAGGGACCTCGGCCTGGATTTGCGTGTGCGCTATTCCGAGCGCAACCCCGAGACCACGCTGGTGCAGGCCCGTGAAGCCCTGCAAGGCGCCGAGCGCCCGGACTACCTGGTGCTGGTCAACGAGCAGTACATCGCCCCACAGATCTTGCGCCTGGCCCAGGGCAGCGGGGTCAAGCTGCTGATCGTCAACAACGCGCTGACCGCGGACCAGACTCAACTGCTGGACGCCGGCAAATACCCTGACTGGATCGGCAGCATGGTCGCCGACGACGAACAGGCGGGCTACTTGATGCTCACCCAGTTGTTGCGCCTGCATGGGCCTGTCGCCCCCGGCCAGACCCTCGACCTGATCGCGTTCTCCGGGGCCAAGACCACTCCCGCCGCGCAACTGCGCGAGCAAGGCTTGCAGCGCGCCCTGGCGGATCATCCGCAGGTGCGCCTGCGCCAGTTGGTGTATGGCGAGTGGAGTCGCCAGCGCGCTTTCGACCAGGCCACGCAGTTATTCAAACGCTACCCGCAGACCGCGCTGGTGTGGGCGGCCAACGATGAAATGGCGCTGGGGGCAATGGATGCACTCAAAGGCAGCGGGCGCACGCCGGGCACGGACGTGTTGTTCAGCGCGGTCAACAGTTCGCCCGAAGCGTTGCAGGCGCGCCTTGAGGGGCGCCTGAGTGTGCTGGTGGCCGGGCATTTCACCCTTGGCGGCTGGGCGATGGTGGTGCTGCATGACGATGCCCGCGGCCTGGGTATGGCGCAGTACGGTGGGCGTGAGCGCAAGCTTGGGCTCTTTCGATTGATTGATCCGCCACAAGCCTCGCGCCTTTTAGAGATGCAGGGGCGCGAGGACTACGGCGTCGACTTTCGAGCACTGTCAGCCCAGGGCAAGCCAGCCACCTATCGCTACCCGTTCAGCCTGCAACTGCTGATGCATTGACCGGCTTCAAACACCGGCCAGGTGCAGCACCAGCTTGACGATGCCAAACAGGGTCAAGGCAAACACGGCGGTAAACACAATACCCAGGATGACAAAGTGGCTGGGCTTGCCATGGGTAAAGTCGCGGGCGCGATTCTTCCCGCTCTGCACCCCGAAGGCGGCTGCCATCACGCTGTGAAGCATCTGCCAGAAAGTCGGTGGCTTGTTGTTGGAATCGTCCATAAAGGCCTCGCGGTAGGGATCAAACCCATGGATGAGGATAGCCAAGTTCCCGCAAAACACCGGCTGTAGCTATCTACCGCCCTGGCGGTTGGCCCGTTCGCTGTACTGGGACTCCTTAACAGAGTCATCAGGAACGAGCGCATGCCAACCTTACCCGCCCCGACAGAGCAGGGGCTACACACCGCATTGATCAAGAACAGCTTGCCCGGCTGGATTGCCCGCAGCGCGGCTGCGGACATCCGACGCTTGAAGCCGGGCCTGCTGCCCGGGCGCGTCCCCGAGGATGCACCACCTGCCTGGCTCAGTAACGCGCCCCAGGGGTTGCGCCAGGCATTCGCCGACAGCCAGTTGGCCAGTCGCCGCGCCCACGAGCGGCTGGCCAAGACTCTCGACGGCCTCAAGGGCATCACCGAGTTCGCCCAGCCGCTGCTGGAAGACGCCTGGCGCAAACGGTTCGGTGAGGTACCGGACGTCCACAAGCACCAGTTGCACTACCTGCGTTACCGTCAGGTGCCGCAACAGCATTCGCTGTTGCAGGCAGCATTGCTCAACTTTGAAGGCAATGAAGACTTTGCCGATATCGCCCTTGAGCAAACCAGCGCGCTGGCCCCCGAAGGGGCGTTGTTCACCGAGTACTACGGCGAAATTCTGAACGACCATTCACGCCGGGCCCGCTATCGCTACCGCGAAAAGCTCGCCGTCACCCCGGACCAGTTTGCCGCGCTCTGCCGCACGCTGGACCTGGGCCGGCAATACCAGGCGCATTTGCAGCAGGTGTTCGAGGACGCGGGCACCAAGGCCGTAGTGCGCGAGCAGATGATCGACGCGCACAAGAAACTGCTGGCCGTCAGGCTGCACACGGCGCGGATGAAGAACGAAGTCAGCGACAGTGCCTATGCCATGCTCAACGCCTTGCTGGCCGGTACCGAACGGCCGCAGTTGGATGGCAAGCCCGTTGCCTGCAGCCAATTGGCGATTCTCGGCTGCAAGGTGGGTGAAGTCGTACTGATCGGGCCGGGCGTCGGCGCGATGGCAGATGCCCGGCAGCCGTTGGGCTGGGGCACTGTGCTGGTGCCCGGCGCCTCGCTAGGGGAGTTGCTGGTGCCGGCCGCGGCCGACCAGCGGCTGGTGGCGTGGATCCCCGGTGCGCCGTTGTGCCCGCTCAAGGAATACCCGTCGATAAAGGCGTTCGAGGCGGAACTGGCGATCAACCTGCGCTCCCCGGAGTATCAGCGGCTGTTCGCCAGCCTGGTGCCGCAAGACGAAGCCCCGGCTTTCCTGCAACGACTGAAGACCAAGCTCTTTACCTTCGAGTGGAATTCCAGAGGCTACATGGAGCAGATCTACGACCCGAACATCAACCTGGCGCGCCGCGAAAGCCTGATCAGTGGCGAGCTGTTCGGAGCACTCTATGACAACCACCTGCAACGCCTGAAAGATAACGCCAGAACGCTCGCCGTACCCACCGCCGAGGCGGATCGCAAGGCTGCCCAGGAACGCCACGAACATTGGCTGAGTATTGGCTTGAATGTGCTGAACATGGCGGCCTTTGTCGTGCCCGGCCTGGGGGAGGTGATGCTGGCGGTTACGGCTGTGCAGCTGGGCCTGGAGGTCTACCATGGCATCGAGGCGTGGAAGGAAGGCGACATGGATGCCGCCTGGGGGCATCTGGAGTCGGTGGCGCTGAACGTGGCCTTCATGGCCGCCCTCGGCGGTTCGACGGCCCTGGCCGGTCGCGCGCCGAAAATCCAGGTGTCCCGCTGGGTGGATGGCCTGGTACCGGTCAAACTGCCCAGTGGTGAGGCTCGGCTGTGGAAACCGGACCTGGCGCCGTACCGCAGCGAGGTGGTGCTGGCCCCGGCTGTCAAGCCCAATGCCCGGGGCCAGTACGAGACAGGCGGCAAGATTTATGTGCGTATCGGCGAAAACCTGCATGAAAAGGTCTTCGACAGCCGAATCCGCAAGTGGCGGATCAAACACCCGGAAAATCCCGAGGCTTACCAACCGATCCTTGAACACAACAACGCCGGTGCCTGGCGGCATGTGCATGAGCAGCCCTTCAAATGGGACCGCCTGACCCTGTTGCGACGACTGGGGCCTGCCACTGAAGAATTCTCTGATACGACACTGGGCATTATTGGGGATATCAGTGGGGTCCAGGATGACGTGTTGCGCAAGGCGTATATCGAAGGCAGGCCGCTGCCCGCCGTGCTGGCCGATACCCTGGAGCAGTTCCGCAGCCAGCCAGTGGCGGATACGGCGCCGCTGGCTGGCGAAGAGGCGGTGCTGCAACGGCGCTTCCCTGGATTGTCGAGGCGAGCCATCCAGGAAATTCTTGATACCGCCAGCGAACAGGAGCGCTTGCAACTGCGCAGTCAGCGTGGAGCCTCGGCGCGCCTGGACAATGCCGCTCGCCGCGCAGTCCAACAAGGCCGCCTGAGCCGTGCCCTGGCGGGGCTGCATCGCCAGGCCGACGCCGGTGTCGACACGGACCGCCTGGCCCTGCATTGCCTGCAACACTTGCCGGGCTGGCCCACCAATCTGCGCCTGGAAGTGCGCTTTCAGGCTGTCGAAGGACCGTTACTGAACAGCATTGGCCCGCAAGATGCGCCGCTGCGCAGATACCTGGTCAAGCAGGGCGAAGCCTTCCAGGCCTACGACGAGCGCGGTGTCGCGCTGAACAGCCGGACCACCGGGCGGCGTAATTTCTTCCAGTCCGTCGTGCATGCGATCCCCGCTGCGGCCCGACCTGGCCTGGACATGCCCGTGGCGACCCTGGACCGGGAACTGCAACAGGCGGTGGCCAGTTATGCCACCCGCCGCCGTAGCCAAATGTCCAATGTGCTCGGCCTGCGCGCACCGCGTTCGCGACCCGTGTTGACAGGGGCGGGGGGCGTCCTGGGTTACCCGTTGAGCGGTCGGGGCAAAGGCTTTGACGTGGATGCATCGCTGACGGCGAGGGTGCAGGCGCTCTATCCGAACCTCAACGCCGGGCAGGCCAGCGAGTTTGTCCTGAGCCGATTGCAGGCCGGTGAAAGCGCCCAACAGATCTTCACCCTGTTGGGAAACCGCCAGCGTGAGTTCGACCTGTTGCAGGCAGAGCTTGATCAGTGGACCGCCGCTGCGTTCCCACAGCCGGGTAGGGTCAGTGATCAGCAACGGATGGCGGCCGACATCATCAGTTGCTGGCGCCAGGGCATTTACCGCGAGCGGCCGCCGCTGAGCACCCTGTCGCTAGGCAGCGTGACGGACCTTCCGCGGCTGAGCGCAGACTTTTCCCATGTGCAGTCGCTGAGTGTGCGAGCCGAGGCCTTATCGGGTGAGCAGGGTACAAGGCTGGCTGAGCAATTCTCCGGCGTGCAACGCCTTGATGTATTCCTTGAGGCAACGCCAGGCATCGAGCTGGTCGACGGACTGAACCGCTTTACCGGGCTCACCCAGTTGACGTTAGGCGGCCGGGATATGGCCTATCCGGCTACGTTCATGCAACGCCTGGGGGGGATGGAGCGTTTGCAGCACCTGAGCATCGATGGCGTTTCGCAACGCCTGGACGTCAGCGCCCTCACGCACCTGCGCTCGCTGCGCATGGAGGGCTCGGTGCAGGAGTGGCCACAGGGGGTGGCGTCACTTGAGCACCTTGAGAGGCTCGACCTGTGGCGAACAAACATCCGTTCGGTGCCCCCGTCGATGCTCATCGGGCATGAACGCCTGTGGCGCGGCTTGAACCTGCGGTGGGCCGCGTTTGACCGCCGGGAATTCATGGCGGTGTATGAACACGTGCGGGGCAATCCGGCTCACCTGCTCAATGAGCAAGCCCTGGTGCGGGGTTACTGTGAGGGCGTGATGGATCGTTTGAAAGACGTGCGCTGGGGGTTTGGCATAGACGTTGTCTCTCAGTTCCGGCAGCAGGGTCTGACCACTGAACAGATACTGGCCCGCACTCACCAGGTACTCGACGAACAGCTCGCCCTGAGCCGGGACCTGGAGGAGTGGGCGACCAGGGAGTTGCGGGTTGACCGCCGGCAGGTGGATGTCTTTTACCGCCAGCGCGCCGCCGAGCGGCTCCTGGACAGTTGGCGTGAAGGCCTGGGGCCGCGGTTTGCGCCGTCGGGCATGTCGGCGCGCTCCAACCTGCCGACCGCCACACTGAACCTGTCGGGGGGCGTGCTGGGCGACTTGCCCGGGTTGCCGGCGGCCGCGTTCGCCCATGTCAAACAGGTCAACCTGAGCGGCACCCGGGTTTCCATTGAGGCGTTGAATGACTTTCTCGGCGCATTCAACGCCATTGAAGACTTGAACCTCAGTGCCAGCAACCTGGCACAGCTGCCTTCGGCCCTGGACAACTTCACCGCCCTGCGCCAGTTGGATCTTTCCCACAACCAACTGAGCATCATCCCGTCCATCCAGCAACGCTTGAGCCGCCTGACGACTCTTGAAACCCTGGACTTGCAATACAACCGTGTCGCGAGCCTGGATCTGCGTGGCCTCAACGCCTTGCGCCACTTGAACCTCAGCCGCACTGGAATCACCGAATGGCCCGAGGGTGTCCTGGACTTGCCAGTCCTGGAAAGCCTGGACCTGAGCCACAGCGCTATCACCCGGGTGCCCGCCCAGGCGCTCACCGGCCACGACACGCTGATGCTCAAGAGCAACCTGCGGGGTTGCCGACTGACTGCCCGGGCCTGCGCCGACATCCTGGCCTTTGCGCAACGCACCCTGCGGGAAAATCCATTGGGCCTTGATGTGGAATTACTGCCGTTGGTGGGGCCGGAAATCTACCTGCACAAGCCGCTGGGCATTCCCCAGGAACAGCTGCGCATCGGCCGGACCGGCGGCGATCCGGAGTATTTCCCGGTCAGGGTCACCGACGACCCCGGCCAGTTGCTGTTGCCCCTGCACGTCGAGAACGTCGACGCGCAAGCACGCCTCACTCCGGCGGCGCGCCTGCAACAACTGGATCCTGCCTTGAGCAGTGCCCAGGCGGTGGCGCGCATTGATGAATGGCTGGCCGCCGGCCTGGGCGCCACCGGCGTCGACACACGCCTGGTGCAGTTGCGCGCCGAGCATCAACGCTTGAGCCGGGTGTTGAACAGTTGGATCGACATCGAGGGTTATCGCGAGGGGGGCGGCTGGGTCAGTGCCCTCGACCGTCGTCGTGCCGCCGGCCGGCTCCTTGAAAGCTGGCGCCACAACCTGCGTGCCCGGCCCGAGGTGCCGCCGGTGGACGGGCGCGAGGTACTGGACCTGTCCGGGTTGTATCTGGGCGACCTGCCGACGTTGCCGGCTTCAATGAGCCACGTCAGCGTGCTCGACCTCACCGAGGTGAAGCTGACGGAGCAGGGGTCCAATGGGTTCCTGGGCAGTTTCCCTCACCTGCGCCGGCTTGTGCTCAACAAGAATGGCCTGGCGCACCTGCCCGAGGTGATCAACCAATACACGGCGCTGACTCATCTCGAAGCCACCTACAATGATTTGCGCGACGCTGTGGAGCTACAGGCACTGCTCGGCCCATTAAGTGCGCTGGAATGGCTCGACCTTGGCGAAAACACCCTGGCCAGCCTGGATGTCAGCGGCCTGCGCGGGCTGACAAACCTGGACCTGCACAACAACGTCCTGGAGGAATGGCCGGCCGGGGCATTGGAACTGCCGCGACTGCGCACCCTCGACCTCAGCAATAACCAGATCGAGACCATCCCGGACGATGCCCTGTTACCTCGCCACAACCTCCTGATGAGCAACACCAACCTGACGGACAACGGGCTGGAAGAACGCGTGTTCGAGCGCCTGAGCGACTTCCTCGAGGAAACGGGGTTCGGCCTGGGTTATACCCGGGAGCAAATTGATCGCGAGCTCGATGGCTTCCTCCTCAGTACCAGTCACGAGGAAGCGGATCTGAGCGGTGAGCTGCATCCGGAGCTGCTGACGCCCGCAGCACAGAAAGCCCAGTGGTTTGCTGGCGTGGCGGCCGACTCCAGCAAACACGCAGTCTGGGAGTCGCTCAAGAGCGCTGACGACAGTGAGGATTTCTTCTACATCATTTCCCAGCTGAAAAACGCCCAGGACTTCATCACCGACCGCCCTGAGTTGACGCGCCGGGTATGGGAGGTGCTGGAGGCCGCCGAGCAACGTCCGGCGTTGCGCGAGCAACTGTTCGGCAAGGCTCGCGGCATGCGGATCAACGCGACCTGCGGTGACGGCTGGATCCTGCTGTTCAGCGACCTTGAAGTCAGTGTCTATGAGTTCAAGGCCCTGGAAACCGTGGAGCCCGGAAAAGAAGGCGCGGCGCTGTTCAAGCTGGCCAGAAGCATGATCCGCCTGGAACAGACTGAAGCCACCGCCAGCCGCGTGGTCAGCCTAAAGCCCAGTGTTGACCCGGCGGAAATTCGCCTGGCCTACCGCATCGGCCTGGCCCAACGCCTGGAGTTGCCGCGCCAGCCGTCCGGCATGCTGTACCGCAACCTTTCCCAAGTGAAACAGGCCGATATCGACCAGGCCTACGCCAGCATCATCGCCCGGGAGGCGACCGAGGCGTTCACGGCCGATCTGGTCACGCGCCAGTACTGGGTCGACTACGTGCAGAAGCAATACGCGGCTGACTTTACGACGCTGGCCCAGACCCAGGCCCGCGAGGCTGAAGCCCTGGAGGATCGCTATCCGGCGTTTGGTGCGCAGTACGAGGCGCAAGCCGTGGTATTGGCCAAGCAAAGGACTGAGCAACGCCAGGCCCTGCTGATTCGCCTGTCCGAGCGGGAGAGAGCAGCACTGAGGCTATAACAGCCTGTGCCCCGGCGGCAGGTCCGGAAACGGGCCTGCCGCGCCTCAGTGGTCGTTACCCAGGTTCGGCGCCAAGGTGCACAAAAACATTTATCTACCTGCGAAGGCGCTCGCCTGTTCGCTGTACTGGGCCTCCCAAAAGCGTTCTCAGGAAGCCGCACATGTCTACTCCACCTAACGCCCTCGCGGACGAAAGCTTGCACACCGCCCTGATCAAGGCACGTCTGCCCACGTGGGTTGCCCATATGGCCCCCGTCGATGTGCGCCGGCTCAAACATGGACTGTTGCCCGGCAGGGAGCGGCCTGCCACCAAGGTCCCGCTCTCGCCCGCATTGAACAAGGCACTCGATGACAGTCGCAAGGCCAGCCGTCAGTCCCGCGAAGCCTTGGCCAAGGGCCTTGGCGCGCTGCAAGGCATTGTCGAATTCGCCCAGCCCAAGCTGGAAGCGGCGTTGCGCGAGGCGATGGGCGAGGCCCCGGACGTCCACAAAAACCAGCTGCATTACCTGCGGTATCGCCAGGCCCCGCAGCAGCATTCGTTGTTGCAGGCAGCGCTGCTGAACTTCGAGGGCGATGAAGACTTCACCGATATCGCCCTCGAACAGACCAGCGCCCTGGCGCCGGAAGGTGCGCTGCTGACCGAGTACTACGGCGAGGCGCGGGCGGATGGCTCGCGTGCGGCGCGTTATCGCTACAGCGAAACCCTGTCGATGACTCCACAAACCTTTTCCACCCTGTGCCGCACCCTGGACCTGGGACAGCAATACCAGGCCCATCTGGCGCAGGTGTTCGATGCCGCTGCCACTCGGGCCGTGGTGCGGGAGCAGATGATTCGCGCGCAAAAAGACCTGCTGACGGTACGCCTGTATGCCGCATGGGCGCAGGGCGACATCGGTCCGGCGGTGTTTCTCATGTTGCGTGAGTTGCTGGCAGGTACTTCGCGGCCGCTGCTGGAGGGTGAGGCCGTCCGTTTCGGTCAACTGTCGATCCTGGGCTGCGAGCTGGGGGAGGTGCTGCTGATCGGGCCGGGTGTCGCACCGACCCGGTCCGTGATCCCGCCCTTGTTTCCTGGGGCAGGTGTGAGCGGGCTGCTTCCCGTGGCGCCTGATACGCGGGTGGTGGCCTGGATTCCGGGCGCGCCGCAGTGCCCGCTCAAGGAATACCCGTCTATGCAGGCGTTCGACAAGGAACTGGCGGTGAACCTGCGCTCACCTGCCTATCAGCAGTTGTTTGCCAGCCTGGTACCTCAGCAACAGGCGCCGCAGTTCCTTGAGCGCCTCAAGGAAAAACTCTACACATTCACCTGGAACCCGCGAGGCTACAAGGAGCAGGTCTACGACGAGCAAATCAACTTGAACCGGCGAGAACGGATGATCGAGGGGGAGCTGTTCGGCGCGCTCTACGAGCGGCATGTACAGCGCCTCAAGGACAATGCCAGAACCCTGGCGGTGCCCACTGCGGAGGCTGACCGAAAAGCCGCACAGGCACGCCATGCTCACTGGTTGAGCATGGGTTTGAACACATTGAATGTGGCCGCATTCATGGTGCCCGGCCTGGGGGAGCTGTTGTTGGCGGTCACGGCGATTCAGTTGGGCCTGGAGGTCTATCACGGCATCGAATCCTGGCAGGAGGGCGATATGGATGCGGCATGGGAGCACCTGGAGTCGGTGGCGCTGAATCTCGGGTTCATGGCCACCCTGGGCGGGGCGGCAGCCCTCGCTGGCCGGGCGCCCGCTATCCAGGTGTCGAAATGGGTCGATGGGCTGGTGCCGGTGAAGTTGCCGAACGGCGAAAGGCGCCTGTGGAAACCCGACCTTGCGGCCTACCGCAGTCATACCGTTCTGGATGCATCACTCAAGCCCAATGCCCAGGGTCAGTACGCGCAGGGCGGCAAGATGTACGTGCGTCTGGGTGAGGGCCTTTATGAAAAGGCTTTTGATGCGCGGACTCGAAAATGGCGGATCCAGCATCCGAACAATCCGGCTGCGTACCAGCCGATCCTCGAGCACAACCAGGCGGGTGCCTGGCGCCATACCCATGAACGCCCACTGGAATGGGACCGCCTGACCTTGCTGAGGCGCCTGGGTCATGAAACCCAGGGAATCAGCGATGCAACGTTGAGCGCCCTTGGCGACATCAGCGGCATCAGTGATGACCTGTTGCGCAAGGTCCACATAGATGGTTTGCCGATGCCTGCCGTGCTGGCCGATACGTTGCAGTTGTTTCGCGGCGCGCCGCCACAGGCTGTACTCCTGTCCCCCGAGGGCGCAGTGTTGCAGCGCCGCTTTGCTTCTTTGTCCCGAGGCGCGATCAACGAAATTATCAGTACGGCCAGCGATAAGGAACGCCTGCAGATACTGGGCCGAACCGGTGTTGCGCCGCGCCTGGATAACCTGGCGCGGCGTGCGGTACAGCAACGTCGCCTGAGCAGTGCGTTGGCCGGCTTGTACCTGCCGGCGCTCGCCAGCCTGGACAGTGACCGGCTGGCGTTGCATTGCTTGCAGCAACTGCCGGGCTGGTCTCCCACGCTGCGCCTGGAACTGCGCGCCGACAACCCCAGTGGGCGCTTGCTGGCTGAGGTTGGGCCTGAAGACGCGGCAGTGCGCCGTTACCTGGTCAAAAAAGGCGAGACATTCCTGGCGTGCGACCTGCAGGGGGCTCCTCTTAACAGTCCGGTCCCCGGCAGTCGTAATTTCTACCCATCAATCGTCCATGCCTTGCCCGTGACCCTGCGCCAGTCACTGGGTTTGCCGCTGGCCAGCGCGGACGTCGATTTGCAGCAAACCCTGGCACGGTATGCCACGGCACACCGCCTCGAAATGGCCGCCGTGCTGAAGATACGCGCGCCCATGGCTCGCCCGGCGTTGCGTCTGGCGAGCGGGTCATTAGGTTATGCCCTGAGCGGCCGGGGTGCGGCCCAGGCACCCAATGCCGCCCTGGCGGCCAGGGTTCGCGATGTTTACCCCAACCTCAGCGATGAGGCGGCCCAGCTGTTTGTGCAAAGTCTGTTGCAGGCCGGCCAGCGCCCCCCACAGATCTATGAGTTGATTGGCAACCGCGAGCGCGAACTGACCCGGTTACGCATGACCCTGGATCAGTGGGTGACGCAAAACAGTGCTCAGGCGGGGGCACAACATACGGCAGACACCCTGATCAATTGCTGGCGCGAAGGCGCGTACCGGGGCTTGAAACCCCATGCCTATCTGTCACTGGGCAAGGCCGGTAACTTGCCGGCGCTGGATGCTGATTTTTCCCATGTGCGAGGGTTGGGCGTAAGCGGCGAAACCCTGGCGGGCGCCCAGGGCACCAGGCTTGCGCAGCAGTTCTCCAACGTCGAAGTCCTGAATGTGTTTACCGAGCCCGCCCATGTCGAAGCGATTGCCGCGGGCCTCGGGCTGTTTCCCAAGCTTGAAGAGTTGTCGATCGACGGCTGGGGCTTGACCTATTCGCCGGCCTTTTTGCAACGCCTTAACACGTTGAGCCAATTGCGCCGGTTAGTCCTGACGGGCGCGCTGGACGCGTTGGATGTCAGTGGCTTGAAACAGCTGCTTGCCTTGCGGGTGGCGGGCGCCCTGAAAGAGTGGCCGGTAGGTGTTCTGACGTTAGACAAACTGGAGACGCTCGACCTGTTGGCGACCGGGATAAATACCATGCCGGCGGCAATGCTTGAGGGCCACGAGCGCCTGTGGCGTGGCCTTACCCTCAACTGGGCAGCGTTTGAGCGACGTGCGTTCATGCCGGTGTATCAGCACGTGAAAGGCCACCCGGGGCATTTGGTGGATGAAGTGCTGATGGTGGACGCTTATTGTGAAGGCGCGTTGCGACGCCTGAAAGACAGCGACCCGGCGTTTGCGCCCAGTGCCTTGGCGTACCTGCGGCGCCATCGGTTGACCAGTGACGCCAAGTTGACCCGTGTGCACGCCTTGCTGGATGAACATGCAACCTTGCAGCAGGCGCTGGAAGAGTGGCAGGGCAGGGAAGTGGAGGTCGACCGGCGACCGGTGGACCCGCTCAATCGTCAACGTGCGGCAGACAAGCTCATGGCTTACTGGCGCGATGGTCTCGACCGACGTTTTGCCTCCCCCCGTGAGGTGGCCGGGCCTTCTTCGCCAGCCGCCTCCGAGGGGGTCATGCTGGACCTGTCGGGTACGGTACTGGGGGATTTGCCGCCGATGCCGGCCGCAGCTTTTGCCCACGTGCAGCGCTTGAACCTCGCAGGCACCCGGGTTTCAGTGGCGGCATTGAACGATTTCCTCCTCCAGTTCACCCAAATCCACGGCCTGGACCTGAGCCGCAGCAACCTGATGGACCTGCCGGCGTCCCTGACGCAGTTGAGGTCTCTCAAACAGCTGGACCTGGCGCACAACCAGTTGACGATCACTGAGGCGATACAGCAGCGCCTCAGCGCCCTGGTCACGCTTCGAGGGTTGAACCTGGATTACAACCGTGTGGGTACCCTGGATGTCAGTGGGCTCAACCAGCTGCGCAGCCTGAACCTGAGCCACACCGCGACCACCGCCTGGCCGACAGGTTGGCTGGCATTACCCGAACTGCGTCAAGTGGATCTGAGCTACAGCGCTATTACCACGATCCCCCAGGCTGCACTGACCGGCCATGACCTGCTGATGCTCAGCAGCAACGTGCGTGGCTGTCGCCTGACCTTGCCGGCCTGTGCCGACATACAGCGTTTTGCCCTGCGTACCTACCAGGACAATCCGTTGAACGTCGCACCGGCCATGCTGCCGGTTTTTGGCCCGAGCTTTTACCTGGACAAACCCTTGGGCATTCCCCGCGAAGGGCTGGCGGAGGGCAGAACGGGGGGCGATCCGGAATACTTTCCCCTGGAGGTCACGGACAGTCCCGATCTGCTCCTCGCGCTGGAGGTAGAGGTGCCCAACAGTGAAGTTCGGCAGACACCTGCGCAGCGTCTGCAACAAATAGACCCGGCGTTGTCCACGCGCGATGCGGTACGGCGCATTGACGAACTGCTTGTCAGTGGCCTGGGCGCACTGGAGGTCGAGGCATGCCTGGTTCGGTGGCGCACGGGCTACCGGGGTATGGTGCGGGTGTTGAACGACTGGATCGATATTCGCGGTTATCGCCAGGGGGGCGGCTGGGTCAGCGCGGTGGACCGTCGTCGCGCGGCCGACAGGCTTATCGACAGTTGGCGCCATACCTTGCGGGCGCACCCCGAGGTTGCGCCGGGCGATGGGCGCGAGGTCCTTCAATTGAACGACCTGTATCTGGGTGACCTGCCGGCGTTACCCGAGCCGTTGGCCCATGTGAGGGTGTTGAACCTCAACGCAGTCAAGCTTACTGAGCAGGGCTCCAATGCGTTCCTGCGGGCGTTTCCCAAGCTACGTACCCTGACTCTCAACAATAATGGCCTGATGAGCCTGCCCGACGCCGTCGGCGAATGCTCGACACTCACCGAGCTGCGCCTGAGCCATAACGAACTGCGCTATCGCAGCGAGCTGCAGGGCCAGCTCAATCGGCTGACCGCGCTGGAGCGCCTGGACTTGACTGAGAACCTCCTGGACTCTCTGGACATCAGCAGCCTGCCTCAATTGCAGTCATTGGAACTGCGCGGCAATAACCTTCTGGCATGGCCGCAGGGTGTCCTCCAGGCTCCACAGTTGCGCCACCTGGACCTGCGCAGTAACCGTATCGAAACCATCCCTGAAGACGCGTTGTTGCCCCGGCACAGCGCCTTGATGTGGGGCACTGACCTGTCCGATAACCTCCTGGTTGAGGAAGATCTGGCACGCCTGCGCGCCTACGAGCAGCAGACCGACTGTGGTCTGGGGTTTTCGGCCGAGGAATTGGAAGACGCACTGGAGAGTTACCACAGTACCGATAGCAGCTCCGGGTCGGATATCCACCCTGAACTCTTGACCCCGGAACAACAGAAGGCCCAATGGTTCTCGGGTATTGCCGCCGATTCGGCCCGCCACCGGGTATGGAGCGTGCTCAAGCAGGCCGAAAACAGCGAATACTTTTTCTACATCATTTCCCAGTTGAAGAACGCCCAGGATTTCCTGCACGACCGCGCCGACCTGACTCGCCGGGTGTGGGCGGTACTTGAGGCGGCGGAGCAATACCCGCACTTGCGCGAACAACTGTTTGGCCAGGCACAGGCGATGCAGGTGAGGGCGACCTGCGGCGATGGCTGGATTCTCCTGTTCAGTGATCTTGAAGTCAGCGTGTATGAGTTCAAGGCCCTGCGGGTCAGGACGCCCGAGCAGGAAGGCACCACGCTGTTCAACCTGGCCCGGCGCATGATCCGTCTCGATGAAGCGGAGCGCATTGCGGGTGAAGCGATCAACCGCAGCCCCAGCATCGACCCGGCGGAAATTCGCCTGGCCTACCGCATTGGCCTGGCCGAGCGCCTGGATCTGCCTCACCAACCGTCCACCATGCTGTACCGCAACCTGTCCCGGGTGACCCAGGCCAACATCGATCAGGCGTATGCCGCCATTATGGCCAGAGAGAGTACTCCTGTGTTTATGCAAGAGCTGGTCAAGCGCCCGTACTGGGTCAGCTACTTGCAGAAGCTGTATCCCGAAGAGTTTTCGGTGTTGGCCCAGGCGCATCAGGTCAAGGTAGATGCCCTCGAGGAGCTTCACCCGGACCTCAGCGCCCAATACCTGAGCGAAGTCGCAGCCTTGGACACCGAAAACCTTGCCGAGCAACAGGCACTGGCGCTCAGGCTTTCGGGGCGGGCGAGGAGGGATCTGGGGATCTGACCCGGGCGCCCAGCCGGCTGGACGCCCGGGTCAGCGCGCCACGACTTAGTTGTCGTAACCCAGGTTCGGCGCCAGCCAGCGTTCGGTCACGCTCAGGTCCTGCTCCTTGCGGGCGGTGTAGCTGGCGACCTGGTCCTTGTCGATCTTGCCCACCGCAAAGTACTGCGCCTGCGGGTGAGCGAAGTACCAGCCGCTGACGGCTGCTGCCGGGAACATCGCGTAGTGCTCGGTCAGGAACACGCCGCTGCGGCCGGCGTGCATCTCCCGGGCTTCAGGGTCCAGCAGTTGGAACAACTGGGCCTTCTCGGTGTGATCCGGGCACGCCGGGTAACCCGGGGCAGGGCGCATACCGCTGTACTGCTCCTTGATCAGCGCTTCGTTATCCAGCACTTCGTCCTTGGCGTAACCCCAGTGTTCCTTACGTACTTGCTGGTGCAGCCATTCGGCGCAGGCTTCGGCCAGGCGGTCGGCCAGGGCCTTGACCATGATCGAGTTGTAGTCGTCGCCGGCGTCCTGGTAGGCCTTCGCCACTTCTTCAGCGCCGATGCCAGCGGTGGTGATGAAGCCACCGATGTAGTCGGTTACGCCGCTGTCCTTGGGTGCGACGAAGTCGGCCAGGGAAAAGTTCGGCTTGCCGTCGGTCTTGATGATCTGCTGGCGCAAATGGTGCAGCCTGGCAATCGGCTGGCCGTCATCGCCGTAGACTTCCAGGTCATCGTCCTGCACCTGGTTGGTCGGCCAGAAACCGAACACCGCGCGGGCGCTGATGAGTTTTTCGTCGATCAGCTTCTTGAGCATTTCCTGTGCGTCGGCGTACAGCGCCGTCGCCGCTTCACCCACCACTTCATCGGTGAGGATGCGCGGGAACTTGCCGGCCAGGTCCCAGGAGATGAAGAACGGTGTCCAGTCGATGTACTCGGCCAGGATGTTGAGGTCGATATTGTCCAGCACCCTGGCGCCGGTAAACGTCGGCTTGACCGGCGTGTAGCTGCTCCAGTCGAACTGCGGCTTCTTGGCGATGGCGGCCGGGTAGCTCAGGCGCTCGGTGCGCGCGCTGCGGTTGGAGGTGCGCTCGCGCACGTCGATGTATTCCAGGCGGGTTTTCTCGACGAATGCCGGCTTCAATTCCTTGGACAGCAATTGCGTCGCCACGCCCACGGCGCGGGAGGCGTCGGTGACGTAGATCACCGCGTCGTTGCTGTATTTGGGCTCGATCTTCACGGCCGTGTGGGCCTTGGAAGTGGTGGCGCCACCGATCATCAGCGGCAGGTGGAAATCCTGGCGCTGCATCTCGCGGGCGACGTGCACCATCTCGTCCAGGGACGGGGTGATCAGCCCGGACAGGCCGATGATGTCGCACTTCTGTTCCTTGGCCACCTGCAGGATTTTCTCGGCCGGGACCATCACGCCCAGGTCGACGATGTCGTAGCCGTTGCAACCCAGCACCACGCCGACGATGTTCTTGCCGATGTCGTGCACGTCGCCCTTCACCGTGGCCATCAGGATCTTGCCCTTGGCTTCCGGCTTGTCGCCTTTTTCCAGCTCGATGAACGGGATCAAGTGGGCCACGGCCTGCTTCATCACCCGGGCGGATTTCACCACCTGAGGCAGGAACATTTTGCCGGCGCCGAACAGGTCGCCGACGATGTTCATGCCGGACATCAGCGGGCCTTCGATCACTTCGATCGGGCGCGCGAACGACTGCCGGGATTCCTCGGTGTCTTCAACGATGTGGGTGGTGATGCCCTTGACCAGCGCGTGTTCCAGGCGCTTGTTGACTTCCCAGCCGCGCCATTCTTCGGTCTCGGCTTCCTTGACGCTGCCGTCGCCCTTGTACTTGTCGGCAATGGCGAGGAGGGCGTCGGTGCCTTCCGGGGTGCGGTTGAGCACCACGTCTTCCACCGCGTCACGCAGCTCGGCCGGGATCTGGTCGTAGATCTCCAGCTGGCCGGCGTTGACGATACCCATCGTCAGGCCGTTGCGGATCGCATACAGCAGGAACACCGAGTGGATGGCCTCACGCACCGGGTTGTTGCCACGGAACGAGAACGACACGTTGGACACGCCGCCGGAGGTCAACGCATACGGCAGCTCGTCGCGGATGTAGGCACAGGCGTTGATGAAATCGACGGCGTAGTTGTTGTGCTCTTCGATACCGGTGGCGACCGCGAAGATGTTCGGGTCGAAGATAATGTCTTCCGGCGGGAAGCCGACTTCATTCACCAGGATGTCGTAGGAGCGTTTGCAGATTTCTTTCTTGCGCGCTTCGGTGTCGGCCTGGCCGGCTTCGTCGAACGCCATCACCACTACCGCCGCGCCGTAGCGCTTGCACAGCCTGGCGTGGTGAATGAACTGTTCCACGCCTTCCTTCATGCTGATGGAGTTGACGATGCCCTTGCCCTGTATGCACTTCAGGCCGGCCTCGATCACTTCCCACTTGGAGGAATCGATCATGATCGGCACGCGGGAGATGTCCGGCTCGCCGGCAATCAGGTTGAGGAAGGTCACCATGGCCTTCTTCGAATCCAGCATGCCTTCGTCCATGTTGATGTCGATCACCTGGGCGCCGGCTTCCACCTGCTGCAGGGCGACTTCCAGCGCTTCGGTGTAGTTGTCTTCACGGATCAAGCGGGCGAAGCGGGCGGAACCGGTGATGTTGGTGCGCTCGCCGACGTTGACGAACAACGAGTTGCGATCAATGGTGAACGGTTCCAGGCCCGACAGGCGGCAGGCCTTCGGAATGTCCGGGATCGGGCGCGGTGCGTAACCGGCCACGGCCTTGGCGATGGCTTCAATATGGCCCGGGGTGGTACCGCAGCAACCACCGACGATGTTCAGGAAGCCGCTCTGGGCGAATTCTTCGATGACCTTGGCGGTTTCCGACGGCAGTTCGTCGTACTCGCCGAATTCGTTGGGCAGGCCGGCGTTCGGGTGGGCGGAAACGTGGGTGTTGGCCTTGTTCGACAGCTCTTCCAGGTACGGACGCAGCTCGCTCGCCCCCAGTGCGCAGTTCAGGCCCACAGACAGCGGCTTGGCGTGGCTGACCGAGTTCCAGAAGGCTTCGGTGGTCTGGCCCGACAGGGTGCGGCCGGAGGCGTCGGTGATGGTGCCGGAGATCATGATCGGCAGTTCGACGTTCAATTCTTCGAACACGCCCTGTACGGCGAAGATCGCGGCCTTGGCGTTGAGGGTGTCGAAAATGGTTTCGATCAGGATCAGGTCGGCGCCGCCTTCGATCAGGCCTTTGGTGGCTTCGGTGTAGTTTTCCACCAGCTCATCGAAGGTCACGTTGCGGTAGCCGGGGTTGTTTACGTCGGGCGACAGCGAGCAGGTACGGCTGGTCGGACCGAGCACGCCGGCGACGAAGCGCGGCTTGGCCGGGTTTTCCAGGGTCTTGGCGTCGGCGATCTTGCGCGCCAGGCGCGCGCCTTCTACGTTTAGTTCGTAGGCGAGGTCTTCCATGCCGTAGTCGGCCATGGAAATGCGCGTGGCGTTGAAGGTGTTGGTTTCCAGGATGTCGGCGCCGGCATCCAGGTAGGCTTTTTCGATGCCGCCGATCACGTCCGGACGGGTGATTACCAGCAGGTCGTTATTGCCCTTGACGTCGCTCGGCCAGTCGGCGAAGCGTTTGCCACGGTAGTCCTGCTCTTCCAGTTTATAGCTCTGGATCATCGTGCCCATGCCGCCGTCGAGGATCAGGATGCGTTCCTTGAGGGCTTGGTGGAGGGCTTGCAGACGAGCGCTACGATCGGGCATGGGACTACTCTGGTCAGGTATTACGGAGGGCGAAGATCATAACAAACCTGTGCGCTTTTAGAGCATGTGCTGGGTTTGCATGAATATCGCTCATGTTGGCGGGGGCGTTACATCGGTAGAATCGACGGGTTTTTCACTGCACGCATTGAATCGGGACCGGAAACATGTCACTTCGCCTCATCGTCAGCGCCGCGTTTGCG
This sequence comes from Pseudomonas sp. C8002, assembly GCF_013385765.1. Lineage (NCBI taxonomy): Bacteria > Pseudomonadati > Pseudomonadota > Gammaproteobacteria > Pseudomonadales > Pseudomonadaceae > Pseudomonas > Pseudomonas sp. C8002. Next base: position 389,764 of record NZ_JACAPJ010000001.1, read on the forward strand.
CTGTTCGCCCTTACCGCACAGGCAGAAGGTCCCGCCCCGGCGATCTCTTATACCCGTGACATCCAGCCGATCTTCACCGAGAAATGCGTGGCCTGCCACGCCTGCTACGACTCGGCCTGCCAGCTCAACCTGGGCAGTGCCGAAGGCGCCGCACGTGGCGCGACCAAGGTGCCGGTGTACGACGGCGAGCGCAGCCAGGCCAGCCAGCCCACCCGTTTGTTCTATGACGCCTTCGGCAAAGCCGCCTGGCAGCAAAAGGATTTCTACTCGGTACTCGACGCCCAGGGCAGCCAGGCCGCACTGATGGCGCGCATGCTGGAGCTGGGGCATAACGCGCCGCTTGCGCCCAACGCCAAGCTGCCCGACGACATCGTGCTGGGCCTGAGCCGCGAAAACACCTGCCCGATGCCGGGGGAGTTCAACGCCTACGCAGGTAACCACCCGAAGGAAGGCATGCCCCTGGCCGTCACCGGCCTGACCGACCAGCAGTACCAGACCCTGCAACGCTGGCTGGCCTCCGGCGCACCGATCGACGAACAAGGCCTGGCCCCGAGTGCCAAGGAAGCCTTGCAAGTGCAGCAATGGGAAAACCTGTTCAACCAGCCCGGGGCCCGGGAAAGCCTGGTGGCGCGCTGGTTGTTCGAGCACCTGTTCCTTGCTCACATCTACTTTGAAGGCGGCGAACCGGGGCATTTCTTCCAGTGGGTACGCTCGCGCACCCCGAGCGGGCAGCCGATCGACCTGATCAACACCCGCCGCCCCAACGACGACCCGGGCACCCAGGTGTACTACCGCCTGTGGCCGGTGCAGGGGGTGATCGTGCACAAGACTCACATCACCTATCCGTTCAGCGCCGAGAAGATGGCCCGGATCAAGTCGCTGTTCTATACCGATGACTGGCAGGTGCAAGCCTTGCCGGGCTACGGGCCGGGCCGGCGTGCGAACCCGTTCGAGACCTTCGAGGCGATTCCGGCCAAGGCGCGCTACCAGTTCATGCTGGATAACGCCGAATACTTCGTGCGTACCTTCATTCGCGGGCCGGTATGCCGGGGCCAGATCGCCACGGACGTGATCCGCGACAACTTCTGGACCCTGTTCCAGGACCCCGATCACGACCTGTATATCACCGATGCCCGCTACCGCGGCCAGGCCACGCCGTTGCTGGCGATGCCGGGGCAGATTGACGATGTGGGCAGCGTGCTCAGCCTCTGGCTCAAATACCGCGACAAGCGCAACGAGTACGAAGCGTTGCGCCGGGACAGTTATGCCGACCTGCCGCCGCCGAGTTGGTCGAGCCTGTGGGCGGGCAACGACAACGCCTTGTTGAGCATCTTCCGTCACTTCGACAGCGCCTCGGTGACCAAGGGCTTGATTGGCGAAGTGCCGCAAACCCTGTGGCTGTTCGACTATCCGCTGCTGGAGCGCACCTACTACCAGTTGGCGGTGAATTTCGATGTGTTCGGCAACGTTTCCCATCAGGCCCAGACGCGCCTGTATTTCGACCTGATCCGCAACGGTGCCGAGCAGAACTTCCTGCGCCTGATGCCGGCGGACTCGCGGGATGACTTCCTTGACGATTGGTACCAGAACAGCGGCAAGGTCAAGCTGTGGCTGGACTATGAAGCCATCGACGATGACAAGCCCACGGGCCTCAAGCTCGATGAAAAGGACCCCAAGCGCGACTTCGCCAACCAGTTGCTGGCCCGCTACGGCGACCTGAACGCCAGCCCGGACCCGATCAACCGTTGCGTCAGCGCCTATTGCTCGCGTCCGGGCATTGACCCTGCGTTGCAGGACGCCGAACAGGCCCTGAGCCGCCTGACCAACCGCCCGGCGGCGGGGCTCAAGGTGATCGACCTGTTGCCGGAAGCGACCATGCTGCGCATCGAAACCCGCAGCGGCAAACGTGAGATGTACAGCCTGTTGCGCAACCGCGCCCACAGCAACGTGGCCTTTATGCTCGGTGAGGCTTATCGCTATCAGCCGGGCCTGGACACCGTGACCATTTATCCCGGCGTGCTGAGCAGCTACCCGAACTTCATGTTCAACATTCCGGCGCAGCAAGTGCCGGAGTTTGTCGCGGCCATGGAGAATGCCAAGGACGCCAATCGCTTCGAGAAGATTGTCGACCGTTGGGGCATTCGCCGCAGCCATCCGCAGTTCTGGCAGTACTTCCACGACCTGTCGCAGTACATCCACGAAACCACGCCGTTGGAAGAAGGCGTGCTGGACATGAACCGCTACGAGAATCTTTGATCGACCTTTGACCGTCGACGGCTGTCCCAAGCCATAGGCACCTGAATAACCGGTGTCGAGGGTTGGGAGAGTGGGTCGACGATGTTGATTTCAGTACAGGCACTGCGCGCCCTGGCGGCCTGGACCGTGGTGGGTCATCACTTCATGCAGATTTTCTTTGGCTTTAAGGCCGATTCGGCGCTGGGCCACCTGTTTGTCGACAAGGGCGCGGCAGGCGTGGATGTGTTTTTTGTGATCAGCGGCCTGGTGATCTTCCTCTCCACCGAGAACAAACAGCTGCCGCCCTGGCGATTCCTGCTGTATCGCCTGCTGCGAATCGTCCCGGCCTACTGGTTCTACACGCTGTTGATGGCGCTGCTGGTGGTATTTGCGCGGCCGGTGTTGCCGGACCAGAGCGTCGATGCGGCCCATGTGTTGATGTCCTTGCTGTTCATACCTTCCGAAAATCCCGGTGGTTATGGGGTGTACCCGACCTTGAATGTCGGCTGGACCCTGAACTACGAGATGCTCTTCTACGTGCTGTTTGCGTGGGCGTTGCTGTTTCGCCGGCAGTGGCGGGTGCTGGTGGTGGGCGCGTTGTTGTTCGCTGTGTGCCAGGCGTGGACTTCTTTCGGCTGGATCAGCGAATTCTATCGTTCGGACATTGTGTATGAGTTCCTGCTGGGGATAGGCATCGGCATGCTTTACCGCAAGGGCTGGATTCGCCCCGGGCTGTGGCTTCCATTACTGGGGATTGCGGGGGCATTGTTGGCGATCTATCACTGGCCCGCATCGCCGCGGGCCCTGACCTGGGGCTTGCCGAGTGCGGTGCTGGTGGTGGCCTGTATCTCGATGGAACGCTATTTCGAGCGCAGCCGGCTGCTCAAGGTGATGGGGGATTGTTCCTACTCGGTCTATCTGATGCACGTGCTGGTGCTGTCGGCGGGTGGTTTTGTCGCCCAGCGTTATGGGGTTAACGCCTACGTGATGCTCGGCGTGTGCGTGGTGCTGATCGCCCTTGGGTCGCTGGCCAGCTACCACTGGCTGGAAAAGGGCAGTTATCGTCGGCTCAAAGGCTGGTTCGATGGCGACGAACGGTTGGTTCTTTCCCGACAAAAATACTAGGACTTTGTACCTCGGTAATAATTTGGCGTAAACTGCCGGCAAGCCTGCGAGGAGTTTCCATGACCGCCATAACCATTACCGACGCCGCCCACGATTACCTGGCTGATCTGCTGTCGAAGCAGAACACCCCGGGCATTGGCATCCGCGTCTTTATCACCCAGCCCGGCACCCAGTACGCTGAGACGTGCATTGCCTACTGCAAGCCGGGAGAAGAAAAACCTGAAGATACGGCGTTGGGGCTGAAAAGCTTCACCGCGTATATCGATGCGTTCAGTGAAGCGTTCCTTGACGATGCGGTGGTTGATTACGCCACTGATCGCATGGGTGGCCAACTGACCATCAAGGCGCCGAATGCCAAGGTGCCGAATGTTAATGCGGATAGCCCGATTAACGAGCGCATCAACTATTACCTGCAGACCGAGATTAATCCTGGGTTGGCCAGCCACGGTGGTCAGGTGAGTCTGATTGACGTGGTTGATGATGGTATTGCTGTGTTGAAGTTTGGTGGCGGTTGCCAGGGCTGCGGCCAGGCGGACGTGACCTTGCGTGAGGGTATTGAGCGTACGCTGCTTGAGCGGGTTCCGGAGCTCAAGGGTGTGCGGGATGTGACTGACCATACGCAGAAAGAAAACGCCTACTACTAAGGGTGTTCGCTGCGGATGTGAAAAACGGCGCCCCGTGAGCGCCGTTTTTTTATGGTTTGGGTTAGGTATGTTGTGTACATATCCGTTGCTGCGGTAACGGCCGCTTATGGTTCCGCTCTTACAGCGGGTCACTTTTGGCAAACGCCCCAAAAGTAACCAAAAGGTCTTTG
>NZ_JACAPJ010000009.1:0-108354 GCF_013385765.1 Pseudomonas sp. C8002
CCGCCGTCTTCGCGAGCAAGCCCGCTCCCACATTTAGTCCTCACTCGGCTTGATTACAGCGCGACCGGCGCTCTTTCACACAGGGTATTGAGCGCCGCCGCCCACTGCGGGTCATCGTTCAGGCACGGCACCAACACCAACTCCTCGCCCCCCGCCTCGCGGAATTGCTCCAGGCCGCGATCACCAATTTCCTCCAGTGTCTCGATGCAGTCCGCAACAAACGCCGGGCACATTACCAGTAGCTTCTTCACGCCCTGTTGAGCCAACGCTTCAAGGCGTGCCTCGGTGTACGGTTCGATCCACTTGGCCCGGCCCAGCCGCGACTGGAACGCCACCGACCATTTGCCATCCGGCAAGCCAAGGCGCTCGGCAAAATCCCGCGCAACGCTGAAACACTGCGCGCGATAGCACGTGGCAAGCACCTCGGGAGAGGCGTTCTGGCAGCAGTTGGCGTCCTTGAAGCAGTGTTGCCCCGTAGGGTCGAGCTTTTTCAGGTGGCGCTCGGGCAACCCATGAAAGCTCAGCAGGAGGTGATCGAAATCCTCTTCCACATAGGCTCTGGCGCTGTTGGCCAAGGCGTCCAGGTACTCCGGTTCATCGTAGAACGGCTGCAGAATCGAAAACTCGATCGCCAACTTTTTGTGCCGCACCACGCGCCGGGCCTCTTCGATTACCGTGGTCACGGTGCTGTCGGCAAACTGCGGGTACAACGGCGCCAGGGTCACTTTCTTGATGCCTTGGGACGCCAGCCGGGTCAGTACGCTTTCAATCGACGGCTCGCCATAGCGCATGGCCAACTCCACCGGCCCCTGGGTCCACTGTGCAGTCATCTGTTGTTGCAAGCGACGGCTAAGAACTACCAGCGGCGAGCCTTCGTCCCACCAGATCGAGGCGTAGGCATGGGCCGATTGCTCCGGGCGCTTGATCAGGATCAGCGACACCAGCAAACGCCGAACCGGCCATGGCAGGTCAATGACGTAAGGGTCCATCAGGAACTGATTGAGGTAGCTGCGCACATCCGCCACCGAAGTGGACGCCGGTGAACCCAGGTTGACCAGTAACAACGCGTGATCCGTCATGCAACATCCTATCTCTAGAGGCGGCTGGACAAGTCGTCCAGGGCCGCATGCAACTCAGTGAACTGGAAAGTGAAACCGGCCGCCAACAGCCGCTGCGGCAAAGCCCGCTGGCCACCCAGCAACAAACCGGACAACTCGCCCAGGCCGATACGCAAGGCAAACGCCGGCATGGGCATGAACGCCGGGCGGTGCAGCACCTTGCCCAGGGTCTTGGCGAACTCCAGGTTGCGTACCGGGTGTGGCGCGCAGGCATTATAAGGACCGCTGGCATCGGTCTTGTGCAGAAGAAAATCAATCAGGGCGATTTGATCCTTTATATGGACCCATGGCATCCACTGCCGACCATTGCCGATAGGCCCGCCCAGCGCCAGTTTGAACGGCAGCAACAGCCGCGACAAAAAGCCGCCCTCCGCCGCCAGCACCAGCCCGGTACGCACCAGCACCACGCGGATGCCCAATGCCTCGGCACGCTGGGCGGTTTCTTCCCAGGCAATGGATAACTGGCTGCCGAAATCGTCCTGCACCGGGCCGCTGTCTTCGGTCAGCTCGCGCTCACCACCGTCGCCGTACCAGCCCACCGCGGAACCGGAGATCAACACCGCCGGTTTGTGTTCAAGGCCCTCAAGCCAGGCCAGCAGCGTTTCGGTGAGGCCGATACGGCTGCTCCACAACAGCGCCTTGCGTTTATGCGTCCAGGGCCGGTCGGCAATCGGCGCGCCGGCCAGATTGACCACCGCGTCCACCGCCTCGTTTATGTCCTGCAGGCGGGCGACGCCACGCACCTGGGCGCCGCACAATTTAGCCACTTGTTCGGGATGGCGGCTCCAGACCGTGAGGCGATGGCCCTGGGCAAGCCAGTATTGGCAAAGTTGACGGCCGATCAAACCGGTACCGCCGGTCAGCAAAATGTGCATGAGTTGTTCCTCGTGTAACGTTCGCCGACCACCGTTAGTCTATTTTATAAACAGGGATGTTTTAATCGGGCGCAACGCTGGTTAAACCTTCAGGTTTAACCATAGGTCACGCCAAACGATCAGGTACGCCAAAACTTATACCAAAAAACAATATTGTACAGCTATTGGTGTCGGCGTAGTCTGTACCCAACGGTAAAACGAGGCCTCCCATGACTGTTCCCATCGCGATCATTGGCACCGGCATCGCCGGTCTCTCCGCCGCCCGAGCGTTGAAAGACGCGGGGCACGTTGTACAACTCTTCGATAAAAGCCGCGGCAGTGGCGGTCGCATGTCCAGCAAGCGCAGCGATGCGGGCTCGCTGGACATGGGCGCACAGTACTTCACCGCCCGCGACCGGCGCTTCGTCAACGAGGTGCAACGCTGGCAGGCCAATGGTTGCGCCGAGCAATGGAAGCCACAGCTGTACAACTTCAAGTCCGGCCAACTGACGCCCTCCCCCGATGAACAGATCCGCTGGGTCGGCACGCCGCGCATGAGTGCGATCACCCGCGCCCTGCTCGATGACTTGCCGGTGCAGTTCGGTTGCCGCATCACCGAAGTGTTCCAGGGTAAACATCACTGGAACCTGCTGGACGCCGACGGCGAAAGCCACGGCCCGTTCAGCCACGTGATCATCGCCACCCCGGCGCCCCAGGCCACTGCCTTGCTGGCCGCTGCGCCCAAGCTGGCGAGTGTCGCCGCCGGGGTCAAGATGGACCCGACCTGGGCCATTGCCCTGGCCTTCGACAAGCCGCTGGATACGCCCATGGAAGGCTGCTTCGTCCAGGACAGCCCGCTGGACTGGCTGGCGCGCAACCGCAGCAAACCGGGGCGCGACACCACCCTCGACACCTGGGTTTTGCACGCCACCAGCACCTGGAGCAAGCAACACCTGGACCTGTCCAAGGAAGCCGTGATCGAACACCTGCACGGCGCCTTCGCCGAACTGCTGCACAGCGCCATGCCGGCGCCTTCCTTCACCCTCGCCCACCGCTGGCTGTACGCGCGGCCGTCCACCAGCCATGAATTTGGCGTGCTGGCCGACGCCGACCTGGGCCTGTATGTATGTGGCGACTGGTGCCTGTCAGGCCGCGTGGAAGGTGCGTGGCTCAGCGGCCAGGAGGCGGCGCGGCGGTTGATCGAGCACCTGCGATGAACCGCATCAATCCCGCCAAGTTGCTGCTGTCGAAGTGGACAGCAGCCCGCCCGCAGTACAAGGAAAAACATTTTCTGGTGACCAAACTGCTGCGTGATGACGAAGGCGATGTGCAGGAAATCGAGCTGGAAGCCGTGATGAGCCATCGCGTGCAGCGCCTGGCCTGGCAAACCCTGCAAAACGCCGAAGACTGGAAAATCGGCTGGAAATAGCCATTCCGCAAATACCTGTACAAATTATTTGACTTGTACAGCTTCAAACCTATGATGAGATTAAGTTGTACAGAAATTTAACTCTGTACAGGAATTTCATCGAGGTTTGGCCATGTCCAGCACCCTGCCCGCCACCGGCAAACCGAAAATCGCCATCAGCGCCTGCCTGTTGGGCGAGAACGTGCGCTTCAACGGCGGGCATAAACAATCCCAGCTGTGTAGCCAGACCCTGGCCGATTATTTCGACTTCGTGCCGCTGTGTCCTGAAGTCGCCATTGGCCTGGGCATCCCCCGCGAGCCGATTCGCCTGGTGGGCGACCCGCTCAATCCCCAGGCCGTTGGCACCGTAAACCGCGAACTTAACGTGACCCAGCCGCTGGACGATTACGGCCAGCAAATGGCTGCTGAACACACCGACCTCTGCGGTTACATCTTCATGCAGAAATCCCCGTCCTGCGGCCTGGAGCGGGTCAAGGTCTATCAGGACAACGGCATGCCCATCGACGGCGGCGGGCGCGGCATCTACGCCCAGGCGTTTTGTGCGCGCCACCCCAACCTGCCGGTGGAAGAAGACGGTCGGCTGAATGACCCGGTCCTGCGGGAAAACTTCCTGACCCGGGTGTTCGTCTACGCCACCTGGCAGCAACTGCTCGCCGAAGGCCTGACCCGTCACCGCCTGCTGGAATTTCACTCGCGCTACAAATACCTGCTGATGGCCCACAGCCCGGTGCATTACAAAAGCCTCGGCAACCTGCTGGGCAGCATGCCCAGGGACGTCGACCTGGGCGCCTTGGCCGCCGGTTACTTCAGCGAACTGATGAGCGCCCTGACCCAGTGCGCCACACGCGGCACCCACACCAACGTGCTGCAACACATCAGCGGCTACCTCAAGCAGGCCATCAGCGCCGAAGACAAACAGGAAATGCAGACCATCATCAGCCAATACCGCCAGGGCATCGTGCCGCTGGTGGTACCGCTGACGCTGCTCAAGCACCACTTTCGCCAGCATCCGGACCGCTATATCGCGCAGCAGGCCTACCTGCAACCGCACCCGGAAAACCTCAGCCTGCGTAATGCGATTTAACCTATGACTTTTCCCCTGCAAGAACCTGGCGAAGACATCGCCGAGGCCATCGAACAAGGCTGGCTGCCGATCCGCGAAGTGGCGCGCCAGACCGGCGTCAACGCCGTGACCTTGCGCGCCTGGGAGCGGCGCTACGGCCTGATCGTGCCCCAGCGCACGCCCAAGGGGCACCGCCTGTTCAGTGCCGAGCACGTGCAACGCATCCATACCATCCTGACCTGGCTCAACCGCGGTGTGCCGGTCAGCCAGGTCAAGAGCCTGATCGACACCGCGCAAGCCACCAGCGAACCGCCGGTGGAAAACGAATGGCACAACCGCCGCCAGCACCTGGTGCAGGCCATCAGCGAACTGGCCGAGCGCCGGGTGGATGATGCCTTCAACCAGGCCATGGCGCTGTACCCGCCGCGCACCTTGTGCGAGCAACTGTTATTGCCGTTGCTCAAGGAGCTCGAACTGCGCTGGCAAGGCCAGTTCGGCGCGCAGATGGAACGGGTATTTTTCTATTCCTGGCTGCGCAGCAAATTCGGTGCGCGGATGTATCACAACAACCGCCAGCTCAACGGCGCCCCCCTGCTGCTGATCAACCATTCCGACCTGCCGCTGGAGCCGCACCTGTGGCTCACCGCCTGGCTCGCCAGCAGCGCCGATTGCCCGGTGGAAGTTTTCGACTGGCCATTGCCGGTGGGCGAACTGGCCCTGGCCGTCGAGCATCTGCAACCCCGCGCGGTACTGCTGTATTCGAGCAAGGCACTCCATACCTCGGTGCTGGGCAAACTGTTGAGCGGCTTCAGTTGCCCAAAACTGATAACCGGACCAACGGTATGCATCCACCAGGCGGAGCTGTCCGTATTAACCCAAGAGATTCCTGAATTGCTCCTGGCCGAAGACCCGTTGTCGGCCCATCAGGTACTGATCCAGCGTGGACTTATTTAAATGCACTTGATCTGGCTGCGCACCGACCTGCGCCTACATGACAACACCGCCCTCGCCGCCGCCGCACAGCGTGGCCCGACAGCGGCCGTCTACCTGATCAGCCCCGGGCAATGGCTGGCCCACGATGACGCTCCGTGCAAGGTCGATTTCTGGCTGCGCAACCTGCAGCGCTTGAGCTCGGCACTGAGCGAGTTGAACATTCCGTTATTGATCCGCCATGCCGACACTTGGGATCAAGCACCTGAAGTTTTGGCAGGCCTGTGCCAGGAACTGTCGGTGGAGTCGGTGCACGTCAATGACGAATACGGCATCCACGAAGAGCGCCGCGACGCCGCCGTGGCCAAGGCCCTCGAAGCTCAAGGCATCACGTTCCACACCTATCTGGACCAGTTGTTTTTCCAGCCCGGCAGCGTGCTGACCAAGACCGGCACCTACTTCCAGGTGTTCAGCCAGTTCCGCAAGGTCTGCTACAGCCGCCTGCATGGCGCCTTGCCGCGTTTGGTCGCCACTCCCAAGGCGCAGGCACCGCTCACACTCAAAAGCGACGAGGTTCCGGATCACGTCGAGGGCTTCGCTACCCCGAGCGAAGCCTTGCGCGCCCTGTGGCCTGCCGGCGAAGCCGAAGCCCGGCGCCGTCTCGACCAGTTCGCCGACGCACAAATCAGCTACTACAAGGACGAACGCGACTTCCCGGCCAAGCCCGGTACCAGCCAGCTTTCGGCCTACCTTGCAGCGGGCGTGGTTTCACCGCGCCAGTGCCTGCATGCCGCGCTGCAAAGCAACCAGGGTGAATTCGAAAGCGGCGACATCGGCACGATTACCTGGATCAACGAGCTGCTGTGGCGCGAGTTCTACAAACATATTCTGGTGGGCTACCCACGGGTCTCGCGCCACCGCGCATTCCGTCCAGAGACCGAAGCCGTGGCCTGGCGCAACAGCCCGGAAGACTTGAAAGCGTGGCAGGAAGCACGCACCGGCCTGCCGATCATCGACGCCGCCATGCGCCAGCTGCTGGAAACCGGCTGGATGCACAATCGCCTGCGCATGGTGGTGGCGATGTTCCTGACCAAAAACCTGCTGATCGACTGGCGCGAAGGCGAGCGCTTTTTCATGCGTCACCTGATCGATGGCGACCTGGCAGCCAACAACGGTGGCTGGCAGTGGAGCTCGTCCACCGGCACCGACTCGGCCCCGTACTTCCGGATTTTCAGCCCCTTGAGCCAATCGGAAAAATTCGACGGCGAAGGTGTGTTTATCAAGCACTGGATGCCACAGTTGTCGGCGCTGAACAAAAAGGAAGTGCACAACCCCGACGCCGTGGGCGGCCTGTTTGGTGTGGCCGACTATCCTCGTCCTATCGTCGATTTGAAAAAATCCCGCGAGCGCGCCCTCGCCGCTTTCCGCAGCCTGCCTTCACGCCAGGCGGTCGGAGGTGCTTATGAGTGATTTCCTGCGCTGCTTCGCCCAGGTGTTCGCCAGTGTGGACAAGCACAACCTGCACCTGCTCGACGGCCTGTACAGCCAGGACATCAGTTTCACCGACCCACTGCACGAGGTGCACGGGCTGCCGGCGTTGCACCGCTACTTCGCCGAGCTGTACGACAACGTTACCCAGTTGCGCTTTGACTTCCATGGCTTTGATCAAGTGGCGGAAGGCGAAGGCTACCTGCGCTGGACAATGAGCTTCTGCCACCCGCGCCTGGCCAAGGGCGAAGTGATTCGTGTGGAAGGCTGCTCGCACCTGCTGTGGCGCGACAAGGTGTATCGCCACCGGGATTATTTTGACGCTGGACAGTTGCTGTATGAACACGTGCCGGTCCTTGGCGGTGTGGTCAGCTGGCTGAAAAGGAGAATGGGATGAGCCTTAACCTTCCACGTCGTTACTGGTTGACCGGTGCCAGCAGTGGCATCGGGGCCGAACTGGCCAAGACGCTGCTCGAAAGCGGTGCCCATGTGGCCCTTAGTTCCCGCTCCAAGGCGCCCCTGGAACAGCTTGCCCAGCAATACCCCGGGCAAGTGCTGGTGGTGGCCGGCGACCTGACCAACAGCCAGACCGTACGCGAGATCGGTGAACACATCGCGGTGGCCTGGGGTTCGCTGGATACGGTGATCCTGAATGCCGGCACCTGCGAATACGTGGATGCCAGGCAGTTCGACGCCTCGATCATCGAGCACGTGGTGCGCACCAACCTGCTGGCCAGCAGTTACTGCATCGAGGCCGCGCTGCCGCTGTTGCGTGCCGGTCATACACCGCACCTGGTCGGTGTGGCCAGTGCGGTGACCTACCTGCCGATGCCCAGGGCGGAAGCCTATGGTGCGTCGAAGGCCGGCCTGCGTTACCTGTTCGAGTCCCTGCGTATCGACCTGTCGCCTGAAGGGATCGACGTCACCGTGGTCAGCCCGGGGTTTGTCGACACGCCGCTGACCGCCCGCAATGATTTCCCGATGCCCCTGAGCTGGCCGGCAGACAAGGCCGCGCGACATATCTTCGCCAAGCTGCAAAACCGTCCATTGGAAATTGCCTTCCCTGCCCTGTTTATTGCCGCCTTGTGGCCACTGTCGAAACTGCCGAACCGCGTCCAGTTGATCATTGGCAAACGCATGCTGCGCAGCCCGCCGCCGAGAAAGGACGACCTGTGAAGATCGCCATTATCGGCAGCGGCATTGCCGGGCTGACCAGCGCCTACCTGCTCAGTCGCCGCCACGACATCACCCTGTTCGAAGCGGGCGACCGCATCGGCGGCCACACCCATACGGTGAATGTCACGGTGGAAGGCAAAAGCCATGCGGTGGACACCGGCTTTATCGTGTTCAACGACTGGACCTATCCCAACTTCATCAAGCTGCTGGGGCAAATTGGCGTGACGTACAAACCCACCGAGATGAGCTTTTCGGTGTGCGACCCGAACGCCGGGTTCGAGTACAACGGCAACAACCTCAACAGCCTGTTTGCCCAGCGCCGGAATATTCTGTCGCCGGGGTTCTGGGGCATGTTGCGCGATATCCTGCGCTTCAACCGCCAGGCGCCCCTGGACCTGCAAGAGCAACGCATCAGCGCCGAGATGACCCTGGGCGAGTACCTGCAAGCGGGCGGCTACGGCCAGCGATTTATCCAGCACTACATCGTGCCGATGGGCGCGGCGATCTGGTCGATGTCCCTGGCCGACATGCTCGGGTTTCCCCTGCAATTCTTCGTGCGGTTCTTCAAGAACCATGGCTTGTTGTCGGTGAGCAACCGGCCGCAGTGGTGCGTGATCGAAGGCGGTTCCAGCCGCTATATCGAGCCGCTGACCCAGTCCTTCCGCGAAAATATCCGCCTCAATTGCCCGGTCACCCGGGTTGAGCGTTCAGCCATCGGCGCAGTTATCCACAGCGCCGCCGGCAGCGAGGCATTCGACAAGGTGGTGTTCGCCTGCCACAGCGACCAGGCCCTGGCGTTGCTGGGGGATGCGAGCCTGGCCGAGCAACAGATCCTTGGCGCCCTGCCCTACGCCGACAATGACGTCGTCCTGCACACCGATACCCGTCTGCTGCCCGAGCGCAAACTGGCCTGGGCCAGCTGGAATTACCGCCTGGATGGCCGCGCGCAAAAACAGGCGGCGGTGACCTACGACATGAACATCCTGCAGGGCATCGACAGCACCACCACCTTTTGCGTGAGCCTCAATCAAACGGCGCTGATCAACCCGCTCAAAGTCCTCGCCCGCTACACCTACGCCCACCCGCAATACAGCCTGGCCGCCGTGGCCGCCCAAGCGCGCTGGGAAGAACTGCACGGCGCGCAGCACACCTATTATTGCGGCGCCTACTGGGCCAACGGTTTCCACGAAGACGGCGTGGTCAGCGCATTGCGCGTGGCCAAGGCGTTCGGGGAAATCCTGTGAACAGCGCCCTGTACAGTGGCTGGATCGCCCATCGGCGGTTTACGCCAAAGGGCCATGCCTTCCGCTACCGGATCGGCCTGCTGTACCTGGACCTCAGCGAACAGGACGAAGTGTTCGGCTTGTCGCCATTGGCGGGCGAGCGCTGGGCGCCGTTCGCGTTTCGCCAGCAGGATTACCTGCGTGAATTTACCCGTCACGGCATGAGCTTGACCGATGCCGTACGCCAAGAAGTCGGCAAGGCCCTGGGGCGCATCCCCTCGGGCGTTATCTGCCTGCTGACCCAGGCCCGCAGTTGGGGCCTGGCCTTTAACCCGGTGAGTTTCTTCTACTGCTTCGAGGCCGACGGAACGCTGGCCGCGATCCTTTGTGAAGTGACCAACACCCCGTGGCGCGAGCGCTATCACTACGTGCTGCCAGCCCAGGCGCTGCCTGCCGGTGAGCATCAGCACTTCGCCGTGGCCAAGGCGTTTCATGTGTCGCCGTTCTTGCCCCGGGACCTGGAATACCGCATGAGCTTCAGCCCGCCCGCCGCCAGGCTCGGCGTGCATATGGCCGACTGGCAGGGCGAACTGAAAGTCTTCGACGCCACCTTGAGCCTGCAACGCGAAGCCCTGAACCGCGCCAGCCTGCACCGCTACCTGTGGCGCTTCCCGTGGATGACCGCCAAGACCTGCCTGGCCATTTATTGGCAGGCCTTGCGCCTCTTGCTTAAACGCACGCCGATTTTTTCCCATCACGCCGCCGAAGGCGCTTCTCGCACCGCAGTCGGTTACACCAAGGATCGCCGCCATGAAATCCCCTAGCTTATCGGTCAAATCCAACCGCTTGAACGTCAACGGCATGACCGCCGCGCTGCTGCGCAAAGCCGTGCTGCGCCAGCTCGGCCAACTGCGCCACGGCCAGTTGGTGGTGATCGAGGACGGCGAACGGCAAGTCTTCGGCGCACGGGAAGCGCACCTGCTGGGGGAGATCCAGATCCTCGATTCAGCCGTGTGGGGGCTGGTGGCGGCCAACGGCTCCATCGGCGCCGGCGAGGCATTTATCCATGGTTACTGGAGCAGCCCGGACCTGACCGCCGTGGTACGAGTGATGGTCAGCAACCTCGACGTGCTGGATGCGCTGGAAGGTGGGCTGGCCAAACTGGCGCGGCCCTTCACCCAGGGCCTGCACTGGCTCAACCGCAATACGCGCAAGGGCTCGCAGAAAAACATTGCCGCCCACTACGACCTGGGCAACGACCTGTTCGAGGAGTTCCTCGACCCGACCATGATGTATTCGGCCGCGCAGTTCCTCACCGCTGACGACACCCTGGAACAGGCGCAGTTGAACAAGCTGGAACGCATCTGCCAGAAGCTCGCGCTGAAACCGTCCGACCACCTGCTGGAAATCGGCACCGGCTGGGGCAGCATGGCGATTTATGCCGCGCAGCAGTACGGCTGCAAGGTCACCACCACGACCCTGTCCAAAGAGCAGTTTGCCTACACCGAAAAACGCATCGAGGCCCTGGGTTTGCAGAATCAGGTGACGTTGCTGCTGGAGGACTACCGCGACCTGACCGGGCAGTACGACAAGCTGGTGTCGATCGAGATGATCGAAGCCGTGGGCCACCGCTTCCTGCCGACCTATTTCAAACAGTGCGCGCAGTTGCTCAAGAGCAACGGCCTGATGTTGCTGCAAGCGATCACCATTCGCGAGCAACGCTACGAACAAGCCAAGAGCAGCGTGGATTTTATCCAGCGCTATATCTTCCCCGGCGGCGCCTTGCCCTGTGTACAGAAGATGCTGGAGGTCGTCAGCCGCGACACTGACATGAACCTGCTGCACATGGAGGACTTCGGCCTGCACTACGCGCGAACCCTGCGCCTGTGGCATGAGAACTTTCGCCGCGCCCACAGCCGCCTGACGGAAATGGGCTACGACGAATACTTCCTGCGGCTGTGGGAGTTTTACCTGTGCTACTGCGAAGGCGGCTTTATGGAGCGCACCATCGGCACCGCGCAGATGCTGCTGGCCAAGCCGGCGGCGCTGACCCAGCCACTGCTCGGGCGCTTTGATGCTTAAACCACTGGCAAATGCCGTGCTGTTCCAGTGCGGCTGGTTTGCCTGTGTGCTGGGCGGCGACAGTCTGTGGCTGTTGGTGGGGTTGGCGGTGCTGGTAATCCACCTGCTGTGGATAAGTTCGTGGTCAGCGGAAGGCCAGGTGATTCTTGCCGTCACCTTGTTGGGCACCGTGATCGACACCGTGCTACGAGCATTCGGCGTGTTTCATTTCAGCCTGCCCGGACCGTTGGCACCATGGTGGCTGATCCTGTTGTGGGCATTGCTGGCGACCACGCTGCGCCATTGCCTGGCCTGGAGCGCCCAGCCCTGGTGGCGTGCGAGTTTGTTGGGGGCGGTGGGCGGGCCGTTGTCCTATTACGCGGGCAGCCAACTGGCCGGGGTGAGTTTCGGCTATGGCACCGTGCCGACCGTCATCGGCCTGGCGTTACTCTGGGGGATGATTTTTCCGTTGTTGCATTGGATTGCCAGGCAGTTGGCACATTGACGTCCGTCAGGCCTTTCACACACCTATGAGCCGCTTGCCTTACACTGCGCGCCTATGACCAACATCCCCCATACCCAAATCGCCGAACCTGCCGTCACCTGCTCCACCTGCGCCGCGTGCTGCTGCCAGCTGGAAGTCATGCTGATCACCGACACCGGCGTGCCCGATCGCTTTATCGATACCGACGATTGGGGCGGCGAAGTCATGCTGCGCCTGGATGACGGCTGGTGCGCGGCGCTGGATCGCGACACGATGATGTGCACGATTTACGAGAAGCGGCCGCTGATCTGCCGGGAATTCGAGATGGGCGCGCCGGAGTGCATCGATGAGCGCCAGGGGATTGCGACGGTGTATCGCTGATTTCGGAACCAATGAGTAGCAAATGTGGGAGCGGGCTTGCTCGCGAAAGCGGTGTGTCAGTCAACTGATTCGTGGCTGATATACCGCTTTCGCGAGCAAGCCCGCTCCCACAATGGTTTTGCAGTGTGCTTAAAAAACTACAACGGCAGCGTGTAGTGCAGCGAATAACTCTCTACACCATCATTATTGCTGCTGATCCCGGCATTGGAGTAATGGGTGGCCCGAATGCCCACTTCACTGCCACCGACAAAGCGCAAGCCAAAGCCCAGCCGGTCTTCAAACTGGAAAGCCTGGCCGATATTGTTGTCTTCTACCCGCGTGCGGGAGAACACGGCCACACCCACGCCGGCCTCGATGTACGGCTTCACCCTCTCCCCGGCAAACTCATACACAAACACGGGCGAGAACGACAGGCTGCTGACACTGGCGCGCTTGTCACCGTCCCAGTAGGTGTAGGCGCCGCTCCAGTACCCGGTCACGCGCCCCGTATCGGTCTGCCACCAGCTTTTATCCCAGTCCGAGGTCAGCCCCAACCGATAGGTCATGGTCGAATCGCTCGTACTTCCCACCCCAAGTTCCAGGCCTGCCGCCTGTGCGGAAAAAGAGTGCCCCAACATTGCGGCCGCAATCGCAGCCAAACAGAACAAGCGCTTCATAGAGAAACATCCCTTCCGAACGAAGTTGTATGATTTTGTACCGGCTAACTTGCTATAGAAGCTGCCGTATAGCCAGAAGTTCAGCGGATAAAGGCGTTATTTCACGTTTTTTTCACACGCCAAAACTACTCACAACTCCGGGAGATTTCCATAGGGTCGGTAGGATATTTCTTAGATGCTGCGGATCGCCGCTGGTCCAGAACTGTACAGGCGGCGGATTGCCAGTGGCCAGCAGTTCGCGATTACTCAAAAGACGCTGCAATTGACGCGCTACTGCCGCCCCGGTGTCGATCAAAATGATCGTCGGCGGGAGCATCTCGGCGAGCAGGGGCTTGAGGAACGGGTAGTGGGTGCAGCCGAGGATGATGGTGTCGCAACCGGCCGCAATCAGCGGCTCCACGTAGCCTTGCAACAGCAGGCGCAGGGCCGGGCTGTCCAGGTCGCCGGTTTCGATCAGCTCCACCAGGCCCGGGCAGGGTTGGGTGACCACCCGCACATCGGTGGCGAAGCGGTCGAGCAAGGCGGCGAACTTGGCGCTTTGCAGGGTGCCGGTGGTCGCCAGCACGCCGACGACGCCACTGCGGGTCGCGGCAGCCGCAGGTTTGACTGCCGGTTCCATGCCCACCAATGGCCAGTCGGGATAGTCCTGGCGCAAATCGGCAACCGCCGCAACGGTCGCCGTGTTGCAGGCAATCACAAACGCTTTGGCGCCCTTCTCACGGAAGAACGTCGCCACCTTTCGCGAACGATCGAGGATGAACGCCGGGGTTTTCTCGCCGTAGGGGATATTCCCGCCATCCGCCACGTACAGCAGCGACTCATGGGGCAGCAGACGCTGGATTTCGTCCAGCACCGACAGGCCGCCGACACCGGAGTCGAACACACCAATCGGCGCATCCTTAACCATGTTGGCTACCGCAGACGATGCAACCGGGGTCACGCTTGACCCGCAGCTCGCGAAAACGCGTGGTCAGGGCGTCGATCAACAAAAGCCGCCCCACCAACGGCTCGCCGAAACCGGCCAGTAACTTCAAGGCTTCCAGGGCCTGCAGGCTGCCGACCAGGCCCACCAACGGGCCGATGACGCCGGCTTCGCTGCAGGTCAGTTCGGCGTCGCTGCCGTGCCCGTATAAACAGTGGTAGCAGGGGCTTTCGGCGCGACGAGGGTCGAACACCGACAGCTGGCCTTCGAGGCGAATCGCCGCACCGCTCACCAAAGGCTTGCCGGCAGCGACACACGCAGCGTTGACCGCTTCGCGGGTGGAGAAGTTGTCGCTGCAATCCAGTACCACATCGACCACCGCCACGGCGGCCGCGAGGGAATCCTCATCCAGCGCGCTGCGATGGGCAACCAGCAGTATTTGAGGATTGATCGCGCTCAGGCGGCGAATCGCCGAGTCGACCTTGCTCAGGCCGACGCTGTCGGTGTCGTGAATGATCTGGCGTTGCAGGTTGGTCAGGTCGACAGTGTCGAAATCCGCCAAATGCAGCTCACCCACACCCGCCGCCGCCAGGTACAGCGCCACCGGCGAACCGAGGCCACCCAGGCCGACGATCAGCGCGCGGCTGTTTTTCAGGCGCAACTGGCCTTCGATGTCGACATGCTGCAACAGAATCTGCCGGCTATAGCGCAACAGCTCCTGGTCGTTCATCACGGGCGGCGTCCCAACGTGATGCGTTCGTGGCCGCCCAGGTCGATGCGGCTGTGGACTTCTTCAAAGCCTTCCCCCAGCAGCAGGTCGCGCACGGCGGGCGCCTGGTCGTAACCGTGTTCCAGCAGCAACCAACCTGCGGCGTCGAGGTGCGCGGGTGCCTGGGCGATGATCAGCCGCAGGTCGTCCAGGCCGTCATGCCCGGATACCAGCGCGCTGGCCGGTTCAAAGCGCACGTCACCGGCCACCAGGTGCGGGTCGGTGTCGGCTATATAAGGTGGGTTGCTGATGATCAGGTTGTAAGTGTGGCCTTCGAGGGCACTGAACCAATGGCTGTTCAGCACCGTGGCGTTGTTCAGGTGCAGGCGCTGGCGGTTGCGTTCGGCCAGGGCCACGGCTTCCAGCACGCGGTCGACCGCCGTGACTTGCCAGGCCGGGCGTTCGCTGGCCAGGGCCAGGGCAATCGCGCCGCTGCCGGTGCCCAGGTCCAGGACCTTGGCCGGTGTGGCAGGCAGCAATTCCAGGGCGGCTTCCACCAGCATCTCGGTTTCCGGACGCGGGATCAGCGTGTGCGGTGCCACTTCCAGGTCGAGCTTCCAGAAGCCTTGCTGGCCGAGGATGTAGGCCACGGGCTCGCCGGCACGACGGCGTTGCAGGTAGTCGGCAAAGGTCAGCGCGTGTTCACTGCTGACGATTTTTTCCGGCCAGGTGTGCAGGTAGCTGCGGGACTTGCCCAAGGCGGCGGCCAGCAACAATTCCACGTCCAGGCGCGCAGTCGGCGAGTCCGGCAGGTCGGCGGCGCGTAACAAACTGGCAATAATGGTCATTTATTCACCTATCGCCGCAAGCTGGTCGGCCTGGTATTCGGCCAACAACGGCTCGATTACCGCATCGACGCCACCGGCGAGGATTTCGTCCAGGGAGTACAGCGTCAGGTTGACGCGATGGTCGGTGACCCGGCCCTGGGCAAAGTTGTAGGTACGAATGCGCTCGGAACGGTCGCCCGAGCCCACCAGCAACTTACGCTCGCTGGCAATCGCATTGGCGGCAGCGCTGGTCTGCTGGTCATTCAGCTTGGCCGACAGCCAGGACATGGCCCGCGCACGGTTCTTGTGCTGGGAACGTTCTTCCTGGCACTCCACCACGATGCCCGAAGGCAAGTGAGTGATACGGATCGCCGAGTCAGTCTTGTTGACGTGCTGGCCACCGGCGCCCGATGAGCGGTAGGTGTCGACCCGCAGGTCTGCCGGGTTGATCTCGATGGCTTCCTGCTCGTCGGGCTCGGGCAACACGGCCACGGTGCACGCCGAGGTGTGGATACGGCCCTGGGATTCCGTGGCCGGCACCCGCTGCACACGGTGCACGCCGGATTCGAACTTCAGTTTGCCGTAGACATTCTCGCCCTCAACCCGGGCGATGACTTCTTTATAGCCGCCGTGTTCGCCTTCGTTCTCGGACAAAATCTCCACACGCCAGCCGCGACGCTCGGCATAGCGCGAATACATGCGGAACAGGTCGCCGGAGAAAATCGCCGCTTCGTCACCGCCGGTGCCGGCGCGGATTTCAAGGAATACGTTGCGCCCGTCGTTCGGGTCCTTGGGCAACAGCATGCGTTGCAGGTCGCCTTCCAGTTCGATCAGCTTGTCCTTGGCCTCTCGCACTTCTTCAACGGCCATTTCGCGCATGTCCGGGTCGCTGTCCTTGAGCAGCGCCTGGGCGCCTTCGAGGTCAGCCTGAACCTTGAGCAACTGTTTATAGGTGCCCACGATCGGCTCAACTTCCGCGTACTCCTTGGAATAGGTGCGGAACTTGGTCTGATCGGAGATGACCTCGCCATCGCCGAGCAAGGCGGTCAGTTCTTCGAAACGGTCCTGAAGGACGTCCAGTTTATTGAGCAGTGACGCTTTCATTGCGGTTTTTTATCCGAAGAGCTTTCTGTCGCGCCCTCACCGAGGGCAAAGAGTTCCTGGGCCATGGCCAGCGCATCGAGGCGGCCTTCGGCGGTAAGCTTTTTCAACTGGACACTGGGAGCGTGCAACAACTTGTTGGTCAGGCCGCGCGCCAACTGCATCAGCACGTCTTCGGCGCTGCTGCCGTTGGCGAGCATACGCTGGGCCTTGATCAATTCCTCGTCCCGCAGGCGTTCGCCTTGCTGACGGTAGGCCTTGAGCACGTCCACTGCCGCCAGTTCACGCAGGCGCACCATGAAATCGTCGGCACCGGTGCTGACCATTTCCTCGGCAGCCTGGGCAGCGCCCTGGCGACTCTTGAGGTTTTCGGCGACCACTTCGTGCAGGTCGTCGACGCTGTAGAGGTAAACGTCGTCCAACTCGCCGACTTCAGGCTCGATATCCCGGGGAACGGCGATATCCACCATGAAGATCGGCTTGTGCTTGCGCAGTTTCAGGGCGCTTTCTACCGCGCCCTTGCCGAGGATCGGCAACTGGCTGGCAGTAGAGCTGATGACGATGTCGCTGCGCACCAGCTCGGCCGGGATGTCGGAGAGCAACACCGCGTGGGCACCGAACTGCTCGGCCAGGATGCTGGCGCGTTCCAGCGTACGGTTGGCGACGACAATGCGCTTTACGCCCAGTTCGTGCAGGTGGCGGGCGACCAGGGTGATGGTCTCGCCGGCGCCGATCAGCAGGGCCTGGCTGCGCTGCAAGTCACTGAAAATCTGTTTGGCCAGGCTGACGGCGGCAAACGCCACGGACACCGGGTTTTCACCGATGGCGGTGTCGGTGCGCACCTGCTTGGCGGAGTTGAAGGTGGCCTGGAACAGGCGCCCCAGCAGCGGGCCGATGGTGCCGGCCTCGCGGGCCACGGCGTAGGCGGACTTCATCTGGCCGAGAATCTGCGGTTCGCCCAACACCAGCGAATCCAGCCCGGAGGCGACGCGCATCATGTGACGAACTGCCGCATCCTCTTCGTGCACATATGAGCTTTGGCGCAGCTCATCGAGGCTCAAATGGTGGTAATCGGCCAGCCAGCGCAGCACCACATCCGCTGAAAGATGTTCCTGCTCTATATAGAGCTCGCTGCGATTACAGGTCGAAAGGATCGCAGCTTCGCGACTGTCGGTGAGCCGGCAGAGCTGCTGCAAGGCCTCAACCAACTGCTCGGGAGTAAAAGCCACGCGCTCGCGGACGTCTACAGAAGCAGTCTTGTGGTTAATACCGAGTGCAAGGAAGGCCATTCAATATCGCTGATGATGTCGGGAAGCCGACAATTGTCCTACTTCGAATGATTCAGAACAACCACCGTAGGCTATTGTCCTAGTAGCTTACGCCTATAAAGGCCATCTGTAGGAGCGAGCTTGCTCGCGATGGTCGTTAACGATAACGCTGGCTTACGGGATAAAACGCGTTGTCCTCTGGTTCTTCGCGAGCAAGCTCGCTCCTACACGGTTATGTTTGGCCGAAGGCTTGTGTCATGATGATCCGACCGCAGGTTAGTCGTCCTCTTCCTATATGAATAGATCTTCCGCGTTGCTCCTTGCTTTTGTCTTTCTCAGCGGCTGCCAGGCCATGGCACCCGTGTCGCCGGACGGTACGCCGCCGGTAGAAGACAGCACCCCCGCCCCTGAAAAGCCCAAGGTTTATTCCTCGTTCAGTGAAGAGACGATCTTCAGCCTGCTGAGCGCGGAGCTGGCCGGCCAGCGCAATCGTTTCGACATTGCCCTGGATAACTACGTGACCCAGGCCATCAATACTCAGGATCCGGGGATTTCGGAGCGGGCGTTTCGCATCGCCGAGTACCTGGGCGCCGATCAGGCGGGCCTGGACTCCTCGCTGATCTGGGCGAAAAACGCCCCGGACGATCTCGAGGCGCAACGGGCAGCGGCCATTCAACTGGCCCGCGCCGGACGCTATGACGACTCCATGGTGTATATGGAGAAGGTCCTGCAGGGCAAGGGCGACACGCATTTCGACTTCCTCGCGCTGTCGGCCGCCGACACCGATCAGGACACCCGCAACGGCCTGATGAAGAGTTTCGACCGCCTGCTGCAAAAACACCCGAACAACAGCCAGCTGATTTTCGGCAAGGCGCTGTTGTTGCAACAGGATGATGAGCCCGAGGCTGCGCTGAAGCTGCTGGAGCAACACCCGCCGGAAGAGGGCGAGATTGCGCCGATCCTGCTGCGCGCCCGCCTGCTGCAAAACCTCAACCGCGGCAAGGAAGCGATTCCGCTGCTGGAAAAAAGCATCAAGAAGTACCCGGGCGACAAACGCCTGCTGCTGACCTATGCCCGCATGCTGGTTGAACAGGACCGCATGGAAGACGCCAAGGTGCAGTTCGCCAACCTCGTGCAGCAATACCCGGACGATGACGAATTGCGCTACTCCCTGGCGCTGGTGTGCCTGGAAGCCAAGGCCTGGGATGAGGCCAAGGGTTACCTGGAAGACCTGATCGCCCGCGAGAGCCACGTGGATTCGGCGCACCTGAACCTGGGCCGTATCGCTGAAGAGCGTAACGACCCGCAGGCTGCATTGCTTGAATACGCCCAGGTCGGCGCCGGCAATGACTACCTGCCGGCGCAACTGCGCCAGGCCGATATCCTGATGAACAACGGCCGCACCGACGAGGCGGAAAAACGCCTGGCTGCCGCACGGGATGCCGAACCGGACTACGCGATCCAGCTGTACCTGATCCAGGCCGAGACCTTGTCGGCCAACAAGCAGGGCGATCGCGCCTGGAAAATCCTCCAGCAAGCCTTGCTGCAGTATCCGGACGACTTGAACCTGCTGTACACCCGCGCCATGCAGGCGGAAAAACGCAATGACCTGGCGCAGATGGAAAAAGACCTGCGCCTTATCATCAAGCGCGACCCGGACAATGCCATGGCACTGAACGCCCTGGGTTACACCTTGTCCGACCGTACAACGCGCTACGCCGAAGCCAAGGAGCTGATTGAAAAGGCTCACCAGCTCAACCCGGAAGACCCGGCCGTACTCGACAGCCTCGGCTGGGTGAATTACCGCCTGGGCAACCTGGACGAAGCCGAACGCTTGTTGCGCCAGGCGCTGGAGCGCTTCCCCGACCAGGAAGTCGCCGCACACCTGGGCGAAGTGCTCTGGGCCAATGGCAAGCAGCGTGAAGCGCGACAAATCTGGGAGAAGTTCCTCAAGGAACAGCCCGAAAGCCCAATCCTGCGCAGCACCATCAAGCGCCTGACCGGATCCGAGACCCTTTAACTTTATGTTTTTGCGCCACGTTATCGTTTTCAGCTTTATTGCCCTGCTTGCCGGCTGTTCCGGTCTTGGCACCCGTGAATCTGTCGAAGGCCCGGGCAACCCGGCGCAGTGGCAGCAGCACAAGGATCAACTGAGCAGCCTTGATGGTTGGCAGATCGAGGGCAAGGTGGGCATTCGCGCCCCGAAAGATTCGGGCAGCGGCACCTTGTTCTGGCTGCAACGCCAGGACTATTACGACATTCGCCTGTCTGGCCCGCTGGGCCGCGGTGCGGCACGCCTGACCGGCCGGCCGGGGCAAGTCAGCCTGGAAGTGGCCAATCAGGGCCGCTATGAAGCGCCAACGCCGGAAGCCCTGCTGGAAGAACAGATGGGCTGGAAACTCCCCGTATCGCACCTGGTGTGGTGGGTACGCGGTCTTCCTGCGCCAGACAGCAAGAGCCGCCTGAGCCTCAATGGCGACAGCCGCCTGGCTTCGCTGGAACAGGATGGCTGGCAGGTCGAATACCTGAGCTATGTGCAACAGAACGGTTACTGGCTGCCCGAGCGCATCAAGCTGCATGGCACCGACCTTGACGTCACGCTGGTGATCAAGGACTGGCAACCGCGCAAGCTGGGGCAGTGAGATGAACGAGCAACGCCTGACCCTGCCCTCCCCGGCCAAACTGAATTTGATGCTGCACATTCTCGGTCGCCGTGAAGACGGCTATCACGAGTTGCAGACGATTTTTCAATTTCTCGACTACGGCGATGAGCTGACCTTCGCCGTTCGCGATGACGGCGTGATCCAGTTGCACACCGAATTCGACGGCGTGCCTCACGACAGCAACCTGATTGTGAAGGCCGCGAAAAAACTCCAGGAACAATCCGGTTGCCCGTTGGGCATCGACATCTGGATCGAAAAAATCCTGCCCATGGGCGGCGGCATCGGTGGCGGCAGCTCAAATGCCGCAACGACATTGCTCGGCCTGAATCACTTGTGGCAACTGGGTTGGGACCACGATCGCCTGGCGGCGCTGGGCCTGACACTGGGCGCGGACGTCCCGGTTTTCGTGCGTGGGCACGCCGCTTTTGCCGAAGGCGTGGGGGAGAAACTCACCCCTGTAGACCCCGAAGAGCCGTGGTATGTCGTGCTTGTTCCGCAAGTATCTGTAAGTACAGCAGAAATTTTTTCAGATCCACTGTTGACACGTAACTCTCCTCCCATTAAAGTGCGCCCCGTTCCCAAGGGAAACAGTCGAAATGACTGCTTACCGGTTGTAGCAAGGCGTTATCCAGATGTACGTAACGCTTTGAATTTGTTAGGTAATTTTACCGAAGCAAAATTAACCGGAACTGGAAGTTGTGTGTTTGGGGGCTTCCCAAGCAAAGCTGAAGCTGATAAAGTCTCGGCCCTTCTTACAGAGACCCTTACAGGGTTTGTAGCAAAGGGAAGCAACGTTTCGATGTTGCATCGCAAGCTGCAAAGTCTGCTCTAAAGGAACCGAGTACTGGGTACTCGTTGCAACAGATACAGGGGCGTCGCCAAGCGGTAAGGCAGCAGGTTTTGATCCTGCCATGCGTTGGTTCGAATCCAGCCGCCCCTGCCATTTTCTATACTCATCCAGGTTACCCTCAGCCTCTAGGTACTGCGCGTGTCCAAGATGATGGTCTTTACGGGGAATGCTAACCCCGATCTGGCTCGGCGTGTTGTACGTCAGCTGCATATCCCTCTCGGTGACATCTCTGTCGGTAAATTCTCCGACGGCGAAATTACAGCCGAGATCAATGAAAACGTCCGCGGTAAAGATGTCTTCATTATTCAGCCGACTTGCGCTCCGACCAACGATAACCTGATGGAACTCGTCGTGATGGCTGATGCCTTCCGCCGCTCCTCAGCGACTCGAATCACAGCTGTAATCCCTTACTTTGGTTATGCCCGTCAGGATCGCCGTCCGCGTTCCGCACGTGTGGCTATCAGCGCGAAAGTCGTTGCTGACATGCTGACCGTGGTAGGTATCGACCGTGTTCTCACGGTTGACCTGCACGCTGACCAAATCCAGGGGTTCTTCGATATTCCGGTAGATAACATCTACGGCTCCCCCGTCCTGGTGGATGACATCGAAGACCAGCGCTTTGAAAACCTGATGATCGTGTCCCCGGACATTGGTGGCGTCGTGCGTGCACGGGCTGTTGCCAAATCCCTGGGCGTGGATCTCGGGATCATCGACAAACGCCGCGAGAAAGCCAATCACTCTGAAGTGATGCATATCATCGGTGATGTCGAAGGGCGTACCTGTATTCTGGTTGATGACATGGTCGACACCGCCGGCACCCTGTGCCACGCGGCGAAAGCCTTGAAAGAGCACGGTGCAGCAAAAGTCTTCGCCTACTGCACACACCCTGTGCTGTCGGGCCGAGCGATCGAGAACATCGAGAACTCAATGCTGGACGAACTGGTGGTGACTAACACCATCCCGTTGTCCGCTGCCGCTCAAGCCTGTTCGCGTATCCGTCAACTGGATATCGCACCGGTAGTTGCCGAAGCGGTTCGCCGCATCAGCAACGAAGAATCGATCAGCGCGATGTTCCGTTAAGGGTCAAACCTTAGCAGCATCAACCTGACGAAAAGCGCCCCGCCCCAGCATTCTGTTGGGGCGGGGCTTTTTTGCCCATATCGCCTTTAGCGCTGGTCGCAAACGCTAGGGCGAATGTGGTTATTTTGGAGATACAACATGAACGATTTTACTTTGAATGCTGAACTGCGTTCCGACCTGGGGAAAGGTGCGAGCCGCCGCCTGCGTCGTCTCGCAAGCCTGGTTCCAGCTGTAGTTTACGGTGGCGAAAAAGCCCCTGAATCCATCAGCATGCTGGCTAAAGAAATCGCCAAACTGCTCGAAAACGACGCGGCTTACAGCCACATCATCGAGCTGAACGTTGGCGGCACCAAGCAGAACGTCATCATCAAGGCACTGCAACGTCACCCAGCTA
Organism: Pseudomonas sp. C8002; assembly: GCF_013385765.1. NCBI lineage: Bacteria > Pseudomonadati > Pseudomonadota > Gammaproteobacteria > Pseudomonadales > Pseudomonadaceae > Pseudomonas > Pseudomonas sp. C8002. The sequence continues at coordinate 22,678 of NZ_JACAPJ010000009.1, forward strand.
AAGGCCACGTGCTGCACGCTGACTTCGTACGCGTAGTAGCTGGTCAGAAACTGACCGCTATCGTGCCTGTGCACTTCGTTGGTGAAGAAGCTCCGGTCAAGAAAGGCGGCGAAGTTTCGCACGTTATCGCCGAGATCGAAGTGACCTGCCTGCCGAAAGACCTGCCTGAGTTCATCGAAGTCGACCTGTCGGCTCTGGAAATCGGCGCAATCGTTCACCTGTCCGACCTCAAGGCTCCTAAAGGCGTTGAGTTCGTTGCACTGGCTCACGGTGACGACAAAGCTGTTGCAAACGTACACGCTCCACGCGTTGCACCAGAAGCTGAAGAAGGCGCTGCAGAGTAATTCACTCTGTAATGCCGGAGCTTGAGGAAACATCGCGGACCGGAACGTAGCGAGAAAGCGGGCGAGAATGCGAAGTTGGCCTCTAACGGTTAATGAGTTTTTGTCGTCCACTTTCGCCGCACCAACGGCGATGTTATCCACAACTCCAAAGGAAGGGCCCCTGTCGTGACTGCCATTAAACTGATCGTTGGCCTGGGAAATCCAGGCGCCGAATACGAACAGACCCGGCATAACGCGGGGGCCCTTTTTGTTGAGCGTATCGCCCACGCCCAAGGCGTCAATCTTGTGGCCGATCGCAAATATTTTGGCCTGACCGGACGCTTTTCGCATCAGGGTCAGGATGTTCGTCTGTTGATTCCCACCACCTACATGAACCGCAGCGGCCAGGCTGTCGCGGCGCTTGCGGGCTTCTTCCGGATCAAACCCGAAGAAATCCTGGTGGCCCATGACGAACTAGACCTGCCACCCGGCGTTGCCAAGCTCAAGCAAGGCGGCGGCCATGGCGGGCATAATGGCCTGCGCGACATCATCGCGCAGTTGGGCAATCAGAATACGTTCTACCGCTTGCGGCTTGGCATTGGCCACCCGGGCATTGCCAGTATGGTTTCAAATTTCGTCCTGGGTCGTGCGCCACGCGCCGAACAGGAAAAACTCGATGCCAGCATCGATTTTGCCCTCGGCGTGCTGCCGGATATCTTCGCCGGTGAATGGAACCGTGCGATGAAAAACCTGCACAGCCAGAAGGCCTGACTCTTTACCCGAGGGGAAACACCATGGGATTCAATTGCGGCATCGTCGGCCTACCTAACGTCGGCAAGTCCACCCTGTTCAACGCCCTGACCAAATCCGGTATTGCGGCGGAGAACTTCCCCTTCTGCACCATCGAACCGAACACCGGTATCGTGCCGATGCCCGATACACGCCTGGACGCCCTGGCGGCCATCGTGAATCCAAAGCGCATCCTGCCGACCACCATGGAGTTCGTCGACATCGCGGGCCTGGTAGCCGGCGCGTCGAAAGGTGAAGGCCTGGGCAACAAGTTCCTCGCCAACATCCGCGAGACCGATGCCATCGCCCACGTGGTCCGCTGCTTCGAAGACGAGAACGTGATTCACGTCTCCAACAGCGTCGACCCGAAACGCGATATCGAGATCATCGACCTGGAACTGATCTTCGCCGACCTCGACAGCTGCGAGAAGCAACTGCAAAAGGTCACGCGTAACGCCAAGGGCGGCGACAAGGACGCAGTGGTCCAGAAAGCCTTGCTGGAGCAACTGATTGCCCACTTCACCCTGGGCAAGCCGGCACGCAGCCTGATGAAGAACATGAGCGCCGACGAAAAAGCTGTGATCAAGGGCTTCCACCTGCTGACTACCAAGCCGGTGATGTACATCGCCAACGTGGCTGAAGACGGTTTCGAGAACAACCCGCTGCTCGACGTGGTCATGGCAATTGCCGAAGAAGAAGGCGCGATGGTTGTTCCAGTGTGCAACAAGATCGAAGCGGAAATCGCCGAGCTGGAAGACGGCGAAGAGAAAGACATGTTCCTCGAGGCCCTGGGCCTGGAAGAGCCTGGCCTGAACCGCGTGATCCGTGCCGGCTACGAAATGCTGCACCTGCAGACCTACTTCACCGCCGGTGTTGAAGAAGTACGCGCCTGGACCGTCAAGGTCGGTGCCACTGCCCCGCAAGCGGCTGGGGTGATCCACACCGACTTCGAAAAAGGCTTTATCCGCGCCGAAGTCATCGCCTACAACGACTTCATCCAGTTCAAGGGTGAAGCCGGTGCCAAGGAAGCCGGTAAATGGCGCCTGGAAGGCAAGGAATACATCGTCAAGGATGGCGACGTGATGCACTTCCGCTTCAACGTATAAGCTTTACCTGCGGCCTATGCCGCAAAACAAAAAGCCGATGCACTGCATCGGCTTTTTTGTGGGCGATGTTTGCAACTTTCTACAAAGATCGACTTTGAAATATCCCCTGACATCTTAATACGGCAACCCTATAAAACAACCACAGCCCTCAATACGTAAAAATACGCCAATCCTCCCTGACACCCCCGAGTTTAAGATTATTCCGACCCATTATCAGGCAATCACGAGCGAGCGCCCACTTGATAATATTTAACTTAAGATTTTTTGGTTTTTCACACATCACAAACGTCTATTTCGCACTCTCCGACAGAATGACAAATCAGCTAAATTCCGTTCTACTTATCCATATCAGCAGGGAAGCCCCTCAGTAAAACAATGAGAAACAATAGGAGCAACAGCGATATGTCGGCCTCCTATCAAAGCACGTTTGAAACGGATGATCCATTTACTGAATGCCCAACCATTGAAGCCACTATCAACAATACTGCGGCTTTAAACATCGACATACTTTTGCTGGGGGAAACCGGCACCGGTAAAGATACCCTGGCCCAACGCATCCATCGCTTATCGGGCCGGCGAGGCAACTTCGTCGCCGTCAACTGTGCTGCAATTCCCGAAAGCCTGGCGGAAAGCCAACTGTTCGGGGTCAACAGCGGCGCCTACACCGGTGCGATGCAATCACGGGCAGGCTTTGTCGAAGCCGCACACTTGGGTACCTTGTACCTCGACGAAATAGACAGCATGCCCCTCACCCTGCAAGCCAAACTGCTGCGGGTACTGGAGTCCCGGGGCGTTGAGCGATTGGGTTCTACCCGCTTTATCCCGGTGGACATGCGCGTTATCGCGTCCGCCCAGCATTCGCTGCACGAAATGGTCGAGCAAGGGTTATTCAGGCGCGACCTGTATTTTCGCCTGAACGTAATCAGCATCAGCCTCCCTCCCCTGCGCGAACGTCGCGAGCAGATTATCCCCTTGTTCCTGAACATCGTCCGCCAGGAAGCCGAGTACTTTAAATACCCGATACCCCTGGCATCCAGCTCGCTGCTGCAACAATTGCTATGCCATTCCTGGCCGGGCAACGTCCGCGAACTGCGCTCGACAGCCAAGCGCTTTGTGTTGGATCTTCCGCCGCTTTCAGAGTCGATGAGGGACCATCAGGACATAGAGATGAACCTCAAGGCGCGGCTACAGCAAATCGAGAAATCGCTGATTGAAGAGTCGCTGCGCCGTCACGGCGGCAACGTGGATGTAGTAGCCGGGGAATTGGGGGTTGCCAAGCGCACGCTGTACTACAGGATGAAACAACTGGATATATCACTCGGCGGAACAGGTTAAACCCAGGACCAGCAGTTTTTCTGGAACTGAAATCTTCATTTAACCACTCAAGGAAAGGCCATCTACGTGATCAGCAACTTCGCCGATCGGGCCAGCCATGTGCTTGGTTCATATGCCTGACGGGCAATGATGGGTCTACGTTCGTGGTTAAGCATCAACGCACAAACAAACAAAAAATTTAAATCAAGCAACTCAGAGGTGATGTTATGAGTGAAATCGATGTTAACAAGCGGGTTACTGCCGGCAGTCTTGGTGGCGGAGACAATGCCGATATCGAAGCGGCAAAAAAAGCTGAAATGCGTCGACTAAAAATACAGGAGGTTAAAAACGAAATACTGACAAAAGAACTCGAAAACATAGGCAAACTAAGGTTTTAAACCTTTGCTTCCTCTATTAAACATAGAGGAAGCAACCCGTTTGCTAGCATGGCTCATGCTGAACCGTCGAAAAAAACCAACATTACTCCCAAACCAACAAGAACGTTCCTAGCGTCTTGCCGGAGGTTTACATGCGCGTGCTCGCTGACGACTTCACAGAACGCCCGGTTTCACGAACGGTTGAATCACGAGGTATTGATACCTCTGCTTCCGACATGAATTTTTTCCAAGCCAGCCTGGTTGATCGCGCGTCTTCCCCGGGTAGCCAAAATTCAATGGTCGGTACGAACGCACTATCCGAACAGTCTTCTCATTTAACGAGGCTATCAAAACGTGCGACCAAAGGTTTGCGTGACCTGAGCCTTAATAAAAAATCAACGGAAATGCATCAAATTGCCAAGTCACTTTCAGACGCCCATCGGGAGCTGTCCATGTCAGTCAAGGTCATCAGCAAAACCGTGCAATGTTGCGAGAAAATAACCAACCTTCAGTAGGTAAGTCATGCTCCGCTGGATCACCACCCCATTAGTTTTATCATTGGCATTGCTGCTGGCCGGTTGCGGTGAAAAAGTAGAACTCCATAGCCGACTGTCCGAACAGGAGGCTAATGAGGTTGTTGCAGAACTCGCGGATAAACAAATCCGGGCCCAAAAAGTGCCAGCCAAAGACGGCGTTGTTGTGCGCGTCAACGCGTCGGACATCAGCAGGGCGGTCCGGACGCTCGAGGCCGCTGGCCTGCCCAAACTGGCCCGGTCGACCCTGGGCGATATCTTCCGTAAAGAAGGCGTTATCTCAACACCGCTGGAAGAACGTGCCCGCTATATCTATGCATTGTCTCAGGAGCTGGAGGCAACCTTGTCGAACATCGACGGGGTCATCGTCGCTCGAGTCCATGTCGTGCTCCCCGAACGGATTGCCCCGGGTGAACCCGTACAACCGGCATCAGCCTCGGTGTTCATCAAACATGATCCACGACTTGAGCCTGATAATATCCGCCCCCGAGTACGCAGGATGGTGGCCAGCAGTATCCCCGGCATGGCAGCCGCTGTAGAAAACACTCAAAAATTAACCGTAGTGTTTGTCCCCGCCGCGGCGTATCTGGAGCAGCAACGTCTGACCTATTTTGGTCCGTTCCTGGTTCAGGATAACGATCTCGGTTTCTGGCGCATGAGTCTTACCGTATTGCTCATCATATTGACGCTTGCGGGGGCTGGCGCGTTTATCTGGCGCAAACGGGGGGTGAATCAACAACACGACTCATCTGTCGTACCGGCTCATGCATCACTAAACCCGTCTGTTCATGAGTAATCAGCTGGCGTGGGTTCGATGGTGGGCCCGCCCATGGGAAACGCCAGCGTGTGACTGGGAGGTCCTCAGACCATATATCGCCTCGACCGATCTATGTCGCAGCCGGCATGAACGAGTGAGCACCGCACTGGCCATCACCCCCTGCCTGCCACCCTCACCCTCCCCTGCCTTGCTGCACCTGGTGCAAGCCTCCCCACCACAACGCGATCGCATGCTGACGCTGGTCGGCAGTGTCTGCCAGCCTGTACGCGACCACTTGCTGGAGGAGGATGAATACCTCTGGTGTCAGCGCCTTGCCAAAGCGCTCCCTGCGGACTCACGGGTACTGAACACAGACGATCCTCTGCAGTACCTGCGCGCCTGGGTTGAGCCTGCGGTATGGCAACGCCTACGACTTGGCTTTGCGAATCAACGGGTAGTCGACCTGGAGAAATATTCCAACCTGCCCGACCGTCATGGTCGGCTGGATACTCTGTGGCGAGCCGTCATCTGGCGAGCTACCGCCATCACGAATGATCACGCGTGGCCCTGATCAGGAGCAACCAACCTGCATGTTATGCCGACGTAAAATTGAGCTGAATAAAGGCCAGGACCTGCCACAAACCCTGATTGCCCGAGAGATGCTTATCGACTGTGCTCAGGCGGGCACATTACTTATTCGCGCCAAAGCCGAAGCGCGCGAACTACTACGCCAGGCCGAAGAGCAGCGCGAAATACTTTACGCAAATGCTTGCCGTGAGTTCTGGGAACGCGCCAACACTCAGTTGCAACGCTGGGAGATTGAACGCCAGGCTATCTACGACAACATTGAACCCATTGCCGCCTCCATCACCAGCCTGGCCATTCGTAACCTGCTGGAGGAAACAGTCTCCCCCCAACGCCTGAGCGTCCTGCTAAAGCAATTACTGGCCACCCAGGTCCCGCGAATCGAAGCCACTTTGCTCTGCAATCCATTGGACCGTAAAAACGTAGACCAGTGGCTGAGCAGGCACACAGACCTTCCCTGGACACTGCGCACCGAGGAGAACATCGCACCTCAAATGCTCATTCTGGAAACACCCGAAGGTGGATTTCGGATCGACTGGGATTCGATGGTGGAAACCCTATGGAATTCCGGCACGTCGGGTTCAACCCAATAACATGCAGGGGCTGCGGTTCAACGAGCGCTGACGTTTAACGAAATACCCGTGGAACTGGAATCACGCGTCGAGCCACACAGAACGTAACATCCTCTGGAGCAAAACCAATGAGCTTTGATTATCGCCTGCAAGCGAATCTCTACAGGCAACTGGAAAATTCGCAAAAGCGCTTTGAAAAGATAGAACGCGATGGATTGAACAACGACGAAGCCCTGGCGGCAATGAATGACGAAAAAGTCTTCCTTGCGGCCACGTTATCAGCCAGTTCCACCTACACCAATTACATGAGCGAAACAGCCAAGACCGTTATCGAAGGCATACAGTGAGTGGAAGCGTTACTCGGTCGTTGGTTGAGTAGCAGCGAACCGCTGATCACGTTGTTTGAAGATAATGACGAAATCAAGGTGCGGCGCGACCAACAAGCTTTTTTGATCAGTGTTCAACTGACCCACCATCGGGTCGACAAAAGAGCCTTGGAGGCGTGGATGCGCCTCGGACTGGAAAGTCTGAGGCATTTCCAGGGTGCCTTGGCGCAGGAAGCAATGACTGGTCATCTTTGGCTGCTTCAAAAACTCCCTGGCGACTGTGCCCTGCCCCACCTGCTTGGCAAACTCGAAACCCTGCTGAACCAGCGTGATACCTGGCGGGGCATTGTTGCGCACCTTGCCAGCCCAGCCCGGAAACTTAGGCCTACTTCGCTTCGGTCGCTGCGTCACTAAAACAGAGAATTCTCAATGCCTAACAAGATCGACAAGCACATCCGCTTGCGCGTCAATTCGCCTGCCGCCGCCGTAAAGCCTGCCCGTTGGCGCTACCTGATCCTCATGCCCTGGTTGTTGGCGCCCCTGGAAAGCACCCTGGCCGCCGTCCCCAGCGAATGGAAAAACACCGCCTATGCCTATGAGGCCGAACACAAGCCTCTGCGGGATGTGCTGGAAGACTTCGCCCAGACCTTCGGCACCCAACTGCAAATCGACGGCCTCCTCGAAGGCAACGTCAACGGCAAGATACGCGCCAATACCCCACAATCGCTTCTCGACAGGCTCGGCGTAGAGCACCGCTTCCAGTGGTACCTGTACAACAACACGCTGTACGTCAGCACCCTGGACCAACAGGAATCTGCACGCCTGGAGGTCTCCTCCGAGACCATCGCCGACCTCAAGCAGGCCCTCACCGATATAGGCTTGCTCGATAGCCGCTTCGGCTGGGGCGAATTGCCTGAGGACGGCGTCGTACTGGTCTCCGGGCCCAAGCGCTATATCGAACAGATCAAGCAGTTCAGCAGCCAGCGCAAGTCCCCGGATGAAAAGCAGAGCGTCCTCAGCTACCCGCTGAAGTTCGCCAATGCGGCGGACCGCCAGATTGATTATCGCGGCGAGAAACTGACCATCCCAGGCGTTGCCAGCATGCTGCGGGGGCTGCTGGAACCTCGCACGGCCTCGACGCTTTCAGGCATGAGCCCACGCCCTCCCTCTGCCGCGCAACCCTCACCCATAACCCCGGTATTTCCGCGCCTGAGTAACCCGATGCTGGGGCAAATGCTCGGTCAGACGATGAACCCGGGGCCGGCGGACAACGGTATGTCACTCACCCCTCGGGTACCGGTCTCCACCAGCAAAATCCGAGTCGAAGCCGATGTGCGCAACAACGCCATCCTGATCTACGACCTGCCGGAGCGCCAGGCGATGTACCGTGAGCTGATCAGCCAGCTCGACGTAGCCCGCAAGCTGGTGGAAATCGATGCGATCATCCTTGATATCGAACGCACTCAACTGCGGGAATTCGGGATTAGATGGGGCTTTCAAAACAGCCGTTTCCGGGGTGGCGTGAACATGGCGCCCGGGTCTTCATCACAGCTGTCGATCGAGCACCGTGATCGTTTCAACGCCGATATTCGCGCATTGGAGCAACGTGGCCTGGCGACCATGGTGTCCAACCCGTCGGTGCTTACTTTGGAAAACCAGCCGGCGGTGATCGATTTCAACCGCACCCAATACCTCACCGCCGGCACAGAGACTGCAACCATCCTGCCCATCACGGTCGGCACCAGCTTCCAGGTGGTACCGAGGGTGATCACTACCCGCGGCAATCACCAGATCCACCTGGTGGTGGATATCGAGGACGGTAACTTCGACGAGTCCAACCCCGCGCGCACCAGCCCCGATGTACGCCGCGGCAAAGTCAGCACCCAGGCGGTCATGGCGGAAAAACGTTCGCTGGTGGTCGGTGGCTTCCATGTCACTGAAAGCACCGACAAACAAAGCAAGATCCCTCTGCTGGGAGACATTCCGCTGCTGGGCAAGGCCCTGTTTTCTTCCTCCGAGCGCCAGAACAACCGGCGCGAACGCCTGTTTATCCTGACGCCGCGCGTGATCGGCGATCAGGCTGATCCTTCACGCTACTTGCCCCAGGAGGATCAAGCCGAACTGCAGGCCGCACTCAAGCCATTGGCCCGGCGGTATGCCGAGCATCAACCGGTGATCAAGCGCAGCGACATCACCAGCACCCTGGCTCACCTCGTCAGCGGGCAAGTACCCACGGCCTTCAAGGCCGCGCCCATGCCACTGGGCCTGGACACCTTGTGCAGCACCCGCGAGCTATTGGCCCTGAACACCGAACGCAGCCAATGGTATGCAGGCCCGCAGTTCAATGTGGCCGTGGTGGTGGTACGCAATCAGTTCAACCGTAACGTGCGCATCGATGAAAGAGAATGCAGCAACTCCCAGACCCTGGCCGTCAGCGTCTGGCCACGTGCCTGGCTCAAGCCGGGAGAAGAGGCGGAGGTATTTATCGCCATGCGGCCCGTGGTCAAAGATGAACACATCGGTGTGTCCCGCCCCTCCCTGATCACCCCCACCCGGAAGAACGCGCCATGAAACGCCTACTCACCCTCCTCGGCCTGGCCCTGCTTATCGTTGGTTGTACGCCGACGTGCAAGGGCGACTCCTGTTCACGCCCGCAATCGGGCGCCGATAAGCTGGTGGTCTGGTGGCCGCCGCAGATGCGCGTCGAATCGGGCCCTGCCGGCGAGCGCTCCGACTATCAAACGATCTCACTGGAACGGTAAGTTCCATGGGGCCGAACGATACGTCGTCTCGCCAGGTATTCCTGGATAACCTGGTGGGCGGCAAGGACGCCCACCTGTCCCTCGGCCCGGGCATAAGCGTGTGCCGGTTAAAGGCCGGTGGTAAACCCGGGCTTGCGTTGCTGGTCGACCGTGGAGCGCTGGAAGCCGGACAGTTGGAACGGGTACTGGAGCGGCTTTTTGAACAGGCGGTGGCGTTTGACGGCTGCTTTGCCTGTCTCGATGCCAAGGATGCCCTGGTGATCTGGCACGCGCTGCCGGCAGGTGCAGAGGAGGCAGATGACATCATCGGCAAGCTGCTTTCGCTGGGCTGCCTCGATATGCTGGACGTGCACCGCTACCGTTAACGTTGCTTAAGCTCCGGAAACTCCAGCGTTTCACGCTTGGCCTCGTCATTGAGCTCACGCAGGGTGCGGTAGAGGAACGCTACCGCCTGCAACGTCTCCCGGGGAATGTTCGCCCCAAGCTTCTTCTCGTACAGCGTGCGCGCGAGCCATACACACTGGATCACCGGCACGTCGGCCGCCTTGGCCCGGTCTATCAGTTTCCGGGCCTCGGCATCCGTGCCTTTATCCACCAGCAGCGGCAGCGGCGTTTTGCCCGGCCGGTAGTACAGCGCGACAGCAAAGTGCGTCGGGTTGACCACCAACATGTCGGCCTCCTCCAGCTTGGGCAACTTGACCTTCGGCTCCTCCTGGGCCAGCTGTTGGGCCAGGGCGCGGCGCTGCCCCTTGACGTGAGGGTCGCCCTCCATGTCCTTGTATTCCTTGACCACCTCGACCTGAGTCATGCGCATGCTCTTGGCAAAGAAGTGCTTCTGCAGCGCCATGTCGATCAATGCCAGGACCAGCAGCAATCCCAGGCAAGCGTGCAGCAGATGGCGAAACAGGATGATCAGCGCGAGGATGTAACTCTGCAGGTCGCTGGTGGCCAGATTGATCAAGGCCCCTAGTGACGGACTGATCACCACGTACAAAATCAGCGCAAGCAGTAGCGCCTTGGCCAACCCCATCAACAGGTTCGTCACTGACTTGGCAGAGAACATCTGCTTGACCTGGCTGAGTGGGTTGAGACGGCTGAAATTCAGCTTCAGGCTTTCCGGCGCAAACAGGAAACCGAACTGAATCCAGCCGCTGATCAACTTCACCGCGATCGCCAATCCGGCCATCAGCAAGGCGAAGGAAAAAAACACGATCAAGCCTTCCGTCAGCACTTCCTCCAGCGCCCGCACAAAGGGCTGCCCGAAACGTGACATGGGCATCACCAGCAACTGCTGGAAGCGCTGCATGCTGGTTTCGGCGGTGAACAACGCGATTTCGCTGAGGGCGGTCAACACCAGTAGCTTACCGACGTCCTGGCTTTGGGCGACCTGGCCTTTCTGGCGCTGATCCTTGAGTTTCTTGGGCGTGGCCGCGTGTTTTTTCTCACCCGAATCACTCATGTCCCGAGCCCCTGAACATCAGGCCGAGGGAATGCTTGAGGTCTCCCAACTGCGCCATGCGCCCGACGATCAAGTCCTGCAACAGCGGGAAGTACAGCAGCAGGATAACCAGCCCCGCCAAGCTCTTGACCGGCGTTGCCAGGGTAGAGACTTGCAATTGCGGGCTGTACAGGCCCAACAAGGCGAAGCCGAACTCCAGGAACAGCAGCACGGCAATAAACGGTGCGGCATACAGCATCATGTGGGTAAAAGTATCGCCCAGCAGCCCGATGAATACACTGAAGCCATTGACCGCCGGCAGCGGCAACCAGGCGGTTGGCGGCCAGATCAGGTAGCTGTCCCAGATCACTTGGGTCAACACGCTCAAGCCCAGGACGGCAATCAGCAAATAAATCACCAACTGTTTGAACAGGTGCCCGATCGGCGTCGCATCCGGCCCCAGCGAGGGGTTGAGTTGGCCACCCGCCAAAGCCCCCCGCTGGTTATCCAGCAGTGCGCCCACTGACTCGAACATCCAGAACGGCATGGCCAACAGAATCCCCAGCAAAAACCCCAGGGCAGCTTCCTTGAGTACCAACCCGCTGATCATCAGCGCGGAGTAATCCTTGGCAGCCAGGACGGCATGAATGCCGGGCGCCGGAATCAACGCCATGACCATCACGATGATGTGGCGGGGCATACCGCGTATATGCTGGAAACAAAACGCAGGCACCAGAAATGCACAGGGATAAATGCGCGCCATGGCCACGAGCAGGCTGGGCAGGAATTCAAGATAAAGCAGCACACGCAGGCCCTCAGTTCAATGCCGAGCGGGCAATCATGTCGAACATCAGGTTGATCAGTTGGATCAGCTCCACGCCAATCCAGCGACCGGTCAAAATCAGCGTGATGCCCACCGCAACCAGCTTGATGCCAAAGGGCAGCGTCTGGTCCTGTATCTGCATCAGGGCCTGCACCAGCGACGTCAACACACCGACGACCACCGCCACGATCAGCGGCGGCGCCGACAGCACCACCACCAGCAACATGCCCTGCTTGAACAGCACGATCGGTTCCATAGGGCACTCAGAGGTAAGAAAGGAACAGGCTGTCGAGCAGCCGCGACCACCCGGAAACCATGACGAACAACAGCAGTTTGAGCGGCAGCGAAATGGTCATGGGCGAGACCATCTGCATACCGAGGGCCAACAGCAGGTTGGACACAATCAAATCGATGACGATGAACGGAATGTAGATCAGAAAGCCGATCTCGAACCCCGCCTGCAGTTGCGACAGCACGAAGGCCGGGACCAGCAGGATCAAGTCTTCGCGCTGGGTGCTCTGCGCCATTTCAGGCGGCCACATGCGCGCACTGTTTTCCAGCAGGTGAGTCAACACATCGGCATCGGTGTTGCGCAGCATGAACGCACGCAACGGCTGTATGGCCGCCTGCCCGGTTTCCAGAAGGCTTTGCACGCTACTCGTGTCCACGGGCGAGGCCTTGACGTTCTCGGCAATCTGGTACCCCACGGGCGCCATGATGAACAGTGTCGCGGCCAGCGCTATTCCGTTGATGGCCATGCTCGGCGGTACCTGCTGCACGCCGATGGCGTTACGGGTGATCATCAGCACAATCACGATCTTCAAGAACGATGTGCAGATGATCAGCAGCATTGGCATCAGCGACAACGAACCTAAAAACAGCGCCAGGACAAGAGGGTCGACCCCCTGAAATGTCATCGCGAAAAAATCACGCGGGACAACTGCAAACCAAGGCGCCCATCTACTTCCACCAACTGCCCTTGCCCTATCGGCCTGTCGCCGTAATAAAGCCCGGCCATGCCCGGCGCGTACCCGGCAATGCCCAACACCGCACCGGGGGCGAGATTGCGCAGTTCGCCCAGGGTCAGGTTCAGGGTGCCACAACGTACCGTCAGGGCCATGTTCAACTCATCGAAAGGCTCGTGGCCAAAGACATCCACTACCGGTTCATCCAGCTCATCCCCCGGGTACTGCGATGTTGCAAAATCCTCGTCCACGGACGTTTCCTCGATCGAAACAAGCGTCAGGCACAACGGCCCGGATTCATCATCAATGCACCCTTGCAGCCGGTGCTTGCCGACATACAGGTGACCATTGCCCTGCACATCGAAAAAGGGTTGCTCAAGCATCACCACGTCACCGGCACGGACACCGCTCAATTGCGTGATGGATAGCTTCAAGCGGCCCAGGGTCATCGCCACTGCCAACTGGAACGACGCCGGCAATGGCCCCGCTATCGACTGCCACGGACCGGCCTCGCACAGTGCCAGCAAGCGCTCAGGAGTCAGCCACAGGTAACCCACGACCCTGGACTTCCCCAGCGTCACCGTGAAGCGACAACCGAAGTTCAATTTCCTGGGCGCCGGCAGCAACCGCAGGAAGCCAAACAGCCCCCGCACCTGCGGGCTCAGGTGGTGCTGGAACAGTTCCCAGAACCACGAGTCTGGATCGTTGTCGGCCTCTGCCAGCGTCACCGGGCACTCCCCCAGCAGGCTGAACAGCGGCCCTGGTTCGGCGAAAGCCAGCACCCCGCAGGCGCTCTCGAAAAACAGCGGCTTGACGCCTGCGGGGGCACGGCCCGGTTCCATCAACAGTTCCCCGTTCTGCCCCGCGACCTGAAACGCCATGCGCAAGCCGCGCCCCAGCCTGCGCCGCGCCGCGACATTGGCGCCGCTGACCACCGGCAAGGTTAAAAACGGCATGATCATGCCGGGTCCACAGGTGCCAGGTGTACGGTGACAGGCTGCGCCAACGCGCCGGCCAGCCCGTCCTCAAGGTGCTGGCGCACCCCAGGCAGCCAGCGCGCGGTGCGCTCTTCCTGCGCCTCCAGCTCAACGTTCCAGGTACCTTGCTCGCGGCGCACGCTGGCGTTGATCCGCCCCAGGCTCGGCAGGTAAAGCACAGCGTGCAAAGGCCACTGAACAGCGGCGTGAATCCGCGGTACCAACTGCTCGGTCATGGCCGCGATCATCGCGGCATGACTTGATGCAGGGGTTCCCGGTAGGGCGGAACCGAAACCGCCCCCTTCATCATCGTTGCCAAACAGCTGGGCAAATAACCGTCCGTGCTCCCATGGCACTATCGCCCCCGGGCCGGGTTCACGTTCATCCCGAGGCTCGCCCGGACGCGGGCGCTCAGGACTGTTCACTGGAACTTGCGTCATGTTTCTTCCTGCACGGCTTCTTCCTGCCCCAACAAAAGGGACAGTTCCTGGAGTTTTTCAACCTCGCGCAAGCACTGGGTAACCTGCTTCTGCGCGCTGTCGATGTGGATCAACTGCTCATCGCGCTGGCCGTGCAGCTCATGTAACTGCCCTTCTTCGCGGCGGGTGTCAGCGGACAACGTGCGCTCCTGGGCATTCCAGGACTTGATGTCCTGGAACGAGATCACTTGCCCTTGATGCTTGCTCAGCAACTCAGCGGTTTTCCGGGCTTCGTCCAGCCGGGTCTGCTCAAGGGCATCCGCCGCCTGCCGGATCTGCAACAGCAGCGCTTGCTGTTGCCTTTTGGCGGCACGCAGCGCGCGCTCCGCCCGGTCAGCCCGGTGCTTGCGCAAACGCCGCAAGGTATCGATTTCAGAAAGGGACATCGGTGGTCAACTCCATCAATTGGTCCAGCGTCATCGCCATCGCGGCCGGCTCACGCAGGTCCTGGCGCAGAAAGCCATCGACGGCCTGGCGGCTGTCCACCGCCAGGTCGGTCAGGGCATCACTGCCGGGTTGGTACTCGCCCAACTTGAGCATCAGTTCGATCTGCTGGTACGCCGACAACAAGCGGCGCAAGGCGGTGCCCGCCCTTATATGCTCGGGCGTGGCGACGTTGCTCAAGATCCGCGAAAGGCTGCCCAGCACATCCACCGCCGGGTAGTGGCCACGCTCGGCCAGCTTGCGTGACAACACGATGTGGCCGTCGAGCAGGGAGCGCACTTCATCCGCTACCGGATCGTTCATCGAGTCCTGCTCGATCAGCACGGTGTAGATGGCGGTAATCACTCCGTCACGGGTCAGCCCGGCCCGCTCCACCAGGCGCGGCATCAGGCTGTATACCGACGGTGGCAAGCCGCCGCGGCCCAGGGGCTCGCCCGCGGCCAGGCCGATTTCACGCTGGGCCCGGGCAAATCGGGTCAGGGAGTCAATCAGCAGCAGTACCCGCTGGCCCTTGCGCCGGAACCCTTCGGCCAGCGCTGTCGCAGTGAACGCCGCGCGGGCGCGTTCCATGCTTGAGCGGTCGGAGGTGGCACACACCAGCACCGCCTTGGCGCGCAGTTGATCATCCAGCTCATGGTCGAGAAATTCCCGCAGCTCGCGTCCGCGCTCACCAATCAACCCGAACACGATCACATCGCACTCGACGTTTCGGGCGATCTCGGCCAACAAGGTGGTCTTGCCGCAGCCCGCGCCGGCGAACAGGCCGACGCGCTGGCCTTCTCCCAGCGTGATCAATCCATCAATCGAGCGTACGCCGGTGGACAACGCCCGGCTGATCCTCGGGCGTTCGGTAGGCAACGGCGCCTCGCACAACACCGTGCTCGCCTCTGCGATGTCGGCCTCCACAAAGGCGCTGGGGCCATCGCCCGCAATCGGCCGGCCAAACCCATCGAGCACCTGGCCGAGCAAATCGTCGCCGACCCGTACCCGGTGTGGCACCCCCAGGCGTTGCACACTGGCACCCACGCGCACGCCTTCAAGATTGCCCAACGCACTGAGCACTGCATCCTGCTGGTCGAAACCGATGATCTCCGCCAGCATGTATTCACCGATGGACTTTTCGACCTGGCACAAATCACCGATGCGCGCCTGGGGCAGCCGGCATTGCAACAACATGCCGTTCACCCGCTGGATACGACCGCGCACCGACACCGGCGCGAAGCTGACCAGCGCACTCGACTGGCGTTGCTCCCAGGCCTCAAGACGGGCTTGCAGGTCACGGCTCACCAGCGCACCTCGAAGCGTTGCTTACCGTCGAACACCACTTTGGTGTTATCGATCAGCACCAGTCGCAAGCCGTCCACTTCATCCCCCACAAACAGTCGGTTCCCCTGTTCCAGAACCACGTGACCGTTGGGGCCGCCGACAATCTGCAAAATCTTGAAAGGGAACGTTCCGTCGCGAGTCCTGACCCGGCTCATCACCGGCACCGCGGTATCGAACTGTTCGCCAAACCGGCTGAGCATGCGCGATACCAACTCCATGTCTTCCTGGAGTACATCGCCGTCGAGCAGCACCTGGTCATTGACCAACTGGATGCTTATACGGTTGATCAATTCGCGCTCGCTGAGCATCCTGAGCAACTGCTGGCGCACCTCGAAAGGTGAGGCCAGCTCGTTCTTGCGGATCACCGGTGACATCAACGACGCCTGGGCTTCGCGGTCACCGCTAGTGGTCATGCCCAGCGCGGTGATGATGACCGCAACGACGACGACCAGGCTGATCAAGCGTTTCTGCTGCGTGCTCGAAATTGAAGAAAGCTTCAGCGGCACGAGGGGCTCGGCCGCAGGCGTGGGCGCCTGTTCGGCAGTCACCGTCGGCTGGGGCCAGGGCTGGTCGGCGCGGGTGACGAAGAGCCGAACGTTGCCAATCGAAAATGTCGTGTTGAGTGCCAGGTCGGCAATCTGCGCCAGGATCAGGCCGGCGGCATCCTGCATCACCCCTCCCTCGGCCTGCACCGACCAGCGCTGGTCAACACACTGCAATCGCACATGACGCTCGGCAATGCCCGGGTCGTATAGCGCCAGGTCAGCGTCAGGGTGCGCACCAATGCTCCACTGCTCGCCGAACAACGGCAGCGCCGCCCCCTGGTGCATACCATCGAGTACTCGTAGCTCAAACATTGTCAGGCCCTCATGGCCGCACGGACCAACCGGCCCCACGCAGCACCGTCCGTTTCAAGGCAATGCGCAATCGCCAAAACAGTACTCATGCCACGGCCCCACGCAGCAGATCGTCATGACTCAGGTCAAACCGCCCCAGCACCTTGACCTTCGACGAACTGCCCAACTCGGCAAACGACAACACCGGCACATGGTTGAACTCTTCCACAAGCAATGTCCGCAGGGGGCTGCGCAAGTCTTGCGCAACCAGCAGCACACTTTTGCTCTTGGCCCGCACGGTAAAGGCTTGCTTGAGCAAGCTCACCAGCGTCGCACTGCTGTCGTTGTCGAGGGAAAAGAACACCCCGGTCTGGGTCTGGCGCAGCGCCTCGCGCAGGACATTCTCGGTATGCGGTGACAACAACCAGGCGTGCAGGCCATCAGCCTCGCTGTACTGGTGCAGAATCTGCGACTTGAGGGCGATTCGCGCATAGTCGGCCAGGGCATCCGCTTCACGCTCATGCTGGCCGTACTCGATCAACGACTCGACAATCAACCGCACCGCGCGCAGCGGAACGCCCTCGCTGGCCAGGCGCTGCAACACGGCAGAGAAGCGCGAAAGCGGCATGATCCGCTGCAGCTCCTGAACCAGCTCCGGCTGGTTGAACTCGAGCCAGCTGAGAATCGACTTGCACTCCTGGATACCGAGAAACTGCGGCCCGCTGAGCAGCATCGCCCGTGTCATGCGCTCGATGATCAAGTCATGGGCGGTATGGCGTTCAAGCTGTGCATCGTCGAGCAGCGGATCATCGGGCGCCAACCATAACCAGTCTTGCTCGTCTCGCTCCGCCAGACCCTGGGTACCTGCTTGTGGCTCGACGCCCAGCGCCGCCGATTCCACCGCGACCCGATCACCGAAGGTAGCTTTGATCACAGGGACTTCGTGCACGCAAAAGCGAAACTCATCGTCGGATAAGGCGGGAATAAACTCGACGTTAAAGGGCGGCAGTGTCAGGCCGATATGGGCAACCAGGCGGTTTCGGGCCTGGCGAATGCCATGAACCACTTGCGCTGTTCGGTCAGAGCCCTGCAGGCCCGATGAAAACTGCAGCAAGTAAGGCCGGGATGGATCAAAGGCGCGCAGATCTTCGTCACCGTTGATCTCCGCCGGGACGGCGTCAGCCGCCGCATCTGCGGGCGCGTCCTGCTTTTGACGCTGACGCATAAGGTAATAACCCAGCGAGCCCGTCATCAGCGAAATGAGGATAAAGACCACCGTCGGCATGCCCGGAAGCGCTGCAAAAGCCAGCATGCCGATCGAAGCAATGATCCAGCTCTTGGGCTCACTGGTCATTTGCCGGGCGATTTCGGCGCCCATGTTATTGGCCCCTTTATTCGCCCCGGCCGGTGCTACACGGGTAATGATCATGCCGGCGGTCAGGGAGATCAGCAGTGCGGGAATCTGCGCAATCAGGCCATCGCCAATCGTCAGTACCGAATACAGCGCCATGGAGTCGGCGGCGCTCATGCCATGCTGGAACATGCCGGTGCTGAACCCGCCCAGCAAGTTGATCACCACGATAATCAGCCCGGCCACGGCATCGCCCTTGACGAACTTCATGGCCCCGTCCATCGCCCCGAACAGCTGGCTCTCACGGGACAACTGCTCGCGTTTGTCGCGCGCCTGTCCACCATCGATCAGGCCGGCACGCAAGTCGCTGTCGATGGACATCTGCTTGCCGGGCATGGCATCCAGGCTGAAGCGCGCCGCCACTTCGGCGACACGCTCCGAACCCTTGGTGATCACCAGGAAGTTGACGATGGTCAGGATCATGAAGATCACCAACCCCACCGCCAGGTTGCCCCCCACCACGAAGTTGCCGAAGGCCTCCACAATGTCACCGGCGTCCTGTTCCAGCAGGATCAGGCGCGTGGTCGCAATCGACAACGCCAGGCGGAACATGGTGGTCAACAGCAGGATCGACGGAAACGAGGAAAACGCAAGCGGCCCGGGCAGGTACAGCGCCAGCACGATCAACAGGCACGAAATGCAAATGTTGACGGCAATCAGGATATCCACCAGCCAGGTCGGCAACGGCACGATAAAGATGAACACAATGCCCAGGATCACGACCGCACCCAGCACCTCGGCGCGTTGTGCAACCTTGAGCAGTATCGCGTTGACTGCCCGCAGCGCACTCATGAGTGGTTTATCGGCAGCGCGCCGACATGCCGGGAGCCTCGTTCGATGCGAGCGTACTCATCCATTACCACCATGAAATTGTGCAACGCTTCCTGGCGGCCCTTGCTGTCGCGCCACAACGCCAGGGGCAGGCTCCCGAGCACGGGGTAAAGGGCATTGAGCGAAACAATCTGGACGGATGATGCCGGCCCACCCAACTCGCAGGCCAGGCGCTGGACTTCGGCAGACGCGATGCCCGTGCCCGCGTAACCGAGAATGCGCTGCAGCAGCGCTACGGTGTCCCGATCAATTTCGGGGTGCAATACGGCCAGCCGATCGATCAAGTCACGGCAGCTGGCCAGCACACTGCCCAGTTGACCACAACTGCTCAACCCCAACAGCAAGGTGCGCAGCTGGGCGGTGGGGAGCGAAGGGCAATACGCCGCAATGTCGTCTGCCAGGGCCCGACGCATCAATTTCAACCCGCGGCCAAACTCATCGCCACCGAACAACCCCAACAGCGCCTGCATCATGCTGGCGAGCGATTGCCGGGCGACCACGCTGGCGTAATACACACTGCGTACCGCCTGCCGCAAACTCGGGTCGTCACTGCTTGCCTGCAAGGCCTGCGCGATGTTCAGGCCGGCCTGGATCTGCGGCTTGAAGCGGACCTCCAGCCGCGCCAGGGCATCGCTGGCCAGCGCCGCCTCGGAGGTACGCGCTTCAGCTTGTGCCTGCGCAGCCACCTGCTTGAGCACGACAAACGTACGGGCCGGGTCGTTTCCTGTCAGCTCCAGCAACTTCTCGAGGCTGGGCTTGAGCAACAGTTGAACCCTGATGGAGCGCGCAATGGTCGCCAGTGTTGCCTGAGCGGGATGGCCCAGTTGCTCATAGAGTTGTGTCAACTGCGCCACAGGCGTCACGCCCAGCCCCAACATACGCCGGCTCAAGGCCTTGCTGTTGAGTTCAACCTCCAGGCCGAACAGCGCCTCGAAATTGTCGACCGCCGTCCCGGCGGGTGCCTGGCGAACTGGCGGGTTATCAATACTCGCTGGAACAGGCTGATCCAGGCTCTGGTTTTTTTGCACATCAATAGAAGGATCAAGTTTCATGGAGATGCCTGGACAGGAAGTTTCGTTTCCTTGTGTGGCTGGCAATCCCGTTACGGTTCCATGTTTATCGACGATACCGGGCATGTGAAAAGATCGGCACGCGCCCGTAGCCACTTGTGCAAAACCTTGCACAAAAAAGCCTGGAAACAAGATATTTATTTATATAAATCAATTGCTTATGAATTTTTTTCCCTTGGCACAGGCAGTGCTAAGAGGGTTCCCGTCGAAATCATTTCGACCGTGTCTACCCTGAGGAAAAAATCATGGATATCCCTATCGATGTTTTAGTTCACCTTACACCTGACCCGCACCGCTCCATCCAGAACCTGTCCGAAGACCACCACAAGAAACTCCGGCGCTTCATTCATAAACGCGTACTCAACCCGGAAGATGCAGACGATATTCTGCAACTGACGTACCTGGAGGCCTGGCGCAGCCGAGACCGCTTCAGCGGCCAGGCCACCGTCAGCACGTGGATGTGCGGGATTGCCCAGAACCTGATCCGCAATCACTTTCGGCGCATGTATGCCAAGCCGGTGCATTGCGAGTTCGATGAGGCGCTGTGGCATGGGCAGGAAGACAACAACAACCTGGACTGGCAGTTCGAGGTCAACCGCAAGCTCGAAAGAACCCTGCGGGCGATCACGGATTTGCCGCTGGAAATGCGTAAAACGCTGTACGCCTCACTGGAGACCGACGGCAGCTACCAGGACACCGCCGACGCCATGGACATCCCCATTGGCACCGTGCGCTCACGTTTGTCCCGGGCGCGCGAACACCTGAAGCGGGCCACCTACAACCCGCTGTAGGCGTAAATCAGGGCACCGGCGCAACGCCGACACCCTTTGCAGGAGCAGTTGATTTACCCGTTTGACGCAAGCGTTGGGCAGCAGGGATATCTGCCCGACTCGATTGACCTGGTATCAGGCCTTTTTGGTACGCGGCAACAGAATCGCCAACACCCCGAACAGCGGCAGGAACGAGCACAGCGTGTACACGTACTCGATGCCGTGGATGTCTGCCAGATGCCCCAGCAGCGCCGCACCAATCCCGCCAAAACCGAACATCAAACCGAAGAACACCCCGGCGATCATCCCCACATTGCCCGGCACCAATTCTTGCGCGTACACCACAATCGCCGAGAACGCCGAAGCCAGGATAAAGCCGATCACCACGCTCAGGATGCTGGTCCAGAACAGGTCCACATGGGGCAGAATCAGGGTGAACGGCGCCACGCCGAGGATCGAAAACCAGATCACTGCCTTACGGCCGATCTTGTCGCCAATCGGCCCGCCAAAGAACGTGCCCGCCGCCACCGCGCCGAGGAACAGGAACAGATGCAGCTGGGAACTGGCCACCGACAGGTCGAACTTCTCGATCAGGTAGAAGGTGAAGTAACTGGTGAAACTGGCCATGTAGAAGTACTTGGAAAACACCAGCAGCCCCAGCACCACCAGCGCGCTCAGCACCCGGCCCTTGGACAGGCCGTGAGTGGCCGCCTGGCCTTGCTTGAGCTTGAACAGGTTCAAGTGGTGGGCGTACCAGCGGCTGATCGCATACAGCACAAACAACGCAAACACCGCGAACAGGCCGAACCAGGCCACATTGCCCTGGCCGAACGGAATGATGATCGCCGCCGCCAGCAACGGGCCGAAGGCCGAGCCGGCATTACCGCCCACCTGGAACGTCGACTGCGCCAAACCATAACGCCCGCCCGAGGCCAGGCGCGCCACGCGGGAGGCTTCCGGGTGGAAGGTCGACGAGCCGATGCCGATCAGCCCCGCCGCCAGCAGGATCAGGGGGAAGCTGCCCACCTGGGACATCATCAAAATGCCCACCAGCGTACAAATCATCCCGCAGGGCAACAGGTACGGCTTGGGATGGCGATCGGTGTAATAACCCACCCACGGCTGCAGCAGGGACGCGGTGAGCTGGAACGTGAGGGTGATCAGGCCGACCTGGGTGAACGTCAGGCCGTAATTGGCCTTGAGCATCGGGTAGATCGAGGGCAGTACCGACTGGATCAAGTCATTGATCAAATGCGCCAGCGCCACCGCGCCGATTACACGCATCACCAACGGGCTGGTTTGCCCGGCGGCAGGCGCCGTAGCCACGGAGGGCTGGAAATTGCTCAGAGCCATGGGAGGTTTTCCGTACAGCAGATGGATGCACAGGTGCAGGTGCGACAATGTGCCACTTTTGGGTGCAGGAAGGCTATCCCGTTAGCAGGCTAACGAGTAGATGAATCGATGCAGCGGTCATGGTTTGTAAAGGGCCAGCAAGATGAATCCCTTTAATTTGCGGGACGTTTCCTAGAGAATCTTTCGGCCTTGTGCCTGGGGGAGTCGGTGGCTAGTCTTCGGTCCGTCGCTGGTTTTCAGTGATCGGGTTTAGTCGCCCGGACTTATATCAGGCGCATGCTCCCATGAGGTTTCATGGTGGCTGTGCGCAGGGCACCTTCGGGTGCGCCGGGTTTTCCTGATTAGCCGGTCGACTAACCTGCGTACAGCCGCCACCCTTCGTTTAGTCGCGAGCGGTACGGCTCCAAGTTAATCAGGAGCTATGCCATGTTTAAAATTGTCCCCGATCCACCCCGTGACCAGGCCAAAGACCGCGCCGCATTCACCCGAGCGCTCGACCACTACTTGCCGACCGATCCGCCGCAACCCTCGACAAACTTCTACGCCATCAGCGACGAAATCAGCTTCGAAGACTCCCTGCTCTACACCGCCGACCTGCTGCACAGCGCCTCGGCGACCGCGCTCGACTGTGGCGAACAACTGCAAAGCCCCGAACGCGCCAAAGTGCTCGCCGTGTGGCACCTGCTGGAAATCGCCAAGGCCATGGTCGACCGCTCGATAGAGTGCCTGCACCCGCGCAAAACCTGACGCGCGAACGCCAGAACACCGCAGATCAAATGTGGGAGCGGGCTTGCTCGCGAAGGCGGTGGACCAGCCAATACCTCTGCTGACTGACACACCGCATTCGCGAGCAAGCCCGCTCCCACCTTTTGATCTTCGCTGCCTTGGGATCTGCGCAAACCCCAACCGCTCGTCACCAAACCCGGTGTTTCCCGTTAAACAGTTGATAGCGTAGATAAATTTTCAAAAAAAGCGCTTGACGCATTCCCGTTCTCCGCGAATAATGCGCGCCACTTGGCTACATAGCTCAGTTGGTTAGAGCATAGCATTCATAATGCTGGGGTCCGGGGTTCAAGTCCCTGTGTAGCCACCAAGTACCGATCCATAGATGTCTACAGCAGTCTATGAATCACCTCAAGAAGCCCGCCTAGTGCGGGCTTTCTTGTGTCTGGCTGTCCACCTCTATCTACCCCTATCGTTCCCCACCGTGTGAATCGCCCCGGATTCTCTAGACACCTTGCAAGCTCATTGCGTAACGCTTTTCAAACTCTACTGGTGACAGCTGATTGTTGAAACCATGGCGGCGTTTTACGTTGTAGAACATCTCGATGTAATCAAACACATCACTCCGAGCATCTTCCCGCGTGGTGTAGATTTTTCGCTTGATCCGTTCCCGTTTCAGAAGCTGGAAAAAGCTCTCCGCCACGGCGTTGTCATGACAGTTGCCTCGGCGACTCATGCTGGCAATCAAATTGTTTGCCTTCAAAAAGCTGCGCCAATCGGAGCTGCTGTACTGGCTGCCTTGGTCGGAATGAACCATCACCTCTTGCTTCGGTTTACGCCTCCAAACCGCCATCAACAACGCATCAATAGCCAAATCACTGGTCATCTGCGACTTCATTGACCAGCCAACGACCTGCCGAGAAAACAGATCCAGTACCACCGCCAAATACAACCAGCCTTCATACGTACGAATGTACGTGATGTCGGTTACCCAAACCTTGTTGGGTTCCACAACATCGAACTGGCGCTTCAGCAAATTGGGTGAGACGACCGCTGGCTTACCGCCGTACTTTCCAGGGCGGCGTCGATAACCTGTCTGAGAACGCAGACCTTCAAGACGCATCAGCCTCGCCACACGATGACGACCACAATCCTCACCGACCTCGCGCAGATCGTCGTGGATTTTGCGATAGCCATAAACGCCGCCGCTCTCCAGCCAGGAATGCTTGATCAAACCCAGCAGTCGCTGGTCGTCTTTGGCGCGTACAGATTGCGGCTCAGACAGCCAGGCGTAATAACCGCTGGGATGGACTTTCAGCGTCAGGCATAGCCGTCGAATCGAATAGTCGCCCGCACGCTGCTTGATAAAGGCGTACTTCAGCCGCACTCCTTGGCAAAGTACGCGGCGGCCTTTTTTAATATGTCTCGCTCTTCAGTGACGCGCTTGAGTTCCGCTCGCAGACGACGTAGCTCAGCGTGCTGATCATCATCCTGCTGCCGTTCTTCTTGAGGTTTGCTGTAGCGCTTTATCCAGGCATAGAGGCTATGCGTCGACACGCCGAGACGGGCCGCTACCTCAGCGACAGGCAGCTTCTTTTCGGTCACTTGATTGACTGCTTGGATTTTGAATTCTTCGGGATAACGCGGGTTGCTCATGGCACCTCCTGATTGGCCTCATTTTAAGGCATGGAGGTGTCTACGAAACCCGGGGCGATTCAAGCTGCGGTTGAGCATCATCGCCGTCAACAACTGCTCATCAACGCCCTGGAACAAGAGTTGGTGACAATTGATCTGCACATCACGGAGGCACAAAAAGAATACGCCAAGATCGAGAACACAGCAGCGCAGCTGGCGAACACAGTGCTGGAAGAACAATGGAACGAGGCCGCGAAGGCATTGCTGGAAACCGGCGGCAAGCTGTGGGCAGCACGCAACCTGATTAGTCGTGACTCGATTGCACTGATGAAGCTGGATATCCCTGAACAGGGCGAGCACTTTGGAAGCTGGACATGGCGCGAACTCCTGGATCGCTCACACCAACACAGCCTGATTGACCTATTGGCAGCCTAACCCAAACCCTCCCCGAAGCAGCCTAAGAAAGGCCGGCTGTTTCGGGCCTAACATCGGTCTCACCATGAATAAACCACCACAGAACAATGCTCAGATGCCTGATTACCTAAAGGCCCGCAAGCTTCACTTGAGCGAGATAATTGCCGCCATAGCTGGCATGAAAAAGCTCAATGCAAGAGCAAACAAAGATACTAAAGTCGAGATACTCACGATTTCTGCAATTCAAGCAGAGCTAGGTTTCATTGATCATCAGATAAAAAGAAAGGAGGGATAATGCAGAGGCGGAATCCTCAAAGGCTTCCGCTTCGCTAAATCTATATCCTACAGACGGCATCCTAAATAAGTCTGCACCCGGCCAATCAAGGTCATTCTCCGTAAAATTTTAAGATAACTCCTGGCTATTATAATCACTCCCTAAAATAGTACCGAGTACATCACTACCTGCTAGGGCCGCACGAAAACGGCGAATAGATGTCGCAAGCCATTCGTTTTCTGGCCTGCCGGTCTCGCCAAACAATATATTCGCCCTTTCCAAAACAACATCGGCATCAAACATCAAATCAAGAGTACTACGATCGCAGACGAGCCCCGGAGGCAGCATGAGTGCGGCCAGAGAGACTAAAGCCTCCTGGGTGTCCAATTGATCGGTAAAGCATTGCCTTAGATCGCCATCCCAGTAGTCGCTATTTACTATGCAGAAGATCGCCTCAGCATCAGGCAGCCTCCGAAGCGCGATGCCTTCCATTACAGCCGAACGGTATCGAGGGAGCTCTCGCTCACGTAGCGCCATGGTCTCGCTGAAAGTATATATTTGATCGCCATGCCCTTGGCGCCTATGGGAGGTAAGTCCGTGAGCAAACAGGTGCCTTCTTAATATCCAGGGAACAATCAGAAGATCTCCGCTCTCGATCAAAGCGTCGATAATTAATTTAAAGCGTAAAACTCCACCTTCACCAGCATGAGCAATCCGCCACAGAATTGAACCAATATCCTCAACGAAACCTCGCTCGACCTCTTCGCTTAAAATCCAATCATGCTCACGCATCAGCACCCTAGATAGAGCACCCCAAAAAACCTGGTCGTTACTCTGGGGCAATAAAGATGATAGATCTCCGACACGATCTAATAAAGTTTCAAGACGACCAACTTGCTGCAGCGATCTCAGCTCATTGACAAGTACATCCCGATTATTAATTACCCAAAGTCGTTCTATATTAGCCCTTGAAAGCTGCGTTGGCGGATTCCCCAAATAGAGCAGCCGAGTAAGGTTTCTTCGTTTCGCGACTCTCTCACCGTCGAACGTTTCAGAAGAACGCTGTTGGCTATCACTGAAACGAGGAAAAAGCAGTTGTAACATCTCTAAATGGCCCTCTGCAGATGCCCCGAGTACATCCACCAGAGTTTCGACTCTGTCGCTATTGTCGCGACGCCATCGCTGCCGTCTCAAGTGCTCAGCGTCACTTGGATCATTAACGAGGCTCTGAATCCTATCTGAGATGCCCTGGCGTATACTAGGTGCTTTTGTAGTTAACCAGCTATATGCAAGCACATCAAAAGGACATATCTCGCCTCGCACAATTTCTTCTAACACAGAAAACGCACCTATCAAACGCTTGATTTCACGTGGGGTCCGAACGGCCCGGAGCAACTGGTTAAAAATCTCAGCCTGATATGGGTGCGCCACTGACGGCATAGCAACACCGTTATTTTTCATTGCATCGAGCAACAGACTACGAGAGTCGTCTTCGAACAAAGGACGCAAAGGAATAGGAAACTGGATAATTTTTTCAAGGTAACTCTCGCCAGATTTTTGCCTTTCTTCTTGGCTGCTTCCCCTGCCTAGGGCCTGAGTTACTCGATCAGGATCATAGGCTACGAGATAAGAAATCCCTTTAATATCCCCTACCGCTTTAACAAGCTGCGCGACAGCGCGTACCTCTTCGTCCTCTACTCGATCAAGTTCGTCGATCAACACTACTACGGCTACTTTCTGTTCCGAGAGTTTGGCCTCGAGGCTTTTTCGTTCTTGGCTCGCAGAAAGCTCTTTTGGTTTGATTAAAGCGCTGACAGACTTAAGAAACCATCTTTTGAAGAAACTTGAGGCCGTACCGCCGCCGACAAACACATCAATTAGGCCAGCAGTCGTTGTGCCCACATATTCAATCGAGGCCTTGTACCGCTCTAGCTGTCTCAGCAAGCTTCTTGTTTTTTCTGTTTTGCTATGTCCGAGAGCCTCCCGCAGACTATTGAAATATGCGTCCACCAATTCGTCCCGCCCCTTGAAGAGCCAAGGATTCAGCGTAGCCACGACCACATGCTCCATCTGTTTAAGCTGGAGCCCAAGAAGGTTCAACACGCTGGATTTTCCCAAGCCCCACTCTCCTGTGAGCCCAACCACAAATCCGGTCGCATGGCGGGACACAACAGTGCCTGAGCCGGTGCACTCAGTGTGAACTAGGGTTTTTACCAAGCTAGCGACAAACGGGCCTCGTTCCAATGCATCTGATTTAGTATTTTCAATGGCGCGGTCTTGTCGTGCGACGTGATCAATATTTTCCACGCTCAAACTGCTACCCCTTTTGGATAAAGTTCCCAATACACTTGGCCAATTTTGAGTTTCAAAACTCACAAAGCTAGACCTTGTTCGCAGTTTAAATCTATGCTCGCACTACTTAACTACTCCAAGCAAGCCCTGCTCAAGCCCTTCGCATTGATAGGTCATCCACTCCTCTCAGACGCGGCCAAAAGAAATAAAACATACCAATGCTTCCACTTAATCTAAGTCAATATTTTAAAAGCGTGTTAAATGCTCGCCTCGATCGATACCTCAGCCTCAACATGAGTCGCAATTTTATTGGCAATTTCAGTATATAACTGCACGTCTTCGCCTTTTGAAGAAATTGAAATGATGAGGCTATAACGGGCTTTAGATCGATGTCTATTTAAATGTGCTCTATAACGCCACCATCCCGACACAGGATAAACGGCAATTTTATCTCTAGCAGCCAAATCAATCGCGTGACCAATCCAAACATCGCTATGCACCGAACCTGCAGCTATACTTTTTGATCCAAAAGTCCAATTATTATCAACTTCAGCTGGCTGAGGTTTTATTTCCGCCTTTTCAAGTTTATTTATTCTATGTTTGAAATCAGAATCAGTATCTGATTTTCTCTTCAACTCAAAACGAAGACCGTAAGACTGATACCGGGCAGGTATGACCTGCGCCATCTCACCAGGGCTAGGCTCTATAAAATATGACAATGTAATCTTAAGTTGAACCTCTCGGTTTTCCAAGCGTTCAAGCTCGCCTTTTGGCCAAGGAAGATCGTAATAATGCACTTCGTTAAACGATGGCGACCCGACCTCTCGACCTTTATCATTTAGCTCTTTTTTGAATGGCTGAATATAAGTTTCGGAAATTAGCGCAAGATCATTTTGTGCAGATGCGAGAGCGCGTTCTAATTGCGGTACGCCATACCCAAACTGGCGCGCTAGCCTAATGCATTCTTTTTTTGTTTTCCCATGGAGCTTGGTAAGCATTGCCGGAGTCCACTGGGCACTATGAATAATAAGAGCCCTTATAGTTTCAGGCCAAAGTTCTGGAAACCTCGCCATGATTTCTGCCGCTAAGCCAGCAGCCTGAGCAGTCGCAGAGCTCGTTGCCCAAAATTCTTCAATCGGATTTTTTGTGAGGTTTTTTCCAGTTGTTAGTATAGAAAGTGCTGGCACACCAGATAGCAGTTCCCGCCCATCTGGGCTAATAGCTTTGTTACCTGCCTCAAATACGATTTCAGGCTTTATCGGGCTTCTTGAGTGCTCCCAGTCTGTACTAATACGACTATATGGACTCTGGCCGCCAACCTCGGCTAGCGCTCCCCAGCCATCCATCTTGGGTTGGTCCGACAGATCTACTTTGTCTGTAAAACCTCCAACAGCAATAGCATTCCATGACTGTCCTGGGTCCTCAATTGGAAACTCATCAAGATCAGAGACATCATCTGGATCCGATGAGTCTGGGATATTTCCTGCCGACAGAATGAATAACCGTTTCGGGCCTGACTGATCGCCATCTAACTCACCAAGCATCGAGCCAGAGCAAATCTGATCAATTGCTGAGCTCCATGTAGTTGGCCGTTCACCAGATACATCCTCATTAGAGATAGCCATGCAAAATACACGTTTTCGCCTAGGCGCTTGAGTTTCCGCAAGAGCAACAGCTGCCTGAGTGATGACGCCATAACTGGAAGGTTCGTTCCTTGACCAATTAGGTGGAGGGATAAATTTTACAGATTCTAATCGTACATTTAACCTAATACTCCGTTGATCCGCTAAAGCAAATGTGAGATCGCCATACAGAGCAGTACCGGCCATATTTGTCCCATGACCATCATGATCATCACTTCCCCAGTCAGAATGAATTGACTGACAATCTTCTAACGCCAAAGCATATTGAAGAAGAGGGTGACCTTGATTCACCCCATTATCAAGTACACATACCGCTGGACAGTCAATGGAGGGGGGGACCACTCGCCCCACTAAATCAGCAACCCAACTATACTTTTCCGAGGGAGTTAATCTTGTAAAGAAATAGGGATTATCCGTTGCTTTTCGCAACTCTTCAACTGCGTCGGTGTTACTGATTAGTATACTCATCTCAAGTGGATTAGCATAAACCAATAAGACCTCTGTATCTGGAAAACTCAAACCTGCTTCATTTATTCGCAGTTTTAGCTTGCGGGCGATTCTGCGAAGCTTTTCTGATCTAGAAGATATGCACCAACACTCCCACCACAAATTTTTCGTCATATCTCTAGGAAAAGACCGCGAGTCAGTCCACAGACTTTCGATATCACCTATTGTTATATCTTCGACTGGTGCGAACTTTAACTCATTTTTTGCCTTACCTGACTCGACTGTCTCCTCAGCGTACTCCTGAACCTTTAGAGTCAGGAACTCCACCGCATCTTCGGGGACATATAAAGCACCGAAAATCTCACCATCGTCAGCTACTCTTAATGCCGAAAATCGTATATCCTGACTCTTCCAATTAAGATCTGGAATGGAAGACTCTGCAGAGATTAAAATCTCCAAGTATATTGCTGGACGGCTCTCACTTATATCAGAATCATAAAAACCATTATTTCCAGCCGCAGCCTGAAAAGCCAACGCCAACTTGTCTCGAAGTTTTTTACCATGAGACACACCTCGACTTGAAGTCATACCGCTTAAATCTTTATTCGGTCGCTGATACAGGTGGCCGCTTTGAAAAGCTTCGACCCGAAAGTGTGGAAGATTGTAATTTAAGGCCTTAGTCGCATCTTCCATGGTTCTACGGCTCCTGCCTACGCTTACTACCTAGTTTTGGGATAACCCCGACATAGCTTCCCTAAGAGCATGGCGCTCTTTAAGAGCTCTTATTATCACATCGACTGCAATCTGTTTCAAATCACCGAGAATCATCTCTTTTATAACTTCACTTGCTGCCCTGCTGAGTTCAGCCTGACTTAAGCCTACAGCAGCATCAACAATTTTTCCCCAGGAAAAACGCTTGGGCAAGTAGGGGCATAAAAGTGAACTTAATACTGCTTTGACGCCATCGGAATCGGGAAGTTCGTACTCTAGGATATCGTCAAATCTACGGAACAGTGCGCGATCTAAGAGCTCTGGGTGGTTAGTTGTAGCAACAACGAGGCTATCTGTACTATTTGACTCCTCGAGAAATTGTAGAAAGGAGTTCAATACCCGTCGCATTTCTCCAACATCATTGTCTGCATTGCGCCGCCCGCCAATAGCATCAAATTCATCAAATAAATAAACGGCACGAACAGATGCAATCTGATCGAAAATCAACCTCAATTTAGAAGCTGTCTCACCCATGAATCGTGTGATAACCGTTTCGAGGCGGATAGTAAACAGTGGCAGTTGCAGTTCACCAGCTAAGATTGAAGCGGTTAATGTTTTACCAGACCCAGGCGGCCCTACGAGTAGTAAACGAGAGCTAGGTGAAAGACCGTGATGCCGCAGTCGGTCGCGCTGCCTTTGCTGATGAATCAAACGTTTTAGACGATCCCGCATAGAGTCTTGCAAGATCAAGTCTTGAATTTGAGCCTTGGGATACGAAACAGATAGAAGGTTCTCGAGATCCCCCCGAGGTTTTGAAATGGGGATCGCAACTTCGCCCCCTAAACGACCGGAAACACTTCGGATTGACGTTTTTCGTTTGCGTGCAGTATCTACGAGCGTCTTCAACTCGTCAGCGACTTCCTGACGGCCACGACGCGCTTCCGCAGCTGCAACCTGAAGAGCGATCGAGAGAAACTGCTCCTCGTCCCCCTGATTGTGGCTGCTGAGCAATGCGATAATTTGTCGGGCCGTAGCCATAGAAGCGTCTTCCCTGTCCTGTCTATGGGCTGCTGCTTGGGTTCAATCAGCAGTCTAGACGATCATCTATCCCGAGCCTACTCACGGTCGTCAGATAAAGCTCTCCAACGCTCTAATATGAGCTAATCCACCGAAAAAGCCGGCCATAATGATTTGGGAGCAGTCCAGCCCTACGACGCACGCTTTCTTAATAAGCAACAGCTAGTGAACATCGAGCGCCCGGGGGCCAGTAAGATCCTATCTAGTCCGAGCACTACAGGCGTCGTTGAAGAGCCTGACATGGGCCGCACGCTTGCCCCGGGAGGGGGGGGCATTGAAGCAGGTCGATCGTAGTCGATGACGTGCTTGCTGGTATTGAATTCATGCTCCTGGACGCCAATCAGTCAGCCCCTTCCAACCGTAGCGAGCTAGGTCAGAGAGGACAACGGTATAACAACGCTATGTATGAACGGACCGGCAACATGCACCCTGCCCTCATAGAGCCATCTCCATGTAACACCAATTACCTATGTAACACGCCCGTTCGACAACACCGCGCCAACGTGTAACGACTAATAAATCCATTAAAATCATTAAGTTATACTGATTTGTTACACGAGTTACACCTGTAACACCGACTTTCAAAGAGTATCCCCTAGCCCCAGTAGTAAATGCCCCTCCAGCGACATGGGTGATAGGCGTGCTTTTATACTTCAAAACGATGGGGCCCCTGGATGATCGGACTAGATACGGGGTAGGAAACCCGCCGGATCGTGTTAGCGGAAGGGCACCCAGCTTAGTGAACAGGTGAACCTGGTGAACTCCAGTTCATCAGTGCATATGCCCTACCCTTTCAGCCATCTGCGAGTACCTTTACCAATACGGTAACGATGCCCTTTTTTCTTCAAGATCCTTTCAATTTCAACATTGAAATTTCAGTAAGCTGGTGTGGTTGCCGCTTCCACGATCCCGCGGGTTTCATGCCCCGTACCCTTGCGTTTGCTCCAGGGTCCCCGGCAGTATCTAACGTCCACCTCGGCCAAAAACGCCCTACAATACCTCGGCCATTATCTATATGCAGGGAATGCCATCTTGGAACTCAGCCATTTTTGTAATTACGTAACTCCTCAGGGTGACAACACATGGACACTCGCGACACGTCTAGCAAATATGCTCTACAAAGCAGAACAGCTATACGGCCCTAGAGACCTTTCTTGGACGGTCGTTGGCGTGGAATTCGGTACCGATATACCTAGCATCTGGTTTCCGCAGCCAGGCAAAAACGTTGCTATCCGACTCACCACGAGCGCTCTAGATAGCAAAGAAACGGCCTACTATGAGCTTGCCCATGAATGTATTCACCTGCTGTCGCCCGCAGGCCGCGTGGTGGTACCAGTCATTGAGGAAGGTCTAGCGACCGTATTTTCAGAGGACTACTACGAGGAAGTTTTTCAACAAAAAGCAACTACGCGGATGCCCTCCTACGCCAAAGCAGCTGCACTGGTTCGCGACTTACTCTCCATCGCTCCTGACGCAATTCTAAGGATCAGATCGGTACAGCCCGCATTTACACTGATCACTGAGAAGACGTTCCTCGACGCTGGTCTCAGCGTCCCGCGGGCTCTGATAGATGAGTTACTTCTACCCTTCCAGCGTGTATGAGTTGGCCCTTAGGACATTTTAATTTCAGGAGCAGCATCCGGCCTTTGAGGAGCTCTCGAACTGGGTTGAGCATCGAGGATCTACATAAGTGGCAGAGAACATCCGGGGGGCGCTGGACACCCTAGATGAGAATGCAGGATTCATCCCCCTTGCTCTCGCCTCATTGCCGGCAGAAGGCCGGACAAAAAAGTAACTACCCTGCCAAATGGCAACACACCCAACCAGCTGGTGGTGCTTTACCTAGCGGAATACCACGATATCAGTGGGCAGAAACAGGCAGCGTGTATGCCCAAATGTATGCCTAACTGAACGACAATATTTAAATACCTTTAAATACAGCACATTAGACAACCAGTTCAAATGACTGTGTAACCAAGTACTAAAAACGGCTTACCGAAAGGTAGGCCGTTTTTTTATGCCTGAAGAAAAGTAAACCGCCCTATTGCCCCACAGACGTCAGTGTTTATGCCGATGGTGCACATCGGGAAAATGCGCATGACTATGCTGAATCGGTGCGTGCTCATGGGCATGACTATGTGGCTCGGTACCGTCCCACGCAAAGTTATGCACATGCTGGTGGTGCTCATCGTGTGTATGGCGATGACCGTGCATGAGGGGATCGTGCTGATGCTCGTGCGCATGATGTTCCATCAGATGAATCCACACCCCGATGGCCATCAAGGCGGCCGCGAGCAAGAACATCAGCGAAACTGACTCGCCCAGGATCAGGATCGAGATGACCGCGCCCAGGAAAGGAGCCGTGGAAAAATAGGCGCCGGTGCGCGCACTGCCAAGCCCGCGCAGAGCGAGCACAAACAGCACCAGACTCACGCCATACCCAAGCAGCCCAACCACCATGGTTGACCCGAGCGTGGCCACCGCTGGCAGTTGCGACCCGATGGCCAACGCCAAACAGCAATTGACCACACCCGCCGCCAAGCCTTTGCTGCCGGCGATAAACAGCGCATCCGAGGCAGAGACCTTACGGGTCAGGTTATTGTCGATGGCCCAACAAAAACAGGCGAACGCCACGGCCAGCGGCCCCGTCCAATCATGAGCCGTCGCTGTCCCGTGCGGCCATGACAAAACGATCCCGCCCAGAACAATAGCGATCATGCCGATCACGATGCGGCGATCTGCGTTCTCTTTGAACACGACCCACGCCAGCACGGCCGTGAGCACCGACTCAAGATTGAGCATCAGCGATGCGGTGGCGCCCGCTGTGCGGGTGAGCCCGTACATGAGCGCCACAGGCGCAAGCACGCCCCCAAAGACAATGGCGCCCACCAACCAGGGCCACTCTCCGGCTGCAAGCCCGGGCCGTTTCCAGCCGTGGTCGCGAGCAAACCGAACGATGGCCAGGCCCAGGCCGCTGCCCAGATAGAGCAGCCCGGCCAACAGGATGGGCGGCGTATCCACCCCTAGGAGCTTGGCAAGCGGAGTGCTGGCGCCGAACAACGCCGCCGCCGCCAACGCGTAGAGAATGCTCACATTCATAATGGGTCGCCCTGTCAGGCTTATTGCATAAGGACGAGCATCATAGCTGTGCCCGGGTAAGAATTATGTGAATGCCAGCCTGGCTGGATTCTGTACGACTGAAGCGGCAGGATAGCCCGGCTGGCAAACCACAAGAAGGTGACGCATGACATTCCCCGCTACCGGCATCAGCACTGACCGCCTCTTACTGCTGGGCGCCCACCCTTCCCACGCTCGCGCCCTGCAAATGTACCTGCTGCAAAATCGCGCCTTTCTGCAGCCTTGGGAGCCTTCGCGTGACGACGCCTTTTTTGAACTGGACGCCATCACCGAACGCCTCCACGCCATTGCCGACAAAACCGCCAGCGGCGAAGCGTTGCACCTGCTGATATTCAGCCAGGACCAAATCATCGGCGCCTGCAACTTCAGCAACATCGTGCGCGGTGCGTTTCAGGCCTGTCACTTGGGTTATGCCCTGGCTGAATCCGCCCAAGGCCAAGGCTTGATGCACGAAGCGCTGACGGCGGCGATTGCCCATGTATTCGATGAAATGCAGCTGCACCGAATCATGGCCAACTACCGGCCAGAGAATGAGCGCAGTGCGCGCCTGCTGGCACGGCTGGGGTTTGAAAAAGAGGGCGAGGCGCGGGCGTATCTGAGGATCAACGGGGTCTGGGCGGACCATGTGTTAACGGCACTGATCAATCCGGCAAGCGACCGTCTATTGCAGCCCGAAGTTTTAAACCACTAGAATGGGATTAATTCTCACTTACGATTCTCTCTCATGAAGCTGTCTTCGCCCACCGACGCTCCTACGCTCGATGCGCTGTACCGCGGCTACCACGGCTGGTTGTTGACCTGGTTGCGGCGTCGTGTGCATTGCTCCCATCAGGCGGCCGACGTGGCGCAAGACACTTTCGTACGCTTGTTGGCATCGGGTACTTACGTGGCGCCGGGTGAGCCACGGGCTTATCTGGCCACCATCGCGCGCCGGTTGCTGATGGACAATGGCCGCCGCCGACGCCTGGAACAGGCCTACCGCGAAGAGCTCGAACGCTGCGCCGCGTACCTTGAACAGGCGCCTTCACCGGAGCAGATCCTGCAAGCCGCGCAAATGCTTGAGGCGATCGACCGGGCCTTGGCACGCATGCACAAGCGGATCCGCGACACCTTCATCCTGCGTTACCTCGAAGGCCTGGACCAGGCGCAAATCGCCCAGCGCCTGGGTGTCTCGGTGCGCACAGTACAGAACGATCTGGTGGAAGCCTTGCTGGCGTGCGATGCGTGCGCCCAGCCATGAACCAGCCTCTGCCCCACGCTGTGCTGCGCCAGGCCGCCGAATGGCTGGTGCGGCTGGATCACGAAGGCAATGCCGCCAACGAACAGGCGTTTCGCGCCTGGCTGGCCGCCGACCCGCAGCACCCGCAAGCCATTGCCCGCCTTCAGGGCCACTTGCTGCCTCTCAAACAAGCCCCGGCCCGTGCCGCATTGCGCCGGGCCCGGCAGCCTCGCCAAGGGGCAACGCTGGTCAAGTGTCTCGCCCTGGCCCTGCTGCTCGCGGGGGTGCCGGCGTACCAGTACGAGCAACGTGGCTATCTGTTCGCCGACCTGAGCACCGACCGTGGCCAATGGCGCCAGACGCTGCTGGCCGACGGCAGCGACCTGCAACTGGAAGGCAGCTCTGCGGTGAACCTGCACCTGGACGCCAGCCAGCGCCGCGTGCAACTGCTGCATGGTGAGATTCTGGTAACAGTGGCCAAGGACACCCAGCGCCCGTTTTATGTCGACACCCCGCAGGGCAGCATTCGCGCCCTGGGCACGCGTTTTATCGTCGAACTCAGCGACACCGCCACCGTGGTCAAGATGCTCGAATCCTCGACCCGCATCGACAGTGCCGGGCATACGATTACCCTCGGCCCCGGCGAGCAGGTGCGCCTGGATGCAAGCGGGCCCGGCACGCCGAAAAGCGTTGATGTGCAAGCGCAGCAGCAAGCCTGGACGGCCCACCAGTTGCTGGCCAACGACGAGCCGCTGGCGGATGTACTTGAGCGCCTGGCGCGGCATCGCCCGGGTGTGCTGATGTTCGATCGCCAGGCGCTGCAAGGCATTCGGGTGACGGTGATGCTGCCGACGGACGACAGCGACCGCGCATTGCGCCTGCTCACACGCACCCTGCCGATTGAAGTCAGCACCTACACCCCGTGGCTCACACGTGTGCGCCTGAAATCCCCCGCCGGATAATTCTTACGCACCGTTGCGTGTTTTCGGTTTTGCCGCGTCCTTTCCTTGGCCAACATCCAAAGGAGCACCGATAACATGTCTTCAACCCCCACACGCGGCGGCCTGTTGCTGGCCAGTCGACTGTTGCTTGGCTGCCTGCCCCTGGCGGTGCCGGGCCTGGCCTACGCGCAGCAGCAGGTACAGGCGTTCGACATCGCCCCCGGAAAACTCGGTGACGTGCTGACGCGTTACGCCCAGGCCGCCGGCGTGCCGATCTCGTTCCTGTCGCAACAAGTGGCCGGGTTGGACAGCCCCGGCGTGCGCGGCAGCTACAACGTGGAGGACGGGTTCGCGCAGGTGCTGGCCGGCACCGGCTTCGCAGCACGCGGCAATGCCGATGGCTACCAGCTGGAAAGCCTGCCGGTGGCCGGCGGCGCGCTGTCGCTGGGTGCCACAGAGATCACCGCGAATCAGTTGGGCACCATCACTGAGGGCAGCGGTTCCTACACCCCGGGCACCATCGCCACCGCCACGCGCATGGTGCTGACCCCACGGGAAACCCCGCAGTCGATCACCGTGATCACGCGCCAGCATATGGATGACTTCGCGCTCACTTCGATCGACGACGTGATGCGCCATACACCGGGCATCACCGTGTCGACCTTCGACAGCGAGCGTAACAATTACTACGCCCGCGGCTTCTCGGTGGAAAACTTCCAGTACGACGGCATCCCGACCCTGCGCAACTCCGCCTACTCGTCCAGCCAGACCCTCAGCGACATGGCGATCTATGACCGCGTGGAAATCCTCAAGGGTGCCACCGGACTGCTGACCGGCGCCGGCGCCCCTGGCGCGACGATCAACCTGATCCGCAAAAAGCCCACGCGGGACTTCAAGGCCAGCGTCGAACTCGGCGCCGGCAGCTGGGACAACTATCGTTCCCAGATCGACGTGAGTGGCCCGCTGACCGACAGCGGCAACGTGCGCGGGCGTGCGGTGGCGGCGTACCAGGACAAGCACTCGTTCATGGACCACTACCAGCGCAGCACCAATGTGTATTTCGGCACGCTGGAAGCCGACCTGACCGACGACACCCTGCTCACCGTCGGTTTCGATTACCTGGACAGCGACCCGCAAGGCTCGGGCTGGTCCGGCAGCCGTGCGCTGTTCGATCGCAACGGCAACCGCATCGATGTAAAACGCTCCTACAACAACGGCGCCAAGTGGAGCCGCTGGGAGCAGTACTCCCGCAGCGTGTTCTCCACCCTGGAACACAACTTCGACAATGGCTGGGTGATCAAGGGCCAATACACCCACCAACTCATGGGCTACGACGCGCCCCTGGGCTCGATCATGAGTGGCCCGTTCCCCGCCACCGGACTGTCGTCCCTGTACGCGAACAAGTTCACCGGCAACACCCGCGCCGACTCGGGCGATGTCTACGCCAGCGGTCCGTTCAGCCTGCTGGGCCGTACCCATGAATTGGTGATTGGCGCGTCGGCCTCGAACTCCCACTGGACCGGAAAGGACTACGGCGCCCCCACTTATGTGGGCAACAACGAGATCGATTTCTGGAACTTCGATGGCAACGCTCCGGAGCCGAACTGGGGTGAACCGACACGGATCATCGATGCCACGACCCGCCAATCCGCAGGCTATATGGCCGCACGTTTCAACCTCATGGATGACCTGAACCTGTTCCTCGGCAGCCGCGTGGCCAACTACAAATTGCGTGGCGAAGACGACTCCACCGAGACCGGCAAGCTGGTGCCCTACGCCGGGGTCACCTACGACCTGAACGACAACTTCACCGCGTATGCCAGCTACACCGACATCTTCATGCCGACGACCTACAGCCGCGACCGCAACAACAAATTGCTGGAACCGGATGAAGGCAAGAACTACGAGACCGGCCTCAAGGGTGAGTTCTTCGAGGGCCGGCTCAACACCAGCATGGCCTACTTCGAAGTGCACGAAACCAACCGTGCGGAGCCGGACGCCGAATACAACGCCGCGCCGACCAACCCATCCCTCGGGTATGCCGAGAAAGGCATCAAGGCCAAAACCAAGGGTTTCGAGGCCGAGATGTCCGGCGAGCTGGCGCCGGGCTGGCAGGCCCAGGCCGGCTACACCCACAAGATCCTGCGGGATGAGCATGGCGACAAGGCTTCGACCTGGGAGCCGGAGGACCAGCTCAGTTTCTTCACCTCGTACAAACTCAAGGGTCCGCTGGACCGCCTGACCGTCGGCGGCGGCGCGCGCTGGCAGAGCAGAAGCTGGCAAGTGGTGTACAACCGGCCCAAGGCGCAAAACGAAGAGTTCTCGCAGGAAGCG
Organism: Pseudomonas sp. C8002; assembly: GCF_013385765.1. Lineage (NCBI taxonomy): Bacteria > Pseudomonadati > Pseudomonadota > Gammaproteobacteria > Pseudomonadales > Pseudomonadaceae > Pseudomonas > Pseudomonas sp. C8002. Next base: position 61,693 of record NZ_JACAPJ010000009.1, read on the forward strand.
TATTGGGTGGTGGACGCGATGGCCAAGTATCAGGTCAGCGAACATCTTTCCGCGACGCTGAACGTCAACAACCTGTTCGACAAGCAGTACTACACCAACATCGGCTTCTATAACACGGCCTATTACGGCACCCCGCGCAACGTGATGCTCACCACGCGCTGGGACTTCTAACCGGCCAGGCGCCAGCGCCCCGTGACGTGGGGCGCTGTTGCGTCAAACAGCGTGCCGCACAAAACACTGCTCCACCACAGACTTGCCCCACTGCTGCCCCTCCTGCTCGGACGCCAGCACAAAGCCCGCGCTTTCATAAAGCTTGCGCGCCACATCCAGGCCCTTGAACGTCCACAGCCGCACCGCCGGGAACCGGTGCCCGTCACAGAAATCCAGCGCCTCTTTCAACAACCGTTTACCCAAGCCCTGGCCGTGAGCCGACGGGTCGAGGATGAAGCAGCGCAGGATCGCCTCGCCGTTTTCGCCCTCGCCATCAATCGCGATCGAACCGACGATCTGCTCTGCGTCCAGCACTGCCCAGACTTGGTTGCGCGGGTTGGCCAGGCGCCCCATCAACTCGGCCATGTCCGCCGCCACCAGGCTTTCAAACGGCTGGCCAAAATTCGCATGCTGGGCGTAGTACTCGGCGTGGATCTGCGCGATACGCCCGATGATGCCTGGCCGGTAGCCATGGGCAATGCGGTAGTGCCTCGGCTGCCGGGCGCCAGTACGTTGGGTTTGCAGGGCTGCGGCGTATTGATCGAGCCCACGGCTGACGGCCTGTTGCTGTTCGCTGGACAAGTCGCCAATCGCCTCGCCCACCTGGCGCCGGGCAAACGTTTCGATGTCGCGTAACGTCTTCTGGCCTCGTGTGGTGAGCCGCAGCTTTTTCGAACGGGCATCGTCCTCGTTGGCAAACTCTTCCAGCTCGCCCGCCTCGACCAGCTTGCGCACCATGCGGCTCACCGACGACTTTTCCAGCCCCAGCAACATGACCAGTTCAGCCGCTGTCAGCGCGCCACGCTCGCCGATTTCAACAATCGTGTGCACCGATGACGGTGGGTAACTGCTGGCCGCCAACTTCGGCTGCATGAAGCCCAGCTCTCGCACCATAAGACGCGAGGCACAGCGGATCTGATCGATAAGGTCTGGCTTGGAACGGTTCACGGGTGGGAAACCTCCTGCCCGAATGACGAGGGATATAGTTGTACCGCACAACCAAATACAGATCAATCTCCCAACCTGCAAACCACTGAGGTACATTCCCTCCCCACGGACAACAGATCATTCTCAAATGAACGGAGTCATCGCGTGTTTTCGATTTTTCGCCGCCAACGCCTTACCACCCTCTCGCTGATCACCGCCGCCCTCACCCTCGCCGCCTGCCACAGCGCCACCGCGCCGGAACTGCCGCCCGCCCCGGAGCTCGGCTCGGGCTATCGCACCGACATGAGCCCCCGCCACGCCGAGCGCCACATGGCCGCCGCCGCCAACCCGCTGGCCGCCGAAGCCGGGCGCGAGATATTGCGCAAGGGCGGCTCGGCCATCGACGCCGCGATTGCCATGCAGGCCGTGCTGACCCTGGTGGAGCCGCAGTCCTCCGGGATCGGCGGCGGCGCGTTCATCATGCTGTGGGACGGCAAGCAGGTGCACGCCTACGACGGTCGCGAAACCGCACCGGCGGGCGCTACCGAGCGGTTGTTCCTCAACGCCGATGGCACGCCGATGTCGTTCCCGCAGGCGCAGATTGGCGGGCGTTCGGTGGCCACCCCGGGGGTGTTGCGTGCCCTGGAAATGGCCCATAAAAAGACCGGCCACCTGCAATGGGCCAAACTGTTTGAGCCGGCCATTCGCCTGGCCGAAGAGGGTTTCCCGATCTCTGCGCGCCTGCACAGCCTGATTGCCGCTGACCGCTACATCAGCCGCTCGCCGGAAATGACCGCGTACTTCCTGAATGCCGACGGCAGCCCGAAGGCCACCGGTACGCTGCTGAAAAACCCGGCGCTGGCCAACGTGTTCAAGCGCATCGCCAAGGAAGGGCCGGACGCGCTGTACTACGGCCCGATTGCCGACGAAATCACCCGCAAGGTACAAGGCAACAGCAACGCCGGCAGCCTGACGCTGACCGACCTCAAGGGCTACAGCGCAGTTGAGCGGGCGCCGTTGTGCACCGACTACAAACGCTGGAAAGTCTGCGGCATGCCGCCGCCGTCGTCGGGCGGGATCGCCATTGCGCAGATCCTCGGCACGTTGCAGGCCCTGGAAACCCGCGACCCGCGTATGACGCTTGGGCTGTTGAAGCCGGTGAAGAACGATTCCCCGGCCGGCCTGGAACCGGTGCCCGAAGCGGTGCACCTGATCGCCGAGGCCGACCGCCTGGCCTATGCCGACCGCGCCCAGTACGTGGCGGATTCCGACTACGTGCCGGTGCCGGTGGCCGGGCTGGTCGCGCCGGACTATCTGGCCGGCCGTGCCGCATTGATTGGTGAGCGCAGCATGGGCGTCGCCAAGCCGGGCAAGCCTGCGGGAATTGAAGTGGCCTACGCGCCGGATCGCTCGCCGTTGCGCATTTCCACCTCGCAAGTGGTGGCGGTGGATGACGTGGGTGGTGCGGTGTCGATGACCACCACGGTGGAGTCCGCATTCGGTTCCCATGTAATGGTCCAGGGCTTTTTGCTGAATAACCAGATGACCGACTTCTCCTTCATCCCCGAAGAGAACGGCCAGCCGGTGGCCAACCGGATCGAGCCGGGCAAGCGCCCGCGTTCGTCGATGGCACCGACCCTGGTGTTTGATCGCCAGAGCGGTGAGTGGGTGGCCACGGTGGGTTCGCCGGGCGGTTCGCAGATCATCGAATATGTGAGCAAATCCCTGGTGGCCATGCTCGACTGGAACCTCGACCCGCAAGCGGCCGTCGGCCTGCCCAACTTCGGCAGTCGCAACGGCGCGACCGAGCTGGAAGCCGGGTTGTTCAGTGCTCAGCTGAAACAGGCACTGAAGGACAAGGGCCACGCCCTGAGCGAAATCGACATGACCAGCGGCGCCCAGGCGATCGTCCGGGTGCGCGATGCACAGGGCAAGGCGTCGTTGGTCGGCGGGGCTGATCCACGCCGTGAAGGCGAAGCGCTGGGGGATTGAATTGACTCACTGGAGAGCTGCGCGTGCACAAGGCAAATAACCTCGGCGCCCTGGCTGGCGTCGACCATGGGTTTTGTACGATTGACGATCCATTGCGGCCCGACGAGGTGTTCATCTGCAAGCAGGTGCACAGCGCCACGACCATTGAATGGCACCCGCAGCTTACGCCCAACACGGTGGAGGCTGACGGGGTTTTCAGCCGGGATGTGCAGCCGATTGCGGTGATCACCGCCGATTGCCTGCCGTTGCTGATGGCCTCGGAGAGCGGGGATTTTGTCGCGGCGATTCATGGCGGCTGGAAGGGACTGCAAGGCGGGATCATCGCCAATGCCATGCAACGGTTTGCCGCCGAGGGAGTGGCGTTGGACCAGTTGCGGATTGCGATCGGGCCGTCGATCAAGCCGTGTTGTTATGAGGTGAGTGGCGAGTTTGTGGCGCAGTTGCAGGCGAGCCAGGGGCATTTGTGGCGGGATGGAAATGCGCCGTGGACGTTTGAGCAGCCGGGGCCGTTGTTGGCACCGCAGATTCAGCCGCCAGCCCCCAGGCAGGCGTTGAGTGCGTGGTTTGATTTGGGCCGGTATGCGCTGATCTTGCTGGAGGCGGCAGGGATAAAACCTGAGCAGGTTGAGGTGAGCGAGGTGTGTACGTATTGCACCTCACCGGCGTTTGCGAGTTACCGCCGAAGGACCCATGACAGTACGGAGCGCAAGACGTTGTTGTATTCGTGGATTTCCAGGACTGCGCAAATCTAGTGTGGGAGCTGGCTTGCCTGCGATGACGGAGTGTCAGTCAATATTTTATTCACTGATCCACCGCTATCGCAGGCAAGCCAGCTCCCACATTTGATCTTTAGCGGCTGATCTTCAACCCCTTACGCCCCGCATGCCGCTCCAGCGCCAGCTCGATCAACCGGCTCACCAGCTCGCTGTAGCTCATGCCTGCCGCCTGCCACAGCTTCGGATACATGCTGATGCGCGTAAAGCCCGGCAACGAGTTGATCTCGTTGATCAGCACCTCCCCCTCATCCGTCAGAAACACATCCACCCGCGCCAGCCCGGCACAGCCCAGGGTTTCAAACGCTTCGATAGCCAACGCACGAATGCGCTCGCTGGCTTCAACGCTGATATCCGCCGGCACCACCACCTGGGCTGCCTGGTCATCGATGTATTTGCTGTCGTAGGAGTAGAAACCTTCCCGTACCACGATCTCGCCGCAACCACTGGCGATGGGATTCTCGTTGCCCAACACGGCGCATTCGATTTCCCGGCCTTTGACCGCGGACTCCACCAGCACCTTTTCATCAAACCCGAGGGCCAGTTCTACGGCGGCATGATATTCAGCCTCGCTGCCCACCTTGCTCACACCCACGGACGAACCCTGGTTCGCCGGTTTCACGAACATCGGCACTCCGAGTTTCTGCCGGGCTTGTTCGAAGGTGGTTCGCGCCGCCGTGCGACGGTTGAGGGTAATGAACGGCGTCACGGCAATCCCGGCATCGCGCAGCAGGCGTTTGCTGATGTCCTTGTCCATGCACACGGCCGAGCCCAGCACGTCGGAGCCGACAAACGGCAAGTCGGCCATGCGCAGCAGGCCTTGCAGGCAGCCGTCTTCGCCGAGGGTGCCGTGGACGATCGGGAAGATCACATCGACATGTTCCAACGAGGCCTGGCTGGCGGTTTCCACCAGTTGCTGGCTGGCCTTGCCCGGCACCACGGCCAGTTCACGATTGGATTGATTGAGAGCGATCAGCGCCGGGTTTTCTTCGTTGAGCAGAAAGCCCGAGGTGTCGTTGAGGTGCCAGTGGCCGGCCTTGTCGATGCCGATCAGGATCGGCTCGAAGCGCGAACGGTCCAGTGCATCGACGATGTTGCGCGCCGATTGCAGCGACACTTCGTGCTCGGCCGAACGGCCACCAAAAATAATCCCTACCCGCAGCTTGCTCATGATCGGCCTCACGTTTGAAAAGTAAGGCTTCTTACCATGAGCCGTCAGCGATTCGCTACCAGCGTGGCCCCGAACAGCACATAACAACCACCGGCAAACCGGTCCAGCCACTTGCGCGAGCGGGCATAGACGTTGGCCATCCGCTCACTGGAAAACACCAGTGCCACGCAGGAGTACCAACTGAATGACAAGGTCGCCATGGTGATCACGGCCAGGGTCAGCAGCGTCGGCGACGGTGACTGCGGCATGGTGGATGCAAAGATCGTCGCGACGAACAGCGCCGCCTTGGGGTTGGACAGGTTGCCCAGCAAACCCAGGCGCCAGGCGGAGAACAGTGACCGCCGAGGTTCGTCGGGCAACAGGTTCTGGGCCATCGACGGTGCCGAGCGCCGGAACAGTTTCAAGCCCAGGTAAATCAGGTAGCAGCCGCCGATGATCTTGAACGCCAGGTACAACATGGGTGCTGCGGTGAACAGCGACTTGATCCCCAAACCGCCTGCCAGACCCCACATCACGGTGCCGGTGGCCACGCCAGCCGACGCCACCACGCCATGGCGGCGTGAACAACTGGCGGCCAGTTGCGCGGTGTTGAAGAAGTTCGGGCCAGGCGTGACGACCGCGACGGTCCAGAGCAGGGCCAGCGAGACCAGAGGAGCCGCGTAGGCCGGATTGAACAATTCCATTTGGGATTCCGCCGAGGGCAGTGCAGGAATCAGGATCATATGCCCGGTACCCGCCCTGCACAATCGTACAAGACCCCGGCAGACAGCGGATTCAGACTGGGTTACCGTATTTCCATCTCTTTGCGCGACAACTCATCATGGCGACCAATATCGACTGGCTGCACCGCGCGCCCCACGCCAGTGGCCTGGAGCGCATCGAGGCGTATTTTGCCGGGTTTGGCTTCGACCCCCATCGCCACGACACCTATGCCATCGGCCGTACCCTGTTCGGTGTGCAGAGCTTTCACTATCGCGGCGGCATGACCCACAGCCTGCCGGGGCGGACCATGGTGATCCATCCCGATGAAGTGCATGACGGCTGGGCCGGCAGCGAGGAAGGTTTCAAATACCGGATGATTTACGTGGAGCCGGCGCTGATCCAGCAGGTGCTCGGCGGCAAGCCGTTACCGTTCATCCCCGGCGGATTGTCCAGCGACCCGTGGCTGTACCGCGCCAGTGAAGTGTTGCTGCAAAGCCTGGATTGCCCGATTGACCCGCTGCAGGAACAGGACGCGATGTTTGACTTGGCCCAGGCGCTGAATAACGCGTCGGGCATCACGGTCAATCGCAAGACCTTCGACTACCGGGCCGCCGAGCGCGCACGGGAATTTATCCACAGCGCCCTGGGACGGCCGATTACCCTCGATGAAATGGCGGAATACGCCAACCGCGACCGCTGGGCGTTGTCGCGGGATTTTCGTTTGTTGTTCGGCACCAGCCCCTATCGCTACCTGACCATGCGCCGCCTGGACCTGGTGCGCAGCCTGCTGGGCCAGGGCCAGTCATTGGTAGATGCGGCACTGACCGCCGGCTTCACCGACCAGAGCCACATGACCCGCCAGTTCCGCAGCACTTTCGGCATGCCGCCGTCGCGCTGGGTGAAGATGCTCGGGCGCTGAAATCCCGCCTTGAAACGCGATCAACCTGTAGGAGCTGGCTTGCCTGCGATGGCGGTGGATCAGTTAATAAATTGTTGGCTGACACTCCGCTATCGCAGGCAAGCCAGCTCCTACAGTTGAACTATGTCGCTGCCGAAATCGTATTCGACGCTGGAGCTCGTTCCTTAAGGGCCAACGCCAGCACCGCACCCGCCAGGGCAATCGCCGCGCTCCACCACAACGCCAGTTCAATCCCGCCCGCCTGCGCCGCGCCCGTCGACCCTCCGGCGTTCGCCAACGACACCAGCAACGCCAGCCCCAACGCACCGCCAATCTGCTGGCTGGTGGACGCCATGCCTGCCGCCACGCCCTGCTCGCCCGGCCGGATGCCCAGCCCGGCGGCCACCCACATCGCCGTCCAGGTCATGCCCTGGCCAATACTCAGGATGAAAATCCCCGGCAGCAACGACCAGAACCCCGCCCCCGTCGGCAACGCCACACATACCAAAGCGATACCCACCGCGCCCGCCAACTGGCCGCTGACCAGGGTGTTGCGCAACCCCAGCCGCGCCAATGAACGCTCCGCCAGCCAGATACCCGCGGTGCACACCAGCGTCGCCGGCAAAAACGCCAACCCCGCCTGCAACACGCTGTAGCCGTAGACCTGCTGGTAGCACACCGCCAGAAAGTAGTACTGCACGCCAAAGCTGCTCATGAACACCGCCGTCAACACCATGGCCATGCGCAACTCGCGATAGCCCAACAAGCGCAGCGGCATCAACGGATCACGGCCCCGGTGTTCGATCCACCCAAACAACCCGAGCAGCACCAACGCCAGGGCCATGCAGCCCAGGGTTGACGGCGCCGCCCAGCCCCACTCCGGCCCCTGCACCAGGGAGAACACCAGCAAGGTGCCGCCCAGCGTCACGGTCAACGCACCGCTGATATCAAAGTTGCGCCCGCGGGCCCGCTCGCCATCGGCGGGAATCCAGTAGCGCGCCGCCAGGGCACAGGCACCGGCCAATGGCACGTTCACCAGGAACACCGCTTCCCAGCCCCAGGCCTGGGTCAGCACGCCGCCGAGCAACGCGCCCAATGCCAGGCCCGCCGCAGACGCCGCGCTCCACACGGCAAACGCCCGATTACGCGCGGGCCCTTCGGCGTAGTGGGTGTTGATCAGCGCCAGCGTGGCCGGGAACAACAGCGCCCCACCCACACCCTGCACCGCCCGCGCCAGCACCAGCAGCAAGGCGCTGCCACCGAGCACCGCCGCCAGGGAAGACAGCGCATACAGCGACTGGCCAAGCATGTACAAGCGCCGCTTGCCCAACAGGTCCGCCGCCCGACCGCCCAGCAACAGGAAGCCACCAAACGCCACGCTGTAGGCACTGACCACCCACTGCAATTGCTGGGCAGAAAAACCCAGGTGGCTGCCGATTTGCGGCAGCGCGACAAACACGATGGTCGCGTCGAGGGCGATGATCAGTTGCGCGGTTGCCAGCAGCAACAGCATCCAGCCAGAGGGTCGAGAAGAAGACATCACAGCGTCCTGCCTGAAAATGAGAGGCGCCAGTTTCTTTCATGCCCAACAGATGATAAATACCCCTATCACTCTTTCAGTAATGACTTTAATCATGGATCTGAATGCTGTTCGCCTGCTGGTGCGCGTCGCCGAAACCCGCAGTTTCACTCGCGCCGCCGGAGACCTGGGGCTGACCCAATCGGGCTTGTCCCGGGCCATTTCCCGACTGGAAAACCAGCTGGGTGTGCGCCTGCTGCAACGCAACACCCGCAGCGTCAGCCTCACGCCCGACGGGCAGATGCTGTATGAACGCAGCGCGCCGCTGCTGGCGGAACTGGCCGAAGCCGAGCGGCAAATGCTCGACCGCCGTGCCTCACCGTCCGGTTTGCTGAAGATCAGCACGCCATCGTTGTTTGGCCGCAAGGTGGTGATGCCGGTGATCGGCGAGCTGACCCTGCAATACCCCGATCTGCGCATTGAAGCGGTAATGACCGACCGCCTGGTGGACATCGTCGACGAAGGCTTTGACGCCTTGCTGCGCACCGGCGATATCCAGGACCAACGCCTGATCGCCCGGGCACTGCCACCGCTGCGCTGGGTCACCGTCGCCGCACCGGCTTATCTCGCGCGTTTTGGTACGCCGCAGACCGTCGATGAACTCAAGGACCATAATTGCCTGACCGTACGTAACCTGCGCACCAGCCGGCTGGTGGACTGGCAGTTCATGCTCGATGGCAGGGTGCAGGACGTGAGTGTCGAGGGGCGGTTGATCTTTGATATCGGCGATGCGCTGGTGGACGGTGCGCTGGGCGGATTCGGCATCGCCCAGGTGATGGACTTTGCGGTGCGGGAAGATCTGGCGGCCGGGCGCCTAGTGCCCTTGCTGGAGGAATTTGCCGGGCGCAGTCGGGCGATATCGCTGGTGTATCCGCCATCGCGGCAGTACTCGCCGAAGTTGATGGCGTTTGCCGAGGCACTCAGCAAAACCCAGTGGTAACACAACCTTTGTGGCGAGGGAGCTTGCTCCCGCTCGGCTGCGCAGCAGTCGTATATCTACCGACCAAGTGTATTGGAAGGAAACAATGGGACCGCTTCGCGCTCCAGCGGGAGCAAGCTCCCTCGCCACAAAACCAGGCTGTACCGGAAGAATTGGCACTGGGCTTAAAGCTGTCGCCCATCAATCGGCTCACCAATCGTCAGGAAATGCCCGCCCGCCACATGGTGCAAGGTACGCAGCGCATCCTGCCCTTCGAAATGCCAGCGACCGTCGCTGAATACGCGCTCATCAGCCTGGGCGGCCACCACTTCGGCGAGGAACAGATCGTAGGTCTGCTGGTTATGCGGTTCCGGCAGCAAGCGGCATTCCAGCCACGCCACGCAGCCTTCAAGCATCGGCGCTTCGGTGTGTTCGCCGCTGAACGTCTGCAAGTCATATGCGGCGAACTTGTCGGTCTCGCTGCCGGTGGTGTTGCCCACGGTCTGCACGATATCGGCCTGGGCCGCACACGGTACGTTGAGCACGAAAGTGCCGGCGCCTTCGAGCAGTTGCCGGGTCCAGGTGGCCTTATCCAGCACGACGGCGACTTTGGGCGGCTCGAAATCCAGCGGCATCGCCCATGCCGCGGCCATGATGTTGCGCTGGCCGTTGTGCGCGGCGCTGACCAGTACGGTCGGGCCGTGGTTGAGCAAGCGGTAGGCCTTGGACAGCGGGACGGGACGGCGATGGTTAGGGCTCATGGACGAAAGGCTCGGAAAAAAAACCTACGATACCTCAAGCATGAGCCCGGGTGACTAGCTGCTCAGTTGATTGGCGAATTGCCCTACAGCGCTGACCACTTTCTGGGCGCCGTCCTGGATCTCGACGATCACTGTGCCCGCCTCGGCCGCCAATGCCAGCCCTTGCTCGGCCTGCAGGCGGCCATCGGTCATCAGCGCCACTGCATCGCGGGCCATGTCCTGGTTCTGGCGCACCACGCCGACGATTTCCTCGGTGGCCTTGCTGGTACGCGACGCCAGTTGCCGAACCTCATCGGCCACCACCGCAAAACCACGGCCTTGCTCACCGGCGCGGGCGGCTTCGATGGCGGCGTTGAGTGCCAGCAGGTTGGTCTGCTCGGCGATGCCGCTGATGGTCTTGACGATGCTGCCAATCACCTGGGACTGGGCGTTCAGCGCTTCAATGCCCTCACCCGCCTGCTCCATGTGCTTGGCCAGGTCGCGCATCACCTCCACCGCCTGGGTGACCACGGTGGTGCCGCGCTGGGCGCTGCTGTCGGTGTGCAGCGAGGTGCTGTAGGCGATGTTGGCCGCGTCGGCCACGGCCTGTTCCTGGTTGACCTGGTCGGTGATCACCGTGGCGAACTTGACCACTTTGTACAGCCGCTCGTTGGCGTCGAGCACCGGGTTATACGAAGCCTCCAGCCACACCACCCGCCCGTGGCTGTCCACTCGCTTGAAGCGGCCCGCGACGAATTCACCGGCGTTCAGGCGCTTCCAGAACTGCTGGTACTCGACGCTGCCGGCATCCTGCGGCTCACAGAATATCCGGTGATGTTTGCCCTGGATCTGCGCCAGGCTGTAACCCATGCCGTTGAGAAAACGGTCGTTGGCCGTCAGTACATTACCGTTGAGGTCGAACTCGATCACTGCCGTGGAACGCACCAGCGCGGTGATCAGGTTTTCGTGCTCGCGGGACGCCTCGATAGTGCGGGTCAGGTCGCTGGAGTACATCGAAATATGCTTGATACGCCCGTCACTGCCACGCACCGGTTGCACGATGGAGCGCAGCCACGCCTCATTGCCGTTGCCGCGCATCAGGCGTACGGAACCGGCGAAGTGTTCGCCACGCACCAGGGCGTTCGTGAAGCGCAGTTGAAAAGTGTCGTGCTTGACGTGCGCCGGCACCAGATCCTCGATCAGGCGGCCTTGCAGCTGGCTTGCCTGGTAAGCCATCTCTTGAAGGAAGATGGCATTGACGGATTCGATGCGCCCTTCGGGATCCAGGGTCAGGGCCATCATTTCGCTTTCCAGGCTCTCCTTGACCTGCTGCAAACTGGATAATTCTTCGCGAAGAGCAGACAGCTCCTGCTTGAGACGGGTGTTGAACATGGAGGCACCGGTGGGCAAATGAGGGCGGGATCTGACCTGCATCGGCGCTGCCGGCATTTTCTTAAGAGAGCTTTAGCCCATTGCCCAACTATATTTTTTCAGCCCCTCAACTGCCGTTGTTACGGCAGATGCCCATCACTTGGTAGTGGAGCGTGTTGAGCTTGCCGGTGGAGTCTTCGTAGGTCATGCGTGACGGCACCGCGCTGCACGAGCGGATCGGCGGCGTGACATTCACCACCTTGGCAATGTCCAGCTTCATGCCGTAGCGATACACCATCACCTCGGGCGCAGGCTTGCCCTTTCTGGCGGCGTAGGCGGCCATGGCTTGCTCATTGTTTTGCATCAATTGGGCGAAGGTGCGGTCGCCTCCACCTTCGGCCATCGCGCCAGCGGAAACGATCAGGGCCAATGCAGCGACAGTGGTTTTCAGGGTATTCATGAGGGCGTCCTCGTCTGACTTATTGAATTAAAAGTTCAGAGCAAGAATAACTAACCAAGCCTGTCGCAAAGTTCACCGACAGATTACTTATCCGTTATGTTTTATTGAAATTCCAAAATTGTAATCTGTGCGCCACCTCGCCGTTATCTCGTGTTTGCAACTATCTGCCCGGGCGCCATCACAACAAGAATGCCCCATCGATAAGAAGCTGATAGCTGCCACTACCGAGGAGCGCTACATGAGCACTAACCGCACATTTTCACTCTCCATGATTGCCGCCCTGGCGGGGCTCACCCCGCTGTCAGGCATGGCCGTGGAAGAAAAACCCGAAGGGTTTATCGAAGGCAGCACCTTGAACGTGCTGGCCCGCAACTTCTACTTCAACCGCGATGACCGCAAGGGCCAGTCGAGCCCCACCGGCAATGGCTATTCCGAAGCCTGGGCCCAGGGTTTTATCGGCAAGTTCGAATCCGGATTCACTCAGGGTCCGGTGGGTTTCGGCCTCGATGCGTTTGCGATGTATGGCCTGAAACTCGACTCCGGCACCGGCCGCAGCGGCGGCAAGGGCTCGTTCGGCGTACTGCCGGTAGACAGCGACAACCACCCCGAGGATGGCTACAGCAAGCTCGGCGGCGCGGTAAAAGTGCGTCTGCTGGATACCGTGATCAAGGCCGGTGACGTGTTCCCGCTGACCCCGGTGGTGGCCTACGGCGACTCGCGGGTGTTGCCGGAAAGCTTCCGTGGCGTCACCGCGCAAAACACCAGCATTGACGGCTTGAGCTTGCAGGCCGGGCACTTGAGCGGCATGAGCCAGCCTACTCAAAGCGGCATGGATAAAGGCTTCGCGACGTTTTATGCGGGCAAGGTGGATTCACCCTGGATCGGCTATGCCGGCGGCGACTACCAGGTGAACAAACACCTCAGCGTCAGCCTGTACACCAGCCGCCTGAAGGATGCCTGGGACCAGTACTACTTCGGCAGCGCCGCCAGCTACCCGCTGAACGATGACGTGTCGCTGTTTGGCGACTTCAACTATTACAAGGCCGTGGACGAGGGCAAGAAACGCCTTGGCGAGTTCGATAACAACATCTGGAGCGCCAGGCTCGGGGTCAAGGTCGGCGCCCACAGCCTGGCCCTGTCGCACCAGCGCAACAACGGCGATGACGACTTTGACTACCTGCGCATGTCGGACTCGATCTTCCTCAACAACTCGATCCAGTACAGCGACTTCAACTCGCCCAGGGAACGCTCGTGGATGCTCGCCTATAACCTCGACATGCAGGCCTTCGGCATTCCTGGCCTGACCTTCATGACCCGCTATGGCAAAGGTACCGGCGCCGACTACAGCAACGCCAACAGCGTGTACATGCGCCGTGACGCGGCCGGCGACCCGCTGACCGATCAACGCCGCTGGGAGCGGGATATCGAGGCGAAGTACGTGGTGCAGGGCGGTAACTTGAAAGACCTGTCGCTGCGTTTGCGCCAGGCGACCGTTCGCTCAAGTGCCTTTGAGTCGGACTTGGAAGAAGTTCGGTTGATTGTCGAATACCCATTGGCAATTCTGTAAATGAACACAACGGCAAATGCTTACATTCATTTGCCGTTGACTAACATCTGTTCACAAATTGAAGCCTGTCAGAACTGTAATATGCGCCTCACCTTCTCGTTAAGTTGCGCTTCATATACTGGTCACAACTAACGGCACACGCCTTATTTGGAGACACGTCATGAAGCCATCCCACCTGTTATTGATCAGTTTTCTCGGCGCCACTTCCACCCTCGCATTCGCCGACGACGGCGCCGACCGTTCCCGGCAGTTCCTCGCCGAGTTCCGCCAGCAACAGCAGCAGGTCCACGGTGAACAGTCCGTGGCCGAGACCGCGCCCGCCGACGCACAGAAGCAGTCGATCTGAACGGCGCACACCGAGCACATTCATCTCTGAAGCTTTTGTGTAGCTCCTTTGGAAAGAGATGAATTTTTAACGCCCCGGATGGGGCGTTTTTTTTGCCCGCCCGTTCTGCAACGCAACAACCAGTCACAAACTGGCTGATTGACCCTGTAGCTACTTCAGCCTTCAGGCTTCGGAAAATTCGAATTTCAGTCTCTCTCTATCAGTAAAAGGTAAACCCCCATGCGTATCCTTGTGGTTGAGGACGAGCAAAAAACCGCCGCCTACCTGCAGCAGGGCCTGACCGAAAGCGGTTACGTAGTCGACTGCGCCGCCAGCGGCGTGGACGGCCTGCACCTGGCCGGGCAACACGCTTATGAACTGGTGATTCTCGATGTAAACCTGCCGGCCAAGGACGGCTGGGAAGTGCTTGAGCAACTGCGCCGCGACAGCAACCAACGGGTGATGATGCTCACAGCCCGTGGCCGGCTGACTGACAAGATCAAGGGCCTGGACATGGGCGCCGATGATTACCTGGTCAAACCCTTCGAATTCCCCGAATTGCTGGCCCGGGTGCGCACGCTGTTGCGCCGCAGCGAGCACATACCGGTGCCGGAAGTCTTCCGCGTGTCGGACCTTGAACTGGACCCGCGCCGCCACCGCGCCTATCGCGGCACCCGGCGCATTGACCTGACCACCAAGGAGTTCGCGCTGCTGCATGTGCTGATGCGTCAGTCCGGCGAAGTGCTGACCCGCACGCAGATTATTTCCCTGGTGTGGGACATGAATTTCGACTGCGACACCAACGTGGTGGAAGTCTCCATCAGCCGCCTGCGGGCCAAGGTCGATGACCAGAGTGACGTCAAGCTGATCCATACCATTCGCGGCGTGGGCTATGTGCTGGAGGCCCGCCAATGAAAGCCAGCAGCCTGTCGATGCGCCTCGGGCTGACGGTGAGCCTGATGGGCGCGGGCCTGGTGGTGCTGCTCGCGACACTGGCCTACCTGGCGCTGACCCACGAGCTTGAGAAACTGGCGCGCAAGGGCCTGGAAAGCAAGATGGAGCAGATCCAGCACAGCCTCGCCCTCGGCCTGGACACCCGCGACATAAAGGCCCGCCCGCATTCGCTGATGGACCTGGTGATGGGGCATGACAATTTCTACCTGACCATCGTCGGCACCGCACCCGATGAAGCGGTGCTGCTGAGCGTCGGTGCCAAGCCACAGGAACCGTTGCTGACCGACTTCGCCCCACGCCAGACCCTCGGTTACCTGAACTGGGACGACAGCAACGGCAACCAGGTGCTCAGCGCCTCCAGCCTGATGCGCCTGTCCAGCGGCGAACGCGTGCGGGTGCTGCTGTCCCTGGACCGCAGGGACGATCAGGCATTGCTCAGTGCTTACCTGCGTTCCACGGTGATCGCCCTGCCGCTGCTGTTGCTGCTGATCGGCATCGGCGCGTGGTGGGTGGTGCAACGCGGGCTCGCACCGCTGCAACAGTTCAGCCGCGTCGCGGCCAAGGTCACCACACAGGATCTGACCCACCGCCTGGCTGTGGATAACTTGCCCAACGAGTTGGGCGAGTTGGCGCAGGGCATCAATTTCATGCTGCAACGCCTGGATGGCGGTGTGCAGCAGCTGTCGCAGTTCTCCGATGACCTGGCCCATGAACTGCGCGCGCCACTGACCAACTTGATGGGCAAGGCCCAGGTGACGTTGTCCCGGGAGCGCCCGCCCGAGGAGTACAAGGCGGTGCTGGAATCCAGCACTGAAGAAATGGAGCGGCTGGCGCGGATCGTTTCCGACATGCTGTTCCTGGCACAGGTCAGCCACCCGGCGGCGCGGGTTTCGTTTGCGCCCGTGTCCCTGGCCGCTGAAGCACGCCGGGTGATGGAACTGTTTGCGTTGAGTGCCGAAGACAAGCAACTGAGCCTGAGCCTTCACGGTGATGCCTCGGTGCATGGCGATCGCCTGATGATTCAGCGGGCGATTTCCAACTTGTTGTCCAATGCCATCCGTCATACGCCACACGCTTCCACGGTGTCGTTGCAGGTGGAAACCCACGGGCAGCAAGTCTCGCTGTCGGTGGGCAACCCGGGCCCGGGGATTGAAGCGCACCACCTGCCGAACCTGTTCGAGCGTTTCTACCGCGTCGACAGCAGCCGCGCCCGCTCCGAAGGGGGGACCGGGCTGGGGCTGGCCATCGTGCGGTCAATCATGACCCTGCATCAAGGCCTGGCAGAAGTCAGCAGCGAGCCCGGAGATTTCACTGTGTTTCGGTTGGTGTTTCCCCTTCATACCAACGCTATCTGCCAATAAACCATTGTGGTGAGGGAGCTTGCTCCCTCACCACAGGTTATTGGCCAGGCATCGGGCGGTCTTCCTGTTCTTCACGCCGGTGCGCCCAGTGATACAGCGCCGGCAATACCAGCAGGGTCAGCAGCGTCGACGAGATAATCCCGCCAATCACCACCGTCGCCAACGGGCGCTGCACTTCGGCGCCGGTGCCGGTGGCCAGGGCCATGGGGATAAACCCCAGCGACGCCACCAACGCCGTCATCAACACCGGGCGCAAGCGCGTCAGGGCGCCTTCGTTGATGGCCACCGACAATGAGCGCCCCTCTTCCCGCAGGTTGCGAATGAACGCAATCATCACCAACCCGTTCAGCACCGCCACCCCCGACAGCGCGATAAAACCCACGCCCGCCGAGATCGACAACGGAATGTCCCGCAGCCACAGCGCCATGATCCCGCCGGTCAACGCGAAGGGAATCCCGGTGAACACCAGCAGCCCGTCCTTGAGGTTGTTGAACATCATGAACAGCAAGCCGAACACCAGCAGCAATGCCACCGGCACCACGATGCGCAAGCGCTCGGAAGCTTCCTTCAACTGCTCGAACTGGCCGCCCCAGCTGGTCCAGTAGCCCGCAGGAATTTTCACCTGGGTGCCGATGGCCGTCCCGGCTTCCTCGACAAACGAGCCGATATCCCGCCCACGCACGTTGGCGCTGACGATCACCAGGCGCTTGCCGTTTTCGCGGCTGATCTGGTTGGGGCCGAGCACCAGGTCCAGGCTGGCGACTTCCGACAGCGCGATAAAACCCAACTGCCCCGCCGCGTTATTCGCCAGCGCCGGGATCGGAATCAACAGCCGCGACAGGCCTTCGATATCGGTGCGCAGCGCATCAGACAAACGCACGACCATATCAAAACGCCGGTCGCCTTCGTACATCGTCCCGGCCTGGCGCCCACCCACGGCAACGGCAATCGTGTCTTGCACATCGCCCACGTTCAGGCCGAAACGCGCGGCCTTGTCGCGGTCGATATTGATGGTCAGCACCGGCAGGCCGGAGGTCTGTTCCACCTTCACTTCCGAGGCGCCCTTGAGGGTTTGCAAGGTCTCGGCGATTTCCCCGGCGGTCTTGTTGAGCACCGCCATGTCGTCACCAAACACCTTCACCGCCACGTCACTGCGCACGCCGGAAATCAGTTCGTTGAAGCGCAGCTGGATCGGTTGCGACAGTTCATACACGCTGCCCGGCACAATCGCACTGGCGCGCTGGATGTCGGCGATGATTGCCTCGCGGGACTTCTTCGGGTCGGGCCACTGGTCCTTGGGCTTGAGCATCACGTAGCTGTCGGAGATGTTCGGTGGCATCGGGTCGGAGGCGATTTCCGCGGTGCCGGTGCGGGCGAATACCCGCTCGATTTCCGGCACCTCGGCCATCAAGGTCTTTTCCAGTTGCTGCTGCATCTGTACCGACTGCGTCAGGCTGGTGCCCGGCACCCGCAACGCTTGTTGGGCGAAATCACCCTCGCTGAGGCTGGGGATAAATTCGCTGCCCATGCGACTGGCCACCAGGCCCGACGCAACGATGGCCAGCACCGCCAGGCCGAACACCAGCGGCCGGCGCGCCATCACCCAATCCAGCACCGGCGCGTAGACACGGCGTGCGCTGCGCATCACCAGGTTTTCCTCTTCCTTGACCTTGCCGGTGACGAACAGCGCAATGGCCGCCGGCACGAAGGTCACGGACAGAATCATTGCCCCCAGCAGCGCGATCACCACGGTGAACGCCATCGGGTGGAACATCTTCCCGGCCACCCCGGTGAGGGCGAAGATCGGCAGGTACACCACCATGATGATCAGTTGCCCGAAGATCAGCGCGCGCCGCGCTTCCTTGGCCGCCGCAAACACTTCATGCAGGCGCTCGCTGCGGGTCAGCAATCGCCCGTGGCGCTGCTGGGCGTGGGCCAGGCGGCGGATGGCGTTTTCGACGATCACCACCGCGCCATCCACGATAATCCCGAAATCCAACGCGCCGAGGCTCATCAGGTTGGCGCTGACCTTGTTGGTAAACATCCCGGTAAAGGTGAACAACATGGCCAGGGGAATCACCATCGCGGTGATCAGCGCAGCGCGGATATTGCCGAGGAACAGAAACAGCACCGCCACCACCAGCAGCGCCCCTTCGAAGAGGTTTTTCTTCACGGTGCTGATGGCTTTTTCCACCAGGTTGGTGCGGTCGTAGACGGTGACGGCCACCACACCTTCAGGCAGCGAACGGTTGATCTCTTCGAGTTTTTTCGCGACCGCCAGGGACACCGTGCGGCTGTTTTCGCCGATCAACATGAACACCGTGCCCAGCACCACTTCGCGGCCATTCTCCGTGGCGGCACCGGTACGCAGCTCGCGGCCAATGTCGACCTGGGCGACGTTGCGCACCCGAATCGGCGTACCGTCGGAAGTGGTGATGACGATGTTGGCAATGTCGTCGATGGACGCGACTTGCCCCGGCGCACGGATCAGCAATTGCTCGCCGCTGCGCTCGATGTAGCCGGCGCCGACGTTGGCGTTGTTGCGCTCCAGCGCCGTGACCAGGTCGCCCAAGGTCAGGTTGTAGGCCGCCAGGCGCTTGGGGTCCGGGGCGATCTGGTATTCCTTGGCAAACCCGCCGATGGTGTTGATCTCGGCCACCCCCGGCACGTTGCGCAGTTGCGGCTTGATGATCCAGTCCTGGATCACCCGCAGGTCGGTCGGCGTATAGGCTGAGCCGTCCTCCTTGCGCGCGCCGTCTTTCGCCTCCACGGTCCACAGGAAGATTTCCCCGAGCCCGGTGGAGATCGGCCCCATCATGCTTTCGATGCCATCGGGGAGTTGCTCGCGAGCCACCTGCAAGCGTTCGTTGACCAGCTGGCGGGCGAAGAACAGGTCGGTGCCGTCCTTGAAAATCACCGTGACCTGGGACAAGCCCGAGCGCGACAGCGAGCGGGTCTGCTGCAAGCCCGGCAGCCCGGCCATGGCGGTCTCGATGGGAAAGGTGATGCGCTGCTCGGTTTCCAGCGGCGAAAAACCCGCCGCCGCCGAGTTGATCTGCACCTGGACGTTGGTGATATCCGGCACGGCGTCGATGGGCAATTTCTGATAGCTGGCGATACCGACACCGGCCATCAACAGCACCGCCAACAGCACGATGATGCGCTGCTCGATGGCGAATTGGATAAGGCGCTCAAACATGGGAAATCACTCGCAGGGTCAATGGGCGTGCTCGGCCGAGGCCTTGCCCAACTCGGACTTGAGGATGAAGCTGCCGACGGTGGCCACCTGCGCGCCGGCGTCGAGGCCCTGGCGCACTTCGACGAAACCGTTTTCGCTGACGCCCAGTTCGATATGCCGGGTCATGAAGCCGTCGCTGGTGCGCACGAACACCGAGGGTTTGTCCTCGACGGTCTGGATCGCCTCCTGGGGGACGGTGACCTTGGCCGGGTAGGTGTCGGTGGCGACCTGCACGGAAACGAACAGCCCTGGACGCCACGAAGCATCAGGGTTCGGCACCGTGACGCGCACGGTGGCCGTGCGGGTCTGCTCCCCCAGCAAGTTGCCGACATAGGCCACGGTACCGAGCACTTCGGTGCCCATTTCCGAGGACGTGACCTTCACCGGTTTGCCGACCCGGACCTTGTTCAAATCCTTGGGGAAAACGCCGAAGGTGACCCACACCTGGGACAGGTCCGACAGGGTGAAGGCGTTGCTGGTCTCGCTCACCACTTCGCCGACACCCAGGTGTTTTTCCACCACCACGCCGTCGAACGGCGCCCGCAGTTCGTAGCGATTGCCACCAACCAATACGGCGCTGCCGCTCAGGGCGTTCATCTTTTGCCGGGCATTGTTCAGGGCGATTTCGGCCTCTTGCAGCGCCTGGCGCGCCAGCAGGTAATCCTGTTCGGCGGAGATCCTGTCCTGCCACAACTGGCGCTCGCGCTGGAAGGTGGTGCGGGCCAGTACCACCCGGCGCTCACTGGCCGCCAGTTCACTGCGCTGATCGGAAATCTGCTGGCTGGCGATCACCGCGAGCAGCTCGCCCTTCTTCACCGATTGGCCGAGGTTGACCTTCACCAACTCCACCACGCCGGCAGCACGCGGCACGATGTGGGAGGTGCGGTCTTCGTCGAAACGCACCTCGCCCGGCATCGAAAGCACAGTGCTGATCTGCCGGGATTGCGCCGGGGCCAGTTGAATACCGGCGGCCTGGACCTGCTGTTCGGTCAGCTCGATCTTGCCTTCCTCTTCCGCCTCTGCCGCACCGCTGATGGCCGGCCACGCCAGCATCAGCGCAACGGCCAGCGCCATCCTGTGTTTGTTGTTCATGGAACGCTCCTGAAAAAATCAAAACCGGGCGAGGTCGCCGTAAATCCGTTCGATGCGCACCCAGGCTTCGGTGGCCTGGGCGGTCGCCGCGAGGTATTGGGTGCGGGCCGCGATCAAGGTGCGCTGGGCGTCGAGTACGTCGAGGAAGTTGAACTTGCCCATCTCGAAACCGCGGGTGGCGCTGTCCACCGCGCTTTGGGCGGCGGGCAGGATCTGTTGGTTGAACGAGCGCACTTCGGTATTCGCGGTTTGCCAAAGGTCCAGGGCCTGGCGGGTTTCGGTGCGCAGGCGCAGTTCGGTAGCGTTGCGCAGGTCGCGGGCCTGGTCGGCACGGCGACTCGCGGCCAGCACGTTGCCCTGGTTGCGGTTGAACAGCGGGATCGGCATCGACACGCCCACCACGTTGACCCGCTCGCGCACGCTGGCGTCGTATTGGCTGCCGATGGACACGTCGAGGTCGGGAATGCGCTGGGCTTTTTCCAGGCCCAGGGCCGCTTCGCCCTGGACGATTTGCAGCTCGGCCAGGCGCAGTTCGGCGGTCTGTTCCAGGCGCGCCAGCAGCTGCGCGGGCGACGGTAATGCCGGGGCGGCCTGGGCTTGGGTGGCGACGGCCTGGAAATCGGTGCTGGCCGCGCCAGTACTGGCCGCGAGGCGCCGGTAGGCATCGCTCAGGCCCATCTGCGCGCGGTTGAATTCCAGGCGGATTTCCGAGAGTTGCACCTGGGCGCGGGTGGCTTCCACCGGGGACGTTTTGCCGGCGGTGACGCGACCATTGGCCACCACCAGGCCGCGCTCGGCCAATGCCACTGAGCGCTGGGCCAGGTCGAGGCGTACCTGGGCGCGAAGTGCACCGTAGTAACCGTCGATGACCTCCGCTCGCAGACCGTTGCGGCGCTGTTCCAGGGTGAGTGCGGCCGCCTCCTGGGCACGGGTGGCGACATCAATCCGGGCGCCGCGCTTGCCACCCAGCTCCAGGGTTTGGCTCAGTTTTACGGTGGTGGTGCGCGAGTTGCGGCGGGTGTCTTCGGCGTCCCAGGAGGCCACCGGATTCGGGATCAAACCGGCCTGCTGGCGACCGCCTTGGGCGATGTCGATTTCCCACTGCGCAGCGGCCATGTCGGGGTTGTTAGCGAAGGCGGTTTGCAGGGCCGATTCGAGGGTCAGGGTTTGCGCGTTTGCGCCCTGGACCGTCATCAGCAACAGCACCGAAGCGCCGATAAACGTGCGGACAAAAGTTGGCATAACAAGAGTTCCATGCCCATGAATTAACAGGTGGGCAATGTAACTTTCGGTACTTATCAGAGGAGTGGCCAGAACATTACAAATCCGTTAGCAACGGCTCTGGCGCGGGCTTTTGCTTTAAGCTCCGGGCAACTTTTCCACTGCCCAGCGGGATCCTCGACATGCGTATTCTGGTTATCGAAGACGAACCTAAAACCGCCGATTATCTACATCAGGGATTGAGCGAAAGTGGCTATATCGTCGACTGTGCCGCCACTGGCGCCGACGGCCTGCATTTGTCTCGCCAGCACGCCTACGACCTGGTGATGCTCGACGTGAATTTGCCGTTGATGGATGGCTGGGACGTGCTGCAACGCATCCGCCAGAACAGCAGCACCCGCATCATGATGCTGACCGCCCAGGGCCGCCTCGCCGACCGGATCAAGGGCCTGGACCTGGGCGCCGATGATTACCTGGTCAAGCCGTTTGAGTTCCCCGAATTACTCGCGCGGGTGCGCACCTTGATGCGCCGCAGCGTGCATTCGCCGGTGCCGGATGTGTTGCGGGTGGCCGACCTGGAATTGGATCAGGGCCGCCACCGGGCGTTTCGCGGTTTGCAGCGCATCGACCTGACCACCAAGGAGTTCGCCCTGCTGCACCTGCTGATGCGCCAGAGCGGCGTGGTGCTGTCGCGCACGCAAATTATCTCGTTCGTGTGGGACATGAACTTTGATTGCGACACCAATGTGGTGGAAGTGTCGATCCGCCGCCTGCGGGCGAAGATCGATGACCCGTTCGAGCGCAAGTTGATCCATACCTTGCGCGGCGTGGGTTATGTGCTGGAAGACCGTGAGTGACGGTCAGGCGTGCACCTCGTCGTGCTCGTCATGCTGAAAACCTTCGCCTTCGATCTGGATCGTGGCGTGGGAAATATCGAATTGTTCATGCAGTAACTCCGTCACCTGGCTGAGGATCTGTTGCTCGCTGCCTTGCGCCGAATCCGCCACCAGATGAGTACTCAGCACATTTTTGCCGCTGGTGAGGGCCCAGATATGCAGGTCGTGCACGTCCTTGACGCCGGGAACGCCGCGAATCGCCTGCTCCACCTTGTCGATATCAATGCCATCCGGCACACCTTGCAGCAGCACGTTCATGCTTTCCTTGAGCAGCGTCCAGGTGCGGGGCAACACCCAGAAGCCAATCGCTGCCGCCACCACCGAATCCACCCAGCCCCAGCCGGTGTACATGATCACCAGCGCCGCGATGATCACGCCGATGGAGCCGAGCATGTCACTCCAGACTTCCAGGTAAGCGCCCTTCACATTCAGGCTTTCGCCGCTGGCCGCACTCAGCAAGCGCATGGAAATCAGGTTGACGATCAGCCCCAGCACCGCGATCACCAGCATGCCGGTGGACTGGATCTCGGCGGGCGCCTGCAAGCGTTGATACGCCTCATACAGGATGTAGAACGCCACGCCGAACAGCAGCAGCGCATTAAACGCTGCCGCCAGGATCTCGAAACGCGCATAGCCGAAGGTGCGCTTGCGGTCGGCGGCGCGCTTGGCGACCTGGATCGCCACCAGGGAAATCCCTAGCGCCAGGGCGTCGGTCATCATGTGCGCGGCATCGGACAACAGCGCCAGGCTGCCGGTGATAAAGGCGCCGATCACCTCGGCGATCATAAAGCTGCCGGTCAGTGCCAATGCGATCCATAACAGCCGTTCGTGGCCGGCGCGTACCTGGGCGTGGCTGTGTCCTGCACTCATGAAATATCCTCGTGGGTGGTCGTCCGGTTGATCATAGAGCTCTAGGCCAAAACCACCGGCACGAGTTGCAAAATTGTCATCTCGCCGTCAGCTGGGCGTTAAGCCATGCGCACCAAAATTGAACATGAACGCTCTGGAACCGTTGTATCAGGTATGCTTTTCGAGCAGGAAACAAAAAGAAACACATTAGCCAACCTGTTCGATAAGGAGTCCCGTTTTGGAGTTATCGACTGCCGCGTGGATGGTTCACGACACCCGCCTCATGTTCTGCGTATTACTGGCCATCGCCAGCATCATTGTGTTGATCAGCGCGACCAAGCTGCCGCCCTTCCTGTCGATCCTGATCGGTACGTTTATCGCGGGTGTCGGCGCGGGCTTGCCGCCGGAAGAAGTGGCCAAGGCCTTCAGCAAAGGCGCCGGGGCGATTCTCGGTGAAGCCGGGATCATCATTGCCCTGGGCTCGATGCTCGGCGCGTTGATGGCCGAGTCCGGCGCTGCCGACCGTATCGCCACCACCCTGCTGGGGTTGGGCAAAGGCAAGTCATTGCCGTGGGTGATGGCGCTGGTGGCGATGGTGATTGGCCTGCCGCTGTTCTTCGAAGTGGGCCTGGTGATGATGGTGCCGATCATCTTCGTGATGGCCAAGCGTTCGAACCAGCCGCTGCTGAAAATCGCGATCCCGGCGCTGGCGGGGATGACCACCCTGCACGCCTTGATGCCACCGCATCCGGGGCCGCTGATTGCGGTCAGCGCGTTGCACGCCGACCTGGGCCTGACCATGTTGCTGGGCTTTTGCCTGGCAGTGCCGGCCGTGATTCTGGCCGGCCCGTTGTACGGCAACTGGCTGTCCAAGCGCATGCACGTGGATGAGCCGGCCGACATTGGCGCGCTGTTCAGTGCTCCGCCCAAGGCGCCGCGCCAGCCGAGTTTTGGTGTGTCGCTGCTGATCATCCTGTTGCCGGTGATCCTGATGCTCGGCAGCACCCTGGCCAAGGTTGCCATGTCGCCGGAAAGCCCGGTGGCACTGACCTTGAAGTTCCTCGGTGAGCCGTTGATCGCGCTGGGCCTGGCGGTGATTGCCGCGGTGATCTGCCTGGGCTGGGCCAGCGGCATGCCGCGGGCCGATGTCGGCAACACCCTGCGCAAGGCGCTGGCGCCGATCGCGGTGCTGCTGCTGACCATCGGCGCCGGTGGCGGGTTGAAGCAAACCCTGCTGGATGCCGGCGTGAGCCAGACCATCAGCAAGGTGGCCGAAGGCGCGCACATGCCGTATCTGTTGCTGGCCTGGTTGATTGCGGTGGCGCTGCGTCAGGCCACGGGGTCGGCGACCGTCGCCACCACGACAACGGCGGGCATCCTCGCGCCGATGATGGCGGGGTTGGCTGCGACGCAAAGCTCACTGGTCGCCCTGGCGATTGGTGCCGGCTCGGTGTTCTTCTGCCACGTCAACGATGCCGGCTTCTGGATGGTGCGCGAATACTTCGGCTTGCAACTGAAGCAGACGATCTGGGTGTGGTCGGTGTTGCAGACCATTGTGTCGGTGGTGGGCCTGGTGGGCACGCTGCTGATGTGGCACTTCCTGACGTAATGATCGTTCCCACGCTCCGCGTGGGAATGCATCCGTGACGCTCCGCGTCACACGAGCGGACGCGGAGCGTCCAGTGAGGCGTTCCCACGCAGAGCGTGGGAACGATCAGGTAGGTTGGCGCTTGCCAAAATGCGCCGCACTCACTGCGCCCACCGCGCCCATCGCCACGCAATACCCCACGCAGATCCACGGGCTGGTCGGCATCAACGCGATCAACATCAGCGGCGTGGTACTCGCCCACAGCGCATAGGCAATGTTGTAGGTGAAGGAAATCCCCGACACCCGCACCTGCGCCGGGAACAGGTTGACCATCACCGACGGCACCGCGCCCACCACCCCGCAACTCAAGCCGGCAATTGCATACGCTGCGCCCAGCCACACGCCACCGGCAATCAGGCTCGCATAGAGCACGGCAATCCCCACCGGCAGCAGCAGGCTATAGACCAACACCGCACGCCAGGCGCCGATGCGGTCCACCAGCAGCCCGGCCAACGCGCAACCGATATTCAGGAACACGATGCCCAACGCGCTCAGGGCGAAGGTGTGGCTGGGGCTCATGCCGAAGGTTTTCTGCATCATGGTCGGGGTGATCACCACCAGTACGACGACGGCCGAGGTGAGCACGCAGGTGAGGATCATCGCCGGCAGCAGCGCGCTGCGATGTTCCCGCAGGACGGTACGCAGCGGCAGTTCGGCGCCGGCCTGGCGACGGGCCTGCATTTGCAGGAACACCGGGGTTTCGCTGAGCCAGCGCCGCAGCCAGACACCGATCACGCCGAACACGCCGCCGAGCAGGAACGGGAAGCGCCAGGCGTAGTCGAGGATTTCGGCCGGGGTGAAGACTTGCGCCAGCAGCGTCGCCGTCAGCGCGCCGAGCAGGTAGCCGAAGGTCAGCCCGGCCTGGAGGAAGCCCAGGGCATAACCACGATGGTTGTCCGGAGCGTGTTCGGCGACAAACACCCAGGCGCTGGGCACTTCCCCGCCCACTGCCGCACCCTGGAGGATGCGCAGCGCCAGCAGGATCAACGGTGCGAAATAACCGATTTGTGCGTAGGTGGGCATGATGCCGATCAGCAGGCACGGCAGCGCCATCATCAGGATGCTCAGGCTGAACACCCGTTTACGCCCCAGGTGATCGGCGAAGTGTGCCATCAGGATTCCGCCCAGCGGGCGCGCGAGGTAGCCGGTGACAAAGATGCCGAAGCTTTGCAGCAGACGCAGCCACTCGGGCATTTCCGGCGGGAAGAACAGCTGGCTGAGGGTCAGCGCGAAAAATACGAAGATGATGAAGTCGTAGATTTCCAGGGCCCCGCCCAGGGCAGCCAGGCCCAGGGTTTTGTAGTCGGAGCGGGAGAAACGCTGCGCCTGTGGATAAGAGGTGGCAGTCATGGAAAAGCTCGGCAGACAAACGAAATGGCCTGCAGGTTATGAGCTGGGCCCGGTGATGGCAATCTCGCCGGATATATTTGCTTTACTCATTGATCAATGAAGATAACTACATTCCCAAATGAATAGCCGTAGAGGAACATGCAGCAAAACTGCCGCCCCCATAATAAATACAAATAGAGGTACTGAACGTGGCCGATGCTATCGAAGACAGCCGCTACGCCCGATTCGCCCTGCGTTGTTCAAACTTCGCCGAGCGCTGGTTCCCTGACTCCTGGGTGTTTGCCGCCCTCGCCGTGATCATTGTCGCCGTGGCGACCCTGGGCATGGGCGCCGCGCCGACCGAGGCCGCCAAGGCGTTTGGTGACGGTTTCTGGAGTTTGATCCCGTTCACCATGCAAATGGCCTTTGTGGTGATTGGCGGTTACGTGGTCGCCAGCTCCCCGCCCGCCGTGAAGTTGATCGACCGCCTGGCGCGCATCCCGAAGAACGGCCGTTCTGCCGTGGCCTGGGTGGCGCTGATTTCGATGGTCGCCTCGTTGCTCAACTGGGGCCTGTCCCTGGTGTTCGGTGGTTTGCTGGTGCGTGCGCTGGCCCGGCGTACGGATTTGCGCATGGATTACCGCGCGGCCGGTGCTGCGGCCTACCTCGGCCTGGGTGCCGTTTGGGCGCTGGGGCTGTCGTCGTCAGCGGCGCAGTTGCAGGCCAACCCGGCCAGTTTGCCGCCGTCGATCCTGTCGATCACCGGGATGATCCCGTTCACCGACACCATCTTTCTGTGGCAGTCCGGCGTGCTGTTGCTGGCGCTGATCGTGGTGTCGCTGATCATCGCCTACGCCACCGCGCCCGGGCCGAACTCCGCCCGTGACGCCAAGGCTTGCGGTATCGACCCGGCCTTCAACATGCCCAAGCCGCAACCGCCGACCCGTCCGGGCGAGTGGCTGGAGCACAGCCCGTTGCTGACCATCCTGCTGGCGTTGCTGGCCGCCGGTTGGTTGTTCCACGAGTTCTCGACCAAGCCGGCGATCAGCGCGATCTCGGGGCTGAACACCTATAACTTCCTGTTCCTGATGGTCGGTGCCTTGCTGCACTGGCGCCCGCGCAGCTTCCTCGACGCGGTGGCCCGTGCGGTACCCACCACCACCGGGGTGCTGATCCAGTTCCCGTTGTATGGCTCGATTGCGGCGTTGATGACCGTGGTGAAAGGCAGTGACGGCGCGACCCTGGCGCACCATATCTCGACCTTCTTCACCTCGATTGCGTCCCACGACACCTACGCGCTGTTGATGGGCGTGTACTCGGCGGTGCTGGGCTTCTTTATTCCTTCGGGCGGCGGCAAGTGGATCATCGAGGCGCCGTACGTGATGCAGGTCGCCAACGACCTGGAATATCACCTGGGCTGGGCGGTGCAGATCTACAACGCCGCCGAAGCGCTGCCTAACCTGATCAACCCGTTCTATATGCTGCCGCTGCTGGGCGTGCTGGGGTTGAAGGCGCGGGACTTGATCGGCTTTTCGTTTGTGCAGTTGCTGGTGCATACGCCGCTGGTGTTGTTCCTGCTGTGGGCGTTGGGCACGACGCTTAAATATTTGCCGCCGGTGATGCCATAGGGCAGCTGCCAGTAACCTTTCTGATCAAACGCGTCGGGGTTGTCCCACTCACTACGGTGGCAACCCCTGATTTCTGCCGCCAACGCCTTTGATTAACCTGATTCGGATAACGCCTCACACCCCCCAAGGAAAATCCGATGACGCCCCTATCCAAATCGCTGGAAGAGTTGATCAATGCTATTTACAAGGACGGCAACGTGTCGTTCGTTGAGTACCAGGGCCTGCGCGACAATGCCGATTGCCGCATGGCCACTGTTATCAAGGAGTTTGGCCTGCACAACAACGTGACGGCGTTCCAGAAAGCCATGGATGTGGCCATGCAACTGCTGCAGTCCTGCGTCATCGATGCCAAGAAAGCCAAGCTGACTGACACGGGCGAAGCCATCGTCAAGGATGCGCTGGCGTCCCAGGTAGAGTACTTGCGCGCCGGCAGCCAATTGGCACTGCGCTTGTTATGAGTGGCCTGTAGCGTTCAAGGCACTGTCTTCGTTCCGTCACATTGCATTGCTACCGTCCTGCGAAATATCTTGCAACATTCAACCAGCAGGAACTCCCAGCAATGAGCGACGAGCACGAAGACCGCCCTTCCCAAGACATTGAAGCCAAACCGCCAGTCGACACCAGCCGGCGGCGCTTCCTGGGAGGCGCGGCCGTGCTGGGCGTGGGTGCGACCCTGAGTGCCTGCGGCAATACCAGCGAGGCACCCGGCAAGCCGGTGGAGCGTCCGCTGACGCCGCAAGAGCTGGACAAGGCTCTGCACGAACAGGTTAAAACCGTGGTGGTGATCTACGCCGAAAACCGCAGCTTCAACAACCTGTTTGCGGATTTCCCCGGGGTCGAGAAACCATTGTCGGCCCTCGCCCCTGCGGACTATCAGCAGCGCGACCGCGACGGCAGCCTGCTGAGCACCCTGCCCCCGACATGGGGCGGCGTGTTGCAAGTTGGCCCGCAGACCGTGGATGGCGTCACGTACCCCAGCGAAGTGCAATACCAGGAAAACCTGCCCAACGCTCCGTTCGCCCTCAAAGGCCCGAATGGCGAAGACCAGCCCCTGAGCCTGGTCACCCGGGATTTGTGGCACGTGTTCTATCAGAACCAGATGCAGATCAATGGCGGTAAAAACGATGCGTTCGTGGCCTGGGGCGACTCCGGCGGCCTGCTGATGGGCCATTACGCCCAGAGCCGTTACGCCCTGCGCTTGTGGGACGTGGCGAAGGAGTTTGTGCTCTGCGATAACTTCTTCCAGGGCGCGTTTGGCGGCTCGTTCCTCAACCACCAATACCTGATCAGTGCCACCCCGCCGGTGTACCCAAACGCTGCGCAATCGGTGGCCAAGGCACAGATCGCCACGCTGCAAAGCGACGACCCGACCGACCCGCGCCTCAAGCCTCTGGACAAGTCCCCGGCCAGCGCCATGACCGGCCCGCCGCAATTCGGCCCCAGCGCACTGACCCCGGACGGTTTCGGCGTGAACACCCTGGCCCCGCCTTACTGGCCTACCTGGATTCGCGACCCCGAGCGCCCGGATTACTCCAAGCCCGACTTGCCTAACGTGCTGGTGCCACAAACCCACGAGCACATCGGCGACAAACTGTCGAAAAAGAACGTCGACTGGGCCTGGTACGCCGGTGCGTGGCAAGCAACGCTGGATCAGTTCAAGGACTCGGGCGGCATTCCGAAGATTCCGAACTTCCAGTACCACCACCAGCCCTTCAACTACTTCAAGCAGCAAGGCCCGGAAAACCCGGCTGAGCGCAATAAACGCCTGCGCGATGGCGGCCTGGGGGATGACGCCAGCACCAACAAGTTCTTCGCCGATGCCCAGGCCGGCAAGCTGCCTGCGGTGACCTTCTACAAACCCCAGGGCAACCTGAATATGCACGCCGGTTACGCCGACGTCGCTTCGGGCGACCGGCATATCACCCGCGCCTTGAAGGTGCTGCAGGAAAGCCCGCAGTGGAAGAACATGGTGGTGATCGTCACCGTCGATGAAAACGGCGGCTGGTGGGACCACGTTGCACCGCCAAAAGGCGATCGTTGGGGCCCGGGCACGCGGATTCCGGCACTGGTGGTCTCGCCGTTCGCGCGCAAGGGCACGGTGGACCATACCGTCTACGACACCGCGTCGATCCTGCGTCTGATCACCCGGGTGTTCCAGCTGGAAACCCTCGACGGGCTCAAGCAGCGTGACGACGCCATGACCGCGCGCGGCCAGAAACCCATGGGTGACCTGACCAACGCCCTGCACTTCAAGGTGTAGACGCACTTGCTCAAAAGCGACAAGCGCGCAGTTTTTCTACGCGCTTTTCCCGGTCAACCGCTACTGTGTGAGGGTGGGCATTCACCCCGCGCAGACGGGCTTTCGCTGACAGGGAACCATCCATGTTCAAACTCACCAGGTTGTCCTTCACCCTGGCCGCACTGACCTTGAGTGCGGTCGTACAGGCTGATATCACCGTACCGCTGGGTACCCCGCAACGGGTCACCCAGTTGTTCGCGTACCCGAACAATTGCAGCGTCATCTGTTTTCGTCCCTGGACGCTGGAACAGACCGTCGAGCACTACCTGAACCAGAGCCTGCAACGCGACGGTTACAGCCGGGCCAAAGTCAGCGTCAAGACCGAGCATGACCAGGTGCTGGCCACGTTCAGCGGTGTGCCAGACGGTTATGGCCAGCCGTTGACCACCTTGCTCGATACCGCCGACCTGGCTTACCAGGGCGCCAGCAAACTCAATGGTGATGGCAAATGGCAGTTCAATTGGTACCTGTTCCTGCCGCTGGGCATGGCCCTGGAAAACCGCAAGAGCATCGAGCTGCTGCACTTCCCGCCGGATTATTCCCTGACCCACTTCCAGGACTACCTGGAGTCGGCCACCACCGACCGCTGGGCGACCTTGCTCACGGCCAACGGCATCCCGGCGACCCAGACGCCGGAATACCAGACCATCATCGACATCGCCCCGATCGCCGCCCCTGCCACGGCGGGCAAGGACCTGGAAGGTGTGTACGGTTACTTCACCGACTATCAGACCCGGATGGTCAAGGAGCTGAGCCAGCACGCGGGCGGCGCGTTGCCGATGGTGGCCTTCGGCGCGCCGGTGCGCAGCTGGATCAAGCAGCAATACGGGCAAACCGTTGCCGTACTGGGCCTGGCGCAAATCAGCCCGGCCGTCGGGAGCCAGGTCGCCGTACTGGGTGCCAATCACCCGAGCTACATCTGGTATGCCGCCAACCCCGACACCTACGACGGTGACGAGCAAAAGGCCGACGAGGCCGGTTTGAAGGTGATGGGCCAGGACTTGAGCGCCGCCTGCTGGCAGGCCTCGATGGGCCAGAAGCCCCCCAGCGATCCGAATGTGCAGCTCAAAGGCTGCATGAACACCTGGCAGGTAACGCGCAAGGAGCAGACCTGCGAACTGTTCTACACCTCTATCCGCGAGCTGACGCCCGATCAAGCGAACGCCAAGTGTGCCCAGCCGGCGATCAAAACCCAGCTGAGGCAATTGAAAAGCGCAGTGCCAGAACCGGCGATTGAAGCACCGGCGCTCTGAAGCAGGCTGCAAGAAGGGCGTTTTCCTACATAAAAGATAGCCAATTTCTACTGTCAGATTTGACAGTAGAAATTGGTTCCCACTTAAGCGAGTCTTGAGCCGCGCCCATCCGCTGCAAGACTGGCAGTCAAGACACCACCGGCAGGTCGATGCAGCCCCTCCTGGAGAGTCATGAAAACTCAAGCCATGGACAAGGCTAAAACCGCTGTGAGCAAGTGTCTTTACCCGTTCGCGACCGCCCTCGCCGAACACGGCTACCCCCGCGCTCGCGACTATGAAGTGGTGCGTACCCGAGACGGTTCAGGCGACGGAATCAAGACCCGCGTCGCCTTTGACAGCCGCCTGTGTATCGCCAGGGTGTCCGGCTACGCATTGAATGAGCGGCGCCTGCATACGGTGCAGATGTCCTCGCGTATCCACTTGTACGACCCGTGGTTCAGCGGCCTGCTTTCGCACTCGTGCAACCCGAACGCGTTTCTCGACATGACGTACCTGGAACTGTGGTCCGTTCAACCCATTCCCGCTGGCGCCCTGCTGACCATGGATTACGCCCACACCGAGGACGTATTGTTCCGACAGTTTCGCTGCCAGTGCGGCGAGCTCAACTGTCGGGGCTGGATCACCGGCATGAAGGAGCCGTTGAATCCCGAGGGTCAGCAATTCATGGAGCAGTGGCGCGAACGCAAAAGCCCTTAGACCGCACCCAGCGGGCGCAGGCGGTATTGCGGCGGCAATTGCTCGAAGCCACTGATGGTGGTGTTCAGGCTTTTCCAGCGGCCGTCCTTGATCCCGTAAATGCAGCCATGAACCGACAGGCTCTGCCCGCGGTGCCAGGCATTCTGCACGATGCTGGTGTGGCCGACGTTGGCCACCTGCTGGATCACGTTCAGTTCGCACAGGCGGTCTACGCGTTCCTCTTCCGTGGGCAACTGGGCCAGCACGTCGCGGTTTTCGTAGTACAGGTCACGGATGGTGCGCAGCCAGCCGTCGATCAGGCCCAACTGGTTGTCCTGCATCGAGGCGCGTACGCCACCGCAGCCATAGTGGCCGGTCACCAGAATGTGTTTGACCTTGAGCACGTCGACTGCGTACTGGATCACCGACAGGCAATTGAGGTCGGTGTGCAATACCACATTGGCCACGTTGCGGTGCACAAACAGGTCGCCAGGCAGCATGCCGACGATCTCGTTGGCCGGCACGCGGGCGTCGGAACAGCCGATCCACAGGTATTCCGGGGTTTGCTGGCGGGCGAGCTTGGCGAAGAATTCGGGATCTTCCTGTTTGATCGCATCCGCCCAGCGTTCGTTGTTATCAAGCAAGTCTTGTAGTTCGTTCATCAGGGAAAGCCTCAGGAATGATGCGCAGTTTTGACACTCGACCGCCCGTCCGGGTCACGCCAACAATAAAGATAGCCGGCGGCAATTTCTTGAATCTTGGGGAGCCATGCCTGTCCACACACTATAAGCCCCACAGTATGAGGAATCGCCATGACTGAATCACGACGTCCCTACGGCGCTACACAGCCGGAACCGATTGATGACAACGAAGATCGCATGGGCGAAATGCGCGAGCTGGATTTTGACAAGGAGGAGCCGACTGCGGAAATCGGCGACGAAATTCCGCCTCGGGAGCGTGAGCACCTGATGCCCGACGAACGGGTGCGCGAAGCCGGGATGACCGGTGCTTCCACTGACGATCATGACTCAACCGATGATGACATGAGCCCGGA
Organism: Pseudomonas sp. C8002; assembly: GCF_013385765.1. Classification (NCBI taxonomy): domain Bacteria; kingdom Pseudomonadati; phylum Pseudomonadota; class Gammaproteobacteria; order Pseudomonadales; family Pseudomonadaceae; genus Pseudomonas; species Pseudomonas sp. C8002. Next base: position 94,824 of record NZ_JACAPJ010000009.1, read on the forward strand.
AACGCTGATCCATGAGGATGGCGCGCGGGATGCGCAGGAAGCAGGTGAAGACCATCCGGCGGATTACGATTTGAGTATCGTCGATGAAGACGAGATCGGCGGCGGCAATGGCCTGGATGAGGCCGAGTTGGCCGATATCGATCCAGTAGACGGCAACCGCTGACACCCTGCCGAACTGAATGTGGGAGCGGGCTTGCTCCCACATTGGGCCCTGTGTTTAGTCGACCAGGGTGCAGGCCATCACCACCGCATCTTCGCGGCCACCGACGGCGGGGTAATAATCCCGCCGACGGCCAATTTCGTTGAAACCATAACGCTCGTACAGCCGGAACGCGCCGGTGTTGCTGTCGCGCACTTCCAGGAAACATTCCCGCGCCTTGGCCTCGTAGGCCCGGGACATCAGGTGCTCCAGCAAGCTCAAGCCCAGGCCACGGCCCTGGTTTTCCGGCTTGACGGTGATGTTCAGCAAATGCGCTTCATCGAGGATGATCTGCACCACCCCGTGGCCCACCTGCTGCTCGCCTTCGAACATCAGCCAGATCTGGTATTTGCCCAGCCCGTCGAGAAAAATCCCGCGGGTCCAGGGGTGGCTGAACGCTGCGTATTCGATCTTCAGTACAGCGTCGAGGTCCGCCTCGGTCATCGGGCGGAAGGATAAAGCTTCACTCATCGGTACTTTTCCAGCGCGCCATCAGCCGGCGCATGGCTTGCCAGACATCAGCCTTACGCTGTGGCTCTTCCATTAATAGTTCCAGGCCCGGCAGGGCCCAGACGGAGCCCAGGCCTTCGACCTGCAGTTCGCGGTACCAGGCCTCGGCATTCGCTTCGCCGGCAAAACGCACGGCGGGCAGGCCGATCAGCCACAGGCACACGCAGGGTTCGTCTTCCAGGCGCGCCGAGACAAAACCTTGCACAAAATCCCGTGCAGCTTCCGGGCCCTGGTCCATGGTGCCCCGGGCCAGCAGCGGCCAGCGCACCGGCTCGCCAACGATTTGCGGACTGTCGGGCAGGCCGGCGGCGCGCAACATGTCCTTGAGCAGCAGATAGGCCGGGTCGCGGGCCTGGAAGCGCTCGCCTGTGGGTAACTCCACCAGCAGCAGGCATCGCCCGGCCCGCAGCAGTTGCAGGGCAAAGCGTGGCGGCGGTACGACCGGAGCCTTGACCACGGCAGGCGCCTCTTCGGCGACGACCGGCTTGGCCACCGGCGACGGGCGCGGCACTTCGACCTTTGGCCGGACCACCGGGGTTTCTGCCACGGGCTTGACCAGCGGCACCGGCGCAGCCGCCTCCTCACCCGAAGGCTCGAAAGCCTCGAACGGTTCCGGGGCCTCCAGCAGCTCGGGCCGCGAAGGGGCGGCGAACGGTAATTCAGTGCGCGGCAGCCAGTTGACCACCTGCATGGCGGTCAAGTAAGCGCGACGTCGGGACTCGATAAGCAAAGGTCGGCCACTTGTGGATAACTAAAGAACAGGGATTCTACCGCCCTTCGACGAAGATCGCCCGCAGTTGATCGCTCCGGTGAGCGCCTCACGACCGGCTGTGGATAAATCCCGGCACCGATGCAGTACAATCGCTGCTTTTAATCGCTAACCAGCCGGCCATTCCGATGATCGAACCCAAGCGCGTCTTGCGCGCCCTCGCCGAACACTGGGCCCTGCTTGAGCCACTGTGCGAACACTTCGACCAAGGCACCCTGAGCCTCAGCGAACTGCGCGCCCAGCTGGCCGCCCAACAACTGGACAGCACGCCACAGGACATCACCAGCCTGCTGGACGTGTGGATTCGCCTGGATATCCTGGTGCCTGTCGCCAAGAGCCCGAACCGTTTCGAGCTCAACGCACAGATCCACGACTTCCTGGCGTATCTTCGCAAGGAGCACCGGCTAGGCCTGTGCCTGGAAATCGAAGCCTACCTGCGCCACCTTGAGCGCCTGGCGGGTTATATCCAGGACGCCTTCGACATCCGCGACGGCCATGACCTGGCGCGCCAACTGCGCCTGCTGGACATGCGCGTGCGCGACGTGCTGAAAAAACTCGCCAACGACGAACAGGCCCTCGCTGCCGTGGCCGATCGCGCCAAGACCAGCGACCGGCAGATCCCGTTGCGCCAGCGCTACGCCGAAGTACTGGCGACCTGGGACGAATACGTCGAGCCGATGATTCAACTGGTGAACGCCGACGGCGCCTTCGAACAAGGCGTGCGCAAGGTGGAAAACGTACTGTTGCGCATGCTCACCGAGCAGCAGCGCCTCGGCCACCTGGTGGACGACGACATGCTGCTGCGCACCCACGCGCGCATCCTCGAAATGCAGACCAGCGCCCAACTGACCTTGCGTCACGCCCGGGAACTGCTGCTGCCGTTGCGGGAAGAAGCGCGCCGGCACAATGCCGTGACCCGGGGCGCGGCGCTGGCCTTGTCGGCGATTCGCCGCAAGGGCCTGGACGCGGTGCCGCAAGCGGCGATGCCGATGTTCACCCGGCCGCAAAGCACCTTTCTTGGCAGTGCCAGCCAGGTCGAAGCCTACGTGTACGCCCTGGCCAACTTCGAACCGAAGCCGGCGCGTTTCCCCAAGGCGCACAAATCCCACAAGGGCGAAGCCCCTCGCGCACCGCGCACGGTCAAGGAAATGCTCGAGCGCTGTGAAGACGCGCTGCCGATGCCGGACCTGATGACCTGGCTGCTGGAGCAGGAACCGGACGGCGCAACCGACGAGTTGCTGTACTGGTTCTCACGCCTGTCGCGGGAAAAACGCTTCAAGCGCGAACGTCTGGAACGACGGGATTACCACACTCACGAGCACCAGGTCAGCCTGCGCTCATTCGCCCTGCTTCCAGCCAGTATTGATACGGCCGGGAATTCTGCGAGCACCCCTCATGCATCTTGATCTATCCGAACTGTCCCAGCTGGCGCCGATCTTTCGCGAGCTGTTCAAGGGTTACCACGTCAGCCGCCGCGACCCGGAGCTGTACGCCCAACTGTCGAACTTCCAGGACCAGTACCGCACGTTGTTCAAGGCCCTGGGCTTTGAGTTGGTGTGCGACACGCGGGGTTTCTACTACTTCGTGCCGGACTCGGCCGTGGCCGCCGCGCAGGTCAACAAGACCGCCCAGCGCCTGGCGTTGTTCACCTTCATCATCGTCGAGCACCTGGCCGACCAGGGCCGCGACCCGATCGCCGTGCTCGACGGTGGCAGCCTGGGCCGTGACGAACTGCCGTCGTTGCTGGAAAAGTACCGCGACCTGTTTATCCAGGCCGAAGTGCAGACCGTCGAGGAACTGGAAGAAAAAATCATGCGCCGCATGACCCAGCTGGGTTTTGCCGGTGAAGAGAACGGCATCTACCGCTTCCTGCCGCCGATGCACCGCTTCCTCGATGTGTGCCTCTCGGTCCAGCAAGACCGCGACCTGGCCGCGAGCATCCACAGCGTATTGCCGTTGCCGGCCCCGGTGATCATCGACGAAGACAGCGATGAAAAACTGCTGAAGACCGATGACCCGCTGGACTTGAGTGACTTTGCAGAAGAAAGCGAAGAAGACGCCCTGGCCCGCGCCATTGCCGAAGAACAGGAGACCGACGCATGAGCAAGGAACGCTACGGCATCCGCCGCTTCGCCCTTTTGAACACCGCCGGTTACAGCCTGGGTTTGTTCCCGCTGGAAGAACCGCTGTCGGTGTACGGCGCGAACAACCTCGGCAAATCGGCGTCGATCAACGCCTTGCAGTTCCCGATTCTGGCGCGCATGTCGGACATGAGTTTCGGCAAGTACACCCTGGAGCAATCCCGGCGTTTCTACTTTGCCACCGACACCAGCTACATCCTCGTGGAAGTCTCGCTTCCCCATGGCCCGCACGTGATCGGCGTGGTCGGTCGCGGCCCGGGCGGTGGTTTCGGTCACCAGTTCTTTGCCTACGCCGGCAAGCTGGACCTGGCGCACTACCAGAAGAACGACACCTGCCTGCGCCAGAAAGAGCTGTTCACCAACCTTGAGCGCGAAGGCCTGAAAGCCTATGAGCTCAAGCCCGATGAGCTGCGGCGTTTGCTGGTGGGCGGCCATACGTCGATCCCGCTGGACCTGACCCTGATTCCGCTGCGCTCCACCAGCGAGCAGAGCCTGAAGACCTTCCGCGCGCTGTTTATCAATTTGCTGCACATGCGGGAAATCACCGCGGCCAAGTTGAAGCAGCTGTTTCTGGATGCGTTCGAACACAGCCTGCGTTCCGGCAGTGTCGATTACATCGCGGCGTGCGAAGAAGCCTTCCGCGATGTACGACGCATGGAGCAGGACTACAACTCGCTGGTGGCTGCCGGCCCTCTGGTAGAAGCCTTGGCCAACGGCGTGAAGCAGCGGGACATTCTGCGGGGCAAGCTGCATCGCCTGTCACCGCTGCTGGATTCGTTGCTGGGCACCTGGTCGGACTACGCCAGTGCGCGCAAGGAAGAACTGACGATCCAGGCCGAGCATTACCGCAACGAGCAGGATTCGCTGCAGAACGACCAGCGCGGCGGCACTCAGGAGCTGATGCGCCTGGAGCGGGAAATCAGCGGGATTCAGCGCTGGCTGGGTGAGCTGTCAGTGCTCAAGCACCGCTTCGCGCTGGTGGATGACGTCAAGGTGCTGGAGCAGCAACTGCTGGCCGCCAAGGATGCTCACGATGAACTGGCCGGGGCCTTGGCGCAGTCGCGCCAGTTCAGCGCCGAGGATCTGGACGAACGTCTGCGGGACCTGGAAAAACGCCTGAAGTCGGTGAAGCAGCAACTTGATCACGCCGACAACAACAGCTACGCCAAGCTGCGGGAAGAATTCTCGCAGCAGGATGTCGAGCGTCTGATGCGCCTGTTCAACAGTTCGCTGTTCAGCTTGCCGCTGGGTGAGCATGGCATCACGCTGGACGAGGACGGCCTGTGGGTGAAATCCCTGGAGCAGATCCTTGATGGCTTCAAGGGCGAGCGTTTTGAAGTGCCGGGGCTGGCCATCGACATCTCGCACATTGAACCACCAGCGTTGCAGGCACTGGCTGACCGCGCCGCGTTGCGCGACCAGAAAGAGCGTCTGGAAAAAGAACTCAAGCAACTGAAAACCCAGCAAGCCGTGGCGGCCGACCGCGCGGCGAGCAAGACCCAGACTGAAGCGCTGTACCAACAGGTACTGGACGCGCAGAAGGCGCTGGAAGATTTCCGCCGTGCACAAACCCTGAGCGCCGAGGAAGGCGAGAAGCTGGAAAGCCTGGCGCAGATGGAAGCGGCCCAGGACGAATTGAAACGCTCCAGCGATGCGTTTACCGAGCGCGTCCAGCAACTGTCGGCCAAGCTGCAATTGGTAGGCAGGCAGATTGGTGATATGGAAGCCAAGCAGCGCACCCTGGATGACGCATTGCGTCGTCGCCAGTTGCTGCCGGCAGACTTGCCGTTTGGTACGCCGTTCATGGACCCGGTCGACGACTCCATGGACAACCTGCTGCCGCTGCTCAATGACTACCAGGACAGCTGGCAAGGCCTGCTGCGCGCTGATGGCCAGATCGACGCACTGTACGCACAGGTGCGCCTCAAGGGCGTGGCCAAGTTCGACAGTGAAGACGATATGGAGCGCCGCCTGCATCTGTTGATCAACGCTTACGCGCACCGTACCGATGAAGCCCTGACCCTGGGCAAGGCCCGGCGGGCGGCGGTCACGGATATCGCGCGCACCTTGCGCAATATCCGCAGCGACTACGACAGCCTTGAGCACCAGTTGGCGTTGTTCAACCGTGAGATCAACAAGCGCCAGGTGTCCAACCTGCAGAGCTTCCGCATCGTGCTCGCGCCGAACAAGGAAGCCCTCAAGCATATCGACCAGATCATCCACAGTGCCGGTCAGTATGAAGAAGGCGAAACCCTGTCGGTGTTCGATCTGAGCCAGAGCGCCGAGCAGGACAACAAGAACGAGGAAGCCAAGGAATACCTGGCGCGCCTGGTTGCGGCCAACCATAACCAGTTGGGCCTCAAGGACTTGTTCGAACTGGCGTTCGAGATCACCAAGGTCAACGGCCAGCCGATCATTCACACCGACATCGATGGCGCCGCCTCCAACGGCACCACCATGACCATCAAGGCGCTGACCAACATGTATTTGTTGCTGCACTTGATGGACCGCGACCAGGCCGGTCGTGTGCGCCTGCCGTACTACCTCGATGAAGCCGCGGACATCGATGAGAAGAACCAGGCGGCATTGCTGGAGACCAGCTTGCAACTGGGCTTCGTGCCGATTCTGGCGAGTGTGAAGCCGCAGGTTTCCGCCCAGGTGGCAATCGACCTGGAAGGCGGCAGCGGGCCGAACGGGATCTACATTGATGAGGCGGACTGGAAGTACATCCGTCGTCACGATGTGGTGAAGGCAACGGTGAATGTGCAGGCGGATGAGCCGGAGCTGGATGAGGTTTAATCAGTTGCGCTGAAATGCAAAAAGGCCGCGATCTTCTGGATCGCGGCCTTTTTTTTGTGTTCTTGAGGGTCTCTTCGCGAGCAAGCCCGCTCCCACATTCAATCGGGTTCCTTCAATGGGAACTGGGTCAAATGTGGGAGCGGGCTTGCTCGCGAAGGCCGCGCCTCGGTCTATTTGCCGAGTGGGATTTTAGGCGCCCAGGTCAGCCATTCATCTTCAAATTTGTCGAACAGCGGGAAGGTCTGCTGGGGCCGTGCAGCGTTGCCCATACGCTCGCCGTCCGGCGTGGCAAAGGCGATGCCGCCGGCGACCAGGGTCTCCAGGGACTCAGTGCGAACAGTCGCGCCCTTGAACAAGCCGAAGTCGAGCCCGAAGCCGCTGGTGTTCCAGAACCGGCTGCCACTGCGCACCAGAGGCGCGTACTTGGGCTCGATCAGGATGTGAACCAGCACACGGTCGGCGGTCTGGCCCAGCTCGTAGCCGGTAACTTTGCCTACGGTGACTTCGCGGTAAGTGACCGGAACGCCTTCCTTCAACGAGCCACGGCGTGCGGCGCTGAGTACCAGGCTCAGGCCCTCCTCCTGATGAACGGCTTCTGGCGGCTTGTCCAGCGCGACGAAACTCTTCTGTGGGCCGATGCTTTTGGTCGCTGGCTGTACTTCGATGTACTGGCCGGTCACCAGGGTTTCCAGGTTCGACGTTTTCATCAGGCCCAGTTCAGGCTTGACCACCCAGAACTGACTGCCGGCCCGTGCAATGCGGTCGGCCACTTGGGTGATACGCGCGCTGAGCAGCACCGATTGCATGTCGGCGCTCAGGTCGACACTTTCGATCTTGCCTACGTCCAGGCCCTTGAAGCGCACTGGCGTACCCGGGCGCAGGCCATCGGCGCGGTCGACCTTGATGGTCACCAACGTACCGTGCTGGTTGGCGGCTTCGCGATCCGGGAACAGACGGAAACGCGGGATGCGCTTTTTCAGCGGCACATTCGGCTCCGGGGTTTCGAAGGCGATACCGCCCGCCATCAGGCTGGCCAGGGATTCGCTTTTCACCTGGATGCCGCCGGTAAGCCCACCGGTCAGGGTCACGCCGCTGGCATTCCAGAAACGGGTCGAACCATTGACCAGGCCTTCGTATTCTTTCTCGATATGGACGCCGATCACCAGTTGCTTGTTCTTGCGGGAGAACTGGTAGCTCTGCACGGAACCGACCTTGACCTGCTTGTAGAGGATCGGGCTGCCGACATCCAGGGAGCCGAGGTTGTCGGTGAAGAGCACCATGTGCAGGCCGGGGGAACGCAGGTCCAGTGGCGGCGCCTTGGCGCGGGCGACGTACTCCCGTTGTGGCGCGGTGCCCTTGTCGCCGGGACGGATGGCGATGTAGTTACCTTTGACCAACGCTTCCAGCCCGGTGATGCCCGCCAGGGAGATAGACGGCTTGACCACCCAGAATTGGGTGTCCTGGACGAGGTAGTCTTCGGCCAGTGGGTCGAGGGTCAACTCGGCATTGGCGCTGGACAGGTCCGGATCGATCTTCAGGGTTTTCAGGCTGCCGACCTGGATGCCTTTGTACATCACCGGGGTGCGGCCCGCCTGGAGGCCTTCGAAGTCGGTGAGTTTGACTTTGACCTTGATGCCCGCCGCGGCTGCATCGAAATCTTCGTACAGGCGGAACGGCAGGCTCGGGTCCGTCGGTGGGCTGTCCTTGCGATTCTCCGGCGTGGCGAAGGCGATACCGCCGGCAACGATGCTGGCCAGGGATTCACTGCGGACTTTTACGCCGGAAAGGTTGGCGTCGATGCTGATGCCGCTGGCGTTCCAGAAACGCGTGTGTTTGCGCACCAGGCTGGCGTAGGTCGGCTCGATGTAGACCTTGATTTCAACGGTGGTCTGGTCTTCGGAGAGCAGGTAGCTTTTGACCTGGCCGACCTGGATCTGCTTGTAGAACACCGGGCTGCCACGGTTCAGCGAGCCGAGGCGATCAGCTTTGATCGTCAGGTGCAGGCCGGGCTTGGCGTCGGATAAAGGCGGTTCTTCGGACAGGGCCTTGAACTTGCGCGTCGGCTCACCATCGCCTGGGCTGGCGGCGATGTAGTTACCCGAGACCAGGGTTTCCAGGCCGGTGATCCCGGCCAGGCTGACACTTGGCTTTACCAGCCAGAAGCGGGTGTTGGTCTTGAGGTATTGCTCCACATCCTTGTTCATCTCGATGGTAGCAATCACCCCGCGATTGTTACCTTCGTCATCCAGGGCCAGGGTCTTGACCTTACCCACGGACATGCCTTTGTAGACCACTTCGGTCTTGTTGGCCTGGATGCCTTCGCCGCTTTCAAAGCGTACCTGAATCTCGATACCTTGCTGGTTGTACGCACGCCATCCCAACCAGCCACCGATGATCAGGGCAATCAGGGGCAGCACCCAAATGGCCGACCAGTTGGAAGCTGGGCGGGTTTTAGCCTTAGGCAAATCACTCATGGTCGTCGTCCGACTCCGTGTTATCCCAAATCAGTCGGGGATCAAAAGTTACTGCGGCAAGCATCGTCAAGATCACCACACTGGCGAACGCTACGGCACCGAGATTGGCCTCGACACTGGCAAGTCGCCCAAAGTTTACGACTGCCACCAGGATGGCAATCACGAAGATATCCAGCATGGACCAGCGGCCAATGAACTCGATAAAGCGGTACATGATAATGCGTTGTTGCGCGGAAAGTGGCTGGTGACGCTGCACCGAAAACAGCAGCAGCCCAATACCCACCAGCTTGAAGGTGGGCACCAGGATGCTGGCGATAAACACTACAGCGGCGATGGGGAACATACCGTGCTGCATCAACTGGATCACGCCGGACATGATGGTGCTCGGATCGCCTTGGCCCAGGGAGCTTACGGTCATGATCGGCAACAAATTGGCCGGGATGTACAAGATGGCTGCCGTGATCAGCAGCGCCCAGGTGCGCGTCAGGCTGTTCGGACGACGGGCGTGGACCAGCGCGCCGCAACGGGTGCAGGTTTGCTCGTCGGTGTCCGGGTCTTGTTTGTTTAGTTCGTGGCATTCGGTACAGATCAGAATGCCCGCATCAATCGCCCGCATGAGCATCCTCTCCTGACAGCGCTTCCCAGATCTGGTGAGGTGACATCACCACCTCCAACAATATCTGGACCATTAACAGACTGACGAAGCAGGCCAGGCCCAGCCCAACGGTGATGGTGGCCATGTCGGCCAGCTTTACGATCGCCACCAGCACGCCCATCAGGTACACCTCGAGCATTCCCCAGTCCTTGAGGTGGTGGTAAATGCGATAAAACAGCAGGCCGTAGCTACGACCGATGTTCCAGCGAATGCTCAGCAATACCGCCAGTTGGCACAGGAGCTTGAGCAACGGAATGCCCATGCTGCAGAGGAACACCACCACGGCGACGCCTTGCATACCGGTGTCGAACAGACCGACCACGCCGGTCCATACGGTGTCCTGCGAGGACTGCCCGAGTAGATTGAGCTGCATGATGGGTAAAAAGTTCGCGGGGACGTACAACAGCAGCGCGGCAATCACTAACGCCAGGCTTCGTTCAACGACGTTGTGGCGGTGAGCGTACAGCTCGTAGCCGCAGCGTGGGCATTGGGCCTTTTCACCGCGGGCAAGCTCCGGCTTGCGCATCAGCAGGTCGCACTCATGGCATGCCACCAGTTCGTCCAGCGGTAAGTCTGACACCTCAAGGGTATCAACCGGGTCGGGCATATAGGGCTCGGACTCTAAAAAAGATTAGGTGCCTATTCTAGTGTTCTGGTTCAGAAATAACTGTGCAAATTTGTCGGGGGATTCAGTAGCGTTTGTGCGCGCGAGGGGGGATTGGGACGAGGGGATTTAGACCAATGCGTGGCATCAGGTAGCCCGCGGTATGCGCCCGGTTAACCCACCTTGCGTGATTTTACGCGGCCTGCTGGCACAAACTTTCGCCTTTATTAGTGGTTGTGTATTATCAGGGCTGGCCGATGCTGCCAGCCGCTCGCTCCGTAAAGGAAAGGTGAAAGCATATTTTTACAAACCACATCGTATCTCTCTTGATGGTCGAGGTTTGGCAAGGCGAGCACCAAAATGCTTCGACTCCAGGAGAAATAATGTCTTCAATCCAGAAAGCCAAACAGATGGCCAAGAGCCTGCGTGCTTCGTTGGAGAAGCGCAATCAGGAAGTGTCGCACTCCGTTGCACTCGAACTGGTGGCACAGCAACTGGGCTATAAGGACTGGAACGTAGCATCAGCGATGCTTCCGGATGAAAATCCTCAACCCGCTGTAACATTCGACAAAGCAATTCCCATATTGCGAATATTTGACGAAACCAAGGCCCGCGAGTTTTATATTGATTTTCTGGGCTTCAGCGTCGAGTTTGAGCACCGATTCGAAGCGGATCTACCGCTGTATTTAGGGATCAATCGAAACGGGTTACAGCTCCACTTGTCCGAACATCATGGTGATGCCAGTCCAGGGTCGACGATATTTGTTCCGATGCAAAATATCGAAATGCTTCGTGATGAGCTACTTGGCAAACGGTACGGATACGGTCGTCCGGATATTGTCCAGCAGGGATGGGGGCAGGTTCTGGAGGTTTATGACCCTTTCGGTAATCGGATAAGATTCTGCCAAAGCTGAATCCGCTGGACGCTAGATTGGATCTGATCCGTCTCGGATCCTATAGCTAGCGGAATAGCGCCTACCTAAATCCACTTACGTGCTTAGGTAGGCGTCCACCAATGTGGCAACAACTGATCAACCTCACTCGCCCGTTGCGTCGGCAGGCGTGTAAGTACATCCTTCAGGTATGCATATGGATCATGCCCATTGAGCCGCGCAGACTGGATCAAACTCATGATCGCTGCGGCACGTTTGCCACTGCGTAGCGAGCCTGCGAACAACCAATTCGAGCGGCCAAGAGCCCACGGCCGGATTAGGTTCTCGATTTGATTGTTGTCGATGGGCACAGCACCATCTTCCAGGTAGCGCGTCAGCGCTATCCAGCGTTTGAGGCTGTAATCCAGAGCCTTGGCCGTAGCAGAACCCTCGGGCACAAGTTCGCGTTGGGCCAGCATCCACTCATGCCGTTTTTCGGCGATGGGCACCGCTGTTTCCTGGCGTAATCGCCAGCGATCTTCGTCGCTCATTTCCTTGGCGTTTCGCTCGACTTCGTACAGTCCGCCAATCGAGTGAAGAGCCTGTTCCGCCAACTGGCTTTTATTGGCGATATGCAAGTCGAAGAACTTGCGGCGCGCATGGGCCATGCAGCCGATTTCGGTGATGCCCAGCTCGAAGCTGGCCTTGTAGCCGGCGAAGTCGTCACAAACCAGCTTGCCGTTCCAGGTGCCCAGGAAGTTACGCGCATGTTCGCCGGCACGGCTGGGGCTGAAGTCGTAGACCACGGCTTTGAGTGCCGAAAACGGCGCCGTGCTGTAGGCCCACACATAGGCGCGGTGGGTTTTCTTCTCGCCGGGCGCCAGCATTTTTACCGGCGTTTCATCGGCGTGAACCACACGCTGGGCCAGCACCACTTCGCGCAGCGCATCGACCAGCGGCTGAAGCTGCACGCCAGTTTGGCCCACCCACTGCGCCAGTGTCGAACGCGGGATGGCTAGACCGGCACGACCGAAGATCTTTTCCTGTCGATACAGCGGCAGGTGGTCGGCGAACTTGGCCACCATCACGTTGGCCAGCAGGCCCGCCGTGGGGATACCCTTGTCGATTACCTGCGGCGGCACCGGCGCCTGGATCAGCGTTTCGCATTGGCGGCAGGCCCATTTCCCACGAACGTGCTGTTCGACGGTGAACACGCCCGGCGTGTAGTCCAGCTTCTCACTGACATCTTCGCCGATGCGCTGAAGCTGGCAGCCGCAGGTGCATTGGGTGTTGTCTGGCTCGTGATGGATCACGGTACGCGGGAACTGCGGCGGTAACGGTGCACGCTTGGGTTGCTGGCGTGGTTCTGTCTGCGCAGGTGCAGGATGAAGTGCTTTTAACTCCGCCTCGATGGCTTCTAGGTCGGTATTGAGCAGGTCATCGAGTAAGCTGCCTTGCGCCGGGCTGATCTGCTCGCTGCGCTTGGCGAACTTGTGGCGTTTGAGAATGGCGATTTCGTGAGTGAGTTGCTCGATGATCGTCTCATCACGATGAATCTTTCTGTCCTGGGTGTCGATCTTGGACATCAACTGCGCAGCCAGTGCGCGCAGTTGTTCAGGAGTCATTTGGTCGAGATCGGGCAAGGAAGTCATGCCGTGGATTTTACCAAAGCAGCCCGAGTGCTACAGCTGAAAGGAGCGTTTAAAGCAATGTGATTGCGCCGCCCGCACCGACTCGTTGCCAGGGCAATCCAAGTACCAGTGCCTGAAGTTGTTCGGGGTCGAGTTCGACCTCCGTCCCCCGATGGATGCCTGGCCAATGAAACTTACCTTGGTTCAAGCGCCGCGCCGCCAGCCAGATACCGACGCCGTCGTGCACCAGGACTTTCATCCGGTTCGCCCGGCGGTTGGCAAAGAGGTAAGCGCAGTGCGGCTTCGCCGCACCGAACACCGCGACCACTCTGGCCAACGCGGTCTCAGTGCCGGCGCGCATGTCCATGGGCTCGGTGGCGAGCCAGATGGCATCGACACGAATCATTGGGCCAGGCCACGAATAAAACACGCGCAGCCGTCCGGATCCGAGGCTGGCCACTTTACGGTGATGGATTTATCACCCAGAGGCAGCGAGATGGTGACCATCTCTTCTGTTGCTCGCCTTGGTACCGCTTTTACTGGAACAAAAGCCGGCAAGGTTGCAGGCGATTGATCCCGGTAAGCAGGTAGCCACTTGCGGATCACGTTAGCGTTGATGCCGTGATGGATGGCCACGCTGGAAATCGTCGCTCCGGGTTGCAGACATTCCTGGACGACCTGGGCTTTGAATGGTTTGGGGTAAGAGCTTCGTTGGCGCATGAAAGTCCTAGCGATAAGGGCGATGGTGTCCGCTTAAAAATACGCGGACACCATCGCCCTTAATGCTGGAGTTCGGTAGGTGCCTTGGCCGGACGGTTACAGCCCGCGTTACCGTTGGAGTTTTTCGCCAGCAAGCTCGCCATACTTTCCGACCGCC
>NZ_JACAPJ010000010.1:0-205729 GCF_013385765.1 Pseudomonas sp. C8002
CCGCAGCAACGGATATGTACACCGTCCATTACAACCAACTCAAACCCCACACAACGAACGCAGCAACCCGGTATCCAGATGCCGCTCTACCAAGTCCGCCAACCGCTCAATATCCCGCTCCCGCAACCCGTGATAATCCACCTCCTGCACATCCTCCAACCCCGCCCACCGCAACAACGCACTACACGCAGCCGGCGTCTCAAACACCCCATGCAGATAGGTCCCGAGAACCTGCCCATCCTCACTCTGAGCCCCATCCAGGCGCCCATCGTCCAACTGCACCGCAGCCCGCACCAAGCCAGCGCCACTGGTTACACCCGCGTGGATCTCATACCCACTCACCTCGGTATCCTCCAGCAACAACCGCCCCCGCACGTTACGCAGCTGCTTCTCCTCCTCCAGGGTCGTACTGAACGCCAACAACCCCAGCCCAGCGCTAGAACCACAAGGCCCTTCCAAACCCAGCGGGTCATGCACCTGCTCCCCGAGCATCTGCAACCCACCACAAATCCCCAGCACCTTCCCGCCATACCGCAAGTGCCGCGCCACGGCCGTGTCCCACCCGTTGGCCCGCAAATACGCCAAATCACTGCGCACACTCTTCGAGCCCGGCAAAATAATCAGGTCCGCCGAAGGAATCGCCTGCCCCGGCCCCACAAACTGCAAATCCACCTGCGGGTGCAAGCGCAACGGATCAAAATCCGTGTGATTACTGATCCGCGGCAACACCGGCACCACCACCTTGAGCACCTGCGCCGCCTTGTCAATCTGGCGCTGGTCGATACCGTCCTCAGCCTCCAGATGCAGATCCATCACATACGGCAACACCCCCACCACCGGCTTGCCCGTGCGCGCTTCCAGCCAATCCAGCCCCGGCTGCAATAGCGCGATATCGCCGCGAAAGCGATTGATGATGAAGCCTTTGACCCGCGCCTGTTCGGTGGGTGACAACAATTCCAGAGTGCCCACAAGGTGCGCAAACACCCCGCCGCGATTGATGTCGGCAATCAGCAGCACCGGGCAGTCCACCGCTTCGGCAAAGCCCATGTTGGCAATGTCGTTCGCCCGCAGATTGATCTCGGCCGGCGAACCCGCACCCTCGACCATCACCACCGGGTAAGCCGCACTCAACCGCGCATGAGAGGCCAGCACCGCTTGCATCGCGATGGCTTTGTAATCGTGATAAGCCACGGCATTCATGGTGGTCACGGCGCGCCCGTGGATGATCACTTGGGAGCCCGTGTCGCTGTTGGGTTTGAGCAGCACCGGGTTCATGTCGGTATGGGGCGCCAGGTTCGCGGCCTGGGCCTGCACCGCCTGGGCCCGTCCGATCTCGCCACCTTCGGCGGTCACGGCGCTGTTGAGCGCCATGTTCTGCGGCTTGAAGGGCACCACCGGGATGCCCTGGCGCACCAGCCAGCGGCAGAGTGCGGTCACCAGCGTGCTTTTGCCGGCGTCAGAGGTGGTGCCCTGCACCATCAAGGTACTCATGAGGCTTCCTTGTAGGCCTTCAGTGCCTGTTCCAGCCGCAACCAGTCGGCCTCGGTATCCGGCAGGCCGAAACGCAGGCTGCTGTTGTCGACAAACAAGCGCAGCAGAATGCCGCGCTGGGCCATGAATTCATGCAGCTGCTCAGCCCGGTCCGTGATCATCCACTGGAACAACGCGCAGCCGCCCTGGGGCCGCAAGTCGTGGCGTTCAAGCACATCAAACAGGCGCTGGCTGGCCGATTCGCAACGCAGCCGCTGTTGCGCATGGCCGGCGGTATCGCGCAGGCATACTTGCCCAAGCACCCGCGTCGGCCCGCTGACGGCCCACGGCCCCACCTGTTCGGCGAGCAGCTTGAGCAGCTTGCGCTCGGCCAGCACGAACCCCAGCCGCACTCCGGCCAGGCCGAAGAATTTGCCGAACGAGCGCAGCACGATCAGGCCGACTTGATGGGCCTGGCCCGCCAGGCTCAGTTGCGGGGTGATGTCCATGAAGGCTTCATCCACCACCAGCCAGCCGCCGCGTTGGGCCAGGCGAGCATGCCAGTCCAGCAGGCGTTGCGGCGTCAGGCTCAGGCCGGTGGGGTTGTTGGGGTTGACCACCACCAGCACGTCGAGGCTGTCGAGGAAGAAGTCGACTTCCTGCTCCAGCACTTCGCGCACGATGTAGCCGGCGCGACGCCAGGCTTCTGCGTGTTCGGCGTAACACGGCGACAGCACACCGACCTTGCCGGCCCGGCGCAGGCGCGGCAATAACTGGATCGCGGCCTGGGAGCCGGCCACCGGCAATACATGGGGCGTGCCGTAATATTCACAGGCAGCCTGCTCCAGGCCGTCATCGTTTTCAGGCAGGCGTGCCCAGGCCCGCAGCGGGATTTCCGGAATCGGGAACGGCCATGGCGCCAGGCCGCTGGACAGGTCCAGCCAGTCTGCTTCTGGAATGCCGTACTGCATCGCCGCCTTGCGCAAGCGGCCACCGTGCTCAAGCATAAAACTCAGCCCCCACACACAGGATCAGCAACCACAGCCACACGCCGCGTTGCACCAGTTGCCAGCCACGCTCGATGGAGTCCGCATCCGCCGGCGGGCCTTCGCCCAGTGGCGGGCGCTGGTGCAGCTCACCGTGATAAATCGCTGCGCCGCCCAACTCCACGCCAAGGGCACCGGCACCCGCAGCCATCACCGGGCCGGCGTTGGGGCTGTCCCAGGTCGGGCCCTGGGTGCGCCAGCATTTGAGAGCCAGGCGGGTTTTGCCCAGCAGCGCGTAGGTCAACGCTACAAGGCGCGCCGGAATGTAGTTGAGCACGTCATCGATCTTTGCTGCGGCCCAGCCGAAACGCTCAAAGCGTTCATTGCGATAGCCCCACATGGCATCCAGGGTGTTGCTCAGGCGATAGAGCACCACGCCGGGCACGCCAGCGACCACAAACCAGAACAAGGCGGCAAATACCGCGTCGCTGCCGTTTTCCAGCACCGATTCGGTGGCTGCACGGGCGACTTCGGTGCGATCCAGCTCGCTGGTCTGGCGGCTCACCAGATAGCTGACACGCTTGCGGGCCTCGTCCAGATCATCACTGCGTAACGCTTGCGCCACCGGCAGCACGTGTTCGCCGAGGCTGCGCATGCCGAGGGCGCAATACAGCGCGAGGATTTCCAGGACCCAACCGATGTAAGGCGCCCACGAGAGGGCCGTGGCCAACAGGGTCAGCGGCACCACCGCAATCACCCATGCGGTAACGCCATGGCTGCGCCAGCCACGGCCGCCGGAGTTGAAACGCTGCTCGATACGCCCGGCAAAATTACCGAACGCCACCAGCGGATGCCAGCGCCTGGGCTCGCCCAGCAGCGCATCCAGCGCCACGGCAGCGACACTCAGCAAGGCCACACTCATTGACTCACTCCCCAAACATTCTCGTACAACATGTCACTCAGCGGCCGTGGTTCGGTCCAGCCTTCGAGCTGCAACATCGGTGCCGGGTAGAACTCGGCCACCGGGCCCAGGCACAACACGGCCAACGGCTTGGCACCGGGCGGCAGGCCCAGCAGATCGGCCAGGGCCTGGGGCTCGAACAGCGAGACCCAGCCCATGCCCAGCCCTTCGACACGAGCCGCCAGCCATAGATTCTGAATCGCACAGGACAACGATGCCATGTCCATTTCCGGCAAGGTGCGGCGCCCGAAGATATGCCGCTCGCGGTCGTCCATCAAGGCAGCCACCAGCACTTCGGCGCAGTCGTTGATGCCTTCGACCTTGAGCTTCATGAACTGGTCGGAGCGCTCGCCGAGAGCCTCGGCGGTGCGTACGCGTTCTTCTTCCACTAGCTGCTGGATCTGGCCGCGCAGGTTGCGGTCGCTGATGCGGATAAAACGCCAGGGCTGCATCAAGCCGACGCTCGGCGCCTGGTGCGCGGCTTGCAGCAGGCGATGGAGCAATTGCGGCGCCACGCTGCCACCGCTGAAGTGCCGCATGTCGCGGCGTTCGGCGATAGCGCGGTAGACGGCTTCGCGGTCGGCTTCCGGAAAGGCGTTGTCAGTCATGGCCTCATCGCGGGCAAGCCCGCTCCCACAGTAGATTGCGTTTCAACTCGGTCAACTGTGGGAGCGGGCTTGCCTGCGATGGCGGTCTCAAGGCTTGGCGCAAACAGGGCAGCCACCGCCATCGGGTTGGACGGGAAATAAAAGTGCACGTAGGAAGCCGTCATCCGGCCCTGACGATAAACCGCCTCGGCACCGCGCCCGCCATTCGGGCTCAGGCCCCGGGCAATCGGCTGCCACTCGGTGCTGGTCAGCGAGTGATGGTAGGTGTGACCGCGCAAGAGGCCTTCGGGCAGTTCGACGTTTTGCAGGGCCAGTGCCGCCAGACGCTTTTGCATCACGGCGTCGCCCTGGAGCAGGCCGACCAGTTCGGCACGGGTGCCGTCGACATCGGTGAGTGAGTCCAGCAGATAGAGCATGCCGCCGCATTCGGCCAGCAGTGGCTTGCCAGCAGCGTGGTGGGCGCGGATAGCGTCGAGCATCGCGGTATTTTCCGACAGCGCCTGGTGATGCAATTCCGGATAACCGCCGGGCAGGTAGAGGCTGTCAGCTTCGGGCAATGCGCGGTCACGAATCGGCGAAAAGAAGCGCAGCTCGGCGCCCATCGCTCGCAACAGGTCGAGGCTGGCGCCGTAGGTAAACGCGAAGGCTTCGTCGCGGGCCACGGCGATGCGCACGCCGGCCAGCAACGGTTGGGCCTCGATCACCTCGGGCGCAGCGAATTCCACCGGCGGTGGCAGCGCTACCTCACAGCTGCTGCCCAGGGCCTGGGCGGCGGCGTCGAGGCGCAGGTCGAGGTCGTTCAATTCGCTGGCCTGCACCAGGCCAAGGTGGCGGCTGGGCAATTCGATCCCGGTTTCCCGGGACAGTGCGCCGTACCAACGCAGGCCTTCGGTCAGGCTGCCTTCAAGCAGTTGCGCATGGCGCAGCGTGCCGACGCGGTTGGCCAGCACGCCGGCAAACGGCAGGTCCGCCTGGTAACGCGCCAAGCCCAATGCCAGGGCACCGAACGTCTGGGCCATGGCCGTGCCATCGATGACCGCCAGTACCGGCACGCCAAAATGCCGCGCCAGGTCGGCGCTGGACGGCGTGCCGTCGAACAGGCCCATCACGCCTTCGATCAGGATCAGGTCGGCTTCCCCCGCCGCTTCCCACAGCAATCGGCGACTTTCCTGCTCGCCGACCATCCACATGTCCAATTGATAGACCGGCGCACCACTGGCGCGCTCGTGGATCATCGGGTCGAGAAAGTCCGGGCCGCATTTGAACACTCGCACCTTGCGCCCCAGGTTGCGGTGCAAACGGGCGAGCGCGGCGGTGACGGTGGTTTTGCCCTGGCCGGACGCCGGTGCGGCGATCAGCACAGCAGGACAGTGACGGGGCTGATTCAAAGTTCGATGCCTTTCTGCGCCTTGATACCCGCCTGGAATGCATGCTTGAGCATGCCCATTTCAGTCACGGTGTCGGCCATTTCGATCAATTCGGGTTTCGCGCCACGGCCGGTGACCAGCACGTGTTGCATCGGCGGGCGCGCCTGCAGGTCGCTGAGTACCTGGTCCAGGTCGAGGTAGCCGTGCTTGAGGGCGATGTTCAGTTCATCCAGCACCACCAGGCCGATGGCCGGGTTCTGCAGCATTTCCCGGGAGACCGCCCAGGCGGCTTCGGCGGCCACGATGTCGCGGGCGCGGTCCTGGGTTTCCCAGGTAAAACCTTCGCCCATCACGTGGAAGCGCACCTGCTCGGGGAAACGGCGGAAGAACAGTTCTTCGCCAGTGCTGTTGCGGCCCTTGATGAACTGCACCACGCCACACTGCATGCCGTGGCCCATGGCCCGGGCGAGCATGCCAAAGGCCGAGCTGCTCTTGCCTTTGCCATTGCCGGTAAGCACCAGCAGCAACCCGCACTCGTTCGGTGAATTGGCAATGCGCTCGTCAATCACGGCTTTTTTGCGCAGCATGCGCGCCAGGTGGCGTTCGTCACGATCGGGGGATTCAGTCATGGCAGCTCTCCGTTGGGGCTGGACAAAAACGGCGGGCAGGAAAAAGACACATACAGACAGCCAAGCATCGCCCACCGTGATGCTGTTGGATGGATCAGGCCGGTCTCCGGGCTCATGAGTGGCATTGGATGCCGAAGGTGCGCCTTCCCATATCGCGGGCGATACAGTGGCTTAAGGCACCGTCTTGACTCATTTACCGTTGCGGGGGCAGCGCCGGGATCGTGGCAGCACTGTAGAAAAATGCGCTCACTCACCGGCTTCCCTGTTTCACTCAGTCGGCGCGTACGCCACAGAGCACCTGAAACAAGCCGCGAAGGTTAGTGGGTTGGGGGTGGAGCGTCAATTAAAGCCGGACATGCGCGTGAACCATCGGGCCGCTGCGTGCCTCTACCGCTACAGGTATTAAGGAGAAAACCATGCACAAGACCCGACTTGCCCTACTGATCATGCTCGCCGGCACCCTCGCCGCCTGCGGCGAAAGCTCTACCCTGCAAGTGTCCGACGGCACCGGGCCCTCGCCCAAACTGCCGGAACCGAATAAAACCCTGATCCCCACGGTGAATATCGCCCCGGCCATCGGCTGGCCCGAAGGCACCAAGCCAACGGCGGCGGCAGGCACTCAAGTAGCGGCGTTTGCCGAAGGCCTGGACCATCCGCGCTGGCTGTATGTGCTGCCCAATGGCGATGTGCTGGTGGCAGAAACCAATGCGCCACCCAAGCCGGACGATTCCAAGGGTATTCGTGGCTGGGTGATGGAGAAAGTCATGGGCCGCGCCGGGGCCGCCGTGCCGAGCCCCAACCGCATCACCCTGCTGCGGGACGCCGACCACGACGGCATAGCCGAAACCCGCACGGTGTTCCTGGAGAACCTGAACTCGCCGTTCGGCATGACACTGGTGGGCAGCGACCTGTATGTGGCCGATTCGGACAAGCTGCTGCGCTTCCCCTATCAGCCAGGCGAAACCTCGATCAAGGAAGCCGGCACCACGGTGACCGACTTGCCGGGCGGCAGCATCAACCATCACTGGACCAAGAACGTGGTCGCCAGCCAGGACGGCAGCAAGTTGTACGTCAGCGTGGGCTCCAACAGCAACGTCGCGGAAAACGGCCTGGAAGCCGAACAAGGCCGCGCCGCGATCTGGGAAGTGGACCGTGCTACCGGCCAGCACCGTATCTTCGCCTCCGGCCTGCGCAACCCCAACGGCATGGCTTGGGAACCGCAAAGCGGCAGGCTGTGGACGGCGGTGAATGAGCGCGATGAAATCGGCAGCGACCTGGTGCCGGACTACATCACCTCGGTCAAGGATGGCGCGTTCTATGGCTGGCCCTTCAGTTACTACGGGCAGCACGTGGATGTGCGGGTGAGTCCGCAGAACCCGGAACTGGTAGCCAAGGCGATTGCCCCGGACTACGCGGTGGGCCCGCACACAGCCTCCTTGGGACTGACCTTTGCCGACGGCAGCAAGCTACCGGCGCAATTCAGCAATGGCGCGTTTATCGGCCAGCATGGTTCGTGGAACCGCAAGCCACACAGTGGCTACAAGGTGATCTTCGTGCCGTTTGAAGGCGGCAAACCCAAAGGCCAGCCGGTGGATGTGCTGACCGGGTTCCTCAATAGCGATGAGAAAGCCATGGGCCGCCCGGTCGGCGTGGTGATCGACAAGCAGGGGGATTTGCTGGTGGCGGATGACGTGGGGAACAAGGTGTGGCGAGTGTCGGCGGCTAAATAGCCAGCTTCGCAAACACCGCAAAACAAATGTGGGAGCGGGCTTGCTCGCGAATGCAGTGTGTCAGTCAGCTTGTTGTCGACTGATCCACCGCATTCTCGAGCAAGCCCGCTCCCACATTTGGTTTCGTGTTTTCCTAGGGGTTTCGTGCCAGGTGCTCGGCTGGCAACACACGCTTGGCGCTCAGGTAGGCGTTTTGCCAATAGGCTTTGGACAGCGTGTCCAGCTTCACCGTACCGCCGGTTTGCGGCGCATGCACAAAGCGCCCTTCTCCCACGTAGATCCCGGCGTGGCTGACCTGCGAGCCGCCACCCGTGGCGAAGAAGATCAGGTCACCGGTCTGCAGGTTGTTTTCGCTCACGTCCTGGGCGCGCATCACGATCAGCTCGCGAGTGGTACGTGGCAAGGAGATGCCCGCCGCGTCACGGTAGACGAAACCGATCAAGCCACTGCAATCAAACCCCGAGTCCGGCGTATTGCCGCCCCAGCGATAAGGCGTGCCGACCAGGCCCAGCGCACGAAAAAGCACGTCTTCGGCCGCAGGCGAGAAACTTTGGGTGGCATAGGTGTTGAACACCGGCTTGGGCTTGACGGCCACGGGAGCAGGCGGAGGACGACTTGCGCAGGCGCTGAGCAGCGCGGCGCAAACGAGAAGAATTAGGCGGGCCGAGGTCGACATGGGCAGAACAATCCTGATCTGGATGCGGCTTTCGCTGCCGAACGTTGAAAAACAGAACGCGCAAGCAAAGCTCGCGCGATCAATTTACAACAATGTCCAGGGATTCTAGCGCTTACACGTCAAACTTCAAGTATCACTTTAACTTTACTTGCTAGCGGTAACGGTAGTCGGGGCCATCGCCAGGGCGCGCTTGGCTTCGATGAAGGTTTTGCTCCAGTAGCTGTCACCCAGGTTGTCGACTCGCACACCACCGCTGCGGCGGCTGCTGGAGTGGATAAACTGGTTGTCGCCCAGGTAGATACCGGCGTGGCTGACACGACCACGGCCAGCCGTACTAAAGAAAAGCAGATCACCGGGCTTGAGGTTGTTCCGCGCGACCAACGGTGCATCCACGTTGATCATTTCGCGGGTGGAACGCGGCAGGTTCATGCCGGCTTCCTCGCGGAACAGGTAGCCGATGAAACCGCTGCAGTCGAAACCGGCTTCAGAGGTACCGCCGAAACGGTAACGGGTACCGATCAGGGACATGCCGCGTTCGAGAATGCTGTCGGCCAGAACGGGAAGCTGGTAAGGCTTGGCGCCGGCGAAGTCGGCGAGTTCTTTTTCAGTTGCGATCTCTTCCTGATAAACAGTGGAAGACTGCGACGCAACGAATTTTGCCTGGGACTGCTGTACTGGTTTTTGCTGCTCAGCCACGTTTTGAGTGTGGGTGGCGCAACCAAACAACAGGGTAACGAGTGCGAGAGGCACGAGGGGTGCGAAGCGATTTAGCATGGGCACGACCGTGGCTGATGTGTAAAGAAGCCGAGACTATGCCTTCTATCACATCGATTTGCAAATTCAATCGTGATCTATGTGACTTCTTGTTTGGACTATGACATCTAAGCCCTTAACACCCTATGCCAGCCATTTGCGTGGCCAAAACGGCCCAAACGCAGGTTTTCTGGCGCCTGTAATTTGCCGAAAGCCCCGGTTTTAAAGGGCTGGCTACCAGCCCAGGGTTTCTTTGAGGAAGGGAATAGTCAGCTTGCGCTGGGCTTGCAAGGAAGCCTGGTCGAGCTGTTCGAGCAAGTCGAACAGTGCGCTCATGCTGCGTGTACCGCGAGTGAGAATAAAATGCCCGACTTCATCGGTCAGGTGCAACCCGCGGCGCGAAGCACGCAGTTGCAGGGCCCGCAGTTTGTCTTCGTCGGACAACGGGCGCATCTGGAAAATCAGCGCCAGGGTCAGCCGCGACTTCAAGTCCGCCAGCTTCACCGGCAACTCACGTGGCGAGGTGGAGGCGGCAATCAACAAGCGCCGGCCGCTGTCACGCAAGCGGTTGAACAGATGGAACAGTGCCTCTTCCCAATCTGCCCGCCCCGCCACTGCCTGCAAATCGTCCAGGCAGACCAGTTCGTATTGTTCAAGGTTGTCGAGGATCTCGATACCGCGGTCCAGCAGCTCCGCCAGCGGCAGGTACACCGCCGGTTCACCCATCTGTTCGAAGCGCAGGCAAGCGGCCTGTAACAAGTGGGTACGCCCCACGCCGTGCTTGCCCCAGAGGTAGATCAAGCTTTCGGTCCACCCGGCGTCGGCTTCGCAGAGCCGCTCGACATAGCCGAGTGCAGCGGCATTGGCGCCTGGGTAGTAATTGATAAAGGTGGCGTCGTCACGCAGACGCACACCTAGGGGCAGCTGAATCGGTTTCATGCTGACTGAACGGTTCCAATCGAACCGTTAGTGACCTCTGTGTAAAGTTTGCAAAGTTTATACCCGTGACGCCGGGCGCACAATGCAGCAGACCACAAGCAAAATCAAAGGTTTGCGTTAACTTGTTGGATTTGGTGAGGAATGTTTGACGCAATGGCGAAACGCCAGAGCCGATAAATGACAAACCCGGCCTTGAGCCGGGTTTGTGATGCTGCGGTTATAACTCCGGTTCGTCGGTTCCGGCGTACATGTCCGAGTCCTTGTACAAGTCGTGCACATGGCGCACCAGCACCATGATCACCGCCGCCACCGGCAGCGCCAGCAGGATGCCGGTAAAGCCGAACAGCTCGCCGCCCGCCAGGATCGCAAAGATCACCGCCACCGGATGCAGGCCGATCCGGTCACCCACCAGCAACGGCGTCAGCACCATGCCTTCCAGGGCCTGGCCGACCATGAACACCGCGACGATCCCGAGCATCGGGTACAGGTCGCCGTGGAACTGGAACAACCCGGCCACCAGCGCCGCACCGATACCAATCACGAAGCCCATATAAGGCACGATGGCTGCCAGGCCGGCGATCAGGCCGATCAACAGCCCCAGTTCCAGGCCGATCGCCATCAACCCCGCCGCGTAGATGATCCCCAGCGCCAGCATCACCAGCAACTGGCCACGGACGAAGGCGCCGAGCACCTCATGACACTCCTCGGCCAGGGAGACAATGCGCTCCTCACGGTCGCGCGGCAGCAGGCCGCGGATCTTGGCCATCATGATGTCCCAGTCCCGCAGCAGGTAGAACGCCACGACCGGGATCAGCACCAGGTTGGTCAGCCAGCCAATCAGCGCCAGGCTCGACGCCGTCGCCTGGCTCAGCACCACGCCGACAATGTCGGTGGTCTGGCCCATGTGCTCGCTGATGGCCGCCTTGACCTTGTCGAACTTCCAGAAGCCGTCTGCCAGCCCCAGCTTGGCCTGCGCCCACGGCATGGCCGTGTGTTGCAGCCAGTCGAGCATCTGCGGCGCCAGCTCATAGAGCTTGAACAGCTGCTTGGCCAACATCGGCACCAGCACCAGGACCAGCGCCGTGATGATCAAGGTGAACAACGCAAACACCGCCACCACGCCCCAGGTACGTGACAGGCCGATCTTTTCCAGGCGATCCACCACCGGATCGAACAGGTAGGCCAGCAGTAACGCGACCAGGAACGGCGTCAGGATCGAATGCAGCAGGAACACAAAAACGCACAGCAGGACAATCCCGCCAAGCCACACCCAACGACGCGTATCCGCCATAAACCACTCCCTCTGTTATTTGCTTCCTGCTTCTATATAAGAAGGAAGAACACTTACCAATGAAAACGTAGCTGCGGCGTCGGCTCGACCGGTGCCGGTTGCGCGCCTTCTACCACCGGCTGCGGAGCCGGAGCTTCACCTGCCGGGATTTCCTGCAACTTGGCCAGGCTCAACTGGGTGCGCAGCTGCTCGGCGCTGCCATTCACCCGATAAACGATGCGAGTGCCGTCCACGCGCACCGGCTGGGCACCGAACGGTTCCAGCAGATGGCCGAGGGCGGCGTAATGCTCGAGATTCATGCCCTGCACTTCCAGCAACTGATCACTGGTGGCAGCGCCGGCCTTGACCGCAAAGCGTGGTGCCAGGCGTTCGCTGACGGCCAGCAGCACGGCGTCGGCCAATGCGGCAGTATCAGTGCCGGTGGCGGTGCCCTGCTCGCTTTTATCCCCCAGCCACAGGCGCCATTTGGCCGACCATTGGCCGCCGTCTTCGCGAGCATGCACCGCCAGCAAGGCATCGGCACCATAACGCTCGGACGCGGCACGCAGCGGTGTGGCGTCAGGGCTTTCAAGATTCGGGGCGGTGGCGACGATCTGTTCGTCCAGGTCACCCAATGGCAGACGCAGCGGCAAACCACGGTGCTGGGCCGCGCGGCGCAGCGGCTGGGCGACAGCCTGGCCATCACCGACCAGGCTGCTGCCTTCCACGGAGTCGTTCAGCCACCAACCGAGGATCGATGGCCGATTGCTGCCCCACAGCGCCAGGCCCGCGCCACGCAACGCGCGGTCGGTGCTGACCGGGTCGAAATCCACCTGCAGGCTTTCCGGCGGGCCGGCGTCGTAGCCGTACTGACTGATGATTTGTTGCGGGTCTTTGCGGATCGCCGCCAGGCCCGGGCCATCGGCGGCCTTGGCGTCGCCGGTCAGGCGGATCACCAGGGTTTGCAGGGCACGCTGGGTCGCCTGGTCGCGCTCCTGAGGAGACTGACTGCTGACCGGCTCCAGCACCTGATAGAGACCATTGAGGGTTTCGGCATGACTCGCCAGGCTGACCAACGACAAGCAGCCCACAAAAAAATATTTACTCAGACCCATGAAAGAAGATTCCCGAACGGCAAATAAGCGGTTGGAACAGACCGCGTGAACACTGTTGAGCAAGGCTGTGACCACAGCGACCGGCAAAACATTCACAGGGTCTCGGCAAGTTTTTGTACTGTCATAACGATAGCGAGTTAAAGGCTATACCTTAATAGGGCCTGTGACCGACTCGATTAGCGATTTTTTTAACAGCTATTGCCCCTGCCCGTCGGCCCGAGGATGGCCGCTGCCCCTCAAGCCTGATAAAATCGCGCGCCTTCGCAGACCGTCAATGGCAGGCCGTGCTGAAACTTCAGGTTTCGGTACACCCGCCGCATTCGGTCGTTACCCCTGAATCCCCCCTAAAGGCCTGGATCATGAGCAAGCAACCCTCCCTGAGCTACAAGGACGCCGGTGTAGACATCGACGCCGGTGAAGCATTGGTCGAACGCATCAAGAGCGTCGCCAAGCGCACTGCGCGCCCCGAAGTCATGGGCGGCCTGGGCGGTTTTGGCGCCCTCTGCGAGATCCCGGCCGGCTACAAGCAGCCTGTATTAGTCTCCGGCACCGACGGTGTGGGCACCAAGCTGCGCCTGGCACTGAACCTGAACAAGCACGACAGCATCGGCATCGACCTGGTTGCCATGTGCGTGAACGACCTGGTGGTGTGCGGCGCCGAGCCGCTGTTCTTCCTTGACTACTATGCCACCGGCAAGCTCAACGTCGAGACCGCTACCCAGGTGGTCACCGGCATTGGCGCTGGCTGCGAACTGTCCGGCTGCTCCCTGGTCGGCGGCGAAACCGCTGAAATGCCAGGCATGTACGAAGGCGAAGACTACGACCTGGCCGGTTTCTGCGTCGGCGTTGTCGAAAAATCCGAAATCATCGACGGTTCCAAGGTGGCTGCCGGTGACGCCCTGCTGGCCCTGCCATCGTCCGGCCCGCACTCCAACGGCTACTCGCTGATCCGCAAGATCATCGAAGTGTCCGGCGCCGACATCGAAACCATCCAGCTCGACGGCAAGCCCTTGACCGACCTGCTGATGGCCCCGACCCGCATCTACGTGAAGCCGTTGCTCAAGCTGATCAAGGACACCGGCGCGGTCAAGGCCATGGCCCACATCACCGGTGGCGGCCTGCTGGACAACATCCCGCGCGTACTGCCTGAAGGCGCCCAGGCGATTGTCGACGTGGCCAGCTGGCAGCGCCCGGCAGTCTTCGACTGGCTGCAAGAGAAAGGCAACGTCAACGAAACCGAGATGCACCGCGTGCTGAACTGCGGCGTGGGCATGGTCATCTGCGTGGCTCAAGAGCACGTAGAAAGCGCGCTGAACGTATTGCGTGAAGCCGGCGAACAGCCTTGGGTCATCGGCCAGATCGCTACCGCCCCTGAAGGCGCGGCTCAGGTTGAACTGAAGAACCTTAAGGCGCACTGATGCCTGCAACCTGTGATGTCGTGGTGCTGCTCTCCGGCACCGGCAGTAACTTGCAGGCCCTGATCGACAGCACGCGCGCCGGCGACAGCCCGGTGCGCATCGCTGCGGTGATTTCCAACCGCAGCGATGCCTACGGCCTGCAACGCGCCAGGGACGCAGGTATCGACACCCGCTCCCTGGATCACAAGGCTTTTGAAGGCCGCGAGGCCTTCGACAGCGCCTTGATCGAACTGATCGACGCCTTCAATCCCAAACTCGTGGTACTGGCCGGCTTCATGCGCATTCTCAGCGCTGACTTCGTGCGTCACTACAACGGGCGTCTGCTGAATATCCACCCGTCCCTGCTGCCAAAATACAAAGGGTTACACACCCACCAGCGTGCCCTGGAGGCCGGCGACACAGAGCACGGCTGCAGCGTGCACTTTGTCACCGAGGAACTCGATGGCGGGCCTCTGGTCGTACAGGCAGTAGTTCCGGTAGAGTCTGCGGACTCTGCGCAGACGCTTGCGCAACGGGTTCACACCCAGGAACACAGGATTTACCCGCTGGCTGTTCGCTGGTTCGCTGAGGGGCGGTTGATTCTTGGCGACCACGGTGCATTATTGGACGGTCAGTTACTTGCGGCCAGCGGCCACTTGATTCGAACCTAGGAGACTTTATGCGTCGCGCCCTGCTCTTCGCTTTTGCGCTGTTCGCCTTGCCTGCCGCGCAAGCGGCAGACCTTCACCCTTTCTCCGCCAG
This sequence comes from Pseudomonas sp. C8002, assembly GCF_013385765.1. Classification (NCBI taxonomy): domain Bacteria; kingdom Pseudomonadati; phylum Pseudomonadota; class Gammaproteobacteria; order Pseudomonadales; family Pseudomonadaceae; genus Pseudomonas; species Pseudomonas sp. C8002. The sequence continues at coordinate 14,664 of NZ_JACAPJ010000010.1, forward strand.
CTACACCGCCGACTGGAAACAGTTGCCCATGAGTGGTTCGGCAGAACGCAGCCTGACCAAGAATGACAACGGCAGCTGGACCTTGAATTTCAAGGCTTCCATGATGATCGCCAGCCTGACTGAAACCAGCGTGATCCGCTTCGACAAAGACGCCCTGCAACCGGTGAGCTACACCTTCGAACGCGGTGGCCTGGGCAAGACGAAGAAGATCAACCTCGACTTCGATCAGACGGCCAAGAAAGTCACCGGCTTTGAAAACAAGGACCCGGTCAACGTGGCCCTTCAAAGCGGCATGCTCGACAAGTCGACCTACCAGCTGGCATTGCAGCGCGATGTGGCAGCCGGCAAGAAAAGCATGAGCTACAACGTCGTCGAAGGCACTGATGTCGATACCTACGACTTCCGCGTGATCGGCCCGGAAAAGGTCCAGACCAAAGCCGGCTCCATCGATGCGATCAAGGTCGAGCGCGTGCGTGACCCGACTCAAAGCAAGCGCATTACCCAAATGTGGTTTGCCAAGGACTGGGGCGGCATCCTGGTTGCCCTGCGCCAGGTCGAGACTGACGGCAAGGAATACAACATCATGCTGCAAGACGGTACCGTTGACGGCAAGGCTGTCAAAGGCAGCTGATCCTCTGCGCAATGAAAGAGCCTCGCGTACGCGGGGCTTTTTTTCGCCTGTCGCCTGACGCCAACATGAAACTTTTGTCATAAAACTCAGCGCCCTGCGACGCAATGTCGCGGTTTCCGTGGGCTCGCGGGATTACTCCAGTTTCTGTAAAGGTGTGTTGCAATTCCTGGTTATTTACTTAGCAAGCTAACAAATCATATAACAAAGGCCTGCGACGCCTTGCCGCAGATCAACCAGAGATTGGAGCAAGCAGATGACTGTAAAAGTAACTGAACGCGACGATGAACATATGTCCCACGAAGCAGTAGCCCACGGGATTCACATCTGGGATGTACACCAGCAAGACCTGCTGGTCGGCATGTTTCACGACGAGACCGAAGCTCATAATTATAAAAACGAGCTCGAGACCCTTGAGATGAAACGCCAGGCGCAAAGCTCCTGAAACTCTGAAATCCTGTAGATAACCAGCCCCACGCAGCTGGAGTGTCTATAAACACAAACCCCGCCTTTTGAGCGGGGTTTGTGTTTTGGGGGTTGGGGGTTGGGATTTTGGGGGCGCTTCGCGCCCCAGCGGGAGCAAGCTCCCTCGCCACAGCAAGCTCCCTCGCCACAATGTGTGTTTCTAACGCATTACCACATCAGGTCATCAGGGATCTGGTAGGCGGCGTACGGATCATCCTCATCCGGCACCTGGCTTTCGGTCAGCACGTTCATCTGGACGATGCGCTCTGGCGCCCGCTCCTGGATCTTCAGCGCGGCTTCGCGCGGGATCACCTCGTAACCGCCACCGTGGTGCACGATCGCCAGGGAGCCGTTGCTCAGCTTGTTACGCATCAGCGTGTTGACCGACAGGCGCTTGACCTTCTTGTCGTCCACGAAGTTGTAGTAGTCCTCGGTGGTCAGCTTGGGCAGGCGCGAGGTTTCGATCAATTGCTTGACCTGCGCAACGCGGGCCTTAGCCTCGGCTTTTTCCTGCTGCTGACGGTTCAGCTCCTGGTCGCGCTTGACCTTTTCGGCATGCGCCTGGATGGCCAGGCGCGCCTGGCTATCGTCCGCTTCGGCCTGGCCTTTATGCACCAGGCGCTGCTGTTTCTGTTTCTCTTTGCCGACCTGCTTGGCCTGCTTTTGGTTGACCAGGCCTGCTTTGAGCAACTGGTCGCGAAGGGAAATGCTCATGGTGCTTACTCACTTGGGCAACGGCTCAGCCGCAGCTGGACAGATTCTTTTCCTGGCGTTTGGCTTCGCCCCACAGGGCGTCCAACTCTTCGAGGGTGCAATCTTCTATGGGACGGTGGGTCTCGCGCAATGCCTGTTCGATAAATCGGAAACGTCGTTCGAATTTAGCGTTGGCTAAACGCAAGGCTGCTTCCGGGTCGACCTGGAGGTGACGGGCCAGGTTGACCGCCGCAAACAGCAGGTCACCTACTTCATCGGCGATGGCTGCCGGGTCGTTATCGGCCATGGCTTCGAGCACTTCATCCAGCTCTTCGCGCACGTTATCCACCACGGACAACGCGGCCGGCCAGTCGAAACCCACCTGCCCGGCACGCTTTTGCAATTTGGCTGCGCGGGAAAGCGCCGGCAAGGCCGTGGGCACATCATCCAGCAGGGATAACTGCTGTGGGACGTCGGACTTTTCCGCACGCTCCTCGGCCTTTATTTCTTCCCAACGCTGCTTGACCTGCTCTTCGCTCAGCTGCGGAATATCCAGCGGCGCGTACAAGTCTCCCGTGGGAAACACATGCGGGTGACGGCGAATCAACTTGCGGGTAATGCTGTCGATCACCCCAGCGAATTCGAAGCGCCCTTCTTCCCGCGCCAGCTGGCTGTAATACACCACCTGGAACAACAGGTCGCCCAGCTCACCTTGCAGGTGATCAAAATCCCCGCGCTCGATCGCATCGGCGACTTCGTAGGCTTCTTCCAGGGTGTGGGGGACGATGGTGGCGTAGGTTTGCTTGATGTCCCACGGGCAACCGTATTGCGGGTCGCGCAGGCGGTTCATCAGGTGCAGCAGGTCTTCAAGTGAATACATCAGTCTCTTTCCGCAGAAGTGGGAACGCTGAGGATCAAATGTGGGAGCGGGCTTGCTCGCGAAGGCGTCGTGTCAGTTGCCTGATATTTGACAGACACATCGCCTTCGCGAGCAAGCCCGCTCCCACATTTCAGTCCGCGCTCATCCAGCTACTCATGGCGTGCGATTACGCCGGGTCTCAATGATGTTCGGCAACTGGGAAATACGCCCCAGCAACCGACCCAACGCGTCCAGCCCCGGAATCTCGATGGTCAGGGACATCAGCGCCGTGTTGTCCTCTTTGTTCGAGCGGGTGTTGACCGCCAGCACGTTGATCCGCTCATTGAGCAGCACCTGCGACACATCACGCAGCAGCCCGGAACGGTCGTAGGCACGAATGATGATGTCCACCGGATAGGTCAACACCGGCACCGGGCCCCAACTGACCTGGATGATCCGCTCCGGCTCGCGCCCGCCCAGTTGCAACACCGAGGCACAGTCCTGGCGGTGAATGCTCACCCCGCGGCCCTGAGTGATGTAACCGACGATGGCGTCGCCCGGCAATGGCTGGCAGCAGCCGGCCATTTGCGTCATCAGGTTGCCGACGCCCTGGATCTGGATATCGCCGCGCTTGCCCGGCTTGTAGCCGGTGGCCTTGCGTGGAATCAGTTCCAGCTGCTCGCTGCCCCGCTCCGGCTCAACCAGTTGCTGGGCCAGGTTGACCAACTGCGCCAGGCGCAGATCGCCGGCACCGAGGGCGGCGAACATGTCTTCGGCGATCTTCATGTTGGCCTTTTCGGCCAGCTTGTCGAAGTCCACCTGCGGCAGGCCCAGGCGTGCCAATTCGCGCTCGAGCAAGGTCTTGCCGGCGGCGACGTTCTGGTCGCGCGCCTGCAATTTGAACCAGTGGACGATCTTCGCCCGCGCCCTGGACGTGGTGATGTAGCCCAGGTTCGGGTTCAGCCAGTCGCGGCTCGGCGTACCGTGCTTGCTGGTAATGATCTCGACCTGTTCACCGGTCTGCAGGCTGTAGTTGAGCGGCACGATGCGCCCGTTGATCTTGGCGCCACGGCAGTTGTGGCCGATCTCGGTGTGCACCCGGTACGCAAAATCCAGCGGTGTGGCGCCCTTGGGCAGGTCGATCGCGTGGCCGTCGGGGGTGAAGATGTAGACCCGGTCAGGTTCGATATCCACCCGCAGCTGGTCGGCCAAACCGCCGATGTCGCCCAGCTCTTCGTGCCACTCCAGCACCTGGCGCAACCAGGAGATTTTCTCTTCGTACTGGTTCGACCCGGCCTTGACGTCGGTGCCCTTGTAGCGCCAGTGAGCGCATACGCCCAGCTCCGCCTCTTCGTGCATCGCGTGGGTGCGGATCTGTACTTCCAGCACCTTGCCCTCGGGGCCGATCACTGCCGTGTGCAATGAGCGGTAACCGTTTTCCTTGGGGTTGGCGATGTAGTCGTCGAATTCCTTGGGGATGTGCCGCCACAGCGTGTGCACGATACCCAGCGCGGTGTAGCAGTCGCGCATTTCCGGCACCAGCACACGCACGGCGCGCACGTCGTAGATCTGGCTGAAGGCCAGGCCCTTGCGCTGCATTTTGCGCCAGATGGAATAGATGTGTTTGGCCCGGCCGCTGATGTCGGCTTCAACGCCGGTGGCCTGCAATTCGGTGCGCAGTTGGCTCATCACATCGGCGATGAACCGCTCACGGTCCAGCCGCCGCTCATGGAGCAGCGTGGCAATCTGTTTGTATTGATCGGGTTCGAGGTAACGGAAGGACAAGTCCTCCAGTTCCCACTTGATATGGCCGATGCCCAGGCGGTGGGCCAGCGGCGCGTAGATATCGAACACCTCGCGGGCGACGCGGTTGCGCTTTTCGTCGTCGGCGGTTTTCACCGCCCGAATCGCGCAGGTACGCTCGGCCAGCTTGATCAAGGCGACGCGCACGTCGTCGACCATCGCCACCAGCATCTTGCGCAGGTTTTCCACCTGGCCCTGGGTGCCCAGCACCATCGACTGACGCGGGCTGAGGCTGGCACTGATCGCCGCCATGCGCAGCACGCCGTCGATCAGCTTGGCCACCACGGTGCCGAAACGCTGGCTGATGGTGGGCAACTGAATGTGCCCTTCGCGCACGCCGCGATACAGCACCGCCGCGATCAGCGAATCCTGATCGAGCTTGAGATCGGCGAGGATCTCGGCGATTTCCAACCCGGTGCGAAAGCTTGAAGTGCCTTCGGCCCACAGGTTCTTCGCCGCATTGTCTTGCTGTTCAGACTCACGAGCGAACTCGCAGGCTGCTTTCAAGGCTTCACGGTCCAGTGCCGGGTCGACACTGATGGCATGATCCAGCCATGCCTCGAGATTGATACTGCCGTCGGTGTTGATCGGCTGGTGTGCTCTCACCTGTACCATCTTGCTTACCTTCCCTACGACGCACCTTTTAGTGCGTCAAAATCATCGCTGACCTGCTTTACAAAAAAAGCTTGTGCACGCTCCCTGGCAGGTCACAGGCCCAGGAGATGCAGGCCAGTCGGATTAAACGGGCATCCTAGCCCGCTTCAAATAACGCCATGGCCTCGACATGGGCCGTCTGGGGAAACATGTCGAGGATCCCGGCACGTTTTAGCCGGTAGCCTTGCTTGACCAACTCGACCGTGTCCCGCGCCAGCGTTGCCGGATTGCAGGACACATACACCAGGCGATCAGCCCCCAGGGTAGCGAGCTTGCGCACAACCTCCAGGGCACCATCGCGGGGTGGGTCCAAGAGTACCGCAGAAAAGCCCTGTTTGGCCCATTCCGCGTCGGTCAAAGGCTGGGACAAATCGGCCTGAAAAAACTGAACATTATGCAAATTATTGCTGACGGCATTCTGTGCCGCCCGGTCCACCATGGCCTGCACCCCTTCCACCGCCACCACTTCCCGCACTTGGCGGGCCAGCGGCAAGGCGAAGTTGCCCAAGCCACAAAACAAATCCAGCACCCGCTCGTCGGGCTTCGGCGCCAGCCAATCCAGCGCCTGGGCGACCATCGCCTGGTTGACCCCGGCGTTGACCTGCACAAAGTCTCCCGGGCGGTACGCCAACTGCAAATCCCACGGTTCCAGACGATAGCCCAAGGCCTGGTCTGGTTCGACCGGTTGCGGCTGGCCCTCGCCATGCAGCCACAGTTGGGCTTCATGGAACGTGCAAAATTCCTGCATGATCGTCAGGTCCGCTTCGGACAAGGGCGCCATGTGTCGCAACAACACGGCAATCGACGAACCACTGAATAATTCCACATGCCCCAATGCCTGAGGCTTGCTCAAGCGCCGCAGCATGTTGGGCAAACGCTGCATGATCGGTTGCAAGGCCTGTACCAGCACCGGGCAATCGTCGATGGCGACGATGTCCTGGCTGGCCACGGCACGAAAGCCGACTTCAAGTTTCTTCGCCTTGGCATCCCAGCGCACGGCCACGCGGGCGCGGCGGCGATAACCGAATTCCGGCCCACTCAAAGGCGCGGCCCACTCCTGGGGTTCGACACCTGCCACACGGGATAATTGCTCGGCGAGCATGCGCTGTTTCAGGGCGAGTTGTTCGTCATGGGGCAAGTGTTGCAGGCTGCAACCGCCGCAACGGCCGGCGTGCACACAGGGTGCCGGACGGCGCAGTTCGCTGGCGGTAAATACGCGCTCGGTGCGCGCCTCGACCACTTTGCCGTGGGCGCCCAACACCCGCGCTTCCACCTCTTCACCGGCCAGCGCACCCACGACAAACCAGGTGCGGCCTTCAAAGAACACAATGCCGCGGCCGTCGTTGGCCAGGCGCTCGATGGTCAGGCGCTGCTTCTTGCCTACAGGAATCTGTGGGGCCCGGCTGCCGCCCGTCGGTTGGAAGCGCAGGCCTCTCTCGTGCTTGGCCATCAGTTGGGCGCGTCGAAAATGCCGGTCGACAGGTAACGGTCGCCACGGTCACAGATGATCGCGACGATCACCGCGTTTTCCAACTCCTGGGACAAGCGCAACATCCCGGCCACCGCGCCACCGGACGATACGCCGCAGAAGATGCCTTCTTCACGGGCCAGGCGGCGGGTGGTGTCTTCGGCTTCACGCTGGGCCATGTCGATGATGCGATCGACGCGAGCCGCGTTGTAGATCTTCGGCAAGTACTCTTCGGGCCAACGACGGATCCCCGGGATCGCTGCGCCTTCCATCGGTTGCAGGCCGACGATCTGGATCTCGGGATTCTGCTCCTTGAGGTAGCGCGAGTTGCCCATGATAGTGCCGGTGGTGCCCATCGAACTCACGAAGTGAGTGATGGTGCCCTGGGTCTGGCGCCAGATTTCCGGGCCAGTGGTGGTGTAGTGCGCCTCGGGGTTGTCGCCGTTGGCGAACTGGTCCAGCACCAGGCCACGGCCTTCGGCAGCCATACGCTCGGCGAGGTCGCGGGCACCTTCCATGCCTTCTTCCTGGGTGACCAGGATCAACTCGGCGCCGTAGGCGGTCATCGCCGCCTTGCGCTCGGCGCTGCCGTTGTCGGGCATGATCAGGACCATCTTGTAGCCCTTGATCGCCGCGGCCATGGCCAGGGCAATCCCGGTGTTACCGGAGGTGGCTTCGATCAGGGTGTCGCCGGGCTTGATCTGCCCACGCAACTCGGCGCGGGTGATCATCGACAACGCCGGGCGGTCCTTGACCGAGCCGGCCGGGTTGTTCCCTTCGAGCTTGAGCAACAAGGTATTGCTGGTGTTGCCCGGCAGGCGCTGCAAGCGGACCAGCGGGGTGTTGCCGACGCAATCGGCGATGGTGGGGTACTGCAAGGTCATGGCGTATTCGCAATCCAGACTGCGGGGGCGACTATCATACCGGGAAAGGCTGGCGGGCCATATCACGCAAAGTGTGGTGCTTATCGCTTAATGGAATAAGTCAGGCGGGGCCGTGGTTTCTCTGGAACACTTCGTCGCCCATCGCCGCAATCTGTCCTTCGATCAATGCCTCGAACGGTTTCAGCAGCGGCTCAAATGAGGTGGGCGCTTCAAGCACCTGCAACGCCTGCACGATGGCCTCCACCGTCGACAACGCCCCGGGCCCCGGTGCCTTGCGCAGCCGATAACGGGACACGGCGCCTTCCGCCAGCGTCACCCGAGGCAGCGCCGCCAATAAAGGATTGAGGTGCAGCAACTTGCGCGCCTTGCGCCAGGTACCGTCCGGCACCACCAGCAGCAACGGTTCGTCGGATGGCGTATAGGCCTGCAAGGGTTGGGCATTTTCGTCCGGGAACAACAGACGCGCCTGATAACCCGGCGGATTCAACAACGCCTGCAAATCCTCAAACACCTCCCCCACCACCAACTGCGCATTCACCAAGCCCAGCGCCGCCAACCGCGCGGTATTCAAGGCGTGATTGACCTCACTCGGATGCTGCAACAGCAACACCCGGGTTCGGCTATCCAGCCGGGGAATCAGCGCGCACAGGCAGTGAGTGGTGGGCCGCAGGCAGCGGGAGCATTGGGGTCTGGACATGGGTTTTCAGGCCTGGTTGAGCTGGGCTTTGAGTAAATCGCGGAAGGTCTGGATCAGGGGTTCGCGGCTGCGGCCCCGGCGCATGATCATCGAGAACGGCGCCTGGTAACCAAAGGTCGCCGGCAGCAGTACCCGCAAATCCCCTTTGTCGGCCCAGGCCTGGGCGTAGTGTTCCGGGAGGTAGCCGATATAGGCGCCGGACAGCACCAGGATCAATTGCGCCTCCATACTTTCCACCGTGGCGGCGCTGTGCTTGAAGCCGTGACGCGCCAGTTCGGCCTGGCTCCAGTAACCACGACCGACCATGCGTTGCTGGGTGATGACTTGTTCGGGAATGCGCCGCTCGTTGAACAATGGGTGACGGGTGCTGCAATACAGCCAGTGCTGTTCGCGGTACAGCGGCATATAGATCAGCCCGCTCATCCGGTTGGAAAACGCACCGATGGCCAGGTCCAGGCGATTGTCCTGGACGCCGAGTTGCAACTCGTAAGGACTCATCACCGACAGGTGCAAATGCACCGCCGGGTGTTCCTGACTGTAGGCGCCGATCACTTCGGCAAACGGCAAGGCCTTGTCGCTGACGGTGGAGTCGAGTACGCCGAGTTTCAGGGTGCCGCGCAGTTCGCCTTTGAGCGCGGCGGCGTATTGCTCGAAGCCTTCCAGCTCGCCCAGCAGGCGCAGGGTTTCCTGATGAAACAACTCGCCCTTGCTGGTGAGGCTGAACCCGCCCCGCCCGCGATGGCACAGCACCAGGCCCAACGCGGCTTCCAGCTGGCTCATGTAAGTGCTGATGGCCGAGGTCGACAGGTTGAGTTCGTGCTGGGCATTGGCGAAACCCTGGTGCCGCACGACGCTGACGAAGATGCGCAGGAGTTTCAGGTCGGGCAAGGCGTTGGCCATGGGCTCTCCAGAGGCAAACATAAAACCTGTGGGAGCGGGCTTGCTCGCGAATGCGGTGGATCAATCGAACCCTCCGTGACTGACACACCGTATTCGCGAGCAAGCCCGCTCCCACATTTGAACCGAGTTTACCTCAGGCATTAGTTTAGAAAAATCTGAACTAAGTATTTGCCCCTGCCGATTCTTCCCTTCCCATGCATTTCGCAGAATCGGCTTCTAATAAACAAAACGATGAGGCAATCCCGTGGACAAGATTTTCCACCAACCACTGGGCGGCAACGAAATGCCGCGCTTCGCCGGCATCGCCACCATGATGCGTCTTCCCCATCTGCAATCGGCCAAGGGCCTGGATGCCGCCTTCGTCGGCGTGCCCCTGGACATCGGCACCTCCCTGCGTGCCGGCACCCGTTTCGGGCCACGGGAAATTCGCGCCGAATCGGTGATGATCCGCCCTTACAACATGGCCACCGGCGCCGCGCCGTTTGACTCGCTGTCGGTTGCCGACATCGGCGACGTGGCGATCAACACCTTCAACCTGCTGGACGCCGTGCGCATCATCGAAGAAGCCTACGACGAGATCCTCGAACACAATGTGATCCCGATGACCCTGGGCGGTGACCACACCATCACCCTGCCGATCCTGCGGGCGATCCACAAGAAACACGGCAAGGTCGGGCTGGTGCACATCGATGCCCACGCCGACGTCAACGACCACATGTTCGGCGAGAAAATCGCCCACGGCACCACCTTCCGCCGCGCGGTGGAAGAAGGCTTGCTGGATTGCGACCGCGTGGTGCAAATCGGCCTGCGCGCCCAGGGCTACACCGCCGAAGACTTCAACTGGAGCCGCAAACAGGGCTTCCGTGTGGTCCAGGCCGAAGAATGCTGGCATCACTCGCTGGCGCCCCTGATGGCTGAAGTGCGCGAGAAAGTCGGCGGTGGCCCGGTGTACCTGAGCTTCGACATCGACGGCATCGACCCAGCCTGGGCGCCCGGCACCGGCACCCCGGAAATCGGTGGCTTGACCACGATCCAGGCGATTGAAATCATCCGCGGCTGCCAAGGCCTGGATCTGATTGGTTGCGACCTGGTAGAAGTTTCGCCGCCGTACGACACCACCGGCAACACCTCGCTGCTGGGCGCCAACCTGCTGTACGAAATGCTCTGCGTATTGCCGGGCGTGGCGCACCGCTGATGAGCGCCCAGGCCGAGGTATTAAAAGCCGCGGCCGACCTGGTGTCGGCCTTCGCCCGCAATGATCGCGACGCCTACTTCGGTGCGTTCAGTGCCGACGCCAGCTTCGTGTTCTACACCCTCCCCCAGCCGCTGCTGAGTCGCGATGCCTACCAGGTGTTGTGGGACAGCTGGCGCCGGGACGAGGGATTTGAGGTGCTTTCCTGCACCTCAAGCAACGCTTTCGTCAGCCTGCACGGTGACGTCGCGGTATTTGTGCATGACGTGGCCACCGAGCTGCGCATGAACGGGGAGCAATTCTTTAGCCAGGAACGCGAGACCATTGTCTTCAAGCGGCAAGGGGTTCGCACACAACAAAAAGAAGGCCTGTGGCTGGCCTGTCACGAACATTTGTCCGCTATGCCGGAAGGGCTGCCGCCCCATTAGCCAATGTGATCGGAGCAGATCATGAATAATAAAAACAACGAAAACAGTATTCGCAACATAGAAACCAACGGCGTCGAACAGATCCCGGACCACGAACGTACCGCCGGGCCGAAGGATTTGTTTCGCCTGATTTTCGGCGGTGCCAACACCTTCGCCACCGCCGTGCTGGGGAGCTTTCCGGTGCTGTTTGGCTTGTCGTTCCAGGCCGGCGTCTGGGCGATTGTGCTGGGCGTGCTGGTGGGTGCGGTGATCCTCGCCCCCATGGGTCTGTTCGGTCCGATCAATGGCACCAACAACGCCGTGTCTTCCGGTGCGCACTTTGGTGTGCACGGGCGGATTGTCGGCTCGTTCCTGTCGCTGCTGACCGCTATTGCGTTCTTCTCACTGTCGGTGTGGAGTTCAGGCGATGCGCTGGTGGGCGGTGCGAAACGTCTGGTGGGCTTGCCGGAAACCGACCTGACCCTGGGCCTGGCCTACGGCGTCTTCGCCATTCTCGTGCTGACGGTGTGCATCTACGGCTTTCGCTTCATGCTGTGGGTCAACCGCATCGCAGTGTGGGCGGCGAGCCTGCTGTTCCTGCTGGGGATCTTCGCCTTCGCGCCGGCCTTCGACAGCCACTTCGCCGGCACCGTTGCCCTCGGCCAGACCGGCTTCTGGGCGGCGTTTATCGGTGCAGCACTGGTGGCCATGAGCAACCCGATTTCCTTCGGCGCGTTCCTCGGTGACTGGTCGCGCTACATCCCGCGGGAAACCTCGAAGATGCGGATCATGCTGGCGGTGGTGTTTGCGCAGATCGCCACGTTGATCCCGTTCCTGTTCGGCCTGGCCACCGCGACCATCGTGGCAGTCAAGGCACCGGACTATATCGCGGCCAACAACTATGTCGGCGGCCTGCTGGCGGTGGCACCGAGCTGGTTCTTCCTGCCAGTGTGCCTGATCGCGGTGATCGGCGGCATGTCCACCGGCACCACCTCGCTGTATGGCACCGGCCTGGACATGTCCAGCGTATTCCCGCGCCTGCTGTCCCGGGTCAAGGCAACGCTGCTGATCGGGGTGATGTCGATTGCCTTCATCTTTATCGGACGTTTCGCCGCCAACCTGGTGCAGAGCGTGTCGACCTTCGCCGTGCTGATCATCACCTGCACCACGCCGTGGATGGTGATGATGATCATCGGCCTAATCGTGCGCCGGGGTTACTACTGCCCGGATGACCTGCAAGTGTTCACTCGCGGCGAAACCGGCGGGCGCTACTGGTTCAGCCATGGCTGGAACTGGCGCGGCCTGGGGGCCTGGATCCCGAGTGCGCTGGTGGGCCTGTGCTTCGTCAACCTGCCGGGGCAGTTTGTCGGGCCGCTGGGCAACCTCGCCGACGGCATCGACATCAGCTTGCCGGTGACCCTGGGCCTGGCCTCGCTGGTGTACCTGACACTGCTTCGCGTGTTCCCTGAACCGGCTGCCGTCTACGGACCGACTGTGGCGAGGGAGCCTGCTCCCGTTCGACTGCGCAGCAGTCGCGAGGCTGCCTGATGAATTGCGTGGAATGGATTGGGGCTGCAATGCAGCCCAGCGGGAGCACGCTCCCTCGCCACACAGCCCCCTTTAGCCCCACATAAAAAAGATAATCGGAGACTCGCCGTCATGGCCTTAGATCTATTCGTCGTCCTCATCTACGCCGCCGGCATGCTGGTGCTCGGCTACTACGGCATGCGCCGCGCCAAGACCCATGAAGACTACCTGGTGGCCGGCCGCAACCTCGGCCCGACGCTGTACATGGGCACCATGGCTGCCACGGTGCTGGGCGGTGCGTCCACCGTCGGCACCGTGCGCCTGGGCTATGTACATGGTATTTCCGGTTTCTGGCTGTGCGCCGCGCTGGGCGCGGGGATCATTGCGCTGAACCTGTTCCTGGCCAAGCCGCTGCTGAAACTGAAAATCTTCACCGTGACCCAGGTCCTGGAGAAACGCTACAACCCCATGGCCCGCCAGGCCAGTGCGGTGATCATGCTGGCCTACGCGCTGATGATCGGCGTGACCTCGATCCTGGCCATCGGCACCGTGCTGCAAGTGTTGTTCGACCTGCCGTTCTGGATGTCGGTATTGGTAGGCGGTGGCGTGGTGGTGGTTTATTCGACCATTGGCGGAATGTGGTCGCTGACCCTGACCGACATCGTGCAGTTCGTGATCAAGACGGTCGGCCTGATGTTTATCCTGTTGCCAATCTGCCTGTACCGCGTCGGCGGCTGGGATGAATTGGTGGCCAAGCTGCCCGCGTCGAATTTCAGCTTCACTGAAATCGGCTGGGACACCATCATCACCTACTTCATGATCTACTTCTTCGGCATCCTGATCGGCCAGGACATCTGGCAACGGGTGTTCACCGCCCGTGACGAAAAGGTCGCCCAGTACGCAGGCACCTTCGCCGGTTTCTACTGCATCCTCTACGGCCTGGCCTGTGCGCTGATCGGCATGGCCGCCCACGTACTGATCCCGGACCTGGACAACGTCAACAATGCGTTCGCCGCCATCGTCAAAGTCTCGCTGCCCGACGGTATCCGCGGCCTGGTGATCGCCGCTGCACTGGCCGCGATGATGTCTACCGCCAGCGCCGGCTTGCTCGCCGCTTCCACCGTATTGACCGAAGACCTGCTGCCGCGCCTGCGTGGTGGCAAGCAGTCGAGCTTGAAGATCAACCGTCTGTTTACCTTGCTGACCGGTATCGCTGTGTTGGGTATCGCGCTGGTGGTGAGTGATGTGATCAGCGCACTGACCCTGGCATACAACCTGTTGGTGGGCGGCATGTTGATCCCGCTGATCGGGGCGATTTTCTGGAAGCGTGCGACGACTTCCGGGGCGATCACCTCCATGACCCTGGGTTTTGTGACCGCGCTGGTGTTCATGATCAAGGATGGTTTGGACGCCAATACGCCGATCTACTACAGCCTGGGTGTGGGCCTGGTGAGTTTTGTGCTGGTGAGTTTGCTGTCCCGTCGTCCGGAGGCTGTTGCGGCTCGGGCGATCTGAACGAATAGTTGAAAGTAGCTTTCTTCAGCGGGTGCGACGTCGGATGTCGCACCCGTTTTTTTATTCCCATACTGCCGAAACGGCCGGCGCTCTGGCCTGGATGACTTCCTGGACCAAAGAGGCCCATACCAATCCCTGCGTGGTGCCCCCGGCATAAGTTGCCCCCGCGACAATGCGGTTGTAGGCGGACCAATGCACGATTGAAAGTCCATCTGCGGTGCCGGGCCTGGCACATTCGATTTGTTGCAAGTCGCCACGTTCGATCGCACGGCTGCAGGACTTTGGAAAGTGTCGAGAAACGGCAGCCAGGCACGCCGCCCGTATCTGCTCCTTGTACTGCGGCGTCGAATCGGGCGGCACCTGCCCGGCGGAGACAAGGATGCAGTTCCCGTCCAGGCGGCAATTCATGACGCCGATTGGCAGGTCGTACTGCAGCTTGAGTCCGCGCATGTCGACACCTTCATCATCAACGGCGCGCAGCTTGAAAAACCAGCCAATGATCGGGATGACCTCTGGCTCGTCCACCCCCATGGCCGTAACGACAAAGTGCTCTCTACTCAGATCGGCAATTTGGACCGGACTCAGGTGCCGTGGCAGGAACTCAACCCCTGAGCGCTGCAAAAGCGTCACCATCTCATCCATTAAATGGATAAATTCCAGATCGTAGCCCGACACCTCAATCGCCCGCCCGACCTCGGGAACTCCATACATTGCCTGGAATTGCAGCTGACTGATCTCTGTAAACTCTCGCCCCGGCTTGCCACTCGGCCAAGGCCTGTTTTCGATATCCCGTTGCTCGCGGATTGCGGCCTCCGTGCCACTGGAGCCGTCCACATAGGCTCGTACAATTCGCGATCGTGCAAATCGTGCCAGCGATGGGTTGTCGGCCAGGAATTTTTCAAACAGCTCGATGCCTGCGCGATTGCACTCAATGGCCAGGTACTGATTTGCGGGAGTCAGGTAATCGTTAGGCAGCGGTTTTGCAGTCGTCTCCGTTGCTGACAGATGACGCATGTTCACCTGCTTGTGACTGGCACCATCGCGCTGCTGATTTCCTCCGTAAACCGTGACCTGATAATTTGCCAGGCGGAACATCACGGCTTGGAGCAGCCCGTTGATACCTCTGCCGATAATCGACACACGCGGCGCACCGGCATCGGCTTGCCGAGAGGGGATCGCCAATGAGTGTGCAAGCTTGCGCCGGACAAGGCCGCGCAAGGCCATCAAGCTCAGTTGCACCGAGACCGCATAGTCGAGGTCGCAATGGCAGGCTTCGGTGGTGGCCGCCTGTGTGGTCAGCGTCGCCGGCTTGTACCATGTGGAGACACTGCAGCCGAGCGCTTGTGTGCGCACCCGAAACGCATCCAGTGTCCTGGGGCCGTAGTCCAATATGAGCTGGATGTCTTCGGAGATTGCCAGGGCCTGCAACGCATCGTCGCTAAAGACATCCGGCTTGGCGACACAGACAAGGCGAGCCTTCCGGTGCAGGCACTCAATGAGGGTCCGATCAATGCGATAAATGGATTCATCATTCAGGGATAAGCATAGGGCGACTGCATTGGCCCCCTCGAGCGCCTCAAGCCAGTCGTCAACCAATGAAACCCTGCAATCGGAAGAGGCGTTCCCGAAACTGTACGGCACTCGATCGCGTCGATCCAACACCTTAATCCGAACATCCGGATCTCGAGCAAGCAACAACTTAACAAGCTCTTTCCCTACATTGCCGTATCCCAGTACACAGATGTCATGGGGCAAGGAGCCATCGGCCAGCGTCAGCCAGTGCGCAATATAGGCAGCAACATGCGGCGCATTGACCCCTGGCGTGTTAATCACTCGAACATTGTTGCGCTCGCACAGATCCAATCGGATCTTATCCAGACTTGTACCTCTGCGGACCAAATAGAGTTCGCCAAATGGGTGGGATATACGCCATTGGTTGATGACGTCGGCATCAATAACCTGGTCTGCGACAACGAGCGTTGATGGGCGCAGCAGTGCAATCTGTATAAGCAGAGCCTGCTTGGTTAACGTCGGCGGGAAAAACACCACGTTGCCGGGTGCATCAGCTTTCCAGCCACGCGATGCAGGGGCGATATGCAAGATGTTTTCGGTGGTGGCAATAAGTGACGCGGCGACTGGCGGAACGGAAGAGAACATCATGGTTTTGTCTCCAACAGTTCTGACTGGCTCCTACTCCGGAGAGCGCAACTCAATGAAGTTGGGGGCTTGTAAGAACTGCAAACGATACAAATCTTTTCGTGATGAAACTCAACCTACGCCTATCCTAATAATCAAATAAGCCGGTCGACTCTGACAAACAGGTAGTCCAATTCCGATACTTAATGGCAAAACTCGACTGACGCGCACACGTCCGGACTACCAATCGGTATTACCGTGGCATTGTTAAATTAAATATTTGAAGGATTATTCCGAAAGCAGGTGTCTTGAGAAAATCACCAAACCCCGGAAATGAAAACGTCCGGCCAAAGCCAGACGAAGAATTGAAGTACACAGCAACGGGTCATGATCAATCATGACTCCAATACATAGGCAAACCTCCTGGCCGCGCCCAAACAAACATGCTTGAGCGCTTTCCAGGACTTACCTGCGACGCGGGCGACGCTGCTCGTCATCGGTGCGGATTGGCACCGGTTGCAGCGGTGGCTCGATCAAGCCGAGTGCGACGCCGAGGTCGTGCAGCCAGTTTTGCAGTTTCTCTTTCATGGTGCCCCCTTGGGGTAATGCCGAGCGGCTGGAATTCTGTGGCCGCTTCCTACAGATAGTAGTCTTAAGTCTTACGTATTGCTTGAACGAAACCACAACGAACTATTACTGAATTGATCAAAATCCTGACGGATCGTTCAAGCAATCGCTCGGGTTTCGGTTTCCGGTAGCACCTTGCCCTCCTGCTGCAGGTCAATCCACGCATTGAGGTTAGCGCCGAGCATGCCCTTGCGCCACATCAACCAGGTGGTGGCGCTGGCAAAAGGCTCGGCCAGCGGATGAATGGACACGCTGTCCTTGCCCGGCAGGCTGTCGAGCATCGATTCCGACATCAACGCCACGCCGGAACCGGCGATTACACAGGCCAGCATGCCCTGGTAGGACTCGATCTCGATGGCCCGGCCCATGGCCACGCGATCGTGGGAAAACCAGGCTTCCAGGCGCGCCCGATAAGAACAACTGCGTCGGAAAGTGAACACCGAACGGCCGGCAACATCCTGCGGCCCACGCACCGGCGGATGATCCGCCTCGCAGATCAGCAGCAGGCGCTCTTCGCACAGCGGCACGCCGTCGAGGGTGGCCAGGGTCAACGGCCCATCCACCAATGCGGCGTCCAGGCGCCCGGTGATCAAGCCTTCCAGCAGTTCACCGCTGGGAGCTGACTGCACCTGCAGGTTCACCATCGGATACACCTTGTGGTAACGCGCCAGCAGCTTGGGCAAATGAATCGCCGCCGTGCTGTACATGCTGCCGAGCACAAAGTCTCCAGCCGGTTGCCCGCCTTGCACCGCGCCATGGGCTTCGTCATGCAAGGCCAGCAGGCGCGCACTGTAGTCCAGCAGCACTTTGCCTGCAGGAGAAAGCTGCAAGCGCTGGCGCTCGCGCACGAACAGTTCGACGCCCAGTTGTTCTTCCATCTGTTTAAGCCGGGTCGACAGGTTGGACGGCACCCGGTGCAAGCGCTCAGCGGCACGGGTGATGGAGCCTTCCTCGGCCACGGCCTGGAAAATCCGCAATTGACTGAACTCCATCACCATTCTCCAAAACTGAACAAGTTACTCACTATTATTCATTTTTAAAGAAAGTCAATCCGCTTTAGCCTGATGGTCACTCGCTGCTCCCAGGAAAAACCACCATGTCACCGCTGATCCGCTTACTCGCCAGCTTTATCGCCCTGATGATGGCCATGGGCATAGGTCGATTCGCGCTCACCCCGCAAATGCCGCATTTGCTCAGTGAAGGGCAGATCGACCTGACCGGCGCCGGCCTGATTGCGGCGGCCAACTACCTGGGTTATTTCGTCGGTGCGGTGGATTCGATCTTTGCCCGCAGCCATCATCATGTACGCGGGCGTTTGTACGGCGGGCTGTGGCTGTGTGTGCTGCTGACCCTGGCGTCGTACTGGGCCCACGGGTTCTGGCCGCATCTGTTGTTGCGCTTTGGCACCGGTGTAGCCAGTGCCTGGGCGCTGGTGATGATTACCAGCCTGAGCCAGCCACTGGCCATTGCGGCCGGGCGCCCACGCCTGGGTGCGCTGGTATTTGCCGGGCCGGGGCTGGGGATTCTGTTGACCGGGTTGCTGGCGCTGGGCTCCAACCTGTTGGGGCAAGACTCTGCAACCTTGTGGCTGGTGTATGGGGTAGTCGCCCTGGTCATGCTGCTGGCAATCCTGCCGTTCCTGCCCAAGCCTTCCGCTGCCGACTCGCCCGCTGCCAGCCACACCGACGTGGCCAGCAACGGCAGCATCACACATCTGTGCTGGATCTACGTGTTGTATGGCCTTGGCTACATCATCCCGGCGACATTCCTGTCACAGATGGCCAGCGCGCAATTCAAGGGCGCATGGCAAGCAGACCTGTTCTGGCCCTGCTTTGGCCTGGCTGCCGCGATTGGCGTGGTGGCGGCAAGTTTGCGCCGCAAGGACCCGGACACTACCCGTCGCTGGCTGATGACAACCCTTTGGCTGCAAGCGGCCGGCGTGTTTGCCTGCCTGCTGGGCAACGGTTGGGGGCTGGCGCTGGGGGTGTTGCTGTGCGGTGGGCCATTCCTGGCGTGCATGCAACTGGTGATGGCGCGCTTGCGTGATGTCGCCCCCCACGGCTACCAGCGCAGCACCGGGTTGCTGACCGCCAGCTTTGCGATCGGCCAATTGAGCGGTCCGTTGCTGGCGTCGGTGAGCAGCCACCTCAGCGGTGGCCTGCAACCGGCGCTGGTGGTAGCAGGCGCCGGTTTGTTGGTGGCCGGATCGGTGCTGGTCAGCCGGCAACCATCGACACAGGCGCGCGAACCTGTTCACGCCGCGCCAACACCAGGAAAAACAGCCCACCCAGGAAGCAGCCGGTAAACCAGGCGAAATTGGCCATGCCCTGCAGCGCCGGGGTGAAGGTGATCGCGACGCCTACCAGCGTCGCGGGCACCAGTGCCTTGACCGCCGTCCAGTTCACGCCGCCGTCAAAGTAGTAGCGCCCGCTCGGGCTGTCATCGAACAGCGCATCCACGTCGATCTTCTGTTTTTTGATCAGGTAGAAATCCACCAGCAGAATCCCGAACAACGGCCCGATAAACGCGGCGAGGATATCGAGGGTGTAGTGGATCATCAGCGGGTTGTTGAACAGGTTCCATGGGGTGATGAAGATTGAGGCCACCGCCGCAATCATTCCACCGGCACGCCAGCTGATTTTGCTCGGTGCCACGTTGGCGAAATCAAAGGCGGGCGAGACGAAGTTGGCCACGATGTTGATGCCGATAGTCGCAGTGACAAAGGCGAACGCCCCCAGCAACACAGCCATGTCATTGTCGATGCGCGAAACGGTGGCAATCGGGTCGTGGAGCATTTCGCCGAACACCGGCAAGGTGCCCGAGACGATCACCACGGTGACCAGGGAGAACGCCAGGAAATTTACCGGCAAGCCCCAGAAATTTCCGCGACGCACGTCTTTCATCGTGCGGCAGTAGCGGCTGAAATCACCGAAGTTCAAGGTCGGCCCGGAAAAGTACGACACCACCAACGCGGTTGCCACGATGATTTGGCCAAACGCCTGCCAGCCTGAGAGGGATTTTTCCGCCAGGGTGAAGCTGATATTGGCCCAGCCAGCCTTCCAGACGATCCAGCCTGCCAGGGCAAACATCACCGCATAGACCACAGGCCCCGCCCAGTCGATGAAACGACGGATGGACTCCATGCCCGCCCAGAACACCAGCGCCTGGAGCGTCCACAGGCTGAGGAAACCGAACCAGCCCAGGTACGACAGCCCGGCAAAATGCGGCTCTGCGTATACCGCCATCTGTGGGAAAAAGCGCAGCACCACAATGATCAGTGCGCTGGATGCCAGGTACGTCTGGATCCCATACCAGGCCACCGCGATTAAGCCGCGAATCACTGCCGGGATGTTCGCCCCAAAAACCCCAAAGGCCAACCGGCAGATTACCGGGTACGGCACTGCCGCCTGCTGGCTCGGCTTGGCCACCAGGTTGGCGATCAATTGCACAATGCAAATCCCGGCGAGCAAGGCGATCAATACCTGCCAACTGGCCAGCCCCAGGGCGAACAGGCTGGCGGCGAATACGTAGCCGCCGACGCTGTGCACGTCGCTCATCCAGAAGGCGAAGATGTTGTACCAGTTCCATTTTTGCGGCAGCGGTCCCAGGTCCTGGTTGTACAGGCGCGGGCTGTAGCCTTTGGGCAATTGTTCGGTCATCGCAGGGCTCCTCGTAAATACCGGCCTGCCACCCGCGACGGGAGTGCGTACGGGAGGCGGCATGGTTTGTATACGAGTTGATGAGCAGAATGCGTGCCAATGCAATAAAACTCGGCACAATCCCCCGTGGAGCTTGGCTCTTCAGGAGGCGTAGAGACGATTGAACGGTGGTGATTCGCTCAGGGATGGTGCAGGGCAATCCTGTACACAATCAATTGTGCACCCTGCGCGCACATTGATAGCCCACAGTGCAGCAAACGGCAGTCAGGAAGGTGCCCCAGGCGATGTCCATGAAGGCCAAACCGGCCGACCAGCCCTGCAGGGTTGCCCAATTGCTCAGGTCATAGGTGCCGTAGGCTACCAATCCCAGGAGTGCACCAAGCCGCGCGGCACGCTGACAGCCGCCGCTCGCCAACGCAGGCAGGACGACAAGCACCACACAACCGAATACATAGAGGAGATAGAACGCCACGGCTGGGAACAGGCGCGGCTGATCAAGCATCAACGGGCCGAGCAGCGCTTTGTAGGTCGGGCCCATGAGGACACCGAGCCACAGGCCGTCAAGAATCAGAAAGGCAAGCAACGTACCGAGGTAGGCGAAAAGCGTTTTTCTGGACATTGAGGCGGCCTTCTGCAGGAGCAAGCGTGCTCCTACAGAAGAGCCAACCGCGATCAGCTTAGTTCAATGCGATCCGCGTGGATCACAATCTGACCCTGCTTGTAGAGGGCGCCGATGGCCTTCTTGAAGTTGCCTTTGCTGACACCGAACAAACTGCTGATCAGTGCCGGGTCGCTTTTATCGCTGACCGGCAAGGTGCCGTTGTTGTCGCGCAACTTGGCGAGGATCTTCGAGTTCAGGCTGGAGGCCGCTTCTTCACCCACAGGCTGCAGGCTCAGGCTGATATTGCCGTCGACGCGGATTTCCTTGATGAAGCCTTTCTCTTCCTTGCCCGGGCGCAGGAACTTGAACACTTCGTTCTTGTGGATCAGGCCCCAGTGCTTGTTGTTGATAATGGCCTTGAAGCCCATGTCGGTGGCTTCGGCCACCAGCAAGTCAACTTCCTGGCCGACCTTGTAGGTGGCCGGGGTCTTGTCCAGGTAGCGGTCAAGGCGTGCGGTGGCGGTGATGCGCTTGGTGTGTTTGTCGAGGTAGACGTGTACCACGCAATACTCACCGGCGGTCAGCTGGCGCTTTTCTTCGGAGTAAGGCAGCAGCAGATCCTTGGGCAGGCCCCAATCGAGGAATACACCGATACTGTTGACTTCAACCACTTTCAGACTGGCAAATTCACCCACCTGTACTTTTGGTTTTTCGGTGGTCGCGATAAGTTTGTCATCGCTGTCCAGATAAATGAAAACGTTGAGCCAGTCTTCATCTTCACTGGGAATATCTTTGGGGATATATCGGTTGGGCAAGAGGATTTCGCCCTCTTGATCACCATCCAGGTACAAACCAAAGTTAGTGTGTTTAACCACTTGCAAGCTGTTGTAGCGCCCGACTAAAGCCATCTCAAATACCCTCATTGCGTGGGCGGCATTCTACCCGAGTTGACGACGGCGGTCCCGCGTACCGGCGTACAGGCCTGAAAAATCATGGGTTTGCCGAGAAGCGCCCCGCTCGTCAGGTCATCGGGCTGAATCCGGCCAGTACCCACGGCCGGATTTCCTCAAGGGATTCGAGTTAAAACAGCAAGTTAGGTGAGTATTTCACTTAATAATCCAGGCGAATCATAAACCCTGCGTATATTTCAGGGGGATATTTGCCAAGCAATTGTCAAGCATTTCATGTACGATGCATGGCCAAGTTAATTCTCTACAGGTTAGTGGCCGCCATGCGCGTAAAAGCATCCAACAGCAAAGCAAAGCCAGCTCCCGCCGTTGAAACCAGCGAATCGATCAACAGCCAAATTGCTGCATTCCTCAAGCAGGGCGGCGAAATCCAGCAGATTGCCAAAGGCGTAAGCGGCCAGACTTTCGGCCCGTCCAAGCAGATCACCCTGGGTAAAAAGTAAGACTCGCGCATTACACCTGGTCCCTATGCGCTTTGCCTTTCAAGGCGCTAGGACTAGAGCCCGCACTACCCCCTGATACACCCCTTTATTACGCCAATCGACGAACGGGCCTCATCTGCGAACCATCGCCGGTATGCTTGCACACGTCTAGATCGGGCATTTGCCTGATATTTCCCGTTACTGCTCCTCGCTTTTCATGGAGTGAAGCATGCTCAAATCCTGCATATTCCTGGCCGGTGCCCTGTTGGCCAGCCCCCTCGCCGAAGCGCAGGTTTTCCAGCGTGAATTGGGTGATTTCGACCTGAAATTGGGCACGACACCCAGCCGAAGCATGGCTCAAGGCCTGGTAAAGCCCACGGCACCCGGGAGCGACTCGTTCCATGGCGGCCTGGACCTGAGCCACGGCAGCGGCCTGTACCTCGGCCAATTCTCACCGAGCATGGGCATTTCCCCTACCAGCAACCTGGAAGTCGACTCCTACCTGGGTTTCAAACGCCCCTTCGACCAGACCCTGGGTTATGAACTGGGGATGATTCACTACAGCTATCCCAAGCTGAGCCCCCTGGACAGCCAGGAGTTCTACGGCGGCCTGACCTTGCTGGGCAATCGCTTCGGCGCCTCCTTCAGCAACGACCCGGACCGGCAGGACAGCACCCTGTTCGCCGACCTCGGCGGCACCAAGCCATTCGGCATCGGCGTCAGCATGAAGTACACCACCCACCAGCTCGGCACCCCGGTCTCGGTGGCCGATGGCAGCTCGATCCGCAGCTTCAGCGACTGGTCGGTACAATTTTCCAGGCCATGGATGGGCGTCGACCTGAACCTGATCTACAGCGACTCCAGCCTCAGCGGCGGCGATTGCTCGGCCTACTCCGGACACAACTCGCAATGCGACGGGCTGTTGACCCTGAAGGCCGAGCGGGCGTTTTATTGATGGGCTGAACTGTCGCTGCCCTGACGGGTTCAGATGCAATACTCTCGTCTGCGCAAGGACTCGCTCATGCTGCGTCGGTTAAAATTTCTGGTGATGTTGCTGACCCTCAGCCTGGTGCTTGCCGGCTGCAATCGGGTGGGCCTGGCCTATCGCAATCTGGATGTGATCATCCCCTGGACCCTCAGCGACTACCTGGAAATGAACGCCGGGCAGAAGAGCTGGTTCAACGACACACTCAAGGAACACCTGGCCTGGCATTGCACCACACAATTGCCGGGCTACCTGGACTGGCTCGATCGCCTGCAACAGATGGTCGACACCAACCAGGTGACTGACGCCGCCCTGCAAACCCGTACCGCCGAAGCCAAACAAGCTATTGCCGAGAGCGCCCGGGCGATCACGCCGTCCGCCGTCGAGCTACTGCAGGGGCTGGACGACCAGCAAGTACAGGATATGGAGCAAGCGTTCGCCAAGGACCTGCGCAAGCGTCAGGACGAATACCTGAAACCGCCCCTCGAGCAGCAGATCAAGGAACGCGCCGAGCGCATGAACAAGCGCCTCGATGCGTGGCTCGGGCCGTTAAGTGCCAGCCAGCAGAATCGCGTCACCGCCTGGTCGATCGCCTTGGGTGAGCAGAACCAACAATGGATTGGCAACCGCGCCCACTGGCAAACACTATTTATCGCAGCCGTCAAAGACCGCCACAGCAGCGATTTCCCTCAGAAGATCGAGCAACTGCTGGTGAACCGCGAAAGCCTGTGGACCCCAGAATATCGCCAGGCCTACGCCCAGACCGAAGCCGCTGCCCGCAGCCTGATCGTCGACCTGATGGCGGAAAGCACCGTGCCGCAACGCCAGAAGCTCACGCAGAAGATCGACAAGGTGCGCAGCGATTTCAAGGCCCTTAAATGCCTGAAGGCTGGCACCCCGTAGACATCAGGCAATCTGTGCTTTCGAAGCCACTTCATCAAACGTCGCCGGATCCAGCGCATCCGCCTGTTCGTCCAGCACCTGCCGGGGGTGATTATTGCCGGGGATGCTGCTGTCGATCAGGCTCAGCAGCTGTGAGCCGCGCGGGGTCAATTTGAAATTCTCCCCATTGCCGCACTCTTCCTCTGACCTCGACTCAATAAAGCCGTGCTTGAACAACAACGCCTCGTAATCCGCTGCGGTCTTTTTGAACTTATCAAGGTTACCGATGGGCTCTCTAGCATTAGCCCTTTCAGCGGCTTCCTCCTCGGCATATTTGCGCGGGGCGAAGTTGGCGCCACCGTTCTGTACCTCATGCAGCAATCGTTCGATCAAATCCCAATCGTAAGTCGTCATCCTGATTCCTCCTGAAGGCACACGAAATAGGCCCTTCAAAGGTGTGACATGCCGGGCCATCGTCCGTTCAGCCTAGTGGACAGGCGCAATTTCGCTGAACTTTTAAGCGCTCGCGGCCCTCAACCGAACATCATCGCCATGGAGGTCCGAATTATGAAAACCCTGCTGAATATGACCGTGGCGGCCACGCTGCTTGCCGCCCTGCCCGCCTGGGCCTGCACGCCGGAAGAGGCCACCGCCAAACGTGAGCAACTGGCCAAGAAGGTGACCGAGCTCACCCAGCAGAATCCAGAGAAGGCCAAGGAGATCAACGAAGAACTGCAGAACATGAAGCTGGAAACCGCCAGCGCAGACCTGCCCGACAAGTGCCAACTGATCGACCAGCGCCTCACGGAACTCAATGAGGCGACCGACAAAACTAAAAACTGAGGCGAAAAAAAACCGGACATTGTCCGGTTTTTTTATGGCTCAAGCGTTATTCGGCAGCCGGTGCTTCCGGCTTGCGGCGCTTCAGAGGCGCCATGCCGTCCTTGCTGACCAACGACAGGTTGTCGGTCTTTGGACGGTTGGCAATCTTGCGCTTGGTCGGCGACTTGGCACCGGCCTTCTTCTTGTCGCCCTTGGCGTCGACCTTTTTCTTCTTCACGCCAACGGCCTTGCCCGATGCCTTGACCTTCTTCGGCCCGCCGTAGGTGCCTTTGACTTCCTTGATGGTGCGGCGCTCGAACGACTGCTTCAAGTAGCGCTCGATGCTCGACATCAGGTTCCAGTCGCCATGGCAGATCAGCGAGATCGCCAGGCCATCGTTGCCGGCACGCCCGGTACGACCGATACGGTGCACGTATTCGTCGCCGCTACGGGGCATATCAAAGTTGATCACCATGTCCAGGCCGTCAACATCCAGGCCGCGGGCGGCAACGTCGGTGGCGACCAGGATCTTCACGCCGCCTTGCTTGAGGCGGTCGATGGCCAGCTTGCGGTCCTTCTGGTCTTTCTCACCGTGCAGGACGAACGCCTTGTACTCCTGAGCCACCAGGCGACCGTAGATGCGGTCGGCCATGGCCCGGGTGTTGGTGAACACGATAGCCTTCTGATAGGTCTCGTTGGCCAGCAACCAGTTGAGGATCTGCTCTTTGTGCACGTTGTGGTCAGCAGTGATGATCTGCTGACGGGTGGTCGAGTTCAGGTCGCTGACGTTGTTGACCTGCAGGTGCTCAGGGTTGTTCAGGACCTTGGCGACCATGTCGCGCAGGGTCGAACCACCGGTGGTGGCCGAGAACAGCATGGTCTGCTGGCGGTTGACGCACTCTTGCACCAGGCGCTGCACGTCGTCGGCAAAGCCCATGTCGAGCATGCGGTCGGCTTCGTCGAGCACCAGCACTTCAACTTCCTTGAGGTCCAGGTTGCCGGCGTTCAGTTGTTCGATCATCCGGCCCGGGGTGCCGATCAGGATGTCCGGCACCTTGCGCAGCATGGCGGCCTGGACCTTGAAGTCTTCGCCGCCGGTGATCAGGCCGGACTTGATGAAAGTGAACTGCGAGAAGCGCTCCACTTCCTTCAAGGTCTGCTGGGCCAGTTCGCGGGTCGGCAGCAGGATCAGGGTCTTGATGCTGACACGGACTTTCGCCGGGCCGATCAGACGGTTAAGGATCGGCAGGACGAAAGCGGCAGTCTTGCCACTCCCGGTTTGAGCCGTCACCCGCAGGTCACGCCCTTCGAGCGCGAGCGGGATGGCCGCTGCTTGCACAGGCGTTGGCTCGACAAATTTAAGCTCGGCCACGGCTTTGAGCAGGCGTTCGTGCAGGGCGAATTGGGAAAACACGGGTGCTACCTCGAAGAATTACAAAAAAACAGCTGCATAGGGTAACGGTTTCGGGCGCCGAGGCCGAGTTTCTTTACGCGAACGGGGTTAATCAGGCGCTTTTTTGTCAGGGGATTTGTCCACAACCACAACTTTGACGTACTTAAATGCTCTAATCGGCCCGTCACGTCTTACAGAAGAATCGCGTTTACCCATGGATATCAAACAGCTCTGGCTCAACGTCAAAGACCTTTGGGGCACCCTCGACGAACACCCGCTGCTGCATTCCAGCCTTGCGCTGGTGGTGTTGCTGGTAGTGGCATTGCTGCTCGGACGAGTGGCCCGCTACCTCATCCTGCACGCCGTCAAGCTGCTGGGCCGGCAACCCGCGCTGCACTGGCTCAACGACCTGCGGCACAACAAAGTCTTCCACCGCCTGGCGCAGATGACGCCGTCGCTGGTGATCCAGTTCGGCCTGTACCTGGTGCCGGACCTGAGCAAGACCGCCACCCTGTTCATCGGCAATGTCGCCCTGGCGTTCACCATTCTGTTCATGGTGCTGGCGATCAGTGCACTGCTCAACGCCCTGCTGGACATCTATGCCCGCACCGAACACGCCCGCACCCGCTCGATCAAGGGCTACGTGCAGTTGGCGAAAATGGTGCTGTTCGTGTTTGGCGCCATCATCATCGTCGCCACGTTGATCGACCGCTCGCCACTGCTGCTGCTTTCCGGTCTGGGTGCAATGTCGGCGGTGATTCTGTTGGTCTACAAGGACACCCTGCTGTCGTTCGTCGCCAGCGTGCAATTGACCAGCAACGACATGCTGCGGGTCGGCGACTGGATCGAAATGCCCCAGGTCGGCGCCGACGGTGACGTGGTCGACATCACCCTGCACACCGTCAAAGTGCAGAACTTCGACAAGACCATCGTCTCGATTCCCACCTGGCGCCTGATGTCCGAGTCGTTCAAGAACTGGCGCGGCATGCAGGCCTCCGGTGGCCGGCGGATCAAGCGCAGCCTGTATATCGACGCCAGCGGCGTGCGTTTCATCCGCGACGACGAAGAGCTGAAGCTCACCCAGGTACACCTGCTGACCGACTACATGAGCCGCAAGAAGGCCGAACTCAAGGCCTGGAACGAAGCCCAGGGCAATGTCGCGGCGATGTCCGCCAACCGCCGACGCATGACCAATATCGGCACCTTCCGCGCGTATGCCTTGGCCTATCTGAAAAGCCATCCGGAGATCCAGCCGAACATGACCTGCATGGTGCGGCAGATGCAGACCACCGCCCAAGGCATCCCGCTGGAGATCTACTGCTTCACCCGCACCACCGCATGGGCCGACTACGAGCGGATCCAGGGCGATATCTTCGACTACCTGCTGGCGGTGCTGCCGGAATTTGGTTTGAGCCTGTACCAGCAGCCGAGCGGCGGTGATTTGCGGGCGGGGATGTTGCCGGCGGTGCTGGGGGCCAGTCACCTGCCCCCGGCGGAAAAGGCAGTGATGTAACAACAAAAAACGGCACAACCCGAGTTGTGCCGTTTTTTTTGCGTTGGACCTTACTTGACCTGACGCTGCGGCGAGCCGTGAACCATGGTGTAGGCGTAATCCACGCCCATGCCGTAAGCGCCGCTGTGCTCCTGTACCAGGCCCATCACCGCGTCGTAGGTTTCCTTGTGAGCCCAGTCACGCTGGTATTCCAACAGCACTTGCTGCCAGGTGACCGGTACCGCGCCCGCCTGAATCATCCGTTGCACCGACATGTCATGCGCTTCTTTGCTGGTGCCGCCGGAGGCGTCGGTGACGATGTACACCTCGTAGCCTTCGGCCAGGGCTTCCAGGGCCGGGAAGTTCAGGCACACCTCGGTCCACAGGGCCGCCATGATCAGCTTCTTGCGCCCGGTGGCCTTCACCGCGGCCACCAGCGCCTTGTCTTCCCAGGAGTTCATCGAGGTGCGCTCGATCGGCTGCTGGTCCGGGAACACGTCCAGCAGTTCCGGCCAGATGTAGCCGCTGAAGCTCTTGGTCTCAACCGAGGTCAGGATGGTCGGCACGTTGAAGATCCTGGCCGCCTTGGCCAGCGCCACCGTGTTGTTCTTCAGGGTCTGGCGATCGATCGACTGCACGCCAAAGGCCATCTGCGGCTGGTGGTCGATCAGGATCAGGGTGGAGTTGGCTGGGTTGAGCAATTCGCGAATAGACATGGTGACTTCCTTTTAATGGTTTCGATTCGGTAAGGGGTGCGTTCAGCGCCGCTGTGAAGCTTTGCTGGCGGCTTGGAAGTAACTTTATGGGATGGATAAAATCGAGACAATTACCTAAAATCGAGAATAATTGATTCTAAAAAAGGGACAATCATGGATCGTATCGAATGCATGCGGGCGTTTGTCGTCACGGTCGGCGAGAACGGCTTCGCGGCCGCCGCGCGAGCCATGGACGTACCGCGCTCAAAAGTCAGCAAACAGATTCAGGCGCTGGAAGAAGCCATAGGCGTGCAACTGCTTCAGCGCACCACCCGCAGCCTGCATTTGACGGAGGCCGGGGCCGAGTATTTTGAAGCAGCACGTGAGGTACTGGCCGCCCTGGACGAAGCCGAACAGCGGGCCCGGGATGGTATCGGCGAGCTACGGGGCGTGTTGCGGGTCAATGCGCCGATGTCGTTCGGGCTGCATCGCCTGGGGCGGTTGATTCCGCTGTTCCATGAACAGCATCCGCATATCGAACTGCAACTGGTGCTCAGTGACCAGCAGGTGGACCCGGTACGCGGCGGGTTCGACGTGACCATCCGCATCGCCAGCATGCCCGACTCAACGATGATCGCCCGCCAGTTGGCACCTGCGCCAAGGATCATGGTGGCTGCGCCAGCCTACCTGGCACGCGCGGGCATACCGCAGACCCCGCAAGACCTGCGCCAGCACCAGTGCCTCAATTATGGGTATCTGCAAAGCGGCGTCAGCCTGCAATTGAGCAAGGGCCAGGAAACCCAGCGGGTCAACGTTACCGGCCCTCTGCACGCCAACAACGGCGACCTGCTGGCCCAGGCGGCAGAGGCCGGGATGGGCATCGCGCTGTTGCCGGACTTTATCGTCGAAGACGCCCTGAGCGCCGGGCGCCTGGTGCCGGTGCTCTGCGAATGGCAGGCGCCGGCAATCACCATCAATGCGGTTTATTCGTCAGCGCGACGCGTGCCGCAAAAGACCCGCGCATTCATTGATTTTTTGCTGACGCAATTGGCACCGACGACCGCAGGCCCAGCCGGCTGATCCACACCGCCCCGAGAATCACCAAGCCGCCCAGCAGCAACCTGCCCAACGGTTCATGCTGATTCCAGATCAGCAAGTTCAGCAACAACCCCACCGGCACATGCAGGTTGTTCATCACCGCCAATGTGCCACCGTTGACCATGCACGCGCCCTTGTTCCACCAGTACATGCCCAGTGCCGTGCTGACCAGCCCGAGGAATACCAGCACGCCCCACTGCAACGGCGCTTCCGGCAGGAAGTTGGCCTTGCCGAACATCAGGAACGCCGGCAACGCCACCGCCAACGCGCCGAGGTAGAAGTAGCCAAAGCGCCGGTAATGCGGCAGATCACTTGGATGACGGGCCACCAGATGCTTGTAAAGCACCTGCCCGGCGGCGTAGGTGAAGTTGGCCAGTTGCAGCAGCAGGAAGCCCATGAAGAAGTTCGGGGTGATCTGGTCGAAGCGAATCACCGCTGCCCCCGCCACCGCCACCAGTGCGGCCACCAGCGCCCACGGGTTGAAGCGGCGGTTCAGGGCGTCTTCGATCAGGGTCACGTGCAACGGTGTCAGGATGGTGAACAGCAACACCTCCGGCACCGTCAGTACGCGAAAGCTCAGGTACAGGCACACGTAGGTCACGCCGAACTGCAGTGCGCCGATCAACAGCATGCCGCGCATGAACGCCGGCTCCACCGTGCGCCAGCGGGTCAGCGGGATAAACACCAGCCCGGCCAACAGTACACGCACCAGCACCGCGAAATAACTGTCGACGTGACCGGCCAGGTATTCGCCGATCAAGCTGAAGGAAAACGCCTGGATCAGCGTCACAACAAGTAGATAGCCCATGCTCGCCTCATTTTGAATGGGCGCGACATTAGCGGTTTTCCGCGCGTTACGAAACTCAAGGCAAAAAAAACCCGACCTCGCTAAAAGCGTCAGTCGGGCGGGAGCACTCAGGAGCAAAAAGTGCAAAGGGAGGTTCGATACGCGTACTTGAAGGGTTGCGTGGAGCTATCTAAACAGCGGGCGATTATCTGACGATTAACATCTCACGCCACTTGGGCCAACAACGCCTTGGCCTGGTTCAAACCCTTCTCCTGGAAATCACCGCCCAGGTTCACACCCTCGGCATGAATGAACGTGACGTCATGGATGCCGATAAAGCCCATGACCTGACGCAGGTACGGTTCCTGGTGGTCGGTGCTGCCACCGGCGTGAATGCCGCCGCGGGCGGTCAGCACAAAGGCGCGCTTGTCGGTCAGCAGGCCCTGGGGGCCGGTGGCGGTGTACTTGAAGGTCACACCGGCACGCAGCACATGGTCGAGCCAGGCTTTGAGGGTGCTGGGAATCGCGAAGTTGTACATCGGCGCGGCCATCACCAACACATCGGCGGCCAGCAACTCATCGGTCAGTTCGTTGGAGCGGTCCAGGGAGGCCTGCTCAACCGTGCTGCGCTGCTCGGCAGGTTTCATCCAGCCGCCCAACAGATTGGCATCCAGGTGCGGAACCGGGTTGTTGGCGAGGTCTCGTACGGTGATCTGATCAGCCGGGTGGGCGACTTTCCATTGGCTGATGAATTGTTGGGTCAGCTGGCGGGAGATTGAGTCCTGCTGACGGGCGCTGCTTTCGATGATCAGAACACGGGCCATGATTATGTAAGCTCCATCGGTGAATGCTGTAAGGCGATGGAGTAAAGGTTAGACAGGGTCCGTTCGATTAAAAAGCGTAAAAAACTGCTATAACCCATCTAGAAATTTGTTTATAAGCGGAGTATTGCTGTACGCAAGCTCCGCTTTTGCCTTATTTCGGTGCGCAGGTGAGCTGGATACGCATCTTGATAACGGCACGGTTGAATTTGACCGTGGTATTGGTGGTTTTCCCTGCTGCAACCGTGACCTTGCGCGTACGCGGGGCTTCCGGGCCGTTGGTAAAGCGTACCTTGCACTCCGCGTCATTGGGGCCGTAGTTGGTGAGTTGGATCGAACTGATAGTGCTGTCGACGTCCGACGCGCTGTAATCGATCTTCACGCCCTGAATGTCTTTCGTCACATCGGTACTGAATGCAAACGCACTCAACGGCAGCAACGCCAGCAGCACACAACAGAATTTTCTCATTCGGCAGTCTCCAATAAGGACCGCCAGCTTAGGACAAGAGGAGCTCATCTTGAAAGCGCCCCGCGTTACCCTTGATCAATGGCGCACCTTGCAAGCCGTGGTCGACCATGGCGGCTTCGCCCAGGCGGCCGAAGCGCTGCACCGCTCGCAATCCTCGGTGAGCTACACCGTGGCCCGCATGCAGGATCAGCTTGGCGTGCCGCTGCTGCGCATTGACGGGCGCAAGGCCGTGCTCACCGAAGCCGGTGAAGTGCTGCTGCGCCGCTCCCGGCAACTGGTGAAAAACGCCAGCCAACTGGAAGACCTGGCCCACCATATGGAACAAGGCTGGGAAGCCGAGGTGCGGCTGGTGGTCGATGCCGCTTACCCCAACGCCCGCCTGGTGCGCGCCCTCACTGCCTTTATGCCGCAAAGCCGTGGCTGCCGGGTGCGCTTGCGCGAAGAGGTGTTGTCCGGTGTCGAAGAGCTGTTGATGGACGGCATGGCCGACCTCGCCATCAGCGGGTTCATCATTCCCGGTTACCTCGGTACGGAAATGAGCGACGTCGAATTTGTCGCCGTGGCCCACCCCGAACATCCGCTGCATCAATTGCACCGCGAACTGAGCTTCCAGGATCTGGAAAGCCACATGCAGGTGGTGATCCGCGACTCCGGCCGCCAGCAGCCACGGGACGTCGGCTGGCTCGGCGCCGAGCAGCGCTGGACCGTCGGCAGCCTGCCCACCGCCGCCACCTTCGTCAGCAGCGGCCTGGGCTTCGCCTGGCTGCCGCGACACCTGATCGAACGCGAACTCAAGGAAGGCCTGCTCAAGCTACTGCCCCTGGAACGGGGTGGCAGCCGCAACCCGACCTTCTATCTTTACTCGAACAAGGACAAACCCCTGGGCCCGGCCACGCAGATTCTCGTCGAGTTGCTGCGCACCTTCGACACTGCACCACTGGACGCGCCATTCGCCGCACCGCAGCAAGCCTGAACAAGGAGTTCACGTGGCCTATTTCGAACATGAAGGTTGCACCCTGCATTACGAGGAATATGGCCACGGCGCGCCGCTGATCCTGATCCACGGCCTGGGCTCCAGTTGCCTGGACTGGGAACTGCAAGTGCCCGTGCTGTCCCAACACTATCGCCTGGTGGTGGTGGATGTGCGCGGTCACGGCCGCTCCGACAAACCCCGTGAGCGCTACAGCATCGCCGGCTTCACCGCCGACCTGGTGGCCTTGATCGAACACCTGCATTTGCCGCCGGCCCACGTGGTCGGCCTGTCCATGGGCGGCATGATCGCCTTTCAACTGGCAGTGGATGAGCCGCAAATGCTCAAGAGCCTGTGCATCGTCAACAGTGCGCCCCAGGTCAAGGTTCGCAGCGCCAGCGACTATTGGCAGTGGGCCAAGCGCTGGAGCCTGGCGCGCATCCTCAGCCTGAACACTATCGGCAAGGCCCTGGGCAGCCTGCTGTTTCCCAAGCCCGAACAGGCCGAACTGCGGCGCAAGATGGCCGAACGCTGGGCAAAAAACGACAAACGTGCTTACCTCGCCAGCTTCGATGCGATTGTTGGCTGGGGCGTACAGGAACAACTTTCGAAAATATCCTGTCCAACCCTGGTCATCAGCGCCGACCACGACTACACCCCCGTGGCGCAAAAAGAAATCTATGTAAAACTGCTGCCCGATGCGCGGCTGGTGGTGATCGAGGATTCCCGCCATGCCACGCCGCTGGACCAACCCGAACGCTTCAACAACACCCTGCTCGATTTTCTCAAGACAGTCGAAACCACAACCCAGGATCACTGACCCATGCTGAAAAAAATCGCCTTCTTTGCCGGTTCCGTACTGTTCGCTGCCAACCTGATGGCGGCCGAACCCGCCAAGGCACCCCACGTCTTGATCACCACCACCAATGGCGACATCGAGATCGAACTGGACCCGGTCAAGGCCCCGATCAGTACCAAGAACTTCCTGGCCTATGTCGACAAGGGCTTCTACACCAACACCATTTTTCACCGGGTAATCCCGGGCTTCATGGTGCAGGGCGGTGGTTTTACCCAGCAAATGTCGCAAAAGCCGACCGAAGCACCGATCAAGAACGAAGCCAGCAACGGCCTGCATAACGTGCGCGGCACCCTGTCGATGGCGCGTACCAACGACCCGAACTCCGCCACCAGCCAATTCTTCATCAACGTTGCGGACAATGCCTTCCTCGACCCGGGCCGTGATGCCGGTTACGCGGTGTTCGCCAAAGTGGTCAAGGGCATGGACGTGGTCGACATCATCGTCAACTCGCAGACCACCACCAAACAGGGCATGCAGAACGTGCCAATCGATCCTGTCCTGATCAAGTCGGCCAAGCGCATCGACTGAAGGCTACAGGGAGTTTCGCGCGGGGCCCGCAAGGCGTCGCGCGCATTTGAACAGGAGAGCCCGCCGCGCGGGCGTCAGACCTAATGCTCTATCGTCGTTTTGAACAACTGATCGACATCTTCCGCGAACCTCCCAGCGCGGCCCCTCCAGACAAAGTCCTACCCTTCTACGTCTATTACCTGCGCCAGGTATGGCCAAGCTTTGCCGCCTTGCTGGTGGTGGGCCTGATCGGCGCGCTGATCGAAGTGGCGCTGTTCAGCTACCTGAGCCGCATCATCGACCTGGCCCAGGGCACGCCGCCCGCCAACTTCTTCCAGATCCACGCCACCGAGCTGATCTGGATGGCCGTGGTCGCCCTGCTGTTGCGCCCGATCTTCGGCGCCCTGCATGACCTGCTGGTGCACCAGACCATCAGCCCCGGCATGACCAGCCTGATCCGCTGGCAAAACCACAGCTATGTGCTCAAACAGAGCCTGAACTTCTTCCAGAACGATTTCGCCGGGCGCATTGCCCAGCGCATCATGCAAACCGGCAACTCCCTGCGCGACTCCGCAGTGGCCGCCGTGGACGCGATCTGGCACGTGGCGATCTACGCCATCAGCGCCCTGGTGCTGTTCGCCGAAGCCGACTGGCGCCTGATGATCCCGCTGATCACCTGGATCGTCGCCTACAGCCTGGCCCTGCGGTACTTCGTGCCACGGGTCAAGGAGCGCTCGGTCATCTCCTCCGAGGCACGCTCAAAACTGATGGGGCGGATCGTCGACGGCTACACCAACATCACCACCTTGAAGCTGTTCGCTCATACCAATTTCGAGCAGAACTACGCCAGGGAAGCGATCGTCGAGCAGACCGAGAAAACCCAGTTGGCCAGCCGCGTCGTGACCAGCATGGACATCGTGATTACCACCATGAACGGCCTGCTGATTGTCACCACCACCGGCCTTGCCCTGTGGCTGTGGACCCAATCCCTGATTTCGGTGGGCGCCATCGCCCTGGCCACCGGCCTGGTGATTCGTATCGTCAACATGTCCGGCTGGATCATGTGGGTGGTCAACGGCATTTTCGAAAACATCGGCATGGTCCAGGACGGCCTGAAAACCATCGCCCAGCCGCTGGCAGTGACCGACCGGGAAAATGCCCCGCGCCTGGAAGTGCCCCATGGCGAGGTGCGGTTCGATCAGGTGGATTTCCACTACGGCAAGAAGAGCGGGATCATCAGCGGCTTGAACCTGGCGATTAAACCGGGTGAAAAAATCGGCCTGATCGGTCCGTCCGGCGCGGGCAAATCCACCTTGGTCAACCTGCTGTTGCGCCTGTACGACCTGCAAGGCGGCCGTATCCTGATCGACGGCCAGAACATCGCCGACGTCGCCCAGGAAACCCTGCGCGAACAGATCGGCATGATCACCCAGGACACCTCGCTGCTGCACCGCTCGATCCGCGACAACTTGCTGTATGGCAAGCCGGACGCCACCGACGAAGAGCTTTGGGCCGCCGTGCACAAGGCCCGCGCCGACGAGTTCATCCCATTGCTGTCGGACGCCGAGGGCCGCACCGGCCTCGACGCCCACGTCGGCGAACGCGGGGTGAAACTCTCCGGCGGGCAACGTCAGCGCATCGCCATCGCGCGAGTGCTGCTCAAGGATGCGCCAATCCTGATCATGGACGAAGCCACCTCGGCGCTGGATTCGGAAGTCGAAGCGGCGATCCAGGAAAGCCTGGAAACCCTGATGCAGGGCAAGACAGTGATCGCCATCGCCCACCGGCTGTCCACCATTGCCAGAATGGACAGGCTGGTGGTGCTGGAAAAAGGCCAGATCGCCGAGACCGGCAGCCATGCCGAATTGCTCGCACACGGCGGTTTGTATGCGCGATTGTGGCAACACCAGACCGGTGGCTTCGTCGGAATAGACTGATTCCGTTGGTTAACTGCAACCTCAATTCCGAACAATTCTGACAGTTTTCTCTATCCCGCTGGTCTTGCGACACAATCCTGCTGTACTCCAATCAGGCCCCAGGAGGGCCCTGATTTAAGGCAGCAGGGATGCATCACAGACCCGTTAATCAGATAGAGCAATCTATTAAGGATGTGTTCATGTCACTGTTCAAACGTTCCGTTACGGAAGGACTGGGTACGTTTTGGCTGGTGTTGGGTGGCTGCGGCAGTGCGGTACTGGCCGCATCGTCCCCGGTCGGGATCGGTGTGCTCGGTGTGGCCCTGGCGTTCGGGCTCACGGTGCTGACCATGGCATTTGCCATCGGGCACATCAGCGGTTGTCACCTGAACCCTGCAGTGTCGGTGGGGCTGGTAGTGGGCGGAAGATTTCCGGCCAGGGAGTTACCGGCGTACATCGTTTCCCAGGTAATCGGCGGCGTCGTTGCCGCTGCATTGTTGTACTTCATAGCCAGCGGCAAGCCGGGGTTCGAACTGGCTTCGGGCCTGGCCAGCAACGGCTACGGCGAGCATTCGCCTGGTGGTTATTCGATGGCAGCGGGGTTTGTGTGCGAGTTGGTGATGACGGCCATGTTCGTGCTGATCATCCTCGGCGCCACCGACCGTCGTGTGCCGACGGGCTTCGCGCCCATTGCCATTGGCCTGGCGCTGACGCTGATCCACCTGATCTCGATCCCGGTCACCAACACCTCGGTCAACCCGGCCCGCAGTACCGGCCCGGCGCTGATTGTCGGCGGTTGGGCGCTGCAGCAGTTGTGGATGTTCTGGCTGGCGCCGATCCTCGGTGCAGTGGTCGGCGGCATTACCTATCGATGGCTGGGCGCGGAAAAAACCGCCTGAGCCAGACAGTTTCAGCCCTGCCGATAAGGCAGGGCTGTCCTCGCCTCCTCGGCATACGCCAGGATCCCCACGCTTTCGCGCTCCAGGAAATCCGCCACGGCGGTCTTCAATCCCGGGTGTCGCAGGTAATGCCAGGAGTGCGTGATCACCGGCTCAAACCCGCGAATCAACTTGTGCTCGCCCTGGGCGCCGGCGTCGAAACGCTGCAGGCCATGGGCAATCGCGTAATCCATGCCTTGGTAGAAGCAAGTCTCGAAATGCAGCCGGTCGAACTCGGCCAGGCAGCCCCAGTAACGCCCATAAAAGCTGTCGCCGCCGATCAGGCTGAAGGCCATGGCCACCGGCCGTGAACCTTGCTTGGCCAGCACCACGCGAATCGCCTCGGGCATGCGCTCGGCCAGCAGACTGAAAAACGCCCGGGTCAGGTACGGCGATTGTCGGCGTATGGCGTAGGTATTGGCGTAACAGGCGTAGACAAAATCCCACTGCGCCTCGCTCAACTCATGACCTTGCAGCCACTCGAACTCGATGCCCTGCCCCGCCACTTGCTCGCGCTCCTTGCGCATCTGTTTGCGCTTGCGCGAACTCAGCGCGTCGAGAAAGTCCTGGAAGTCGCGGTAGCCGCGGTTTTGCCAATGAAACTGGCAGCCCAGGCGTTGCAGCCAACCCGGCTGCCGGGCCAGTGCGGTGTCTGCCAGGGCGTCGGTAAAGTTGATATGGGCGCTGGAAAGGCCTTCGATTTCCAGGTAACCGGGCAGGCTTTTAAGCAATTCGAAACCGTCCTCGGCGCTGGCGGCCAACAGGCGCGGGCCGCTGACCGGGCTGAAGGGCACGGCCGTCAGCAATTTCGGGTAGTAGTCGATGCCCGCCCGCTCGCAGGCATCGGCCCAACCGTGGTCGAACACGTACTCGCCATAGGAATGCCATTTGCGATAGCTGGGCAACGCGGCAATCAGCCGTCCACCTTCATAGTGCAGCAAATGCTCGGGCTGCCAGCCGGAGTGCGGGCCGATGCTGGCGCTGTCTTCCAGGGCACTGAGGAACGCATGGCGCAGAAACGGCTGATCGACGGGGACCAACGCGTTCCATTCATCGGGCGCAATCTCGGACAGGTTATTCAAACGTTGTAACGGCATCCCATTCCCCGACGGTCACGGCTTTGTGTAGGAGCGAGCGTGCTCGCGATGATCGTTAACGACAACGCGACCATTCTGACAGAACGCGGTGATCTCGGGTTCTTCGCGAGCAAGCTCGCGCCTACAGGACACGGCGCAAAAAAAAGCCCCGCCAAACGGCGGGGCAAACCAAATGAGGAGCGCTTTGACGGATGAAGAAAGAGCGCTTTGGAGCGGTATTACAGGTTGCCTAGAACACGTATTGCACGCGGGCCACGATGGCGTCGCCGCTGTCGTCGCCATTGGCGTTCTGGATCTTGTCAGTGCTGACCTTGAGGTAGTTGGCAGACACCTTCACCGCTTCGTTGGCGTACCAGTTGACACCGATGGTGTTCAGGCTTGCCTTGGCGTCACCCACTTCACGGGTCGCGCTGTTACGCACTACGTTTTTGTCGTCAACGCTGATGTTGTCGTAGCGGTAGAACACTTCCCACGCACCGAACTGCTTGTTCTGCGGCTTGATGGTGTCGAACTTGGCGCCGTCGAGTTTGTAGACCCGGGACTCGCCGGTCAGCGTGTAGGCCACCTGGCCGTAGAAACCCGTGGCCTTCACATCCTGATAAGCGCTGCTGTCGGCCTTCATCTTGCGGTTCAGGTATTCGGCCTGCAGGGACAGCGGACCGCGGGCGAAGGCAAATTCGCCGCCGAACACCGTGTCGGTGTCGTAGGCGTCGTTCGCGGTCAGGTTGCCGGAGTCCAGCCCTACACCGCCGCCGAAGGTCGCACGGTTGCCGTTGGCCCCGGCATCGTTACCGCCGTTGGTGGCAACGCCACGAGCGTCCAGGCGAGGACGGATCCGCGAGTCGAACGAGGTGTCCTTCAGGTCACGCACCGCCACGTCCACACCCAGGTGCAAGACGTTGCCGCTGTCGTGCATCGGCGCAAACACGGCACGGCCGTTGAACTGCTTCACGCCTTTGCCGTCCTTGTCGTTGATGTCCTTGGACGACACGCTGGAGGACAGGTAGGCCATGTCAGCCACCACGGCGCTGACCTGCAGGCCCATGCCGTTCTCGTGGGAGTTGATCCAGTCGGCGACTTCATAACCGAGGTTACGCTCGATGGCGGTCACCCATTTGGAACTGGTGGCTTTTTCCAGGCCGAAGTCCTGGTCGAAACGACCCGCGCGGATCACCACTGGCTTGAAGCCTACGTACGAGAAGGACGCTTCGTCGAAGTAGCCATCATCGGCATTGCCGGAGTTGTGGGAAAAGTCGTAGTTGATCTGGTATTTCCAGTCCTTGTACACCGTGCCGCCCAATTCGAGGTAGGCACGTCGGAAGTATGTGGCGTCAGCCGAGTTGCCATTCTTGGTGTAAAAGCCATCAAACGTGCCGTAGTCGGCCTGCAAACGACCACCCAGCTTGAAGCTGAAATTCTGGTCGGTGGTTGCAACCTCAAGGCCGCCCTTGGTTTTGACAACGATATCGGCACCGTCAGTAGTGACAGTACCGGCGAAAGCCTGGGCGGTAACGGCCAGGGCCAAGGCGCTGGCCGCGAAACCGGCGAAGTGCTTACGGATCATCGAAGAATTCCCCTAATTGATGGTCTTGTGCATTGGTAAAACACGCGGTTTAGAGCCGCTGGTGTTGGGGGGCGATCTTGGCGAGGGGATATTTCAGCTGGGTTGCCGGAACATAAAGATTTTGTTACTCGGGAACTTTTTAATAGCCATTCGAAATAAGCCAGAGCCTACGGAAATCAAGGCTCCAGCCCTGAAAACTGGTAAAAATGGCAGATGATACAAAATGTAAAAACACCCGAGAAAAATGAAATATTTTTCATCTTGGTTGTTTTTTGAGCAAAAAAAAGCCCGCATCTTTTATCGATGCGGGCTTCGTTTAAGTGTGAAAAGTGATGGATATTATTGGTCGCGGGAGCGCTCGGCGGCCAGGCGTTCGGCCAACGCATCAACATCGGCGATAGGCGGCTCGGGCAGGATCTTCAGCGTCGCCTGCATCAAGCGCATCTGCCGGATAAAGCGCCGGCAGTTGGGGCAGAACATCAGGTGATGGCGCACCAGCAGGCGCTCGCGAAAGGTCAGTTGCCCATCGAGATAGTCACTGGAACGTGCCACTTGTTCCTTACAGGTCAACATTCGCCGGTTTCCTCAAAATGCTCCACCGTGGCGAAGACTTTAAGCCGTGCTCGATGCAACAGCACACGAACATTGGAGAGCGATAGCGTCAGAAGATTACAAATCTCCTCCAACTCCAGCCCCTGACGTTCGCGCAGCAGCAGTACGCTGCTTTGCAGTTCGGAAAGACTGGCCAGCGTGTGCTCCAGGCAATTACGCAGTTCGTCTTCGGTAAGCAGCGCTTCGGGAGTGTCCTGATGCCAGGCAAACGGCGCGACCGCCCAGTGGCCATCGTCGGGCACAAAGCGATCATCACCGATGGTGCCATGGGGCGCCGGCAAGTCATCGAGCAGTACTTCCCGGCGGTTTTGCTTGTAGCGGCCCTTTGCCGAGTTGGCAGTAATGGTCAGCAGCCAGGTCTTGAGGCTGGAACGCCCCTCGAATTTCGCCAGGTTGCGCACCACCGAGAGCCAGGCGTCCTGCACCACCTCATCGGCATGGCGCTGGCCAACGATGGCATAGGCCACGGCACGCATCGCGCTCTGGTAGGTGGTGACCAACTCCTTGTAGGCCCGCTGCTCACCCTTGAGCAATCGTTCAAGCAGGTGCGCGTCGTCCGCTGCTGCCATTCAAGACCTCGATTTCAAAACATGATCAGCGTTTGCGCAGGATCACGCTACCAATCGAATACCCTGCGCCAAACGAGCTAAGCACAGCCACAGCGCCCTTGGGCAAGTCGTCCTGGTAGGTGTGGAACGCAATCACCGAACCCGCCGAACTGGTGTTGGCGTAAGTATCGAGGATCACCGGCGCCTCTTCCACAGAAGCCTCGCGGCCCAGCAGTTTCTTCACGATCAGATGATTCATGCTGAGGTTGGCCTGGTGCAGCCAGAAACGCTTCACATCGCCAACATTCAGCTGGTTTTCCGACAGGTGCTTGCCGATCAACTCGGCGACCATCGGGCAGACATCACGGAAGACCTTGCGGCCTTCCTGCACGAACAGCTTGTCCGGGGCACCAATCCCCTCTTCCGCCGCGCGGTTGAGGAAGCCGAAGTTATTGCGGATGTTGTTGGAGAACTTGGTCAGCAACTTGGTGCTCACCACGTCGAACTGATGCTCGGAAGTGGCCAGGTCGGCCCGCTCCAGGATCACGGCGGTGGCCGCATCGCCAAAGATGAAATGGCTGTCGCGGTCGCGGAAGTTCAGGTGGCCGGTGCAGATCTCCGGGTTGACCATCAGGATCGCCCGCGCCTGGCCCAGCTGGATGCTGTTGGCGGCGTTCTGGATACCGAAGGTCGCCGAGGAACACGCCACGTTCATGTCAAAGCCAAAACCCTGGATACCCAGCGCTTCCTGGACTTCGATGGCAATCGCCGGGTACGCCCGCTGCAGGTTGGAACAGGCGACGATCACACCGTCGATATCGGCGGCGGTCTTGCCGGCGCGGTGCAAGGCTTGCTCGGCAGCACTGACGGCCATCTGGCAGAGGATCGACCATTCGTCGTTGGAGCGCTCGGGCAGGCGTGGCGCCATGCGTTGCGGGTCGAGAATGCCGGCCTTGTCCATGACAAAGCGGCTCTTGATGCCCGAGGCCTTCTCGATAAAGGCGGCGCTGGATTCGGTCAGGGCCTCCACGTCACCGCGTTCAATGGCGGCGGCGTTATCCAGGTTGAACTGTTGCACGTAAGCATTGAAAGACTGCACCAGCTCTTCGTTGGAGATGCTGTTGGCCGGGGTGTACAGGCCTGTGCCGCTGATGACGACGTTATGCACGGTCGTTCCTCTAAATCTGTTCAGGCAGAAGGGTATTGGTACCGTCGTACCAAACCGTAAGTAGTTTTATGCCGCCCAGCGGCCTTCAAACTGGAAACGCTTTATTCCATCGCGCCACGGCTGCACCAGCCCAACTCGACGATCCCGGCATTTATAACCGCGAAGTTTGCCACAACATCGGACACTTGGCGCCTATCCCGCGCAAACACCTTCCCTGTGGCGAGCGAGCTTGCTCGCGCTGGGTCGCGAAGCGGCCCCAATAAAGTGACCCGGGTGTTTCAGAGAGACCTTATGGGGCTGCTTCGCAGCCCAGCGCGAGCAAGCTCGCTCGCCACAGTTGCTTGCCGCACGTCGGTCACGCTTCGACCAGGCTCCATTGCTTGCTCAGGCGCTTGTCGGAAATCGGTACCTTGGTGCCCAACTGCTGGGCAAACAGCGATACCCGGTATTCCTCCAGCCACCAGCGATACAGCTCCAGCTGAGGGTCGCGCTTACCTTCCTGGGCGTGTTTGTTCAGGCGGTTCTGATACTGGCTCCACAAGCCGCCCAACTCGGTACTCCAGACCCGGTCCTTCTGCACCTGGCTTGGCAATTTCTCCAGGCGCAGCTCGATGGCCTTGAGGAAGCGCGGCAGTTCCTTGAACCATTGCGCCGGGGTTTCCCGTACGAAACCGGGGTACACCAGATTGCTCAGTTGCTGCTTGATATCATTCAGCGCCACCGCCTGGGCCAGGTCAATCTTGCCCTTGAAGCGTTTTTGCAGGCCATGCCACAGTTTCAAAATTTCGAGGGTCCAGCGCGCCTGGCGCTCGGCGTGCTCGGTCCAACTGCCACGCTTGCGCTCGGCCAGGGCGGCCAGGCCGGCGCCGTCCCGCGGCAGGCTGGCTTCGCCTTCCAGCACGCAACTGTCGAGGCTGGCCAACAGAATGTCTTCCACCAGGGCTTCGATACGCCCCAGCTCGCGGTACATCAACCCCAACTCGGTCAGGCCCGGCAATTTGCCCCGCAGGAACTTTGCCGGCTCGGCCAGTTGTTGCAGCAGCAGGCGCTGCAAGGCTCGACGGTGCTGGAACTCAGCCTCGGCAGCGGTAGAGAAACGCCCTTCCTTGACCGTGCCGTTTTCTTCGACCAAGGCCGGATACACCGTCATCGAAAGCCCGGCGATGTTTTGCTGGGTTTTCTCGGCCACCGCCGCGAACACCTTGGCCTCCACCGGCTGCTGGCTCTTCGCAGTCTGCGGCACCGCCAACGCAGCTTGGCTGGCCTCGGCGAAACGCGCGGTCAACTCGGCCAGGTCGCGGCCTTCACCGAGGAACTTGCCCTGGCCGTCGACCACTTCCAGGTTCATCTTCAGGTGGCTCTCCACCTGCTGCGCAGCCTCGGCCCAGGCTTCATCGCTGACCCGTGCCCCGGTCATGCGCAGCAGCTCACGCCCCAAGGCCTGAGGCAACGAG
This sequence comes from Pseudomonas sp. C8002, assembly GCF_013385765.1. Classification (NCBI taxonomy): domain Bacteria; kingdom Pseudomonadati; phylum Pseudomonadota; class Gammaproteobacteria; order Pseudomonadales; family Pseudomonadaceae; genus Pseudomonas; species Pseudomonas sp. C8002. The sequence goes on from NZ_JACAPJ010000010.1 coordinate 57,846, forward strand.
CCTTGGCCGAACTCGATACGTTGCAACGCCGCCTTGACGAAATCCGGCACCGGCACGAAGTTCTTGCGCAGGGCCTTGGGCAGGTTGCGCACCAGGGCAATGCACTTGGCCTCGATCACACCCGGCACCAGCCATTCCAGGCGCTCGGGCGGCAAGGCCGGCAACAACGGCGCCGGTACGCGCAGGGTCACACCGTCCCGTGGATGGTTGGGTTCGAAGTGATAACTCAAGGCCAGCGCCAGGTCGCCCAGGTGCAAGGTGTCGGGGTAATGGGCAGCGGTGACTTCGCTGGCCTCGCGGGCCAGCACGTCTTCTTCGCGCATGATCAACAGCTGCGGGTCTTTCTGGCTGTTGACCTTGTACCAACTGTCGAAGGTCGCGGTCTGGTGAATCTCCGCCGGCAGGCGCGCGTCGTAGAAGGCGTACAGGGTTTCTTCGTCCGCCAGGATGTCGCGCCGGCGGGCCTTGGCTTCCAGTTCGTCGAGCTGCTCCAGCAATTGCTGGTTGGCCGTCAGGCAGCGGGCCCGGGACTGGATCTCGCCGCGCACCAGGCCTTCGCGGATAAACAGCTCGCGAGACGTCACCGGATCAATCGGCCCGTAATGCACCGGCCGGCGCCCGACGATGATCAACCCGAACAGGGTGATCTGCTCAAACGCCACCACCTGGCCGCGCTTCTTTTCCCAATGGGGTTCGAAGTGGTTTTTCTTGATCAGGTGCCCGGCCAACGGCTCGATCCAGTCGGCGTCGATCTTGGCCACCATCCGCGCGTACAGCTTGGTGGTTTCCACCAGCTCGGCGGTCATCAGCCATTGCGGACGCTTCTTGCCAATACCCGACGACGGGTGAATCCAGAAACGCCGCTGACGCGCGCCGAGGTAATCGCCCTCTTCGGTCTTCTGGCCAATCTGGCTGAGCAGGCCGGACAGCACCGCCTTGTGCAGTTTGGGGAAGTCCGCCGGTTCTTTATTGACGGTCAACTGCATGTCGCGACAGATCAGGCTCAACTGGCGGTGGGAGTCACGCCATTCCCGCAGGCGCAGGTAGTTCAGGAAATTCTTGCGGCACCAATTGCGCAGCGGGCTGGCGGTCAATTCCTGGCGCTGCTCTTCAAAACCACGCCACAGGTTCACCAACCCGGCGAAGTCCGAATCCGCGTCCTTCCATTGTGCGTGAGCCTGGTCGGCGGCTTGCTGGCGCTCCGGCGGACGCTCGCGCGGGTCCTGGATCGACATGGCGCTGGCGACGATCAGCACTTCCTGCAAGCTGCCAAGCTTGGCCGCCTCCAGCAACATGCGGCCCATGCGTGGGTCCACCGGCAGACGCGCCAACTGGCGGCCCATCGGTGTCAGCTGGCTGTTGCGGTCAACGGCGGACAACTCTTGCAGCAGGTTGAAACCGTCGCTGATGGCCTTGCCGTCCGGCGGCTCGATAAACGGGAAATCGGTGATCTCGCCCAGGCGCAGGTGCAGCATCTGCAGGATTACGGCCGCGAGGTTTGTGCGAAGAATCTCGGGGTCGGTAAATTCCGGGCGCCCGATAAAATCCTCTTCGCTGTACAAGCGCACGCAGATACCGGGTTCGACCCGCCCGCACCGGCCTTTACGCTGGTTGGCACTGGCCTGGGAAATCGCCTCGATCGGCAGTCGCTGCACCTTGGCCCGGTAGCTGTAGCGGCTGATGCGCGCGGTGCCGCTGTCGATCACATAACGAATGCCTGGCACGGTCAGCGAGGTTTCCGCGACGTTGGTCGCCAGCACCACACGCCGGCCCGGGTGCGACTGGAAGATCCGCTGCTGCTCCGCCGGCGACAGGCGCGCATACAGCGGCAGGATTTCAGTGTGCTTGAGCTGGGCCTTGCGCAGCATGTCGGCGGCGTCGCGAATCTCGCGCTCGCCGGGCAGGAACACCAGCACATCGCCGGGGCTCTTGCGCTCGCTGCGCTCGAAGGCGGCGATCTCATCGAGGGTGGCGAGAATCGCCTGGTCGACGGTCAGGTCGTCCTCGACGCGGTTGCCCTCCTCGTCCTGCTCCAGGGTCAGCGGGCGGTACCAGGTTTCCACCGGGAAGGTGCGGCCCGACACCTCGACAATCGGCGCATCGTCGAAGTGCTTGGAAAAGCGCTCCAGGTCGATGGTGGCCGAGGTGATGATGACCTTGAGATCCGGGCGACGCGGCAGCAGGGTTTTCAGATAACCCAGCAGGAAGTCGATGTTCAGGCTGCGTTCGTGGGCTTCGTCGACGATGATCGTGTCGTAGCGTTCGAGGTAGCGGTCGTTCTGGGTTTCGGCCAGCAGGATGCCGTCGGTCATCAGCTTGATCAGGGTGTTGGAATCACTCTGGTCTTCAAACCGCACCTGATAACCCACCAGGGAACCCAGCGGCGTTGCCAACTCTTCCGCGACCCGGCTCGCCACGCTGCGCGCCGCAATCCGCCGCGGCTGGGTGTGGCCGATCAGGCCGTATTGGCCGCGGCCGATTTCCAGGCAGATTTTCGGCAACTGGGTGGTTTTACCCGAACCGGTCTCACCGGCAATGATCAGCACCTGATGCTTGAGCAACGCTTCCTTGATCTCGTCACGCTTGGCGGCGATCGGCAGGCTGTCGTCATAGCGAATCACCGGCAGGCTGGCGCGCCGCGCCGTCACCTGGGCGCAGGAGGCCTGCATCCGCGTCACCCACTGCGCAAGTTTTTCCTCATCGGGTTTCTTGCGCAGCTCAAGCAACTGCCGCCGCAAGCGGTGGCGGTCGGCGAGCATGGCGTGATCGAGGTTTTTCAGCAGTTGGTCGATAGCGGGCGCTTGGTCAGTCATCAGGTACGCAAAGGTCGTCTATGTAGGCAGGGGGCGGATTGTCGCAGAAAAGCGCCGCCGCGCGCTCCCCTCATTCATTGTCCAGGCCCTTGCGCCGGTAAGGAAACACATCGATTACCTTGCCGGCGCGAATCGCCTCTTGCAGGCCTTTCCAGTAGTCGGCGTTGTACAACTCGCCGTGCAGTTCGTCGAACAGGCGGCGCTGGCCGGAATCAGCAAACAGGAATGGCGGGAACTCCTCGGGGAACACGTCCAGCGGACCGATGGAATACCAGGGCTCGGAGGCCATTTCATCTTCCGGGGTACGCGGCGCCGGAATGTGGCGGAAGTTGGCCTCGGTCAGGAAACAGATTTCGTCGTAGTCGTAGAACACCACGCGACCGTGGCGGGTGACGCCAAAATTCTTCAGCAGCATGTCGCCCGGGAAAATATTCGCCGCCGCCAGTTGCTTGATCGCCAGGCCGTAGTCTTCCAGGGCTTCGCGCACCTGGGCTTCGTTGGCGTTTTCCAGGTAGAGGTTCAGCGGGGTCATGCGCCGCTCGGTCCAGCAGTGGCGGATCAGTACCGTATCGCCTTCGACTTCGACGGTACCGGCGGCGACTTCCAGCAGTTCGGCCAGGCATTCAGGTTCGAATTTGCTCAACGGAAAACGGAAGTCGGCGAACTCCTGGGTGTCGGCCATGCGCCCTACCCGGTCGACACTTTTCACCAACCGGTACTTCTCGATCACGGTGGCGCGGTTGACGTTTTTCGACGGTGAAAACCGGTCCTTGATGATCTTGAACACGGTGTTGAAACCCGGCAGGGTAAACACGCTCATGACCATGCCGCGCACGCCCGGCGCCATGATGAACTGGTCATCGGTGGTGGCAAGGTGGTTGATCAGCGCCCGGTAGAATTCGGATTTGCCGTGTTTGTAGAAGCCGATGGAGGTGTACAACTCGGCGATGTGCTTGCCCGGCAGGATGCGCTTGAGGAAGCCGATAAACTCCGCCGGCACCGGCACGTCCACCATGAAATAGGAGCGGGTGAACGAGAAGATGATCGACACATCGGCCTCGTCGGTGATCAGCGCGTCGATCTGGATGCCGCGCCCTTCCCGATGCAGCAGCGGGATCACCAGCGGCCACTGTTCGTCGCGGGTGTAGATGCGTCCGACGAGGTACGCGCCTTTGTTGCGGTACAGCACCGAGGAAAACAGTTCGACGTTGAGGTCCGGGTCCTTGCACACCCAGTCCGGCAGGTTTTCGCGCAATTGCGCCTCCAGGCGGCGCAAGTCGGCGGGCAAGTCGGCGTAGGGTTCGCTGAAACTGTAGTCGGCGAAAATCTGCTCCAGCATGCCCGCCAGCTTGCCGCCCGGCTTGTAGGTGCGGGTTTGCGCCGCCCGGGCGCGGCGCAGGCTGGGCCGGGTGGTATGGATGAACATGCAGCCGTCGCTGATCAGGTCATGGCTGAACAGCCCGCAAAACGTCGAGTTGTACCAGGTCTCGGACAGCTCATCGTCAAACCGCAGGTCGATCAGGCTGATGTAGGCACTTTTCACCAGCGGCCAGTCGGCAATGTCGAGCAACACGGCTTCATCGAAAGCCGCCCGCAGCCGCGCCGTGACTTCGCTGACCTTCTCTTCGTAAAGATTGATGCGCGCAGCCGATGCCGCCTGCCCTTGCTGCCACTGCGCCTTTTCAAAACGCTCCCGGGCGCCGTCGGTGATCTGGCGGAAGTGCTCGCGGTAGTCGTCGAAGCCGTCGAGGATCATCTGCGCAATGTCGAGGGCGGGCGTTGGCTGCGGCATTCGGGAAACCTCTGCGGGCATTTGGAGTGAGCTGAGCTTAGCCAGTGTGCGGGAACAGGAGAAGGATCATTTTTCATTCAGACTTGTACAAGATTGTTCATTTCGTACATTTATTTACTCTTTATTTAATTCGACTAACTGGTCAACAAAAAACCCGCGCGTCACCCTCCCCGCATTAAACGTTTCATCTACAGGCCTTGTGTGACGTGGCCTGCCTGTGCGAGCCGGGGTAAATAAGAGTCTTTGCTCTACTGCTCCGTTACTGGTGGCTTCTCGACCATTGGATCCAACGTAAGGGAAACCCTGACTACCCTAGATAGTGGCACTTTGCTATATAGCGCGCCCTCTCCCACCTAACAAGGTCAGAAGACCGATCCGGGAACAGGTTCTAACCGCCAAAGGAGCATTGAGATGTCATTGAGGAATATGGGGATCGGCCTGCGCGCCAGTCTGAGCTTTGCGGTACTGGCCGGCTTGCTGGTAGTGGTGGGTCTGTTTGGCTTGGGGCAAATGGCCAAGCTGCGGGAAAGCGCCACCGTGATTGAGGATTCCTGGATGCCGAGCATCGAGACGGTCCACGACAGCGCGGCCTTTATCGCCAGCATCCGCCTGGAAGCACTGCGCCTGTTGACCACCGACGAATCCAGGGTGCGCGACAACAGCAAGAGCCTGATCAGCAAGGAACAGGCAGACCTGCAGGAAAGCTTCAAGCAATACGAAACACTGGTGGTCAACGAGCAGGACGCCGAGATGCTCAACCAGCTGAAAAGTACCGTATCGACGTACATGAGCATCATGGGCCAGATGATTCAGCTGGTGGACCAGGATCAACAGCAGCAGGCCATGGACCTGCTCAACAGCCGCCTCGCGCCCCAGGGCCTGGTGCTCAACAAGAGCCTGGAAGACCTGATCACCTTCAACCAGAAAGGCGTCCAGGAAGCCGCAGAGTCAGCGGCGCAGATGTACTACAGCGCCCAATGGATCGTAGGCCTGATCATCATCACCGCCCTGCTGGCCACCTTGTTGCTGGCCTGGCTGCTGACCCGCAGCATCACCGCGCCCATTGGCCAGGCACTGACAGTGGCCCGCACCATCGCCTCCGGCGATCTGAGCCGGCCGATCGTCGTGGAGGGCAAGGATGAGCCGGCGCAACTGCTCACCGCGCTGGCCACCATGCAGGCCAACCTGCAGGAAACCATCCGTGGCATCAGCGAATCGTCGCAGCAGTTGGCCTCGGCGGCGGAAGAGATGAGTTCGGTAATGGAGCAGAGCACCCGCGGCCTGCAAGCGCAGAACGACGAGATCGAACAGGCTGCCACCGCCGTGACGCAGATGAGCGCGGCAGTCGATGAAGTGGCGGGCAATGCGGTTTCCAGCGCCGAAGCCTCCAAGGCCTCCGACGAAGACAGCAAGCACGGTCACTACCAGATCAGCGAAACCATCAGCTCGATCCAGAACCTGGTGGACGAAGTCCTCGGTGCCTCGACCAAGGCCGAGGGCCTGGCGGCACAGGCCCAGGACATCAGCAAGGTGCTTGAAGTGATTCGCGGGATTGCCGGGCAGACCAACCTGCTGGCACTCAACGCGGCGATTGAGGCGGCCCGCGCGGGCGAGGCCGGTCGTGGTTTTGCCGTGGTGGCTGACGAAGTGCGCTCCCTGGCACAACGCACCCAGGACTCCACCGAAGAAATCGAGCAGATGATCAACGGTATCCAGCAAGGTACCCAGGACACCGTCGGCGCCCTGAACAGCAGCGCCGAACACGCCGGCCAGACCTTGCAGCGAGCCAACAGCGCCGGCAGTGCACTGGAGAAAATCACGGCGGCGATCTCGCAGATCAGCCAGCGCAACCTGGTGATCGCCAGCGCCGCCGAGCAGCAAGCGTTGGTGGCTCGTGAGGTGGACCGCAGCCTGGTGAACATCCGGGACCTGTCGACGCAAACCGCCGCCGGTGCCACCCAGACCTCGGCGGCCAGCCAGGAACTGTCGCGGCTGGCGGTGGACCTCAATGGCTTGGTGACGCGTTTCGTGCTGTAAAACATGTATTAGCGATTGTGTCAGACAGGTCGGTGGGCAACACTTCCGCCCTTATCAAACTGGAGTTCCTCCGTGAGACCTGTCGACACCCTGCACCTGTTGGTGCTGGCCGCTATCTGGGGCGCGAGTTTTTTGTTCATGCGAATTATCGCGCCGGAAATCGGCACCCTTCCTACCGCGTTTTTCCGGGTGTCGATTGCTGCCACCGGCCTGCTGGTGATCCTCGCCATGATGCGGGTGAGTTGGGATTTCCAGGGCAAGTTCAAGACAGTCCTGTTGCTCGGGGTGATCAACTCGGGCATTCCCGCGACCATGTATTCAGTGGCGGCCCAAGTGCTGCCGGCCGGTTACTCGGCGATCTTCAATGCCACGACGCCACTGATGGGCGTGCTGATTGGCGGGTTGTTCTTCAGTGAGCGCCTCACGCCATCGAAAATCGCCGGGGTATGCCTGGGCCTGTTCGGCGTTGGCATCCTGACCCGCGCCGGGCCGGTGGCCTTCGACATGGAATTGTTGATGGGTGCGCTGGCATGCCTGTTGGCGACCACCTGCTATGGCTTTGCCGGCTTTTTGGCACGCCGCTGGCTCGATCAACAGGGCGGGCTGGACAGTCGCCTGGCGGCTCTGGGCAGCATGCTCGGGGCCACGCTGTTCCTGCTGCCGCTGTTTGCCTGGAGTGCCATCAGCCATCCACCGGTCAGCTGGGGTGGCTGGCCTGTATGGTTGTCGCTGCTGGGGTTGGGGCTGGTATGCACGGCGTTTGCCTACATCCTGTACTTCCGCTTGCTGACGTCCATCGGCCCGGTGAAGTCGATGACCGTGACCTTCATGATTCCGCCATTCGGGGTGTTGTGGGGCGCGTTGCTGCTGGATGAGCCGTTGTCCATGGCGCATCTGTATGGCGGGTTATTGATTGCGGGGGCGTTGTGGCTGGTGCTTCGGCCGGGGAAATTGGCCCGCAAGCTGTAGGAGCTTTTTGGCTCCTACAGCATTGGGTTTATCAGCCCTTACGGAACACGAAAGCCAATCCGACGATGATCAAGCCCATCCCCAGCAAGCTCAACATTGCCAGCTTGTTGCCGAAGATCAGGTAGTCCATCACCGCCGTCACCGCGGGCACCAGGTAGAACAAGCTGGTGACATTCACCAGGTTGCCCCGGGCAATCAGCCGGTACAGCAACAGCGTCGCCAGCAACGACACCACCAGCCCCATCCACAGCACCGGCACGAAAAAGCCGGTGTTGTGTTCAAAGTGGAACGGCTGGAACGGCACAAACACCGAGCACAACAGCAAGCCGGCCAGGTATTGCACAGGCAACGTGCCCAACGGGTTATCGGTGATGCGCTTCTGCATGATCGAACCAAAGGTCATGCTGGACAGGGCCAACAGGCCAAAAAGCATGCCTGCCAGGGACATGCCGGACATCCCGATGCCCTGGTACACCACCATGATCAACCCCGCCAATCCCAGCGCGAGGCCGAACATCCGGCTCCAGGAGCGCCGGCGCTCCATCAACACCACGGTCAGGATCGGCTGCACGCCCATGATGGTTGCCATCATGCCGGGCGTGACTTTGAGGTCCAGGGCCAGCAGATAGAAAATCTGGTAGGCCCCCAACAGCACCAGCCCGGTAGCCGCCGCGTAAAGCATCGGCCTGCCGGGACGCGGCAACTTCAGCTTGAGGATCGGTACCAGTATCACCAACCCCGCCAGGGCGATGGCGAAACGGATCAGCAGAAACGCAAAGGGTGAAGCGTGGGCCAGGCCCCATTTGGAGAAAATCGCCCCGCTGCTCCACAGCAAGACAAACAGGCTCGTCGAGGCCGCCGCGGCCACGGATTGTTTCGAAAGAACAGACATGGATACCACCTGTGATCAGGCAAAAAGCCAACTCAGCAACAGCTGAAATTCAGTAGGTTTTTTCAGGCGGGCACAGGGGAACAGCCATCAGCTGATCAGCCCGAAATGCCAACACCCGGCGGTGATACGACTGCGTACACCGGCGTGCTACTGACAGGTGGGGGGTAGTGACTGATCTGCGCAGGCTGCTGGCTCCCGCACGGCACGACCGCAGCGTTGACCGCTGAATCGACTACCGCTATGCGCAGGGAAGCTGGCATGTGCTGATCTTTTATGAAGGGATGAACAAGGTGTCTGAAAACACCTGCGGCCGACTATAACCAGCTGGGGACATGCTTTGCAATAACTTCGCCCGCACAAATCCGGCGCATAAAAAAACCGCTCATCGGAGCGGTTTTTCCAGCCTGCAAAAGTCTTAACCAAACAACCAATACCCCAGCGCCGTCAGCACCACCACCGCCAGCACTGGCCGCAGGATGCGATAAGCCTTCGGATGCTTGCGCTTCCACTGCTTGACCACGCCACTGAAGCTGTCGCTGAAGCGCTTGCTCCAGGCATACGCCTGGTTGATCCCGCCAACGCGTTCGTCATCCAGGTTCTGCGGCGCGGTGGCGCGCCCCAGTTGCGCGCTGACCCAACGGTTGATGCGGGTCATCAGGCGGCTGCTCAGCGGGCGTTCGATGTCGCAGAACAGGATCACCCGGGTGTGCTCGGTTTCGTTCTTCACCCAGTGCACGTAGGTCTCGTCGAACATTACGTCTTCACCGTCGCGCCAGGCGTACACCTGGCCGTCGACGAAAATACGGCAGTCGTCGGAGTTCGGCGTGGACAGCCCCAGGTGATAACGCAGGGAACCGGCAAACGGGTCGCGATGCGGGTTGAGGTGGCTGCCACCTGGCAACAGGGCGAACATCGCGCCCTTGACGTTGGGAATGCTGCTGACCAGGGCCACGGTTTTCGGGCACAGCAGTTCAGCCGACGGCAACGGTTTGTCGTACCACTTGAGGTAGAAACGCTTCCAGCCCTTCTTGAAGAACGAGCCGAAACCGGCGTCGTTGTTCTTCTCCGCGGCGCGGATGTAGCCCTCGTCGAACAGGTGCATGGCCTCTTCGCGAATCACTTCCCAGTTGTCCTTGAGCACGTCCAGCTCCGGGAACTTGCTGCGGTCCAGGTACGGCTTGGACGGCACGGCGGAGAAGATGTACATCAAGGCGTTGTACGGGGCGAACAGCGCTGAATGGTTGACGAACTGACGCAACATCGGCAAACGGGCCTTGCCACGCAAATGCACATACAGCGTGCTGCCGATAAACAGCAGCAACACCGACAGTTTGGCGGCCAAAGAAAAGGTCATGCAGCAACTCCTGGAAATAGGCGTCTGGCCATTAGCCTCCCGTTAAGGGGAAACCAGACGTAGCAGCCGGCCATGATAAACACTCCGGGCCTCGGGAAAAACCCGCGCACTCCAACAATCAGCATCTAGCGGTGCGCGATAACGGGCCAATTATGCATAAGGGCCACGCCATCGCGCTGATTTGAATCAAGCCTGGTTTTCCTGATCGGTGAACAAATCGGCGAACAGCATGCTCGACAGGTAGCGTTCACCGGAGTCCGGCAGCACCACGACGATGGTCTTGCCCTGCATTTCCGGCTTCTCCGCCAGTCGCACCGCCACGGCCATCGCCGCGCCGCAGGAGATACCACACAGAATCCCCTCCTCCTGCATCAGGCGCAACGCCATGGCCTTGGATTCTTCGTCGCTGACCAGTTCGACCCGGTCGACCATCGACAGGTCGAGGTTCTTCGGCACAAAACCGGCGCCGATACCCTGGATCTTGTGGGGGCTGGGCTTGATCTCTTCACCGGCCAGCGCCTGGGTAATCACCGGCGAACTGATCGGCTCGACCGCCACCGACAGGATCGGCTTGCCCTGGATGTTCTTGATATAGCGCGACACCCCGGTGATGGTGCCGCCAGTGCCCACGCCCGCTACCAGCACGTCCACTGCGCCATCAGTGTCATTCCAGATTTCCGGACCGGTGGTTTTCTCGTGGATCGCCGGGTTGGCCGGGTTTTCGAACTGGGCCGGCATAAAGTACTTGGCCGGGTCGCTGGCAAGGATTTCGCCGGCTTTTTCAATCGCGCCCTTCATGCCCTTGGCCGGCTCGGTCAACACCAGTTCGGCGCCGAGGGCCTTGAGCACCTTGCGGCGCTCGATGCTCATGGAGGCGGGCATGGTCAGCAACAGCTTGTAACCACGGGCGGCGGCAACAAATGCCAGGCCGATCCCGGTGTTACCGGAAGTCGGCTCGACAATGGTCATGCCCGGCTTGAGTTTGCCGCTGCCTTCGGCGTCCCAGATCATGTTTGCGCCAATCCGGCACTTCACCGAATACCCAGGGTTACGCCCTTCGATCTTGGCCAGGATAGTCACGCCACGCGGCGCGATACGGTTGATCTGAACCAGGGGCGTGTTACCGATGGAGTGCGCGTTGTCTGCAAAAATGCGGCTCATGACGGGTCCTTAAGGCAATTTCAGGAAGGCCCCAAGGGTATGCCTCGTGTTGCAAGGCGTCCAGTCAAGCGAACGTCCGGCGGCGCCAGCAGTCAATCGCCTACACGGATGGAGAATTTTCCTATGAAACGTCGCTACAGTTGGCCGCTCTGGACCCTCGTCGGGGTCGTGGTACTGCTGGTCGTCCTGGATATCGCCCTGCCCTATCTGGTGCGCAATTACCTGAATGACAAACTCGCCGACATGGGCGATTACCGCGGCCAGGTCACCGATGTCGACCTCGCACTGTGGCGCGGCGCCTATCGGATCAACGGCCTGCAGATCGTCAAGGTCGACGGCAAGGTGCCGGTACCGTTCGTCAAGGCGCCGGTGATCGACCTGTCAGTCAGCTGGCATTCGCTGTGGTACGACCACGCAGTGGTGGCCGAGGCACAGTTCATCAAGCCGGAGCTGAACTTCGTCGACGGCGGCACCAACAAACAGGCGTCCCAGACCGGTCAGGGCACCGACTGGCGGGCCCAACTGAGCAAACTGTTGCCGATCACCCTCAATGAGGTGCGCATCAACGACGGCAAGATCGCGTTCCATAACTTCAGTTCGAAACCGCCGGTCAATATGTACGCGACCCAGGTCAACGCCAGCTTCTACAACCTGACCAACGTGGTGGATGTCAAAGGCCAGCGCGACGCGCGCTTCGACGGCAAGGCGCTGTTCCTGGGCCAGGCACCGCTGGAAGCCACCGCCACGTTCGACCCCTTGAGCAATTTCGAAAACTTCGAATTCCGCTTCCGGGCCCGGGATATCGAACTCAAGCGCATGAATGACTTCGCCTCGGCCTACGGCAAGTTCGACTTCAATGCCGGCACCGGCGACCTGGTGGTGGAAGCCCAGGCCGAAAAAGGCCAGTTGACCGGCTACATCAAGCCTTTGCTGCGCAATGTCGAAGTGTTCAACTGGCAGCAGGATGTCGAGAACAAGGACAAGGGCATCTTCCGGTCGATCTGGGAAGCGGTGGTTGGCGTCAGCGAAACCGTGCTGAAGAACCAGCAGAAAAACCAGTTCGCCACCCGCGTGGAGCTCAGCGGCAACGTGCACCAGCAAGATATCAGCGCGTTCCAGGCGTTTTTGCAGATTTTGCGCAATGGTTTTGTCCAGGCCTTCAACGCCCGCTATGAACAACCCAAGCCCTCGACAGATTGATCTTCAACGTGACTGCCCATTCAGAGACTGAATAGCCCGTCTGCGTTCACAGTCGCCGGGGCTGCGCGGTATAGTCGGGCCAAGCTGATTACTCGCCCGCTTCGGTCCTGCACCGTTCGGCGTCACGTTCGAGGATTGATAGATGAAGTTCGAAGGCACCCAGGCCTACGTTGCCACCGATGACCTGAAACTGGCCGTCAACGCCGCCATCACCTTGGAGCGGCCACTGCTGGTCAAGGGCGAACCGGGCACCGGCAAGACCATGCTCGCCGAGCAACTGGCCGAATCCTTTGGCGCCAAGCTGATCACCTGGCACATCAAGTCCACCACCAAGGCGCACCAGGGCCTGTACGAGTACGACGCGGTGAGCCGCCTGCGAGACTCGCAACTGGGCGTGGACAAGGTGCACGACGTACGCAACTACCTGAAAAAGGGCAAGCTCTGGGAAGCCTTCGAGTCCGAGGAGCGGGTCATCCTGCTGATCGACGAAATCGACAAGGCCGACATCGAGTTCCCCAACGACCTGCTGCAAGAACTCGACAAGATGGAGTTCTACGTCTACGAAATCGACGAGACCATCAAGGCCAAGAAGCGCCCGATCATCATCATTACCTCCAACAACGAAAAAGAGCTGCCGGACGCGTTCCTGCGCCGCTGCTTCTTCCACTACATCGCCTTCCCGGACCGCACCACCCTGCAAAAGATCGTCGACGTGCACTACCCGGACATCAAGAAAGACCTGGTCAGCGAAGCCCTCGACGTATTCTTTGACGTGCGCAAAGTACCGGGCCTGAAGAAAAAACCGTCCACCTCCGAACTGGTGGACTGGCTGAAACTGCTGATGGCCGACAACATCGGCGAAGCGGTGCTGCGCGAGCGCGACCCCACCAAGGCCATCCCGCCCCTGGCCGGTGCCCTGGTGAAGAACGAGCAGGACGTGCAGTTGCTGGAACGCCTGGCGTTCATGAGCCGTCGCGGTAACCGATAAGGGCAATTGCCATGCTGCTCAACCTGTTCAATGAAATGCGTGCAGCCAAGGTGCCGGTGTCGGTGCGTGAGCTGCTGGACCTGATCAACGCGCTGAAACAGCGCGTGACCTTCGCCGACATGGACGAGTTCTACTACCTGGCCCGGGCGATCCTGGTGAAGGACGAACGGCATTTCGACAAGTTCGACCGGGCCTTCGGCGCCTACTTCAACGGCCTGGAAAAACTCGACGATCACCTGCAGGCGCTGATCCCCGAAGACTGGCTGCGCAAGGAATTCGAACGCTCGCTGACCGACGAAGAGCGCGCACAGATCCAGTCCCTCGGCGGGCTCGACAAGCTCATCGAAGAATTCAAGAAACGTCTGGAAGAACAGAAGGAACGCCACGCCGGCGGCAACAAGTGGATCGGCACCGGCGGTACCAGCCCCTTCGGCTCCGGCGGCTTCAACCCCGAAGGCATTCGCGTGGGGGATGCCGGCAAGCGCCAGGGCAAGGCGGTCAAGGTCTGGGACCAGCGCGAGTACAAGAACCTCGATGATTCGGTGGAACTGGGCACGCGCAACATCAAGATCGCCCTGCGCCGCCTGCGCAAGTTCGCACGCCAGGGTGCGGCGGAAGAGCTCGACATTGACGGCACCATCGACCATACGGCCCGCGATGCCGGGCTGCTGAATATCCAGATGCGCCCGGAGCGGCGCAACACCATCAAGCTGTTGCTGCTGTTCGACATCGGCGGCTCGATGGATGCCCATGTGAAGACTTGCGAAGAGTTGTTCTCGGCGTGCAAGACCGAGTTCAAGCACCTGGAGTATTTCTACTTCCACAACTTCATTTATGAATCGGTGTGGAAGAACAACATGCGCCGGGGCTCGGAACGCACCTCGACCCAGGATTTGCTGCACAAGTACGGTGCCGACTACAAAGTCATCTTTATCGGCGATGCGGCCATGGCGCCGTATGAAATCACCCAGGCCGGCGGCAGCGTCGAGCACTGGAATGAAGAGCCCGGGTATGTGTGGATGCAGCGGTTCATGGAGAAGTACAAGAAGCTGATCTGGATTAATCCGTACCCGAAAGATACCTGGGGCTATACGGCGTCCACCGGGATTGTCCGGGATTTGATCGAAGACCAGATGTTTCCGTTGACGTTGCGCGGGCTTGAGGAAGGGATGCGCTTTTTGTCGAAGTAAGTTGTTTCCCAGACAACCACGATCAAATGTGGGAGCGGGCTTGCTCGCGAAAGCGCAGTGTCAGTCACCGAATATATTGGCTGATACACCGCCTTCGCGAGCAAGCCCGCTCCCACATTTTGTCCTGCGGCGGTCTTTAGTTTCTGGCAAGGTACTGCAAATACTCCACTTGCTGGCGATGCGCCGTCTCCTGCACCACCGGCGCCAACCTCACCTTCTCCCCCGGCAAGCACTGCGCCAGCCGCGCCAACGCCAATGGCGTCAACGCGCCCAATCGTGGGTAGCCGCCAATGGTCTGCCGGTCATTGAGCAACACAATCGGCTGCCCGTCCGGCGGCACCTGGATCGCCCCCAGCGGGATGCCTTCCGAGATCAGCGACGGCCCCTGATACTCCAGCGGCATGCCAAGCAAGCGCATGCCCATGCGGTCGGCACGGCTGTCGAGGGTCCACTCGCTGTTGAACACATCAAACAGACTCTGCCCGCCAAACTGACCGATCTGCGCCCCGAGGATCACCTCCAGTGGCGCCTTGGAATCCAGCTTCGGCAATTGCCCGGCGGACAACACCTGCATCGCACCGCCCACGCCCGAATAGGTCAATTGCGCACCTTCGGCCAGTGACCGGCCAAAGCCATCCAGCCCGCCCAGTTCTTCACGGCCCACCGTGGCGCAGCTGCCCAGCACCTGCGGCGCATCAAACCCGCCCGGCGCTGCCAGGTAAGCCCGCGCACCGCTGAATGGCTGGGTAAAACGCAAGCGCTGGCCCTTTTGCAGAATAAAGCTGCGCCCCGGGCTGATCGCGCGCTCGTCGACATACGCGCCCAAGTCCGCCCCGGCCAGCGCCAGCAGGCAATAGGCCTCGGCCTGCACAGTGAAGCCACCCAAGGTGATTTCCACCACCGGCGCATCCAGGGCATTGCCCAGCAACCAATTGGCCCACGACATCGACACCCAATCCAGCGCGCCGCCCTGGGTCACGCCCAAGTGCCTTACGCCAAAACGTCCAGCGTCCTGCAACAAGCAGAGCGGGGTGCTGGCCTCGATCAACAAGCGGCTCATGCCTGCGCCTCCAACGGCGTGTCATCGCCGCCCAGGTTGATGAATTCGCGATGGCTGACCGCTTCGTAACGCACGGTGTCCCCCGGCTGCATAAGACTGTAGCCGTCGCGTTCGCGGTCAAACAACTTGGCCGGTGTGCGACCGATCAGGTTCCAGCCACCTGGCGAGACCACCGGATAAGCCGCCGTCTGCCGCTCGGCGATGCCCACGCTGCCCGCCGCCACCCGCTTGCGCGGGGTGTTGAGCCGCGGTGTCGCGAGCTGTTCATCCACCAGCCCCATAAAGGCAAACCCCGGGGCGAAGCCCAAGGCGAATACCTGGTACTCATGCTGGCTGTGACGGCGAATCACCTCCTCCACTGCCAGGCCACTGCGCTGCGCCAGCAACGCCAACTCCGGGCCGACACTCAGGTCATACCAGACCGGCAACACATGGCATCGCCCGCTGCCCTTGGGTTCGGGCTGCAATTCCTTGAGCGCCTGGTCGATCAACGCCCGTGCCTGGCCAGGGTCCAGCGCCAGCAGGTCGTAGTGCACCATCAGGGTCGTGTAGGACGGCACCAGGTCCACCAGCGCCGGGCCAAAACCTTCGCGCAAACGGCGGGTGGCGGCGAGCATCCAGGGCATGTTGTCTTCGGCGATCACCTCAAACAGGCGCACCATCAGGCAGTCGATGGCCACCACTTCAATCCGTGGCTTCATGCTGGGGTCAACGCCTCGCGGATGCGCTGCACGGCAGCCACTGAGCTGGTGTTATCGCCATGCACGCACAAGGTATTGGCTTGCAGGTGCAACGGACTGCCATCACTGGCGACCAACTGTTCTCCCCGGGCGATGATCAAGGCCTGCTGGATGATCTTTTCCGGGTCATGATGCACCGCGCCCGGCAACTGGCGGGAGACCAGATGGCCGGCGCTGTCGTAGGCACGGTCGGCAAAGGCTTCGAACCACAGGGTCACGCCATATTCGTCACCCAAGGCCTGGGCGGCGCTGTTGTCACGGGTGGCCATCAGCATCAATGGCAGGCTGGCGTCGTAGGCCGCGACGGCCTGGATCACCGCTCGCAATTGCGCAGGCTTGGCCATCATGTCGTTGTACATCGCGCCATGGGGTTTGACGTAGCTGACCCGTCCGCCCTGGGCCCGGCAAATACCGTCGAGGGCGCCGACCTGGTAGTGCAACAGGTCCTGGATTTCCTGCGGGGTGTAGGCCATGGAGCGGCGGCCGAAACCCTGCAGGTCCTGGTACGCCGGGTGCGCGCCCACCTGCACGCCATGCTCGAAGGCCAGGCTGACGGTCTTGCGCATGATGCTCGGGTCGCCGGCGTGGAAACCGCAGGCTACGTTGGCGCAATCAATGAACGGCATGACTTCGGCGTCCAGACCCAAGGTCCAGTTGCCAAAGCTTTCGCCGATGTCGCAGTTCAATAGCAGGCGGCTCACGGTAGGGCTCCTGTAGGCTTTATTTTTTTGTAGTGTGGGATCTTTTACCAAGATCTCGCAACGATGTTGTCCCGAGCCCCAACGACGCTTATCGTGAGACAGCTCGATTTTTGGCGGTTGCGGCACGCTGCGTCCAACTAATAAAAAACAATCCATGCATAAGAAAAGTTGATCCCATGAATTTGAAGTTCCTCGAAACCTTCGTCTGGGTGGCCAAGCTCAAGAGCTTTCGCCTCACGGCAGAGAAGCTGTTCACTACCCAGGCCTCGATCTCCAGCCGCATCGCCGTGCTGGAAAGCGAGTTGGGGGTGAAGCTGTTCCTGCGCGATTCCCGAGGTGTGAGCCTGACGCCGGAAGGCTTGAAGGTGCTCGATTATGCCGAGCAGATGATGGCGACCATGCAAGGGCTCAAGCAGTCCCTGGAAACCACCAGCAGCAAGGTCGGGCGTATCCGCATCGGAGTGATGGACACGGTGATTCACACTTGGCTGAGCGCGCTGGTGGCAGAACTGACGGACAACTTTCCGCGGGTAGAAATCGAGTTGGTCGCCGATACCGCGCTGAACCTCAGCGATCAGTTGCAAAAAGGCTTTCTCGACCTGATCCTGCAAACCGACCTGCTGCGCCAGGAAACCTTGCGCAGCCTGGAACTGGCCAGCCACCCCATGGGCTGGATCGTCGCCAGCCACTCGATCTACAACCGCGACTACGCGTCCCTCGCCGAACTGGCCCAGGAGCGCATCATCACCTACTCGAAAAACTCCTGTCCGCACCAGGACGTGCTCAGCCTGATGCAGGCTAACGGCGTATCCGCCCCACGGATGAACTGTGTGAACTCGGTGTCAGCGATCACCCGCCTGCTGCGGGACGGGTTCGGGATTGGTGCGTTCCCGCCCGTATTGGTCAGTGAAGAGCTGGCACGAGGTGAATTGACCATGCTGCCCATGGAACAACGGCCGCCGAACCTGCAGGTGGTGGTGTCGTGGCGAGTGGGCGTGGAGTTGGTGGAGGAGATTGTGGCGCTGTGCCAGAGCGTGGTGCAGCAGTATGCGCAGAAGGTGGGCGAGGACTTGATGGTGTTGAGCAAACCCATGCCACTGAAGGAACCGATTTAAAACTGTGGGAGCGGGCTTGCTCGCTCCCACAATTTGACCGCGTCAGCCTTTAAAGCCCCTTGAGGTCCCGCTCTTCAATCGGTCGGCTCTGGCGCAGGCGCTTGCCGCCCAACACCACCCAGTCGATCAGGCGGAACAGGCACTCGATGCCGAACGACAACAGCATCGCCCCGCCCAGGCCCCAGCCCATGGCTTCCGGGGTCAGCAACAGCATGTAGCTGTAGCCGTTCCAGGTTTCCTGGCGAATCGCCGGGTCGGCGGCCACCGCCACTTGCAGCGCGCGGATGTACCACGGGCCCTGCATCGCCTGGAACTGCTTATCCAGCGCTACCTGGCGGTCGAGCAAGGTGCCCAGGCTGTTGGCATCGCTGCGAAACACCGGGTCGTCACTGGCACGGTAATGGGCCACCAGCGCCTGCAAGTCACCGTTGAAGAACTGTTGCGCCGTGGCATCGAAGCCGCGCAAGCCGGTCTGGGCTTCGATCAAGTGGGCTTCGACGCGCTTGGCGTAGTCGCTGATAAACCCCGGCACCTGCACACCGACTAACAGACCCACGGCAAACAACACCAGTCGCAAATAGCTGAGCAACATATTCGACGTCCTTATTCCGTTTTACCTTGGCTGACACATTCGCCGCGTCGCCACAGGCTCCACTGGCCCGGTTCGTAGCGGGTCCAGGTCTCGTTTTCGGTCAGGGGTTCGGTGGCAATCACCGTCACCACGTCATTGGGGGTGGTTTCGGCCTGAAAATCGACGATCACGTCGACATCTTTCAACCGTGCGGGGCCAAATGGCGCACGCCGGGTGATCTGTGCCAGTTTGGTCGAGCAATAGCAGAACAGCCAGTCACCGTCGCTGAGCAGGCAGTTGAACACGCCCTTGCTGCGGTATTCGCTGCAGGCGGCGATCAGGTCCGGCAGCACCTGTTCGATGTCCACCGGTTCCGGGAACGCTTCACGGACTCGGTTGAGCAAATCGCAGAACGCCGCTTCGCTGTCGGTATCGCCCACCGGGCGGTAGAACGTGGCGCGGGGGTTGAAGTCCGCCAGTTGACCGTTATGCGCAAAGCACCAGTTACGGCCCCACAGTTCACGGACGAACGGATGGGTATTGGACAGGCACACCTTGCCCACATTGGCCTGGCGGATATGGCCAATCACCACTTCACTCTTGATGGGATAACGCTGCACCAGCAGCGCGACTTCCGATTCGCTGCTGGCCGCCGGGTCCTGGAACAACCGCAGGCCACGGCCCTCGTAGAAGGCGATGCCCCAACCGTCCCGGTGGGGCCCGGTACGTCCGCCGCGCTGCATCAGCCCGGTGAAGCTGAAGACGATATCGGTCGGTACGTTGGCACTCATGCCCAATAATTCACACATGCCAGGCTTCTCGATACAGGGCATACAACGTTAAAGGCGCGGTTCGACCCGCATACCGCTGACAGGTGCCGGGCGACCGTAACGCTCATCGGCGAAGGGTTCGTCGTCATCCTCCGGCTCGGCGGCAGCGGCTGCCGCAGCGGCGGCCTTCTGCTCACGACGAACCCTGGCGGCACGCTCGATGGGCCAGCGGATCAGCACGAACACCAGGTACACGCCGAACGCGATCATGCAATACATGAACAGATCGGAAATCGCCCGCCAGGCGTTGTTGCCGACCTTGAGCACCAGGTCCAGGGCGGTGATGGCCACGGCCGGGGCGAACTGGGTCTTCACCGGATCGACGATGGTCGGGCTGAACAGCAGCACCGCCACCAGCAACCGCAGTGGCTCGCGCAGCCAGCGCCACATCCAGCGGGTCATGGCAAACCACACCAACAGGCAACCCAGGGCTGCGAAGGCGTAGAGGCCCCAAGCGATCAGATAGTCGTTCTCGGTCATGGTGTCCATGGCAAGGTAGGCAAACAGGCCGCTATGATAACGGCTTTTCAGTGCCGAGGCTGCAATGCCGTCGGCCAACCGCCAGACAGAGAGTGATCCATGCCCCCATCGACCCACATCACTGCCGCCCCGATCGCCCGCAAGGCCCCAGGCACCGACCCGTATGCCTGGTTGCAAGCGCGTGACAGCGCCGAGGTGCTCGATTACCTCAAGGCGGAAAATGCCTGGCAAGAAGCACAATTGTCCGACCAGCAGGCGCTGCGCGAGACCCTGTTCGAGGAGATCAAGGGCCGCATTCTCGAAACCGACCTGTCCCTGCCCTCGCCCTGGGGCCCGTACCTGTATTACACCCGCACCACCGCCGGCGACGAATACGCCCGCCACTACCGCTGCCCGCGCCCGGCGGACGACAGCCAACAGGTCGACGAAAGCGCGGAAGAGCTGCTGCTGGACCCGAACGTACTGGCCAATGGCGGCTTTTTCTCCCTCGGCGCCTTCAGCATCAGCCCGGACCACCAGCGCCTGGCCTACAGCCTGGATACCAGCGGCGAAGAGATCTACACCCTCTACGTGAAGGAATTGGCCACCGGCAAGGTCAGCGAACTGGAGTTTGAAGACTGCGATGGCAGCATGACCTGGGCCAACGACAGCCTGACCCTGTTCTTCACCGAACTGGACGACACCCATCGCCCGCACAAGCTGTATCGCTATCGCCTGGACGGCACTGCCGCCGAAGAAGTGTTCCACGAGCCTGACGGACGTTTCTTCCTGCACTGCTACCGCTCCAGCTCCGAGCGTCAGTTGCTGCTGGCCCTGGGCAGCAAGACCACCAGCGAGATCTGGGCCCTGGACGCCGAAAAGCCGCAGCAGGCGTTTACCTGCATGGCGCCACGGGTCGAAGGCCATGAATATGACGTCGACCACGGCAAGCTGGACGACCAGTGGACCTGGTTTATCCGCAGCAACCGTGACGGCATCAACTTTGCGCTGTTCCAGGCGGCCGACACCGGCAGTGTGCCGACCCAGGACGACTGGCTGAACCTGATCCCCCACGACGACGCGGTAATGCTCGATGGCGTAAGCCTCAATGCCCGGGCCATGACCCTGAGCCTGCGGATCGGCGGCCTGCCGATCATCGAAGTGCACCCACAGGGGCAAGCCGCTTATCGCGTGGAGTTACCGGACGCAGCCTACAGCCTCTATGTGCAAAACAGCCTGGAATTTGCCAGCGACAAGATCCGCCTGCGCTATGAGGCGCTGAACCGCCCGGCCCAGGTTCGTCAGCTGGAACTGGCCGGCGGCGCACAACAAGTGCTCAAGGAAACCCCGGTGCTGGGCGTGTTCAACGCCGACGACTACGTCAGCCAACGCCTGTGGGCAACGTCGGCCGATGGCACTCAGGTGCCGATCAGTCTTGTCGTCCGACGCGATCAGTTGGGTAAGCCGACGCCCCTGTATCTGTACGGCTACGGCGCCTACGGCCACAGCCTCGACCCGTGGTTCTCCCACGCCCGCCTGAGCCTGCTGGACCGTGGCGTGGCCTTCGCCATTGCCCATGTACGCGGCGGCGGCGAACTGGGTGAGGCCTGGTATCGCGGCGGCAAGCAGGAGCACAAGCAAAACACCTTCAGCGACTTTATCGCGTGCGCCGAACACTTGATCGCCCAGGGCCTGACCACCTCCAGGCAACTGGCCATCAGCGGCGGCAGCGCCGGTGGCCTGTTGATCGGCGCGGTGCTCAATCAACGCCCGGAGCTGTTCCAGGCGGCGATTGCCGAAGTGCCGTTCGTCGATGTGCTCAACACCATGCTCGACCCCGAGTTGCCGCTGACCATCACCGAGTACGACGAATGGGGCAACCCGCAGGAGCCCGAGGTGTATGAGCGGATCAAGGCGTACGCACCGTACGAAAACGTCAGCGCCCAGGCCTACCCGGCGACGCTGGTGATCGCCGGCTACAACGACAGCCGCGTGCAGTATTGGGAAGCGGCGAAGTGGGTGGCCAGGCTGCGCGACACCAGGACCGACGACAACCTGTTGCTGCTCAAGACCGAGCTGGGCGCCGGCCACGGCGGCATGAGTGGTCGTTACCAGGGATTACGTGACGTAGCACTCGAATATGCATTTGTTTTCAAGGCGCTGGGGCTGATTTAAGGAACTCCGCTTGGCGGGCGGGTCTGAACACCTGACCGCCGGGCGCGCCCTGCACGATTTATGGACAAAGACTGTAAGCCTCATGCCAGAACCGACCTTACTCAATAACGAAATCCGCGACATGCTGATGGATTGCGGCCTCTTCGACCCGTTGCTGCCGGAAGACTTCCACGTAGCGGCGGGCTATTTCAATATCAGCACCATCGCCCGTGATGAAGTGATATTCCTCGAGGGCGACGCCGGCACCTTCATGTGCATCATCCACTCAGGCCAGGTGGCGGTGCAGAAGACCAACCATGAAGGCCAGCGGCTGAACATCGCCACCTTGCGCAGTGGCCGGGCCTTCGGCGAGATGGCCGTGCTGGATGGCGAGCGCCGGTCCGCCAGCTGTGTGGCAGCCAGCGATTGCGTGCTGTTGAACCTGGGCAAGGATTCCCTGGAAAAAATGCTCAACGAGGCACCGAAAATCGCGGCCAAGATCATTCGTGCAATTGCTATCGCCCTGTCCAGGCGCCTGCGCATGGCGGACGGGCAATTGCTGTCCCAGCAGTTTTAGCCGCCTGGGGTCTTGGGCTTGATGTCGTTTTGCTGCAAGCCGGGGATCGTCTGGTCCTTCGGCGGCGCGGGCAGCACGATCGGCGCCAACAATGGCTCACCGCTGCCGGCCGCCTTTGGCGTTGCCGGTGGCGTGACTTGCGGGTAAGGCGTGGGCGTTGCAGTACCCGGTGAACCCGCCGTGGGCGCGGGGGTAATCGGCACGGTTTGCGACTCCTGAGCCTGGGCCACACCGCCAAGGGCGAGCGCGCTCCACACAATGACCGTTAGAATGCTGCACTTCATCGATGGCTCCATGGCCTGACCGTAAAGTCGTAAGGCTACTCCCAACCGCGCAAGAATGCCCTTCCCAATGAGATTTCCATGAAACGTTTCGTTCTGCTGGACACCACCCCGATCCCCGACAACGGCGGTGCCTTGTGCCTGTTCGAGTACGGTGAGGATTTTGTCATCAAGATTCAGGGCGGTGACGGTGGCCAGTTGATGAACACGCGCATGCACGGTTCCGAGGATGCGCTGGCGGAGATTCCGTGCCGCAAAGTCGCCGGTCGGCCCGGCTCCAGGGTGTTGATTGGCGGCCTGGGCATGGGCTTCACCCTGGCGGCAGCGCTCAAGCATTTGGGCAAGACTGCCGAAGTGGTGGTTGCCGAGCTGGTGCCCGGCGTGGTCGAGTGGAATCGTGGCCCTCTGGGGGAAAAGTCCGGCCGCCCGCTGCTGGACCCGCGCACCGTGATCCGTATGGAAGACGTGGCCAAGGTGCTGCAGGCCGAGCCCCAGGGGTTTGACGCGATCATGCTGGACGTCGACAACGGCCCCGAAGGCCTGACGCAAAAAGCCAACAGCTGGCTGTATTCCGCCGGTGGCCTAAGCGCCTGCGCCAAGGCGCTACGGCCCAAGGGCGTGCTGGCGGTATGGTCGGCCAGCGCCGACAAGCAGTTCAGCGACAAACTGCGCAAGGCCGGCTTCAAGGCCGAGGAAGTGCAAGTGTTTGCCCATGGCAACAAGGGCACGCGGCATACCATCTGGATTGCCGAGAAACTCAAGGGCTGAAACAGCCGCCTGAATTCACTGCGCGGGTCGTAGGTCAGATCGACCGGCGCAGTCGATTCAAATGCCTCAAGCCTTCCAGCACCAACACCACCACCGCCAGCCAGATCGGCAGGTAGGTCATCCATTGGCCCGGTTTGAGGGCGTCTCCCAGCATCAGCGACACGGCCACCAGCAGCACCGGCTCTGCGTAACTGAGCAAACCGAACAGGCTGAACGGCAACAGCCGGCTGGCCAGGATGTAGGAATAACCCGCCGCCGCGCTGACCAACCCCATGAGTGGCACCAGCCAATAGAGCGCCGGGCGCTGCGCCAGGGTCTCGTTGATGGGCTCACTACCGAGGACGAACCACAGCGCGACCGGAATCATCAGCATCATGTCCAGCCAGAGCCCGCCGAGGTTGTCGGTGCCACAACGCCTGCGCAGCACGAAATACAGCGGATAACCGACGCACACCACCAGGGTGGTCCAGGAGAACCCGCCCGTGCGATACAGCTCGTTGGCCACGCCCACCGCCGCCAGCGCAGCGGCAATTTTTTGCAGATGGGAAAGGCGTTCGCCGTAAACGATGCGCCCGGTGATGACCATGGTCAGCGGTAACAGGAAATAGCCCAGCGACACATCCAGGCCGTGGCCATTGAGGGGCGCCCACATGAAGATCCACAACTGCACACCCACCAGGGCACTGGTGAGCACGACACAGGGCAGCAACGCGGGTTTCTCCCGCAGACGCTTGTAGATCAACGGCACCCACTTCCAATCCCCGGACAGGCACAGCAGCAACGTCATGAAGGGCAAGGAGATGAGCATTCGCCAGCCAAATATCTGCTGGCCATTCAAGGGTTCAAGAAGGGAGGTAAAGAAATACAGCACACCAAACAGGAAGGAAGCGGAAACCGCCAGAACAACGCCTTTAGACACAACAGCCTCTACAAAAAATTGCATGCATTCAATTGAAGCAGGCCGTTGCATTCACGCAGTGTGAATGTCAGTGAGATGAACATCAGAAGTTTATTAACGGGCACCATAAACTTACAACTTGCACAGGACACCTATCCCGAATCTTCAAGTTATAACAACAGGGTAACGCGTTGATTTTTTATTATTTGCACGACGATCATCAGACACTTCAACCACCCGACTTCGGTTATTGGAAGCAGTACGCTCTGGATGAGCGCTTCTGATTTGAAACGCCACAACGTCAACCACGGCGGTTGATATCGTGAAAGGAAAGCCCGGCTTGCGGGAAACTGACAGTCGCCAGGAAAGACCTGACGTATTGACTACCTGACGCCACCACAGAACACACTAACGGCAGTAGGCCAAGAGGCGCCACATTAAACAAACTGGCAAAGTTAGTCCAACACTTTATCACCCTGAAGCCAATTAAATGCCCCACGGCATTTAAATCGATATTTGCCGGATCTTTACTGTATATTAAGCCGTTATACGCCCGACAGAAACAGCACAAGGCCGCCCCTGCCGGTTCGTCACTTAGTTACTTCTACTGTCGATAACGTAGGGCACTTTCTTCTTGAACGTATCGTTCAGTTCTTTGCGGTCAAGTGACGTGAAGCCGCCCAACTGCCGGGCGCTGAAGCCGCTGTCCCCTACCGGTGCCTCGGGCGCCAGGCTGACCATGCGCTTGGCTACCGCCTCGATTGCCTTTTCATACCCGCCTTGCTTGTTCAGGTTGAACGCGCCGAGGTCAATCTGCGTGCGCAACCATCCTCCCCAGTAAAACTCCAGGAATTCCGGCACCACCTCACCAGAGGTCGGCTTGCCGTAGGACGCCTTGCGGGAGAAGTAAACCAGGCTGCGGAACATATCGTCGCCGAGGTCCTTGAAGCCCAGGTGTGCCGGAATTTGCTCAGGCGTGATGGTCTTGCCCTGGCCGTCCTTGAGCCAGACCTTGCGGCCCTGCTCCATGCGTTTCCAGAAAGTCGCCAGGTCGGGACTGTCGCTGAAGTTATCGGTGACCCGCACCCACATCTTCAGTTTGGCGCCGGCACCTGGCTGCTCCCACAAGGTACTGAACGAGTGGTGGCCGTCAGTGAGGTACAACTGGCCAGCGGGGCCGACCACCACGGTTTTCATGTCCGCCGGGTGGGCGCCTACCGGGTCTTTGCAGGTGAAGCTGCCCGGCTTATGCAGATCGGCATCTTCAGGCACCTTGTCGACACCGCCCTGGCCGTTGGTTTCACAGTATTCGTCGAACACTTTTTTGGGCGACTCGGCAAATACCCCCAGCTTGTAATGAATCTGATCAAAACCGATGACGGCCTGGGTCGGGTGGAGCTGCTCCAGCGCCACATCGATCACCTCGCCTGGCTGGGGCGTGGAAAACGCCTGGACCTGAACACTGACGGCGCACAACAGCAGCGCCCACAACCATGAATGCATCCGCATGAGTACCGCTCCTTATGATTCAGTTCGTCGATACTACAAACAATCCCCCTCACCGGCATGACCGCGCCTGAAAAAGCCGGAGGTTTATTAGCCCGCAAGCAGCTAGAATCAACGCTATCCGTGATCCACTAAAAGACAGGAGCCATGATGAGCTCGACCAACCCGCCCTCCCACACCGCCAAGCTGGATCGCATCCTCGCCGATGCCCAGCGCGACCGGGAAATGGGCTACCGCGACAAAGCCCTGAAGATGTACCCCCACGTATGTGGCCGCTGCGCCCGTGAATTCGCCGGCAAGCGCCTGAGCGAACTGACCGTGCACCACCGCAACCACAACCATGACGACAACCCCCAGGACGGCTCCAACTGGGAGTTGCTGTGCCTGTATTGCCACGACAACGAACACTCGCGTTATACCGACCAGCAGTATTTCGGCGAAGGCTCCACCAGCAGCCCGACGATCGCCAAGGCGACGCACAACCCGTTTGCGGCGTTGGCCGGGTTGATGAAGAAGGACGACTGAGTATCTTCGCTGAATGTGACGGCCTCATCGAGGGCAAGCCCGGCTCCCACAAGGGATTGCACTCCAAATGTGGGAGCCGGGCTTGCCCGCGATAGCGATCGCCCAAGCAATGCATTAGCCCGAGGCCGTATAATCGCGGTTTTTCTCGAAGGCACCCTTTCCCGTGGGCAATAAACGCTACAGCTGCATCGGTCTGTACAACCCCAAATCCCCCGAAAACGTCGGTTCGGTGATGCGCGCCGCCGGCTGCTACGGCGTGGCCTCGGTGTTCTACACCGGCAAGCGCTATGAGCGGGCCCGGGACTTTATTACCGACACCAAGAAGGTCCACCACGACATTCCGCTGATCGGTATCGACGACCTGAAAAAGATCCTGCCCCTGGGCTGCATCCCCGTCGCCGTCGAGCTGGTGGAAGGCGCCCGCCCTCTCCCCGAATACACCCATCCGGACCGTGCGCTGTATATCTTCGGTCCGGAAGACGGCTCCCTCGACAAAGAGATTCGCGACTGGTGTGAAGACGTGATCTACATCCCGACCACCGGTTGCATGAACCTCGCCGCCACCGTCAACGTGGTGCTTTACGACCGTCTGGCCAAGGGCAACAACACCCGCTCGGGCCCCAAATACTGATTTTTTGGGAACATCCGCGGCCTGTGTGCAGTCAGCTGCATATCAATCAGCCCTTGTTGGAGACAGATCATGAGCGACAGCAAAACCCTGCGACCCGTTATCCGGTCCACCCCGTTCGAGCCCCAACCCACGCAAAACGTCCAGGGCTGGGAACGCATCGGCTCCCTGGCTGGCGGTGTGGTGATGATGGGCAAAGGCCTGCGCCGTGGCGGCTTTTTCGGTTTGATCCAGGTGGCGATTGGCGGCGTAGCGCTGGCACGCGGGATCAGCGGGCATAGCTCGGCGAAAGAGTTGCTGGAGCGCAGCCGCCAGGAAATGAACAGCGTGCGAACCAAGATCGAACGCGCCGGTGAGGAACTGAAAAACCTCAAGACCAAGGCTGAAGTGGCGGCTGAAAACGCCAGCAAAACTGTGGGTTAACCCCGATCAAATGTGGGAGCGGGCTTGCTCGCGAAAGCGGAGTGTCAGTCACTGACTGTGTTTCTGATACGCCGCTTTCGCGAGCAAGCCCGCTCCCACCTTGGTTTCAGTGCAGCAGTTTGGTATCGAGTACTACCGACGACTCGCCAATAATGCTCTCCCCCAGCTGCACGAATTCCTTTGTGCTGATGCTGTTCAAGCGCATCACCGCCTGGGTCAAATCATCCAGCGAACGCTTGTTGTGGGTTTTCACACGAATCTCGCGGTCCAGCTCCTGCAACAACACCACCGCTCGTGAGACGGTCGCGCTACTGGCGTGCTCGACCCGCAGGGTGGTCACGTCCTTGCCTTCGCTGGCCAGCCGGGCCTGCAGGGCGGCATAACGATCGTCGCTGATCCCCCCTGCGCGGCGCATCAGCTCAATGGCGTAGTACTGCGCCAAGCCCTCGCTGATCCAATCGCTGCCCTGATGGTCGTTGAAGCGGCCGATAGCCTGCACCACTTCACGGATCAACGGGCTGCTGCCGTTCTCGCTGACCAACGGCGTACGGCTGTTGAGGTAGATCGAGTCCCGCGCCGAATACGCACCGCGGCGCATCGGGTCACTGGCGCCCACCACCAGCAATTTCGCCGGGTGCCGTGGGAATGCCGCTTGCACTTGCGGCCAGACAAACGTCAGCAAGGTCAGCACATCCATGCGATGCATGCCTTGCCCTTTGGGCGACGCCACGGTGATTTCGGTTTCCCCCAGGCGCATCCTGCGACTGCCCAGCGTACCCGCGAGCATCCAGCCGGTGGGCCGGTCAAACAGGCGGGAAACGTTATCGATGCGGAATTTGTTCTTGCCGATGCGCGGCCAGGACGTCTCGACGCTTTTCCAGCCGGCAGGCAGTTCAAACACCAGGCGCGACACCAGTTCAATGCCGTCCTGTTGATCCAGACGTGCAGTGGGCACCAGGTCTTCGCCGCGAAACAGCGCCCAACTCGGGGTCATCCGCGCTTCATAGACGCCTTTCTTGCGCGCGTGGGTGAGGCGTACACGGTAGGTCAGGCTGGCCTTGTCGGCACTCGGTTGCCACAGGCCGCGGCTGTCACCCGGGGTATTGCCCGGCAACACTTGCCACTGGCCATCGGCCTTGAAGTCGCTGTAGTCGCCGTCGCGGCCCAGGTCGAAGTTGAGGCTGCGCACCGCCGAGCCCTGGGACAGGCTCAGGCGCACTTCTGCCTGATCACTTTGGGGCAACAGCTTGACGTGATAGTCCAGGTCAACTTTCTTCGCCGCCCACGCCGGCGCACTCAATACCAACAACAGCAGGCTCGCCGCCAGCCTGGCTCCAACCGTCATACACACTCCTTCTCAGCCTGCTCGAAAAATCAGGTAATCCTCCCAGTCATCCTCGGGCACGCTGCCTTCGCTGAGCATGCGCCCGGACTGGGAAATGCGTTCCTGGTGCACAGCGTCGCGATCGCCGCAGACCAGGTGGTGCCACAGCGGCAAGTCCTTGCGCTCGCTGACCAGCCGGTAACCGCAGGTGGGCGGCAGCCATTTGAACTGGTCGGCCTGGCCCGGAGTGAGCTGGATGCAATCGGGCACCGAGGCGCGACGGTTGGGGTAATCGGTGCACTGGCAGGTTTTCAGGTCCAGCAGTTTGCAGGCGATGCGCGTGTAGTAGACGCTGTTGTCGTCTTCATCCTCGAGCTTTTGCAGGCAGCACAGGCCGCAGCCGTCGCACAACGACTCCCACTCATCCTGGTCGAGTTGTTCGAGGGTTTTGCGGATCCAGAAAGGTTCGACTTTGGCGGCCATGGCTCTACATCAATATCGGTATGTTAAAAGGCCGCCAGTCTAGTGCCCATGGCCCCCGGGGCCAAGCGCTTACGACTGTCGGTAGAACAAGACTTGTCAGCCACCCGGCGGCGAAGTAGTTTTGAACCCCGGTTTTTCATCAGGATCAGCCCAATGAGCAGCAACCCACGCGTCGCCGACTATCCGATCCACCCACAATTCACCGACCGCTGGTCGCCGCGCGCCTTCACCGGCGAAAGCATCCCGGTGGACACCCTGTTGAGCTTCTTCGAAGCCGCGCGCTGGTCACCTTCGGCCTACAACTCGCAGCCATGGCGTTTTCTCTATGCGCGCCGCGACACGCCGAACTGGGAACGTTTCCTGGGCCTGCTGAACGAATTCAACCGTGGCTGGGCGCAGCATGCCTCGGCCCTGGTGATCGTCGCGTCGAAGACGACCTTTGCCGTGCCTGGTGCCGCCGAAGAAACCCCGGCCCTGTGGCACACCTTTGACACCGGCTCGGCCTGGGGCCACCTGGCGCTGCAAGCCAGCCTCAGCGGCTGGCACACCCACGGCATGGCCGGTTTCGACCAGGAACTGACCCGCAAGGAACTGAAGATTCCTGAAGGTTACGCCCTGCACGCTGCCGTGGCGATTGGCAAGCTCGGCGACAAATCGACCCTGGCCGACTACCTGCAAGCCCGGGAAACCCCGAGCCCGCGTCGTCCATTGAACGAGCTGGTGTCCGAAGGCGACTTCAACCACCAGGACTGAACACGCTCTGGCAGTCGTTGACGGTCACGTCAAAACCCTGCTGCTGCGATCACAGCAGGGTACACCCGCCACAAGTGCAGCTACGCCTTGGCGATCAGCGCGTAATAGGCCCTGCGCAGCTCGTCTCGATCACGCTTGTACATACTGGCGAGAAACGGTGTCATGTCTTCAAGACCGTTTGCGTTCAAGTCCACTGGATAGATTTTATTATCCCTCGCTGAATACAGGAAATTACTTAACTGCAGATCGTTGTGGTAAAGATTTTTCTGTTCCATGCGCCGAAATGCGTCATCCAGTAAAAGCCTGGCCTCTGGGGGCAAACTTCCCCTTGCCAGGGTATTTACATCCACCCCGTCCAGCTTGCCCATTTTCAAATAACGGCGACCATTTTCAAATATCGTGGTTGCAAAGCCGTCACCGTAATAGCTGTTCAGGCACAGGGTCTCGTTATCGACAAAGTCGTCGGCAGAAGTCATGGATGAAGGGCCATAGTCCTTATAGACACTTTTCCCGTCGAGACTGTCGTAGATCGTCCCCTCACCGCCCCCGCCAATTTCCGGCCCCAGGTCTGATGCCACAGAAGGCGGGTTACCGCCGCGTGCCCCCAGGCGCTGCCATTGGTCCCCCTGCAGGTGCTGCACCAGCAGCGGCGTTTGCCGGTTGTTGTGATAAATCTGCGCCTGTACGGCACCGTCGGCGGTGCGAGTCACTTGCCGCACTTCGTAGACCGCAGTGTTGCCGGCAGTATCGGTATGGCGGATGTGGGACAAGTGACCGTCCGCCGCCACATAGATCCCCTGACTGTTGCGCGCAAGCCCGGCTATTTTCGATTCGGCCACGCTGTAGTCGCCAAGCAACCGGTTGTTCAGGGCGCTGCCCGGCTCGGCAGGCGTGGTGATGATCGCCCCATCCATCGCACTCGTTTTTGCGGTGAAGCCTTCAAGAGGGCTGCCGTAAGGCCGCATCCTGTCCACATCAAACGCATACCATCGACCGTTCTGGAGTACCGCGCCTCCATCAACGCTTTGCCCGGCGACCTTGAAGGTACCCGTCGCTGCTGCGTCATAGTGTTTACTGGCAGCCTTCAACAGGTCATAGCTGCCGCTCGCGCCCCTGAGCTTGTTGACCACCTCTGCACCCGTGGCGCGTACAAAGTTGGCGCCTTTGCCCAGCAACCGGGCACCGCCCGCGACCAGTTCGCTGAAGCCATCCAATGGGTTGAATGCTTGAATGGCAGCCACACCGATGACTTTTGCCACTTGAATGGCCTTGGCGGCGGCGCTCGCGACCTTGGCCCCCGCCTTCGTGACTTTCGCCGCCACACCCGCGCCCGCCGTGACAAAACCAAAGACATCCAGCGCCAGGTCACTGGCCCCTTCCAGGTGGTTACCCCTGGAAAAATTCACGATGGCGGACCTGAGCGGAATCAGGTCAAGAAAAAAGTGGGTGACGTTCCACTCGGTTGCCATTTGTTTATCGAATGAGGTGACACCCCGGGCATAGGTTTTTATGTCATCACTGTCGAGATCAAGATGTTCAACAAAGGCATCGGCAATGTGCTGGGTTCGCGCACTGGAAAAACTGGGGGGCGGCGTTGACAAGCCGTCCTGGCTCTTTTGGCCAAGGGCAGCCTCGCTCACGGTCTTGGGCTTGAAGGGCTCCGTCTTGAACTCCTTGTTGGCCTGCCGCTCGCGTTTTGTTGTTAACTCCGAGGTCGGCACCGACTTGATTGCACCTGCGTTCAAATCAATTTCATAAACGGTGTTGCCATTCCTTCCG
This sequence comes from Pseudomonas sp. C8002, assembly GCF_013385765.1. Taxonomy (NCBI): domain Bacteria; kingdom Pseudomonadati; phylum Pseudomonadota; class Gammaproteobacteria; order Pseudomonadales; family Pseudomonadaceae; genus Pseudomonas; species Pseudomonas sp. C8002. The sequence continues at coordinate 89,817 of NZ_JACAPJ010000010.1, forward strand.
GTGGCCTTGACCCACAGTTTGTTTTCCGCGCCCTGCCGTTTTTTAGAGATGAAGTCGAGGCCCAGTTCATAAGTGTTTTTCTGAAAAAACTCGAGCTTTGCAAACTCCAGGTTTTCCCGGTCAACCAAGGGCAGTGTTGCGACAAGGTGCTTGATGACGCTGCGAACCCCTTGCTGGCGAGAAGTGATTGCTTGTTCAAATTCTTCGTTGAAGATTTTGTTCACGCTGAAATCCAGGCTCTTGCCTTTGATTGCCTCGGCAATGCTCGGGTCCCTGGTTTCCCATGGGTATTGGCCAAGTCCGCTCATGGCGATGTCCAACAACGAGAAAAGCCCGCCGGGCGCCCGGTTCGGATCATAAAGTGGTTGGGCTGACGGTTGTTTCGAGTCAACGACCTTCAGTCGTTTCTCTTCAAAAGGTACGTGTTCGCCAAACCGCTCCTTCAAATGAGCCAACGCAATGTCTTTACGGCTTGGAATCTCGGCTTCCAACAAACCGGTAGCCGCAAGCGTCGACTTCAGTTGTGCGTTGAATGCCGTCCTTGCACGGTCTATCTCATCGTCGCTGTAATGATCACCTGGCTGGCATGTGACGATCCCGTTGACCACGGCCCAGTCCACCAATGCCGCCTTTTGTGCATGTTCGGCGGCGGCTCGATTCGTCAGGATCGCGTTTTCCGCGCTGGACATGACTTGGGCAAAGGTCATGTGCGCCACCTTTCCGGGGAACTGCGCCTCTATGGCCGCCGCTGCGACCGCGAGGCTTACCCAGGCAGGGCTGCCGTAGGTCACGCGGTCGGGGATGTCCTTGATCAAAAACTCGGGCGCCTTTCGTGCCAGTAACAAATAGGCGCCGGCCTTGGCCATCTCGGGACTGGTCTTGTGATTTTCGTGCAGGTAAGTGCTCAGGCGCTCGAGTACTGTCGAAGCCGGCTTGCCCCAATGGGCCTGTTGCGCGAGGTCGAAACCTGCCACACGGTTTCGGTGCGGCGCCGTAATGGACTCGGGATCCAGCAGCAGGTGGATTGCGCTCAGTGCGTATTCGTTCACGCTGGTCTCGGAGGCGGCGCCCCCAAGCTGGTCCTGTATGGCTTGCCCCAGTGCCTGCCCGCGGGTGGAGCTGACGAGGGTTTCGAGTGCCTTGGCAGGATCAGCCAATGCCTCGCCCGACAACGGCTGGTTCGCGTTCAGATATTCCAGTACACCCACGCTTGCGCCGATGTGCGGTGCATTGGGGTTCTGGCTGCCATGGTCGGTAGCCGCCGCCAGTACCCTGCGTTGTTCAGCGGCGCTCATGGGAACAGGCCAGGACAACCCGCCGCCAAAATTGCCGAGCGGATGCTCCAGTGCCCTGTCACTCACCGCATGGGCATGACCGGTCAGCTGAAAATGATTGGTGGGCAACCCCAAGCCGATACTTCCGAGAAAGGTCTCTACCGTCGCCGCTTTACCCGCCTGGGTCGGGTAGGACGAGTCGGGGTGTATTTGCATCGGTGTCGTTTGCAGCGCGGCCAGCACCGCTTGAGGACTGGCATTCACGCCAAGACGGCTGGCGATTTCGTTGAGCTTCTGGCCCAGTGTCCGCAGATTCTCGCGGTCGCCCAACGCCGCGGTGAGACCGGATTGCCGGGGGACTGGGGCGAGGGCCAGCGTATCGCGATCGGCCGTAGCACCCAGAGCAGAGGGCAATAGAGGGAGCGCCGCCGGCTCGGTAGAAAGCAGGGAAAGTTGCGGAGTTACCCGTGGAGGGAGAGACACAGTGCCAGCATTCAACATGAGAATGTACCCATCTGGAGAGGGGTACGAGCCTCACATACGGCCTGCGAAACGAACATCTGATTAGTGTTTGCAGAAATTTGTAAGCGCCCGGCAACACGCGTTGCCGAGCCTTCGCGCTGTCAGTAACCGCGCTCGAAACTCACTTCGCCGCGCAACGTTTCCTGCGCCTGGTACGCGCGCAAATTCTCGACAAATAATTGCACCATCATCCCCGGCGAAGTCGGCGCCGAGCTGTGGCCGGTCAACAGCAAGCCCCAGGCGGTCCAGAACGGATGGCGCTGGGGCAATGGTTCCTGACGGCAAACGTCAATCACCGCGCCGGCCAGATGGCCTTCCTTCAACGCTTCCACCAGGTCCGCATCGACCACCGCCACACCGCGCCCGACGTTGATGAACAACCCGGTCGGCTTGAACTGCTTGAACAGCGCCGCATTGTACAAATCGTGGGTGTTCGGCGTGTTGGGCAGCAGGTTGACCACGTAGTCCACCTCACCCACCAGGCGCGGCAACGCGTCGAGCCCGGCAACTTCGACAAATGGCGCCTGCTCACGGGCCTCACTGGCAATGCCGTACAGCTCAACGCCAAACGGCTGCAGGAATTGCGCAACGCTGCGGCCGATATCACCGGTACCGACGATCAGCACTTTGCGCCCCGCCAGGCTCTGGCCCATGCGGTTATCCCACTTGCGCTCGACCTGGCTGACCAGCCGCGCCAGCACTTCACGCTCATGGCCAAGCATGTAAGTCAGCACGTATTCGGCCATCACCTGGCCAAAAATGCCCACGGCGCGGGTCAGGCGGTAATCCCGCGGCAGGCCGTCGGCCAGCAGCGGCGTGATGCCGGCCCAGGTGGATTGCAGCCATTGTGGCTGGTGCCCCTGGCGCAGCAAGGTGGCCAGAAGATCCGGCTGGCCCAGCCACACCGGGCAATCGGCCGCCAGGCGCGACAATTCGGCGGAGTCGCCGCTGGTCATGACCTCAAGGTCCGGCGCCGCTTCGCGCAGCAGCCGGGCGTACAGCGGGTGATCGTGTTCAGCAATCAGAACGCGCATGGTTCAAACCTTTCAAAAACACTGCAGGCGGCCGCCGGTCCAGTTCACTGTACCGTGCGGCCGCCGCCAAAAATTGAATTCCATAGATGATGTGCCCCGGACGGGGCACTGACCGATCACATCGGGTCATTGCGTCGCAGCAGCTCTTCGGGCAAGTGTTCGATGTACTCGTCCTCGGCCGGCGGCATTTGCAGGTGGTAACCCTGCTTTTCGAGGTTCTCCAGAACCACGGTGATGTCCTCGCGGGACAGCTTGCGCTCCGGGCTCAGCACCAGGTCGAAGGCGTGGTGCGGCTTGCCGAAGGCGGCCAGCAGACTTTCCGGCACGCGCTCCAGTGCATCGCTTTTCAGCACGTAGAGGTACATCTCGTTTCGTTTGAGGCTGCGATAGATGGAGCAGATACGTTTCAAGGCTGTTCTCCGGCAGTGGCCAGGCTGTCCAGCAGCGCCTGGCCCATCAGTTCGCGGCGCCAGCCACGCAGCGAATCTGGCAATTGGTAAGGCCCCTCGGGGTAGCCGCTCTTGACCAGGGCTTCAAGGGTTTTCTTGCGCAGCATCAGTTCCGGCGCCATGTCCAGGCGTTCGGCCTCGGCCTGGCCCAGGGCGCGCAGTTGCTTGATCAGCGTGGCGGCGTCCACCGGCAATGGCTCGGCAACCGCCGGTGGCCACTGGTCCATGGGCACGCTGCCGGCGCGCTTGATCAGGCCCAGCAGGAACTCGCCGTCCTGGCGCACGGTGCGCGGGTGCATGTCTTCGATCTTGCCCAGCGCGGCGAGGTTATCCGGCTGGGATTTGGCCAGGGGCCATAACGAGTGCTCACGGATGATCCGGTTGCGCGGCAGGTCACGGGCACGGGCTTGCTGTTCGCGCCAGGCGCACAGTTCGCGCAATACGGCGAGCTGGGCACGGGAGAGTTTCCAGGCGAGCTTGGCGTCGCGGTAAACCTCGTACGGGTCGACTTCGCGGCGCAGGTTGGCCACCAGTTCGGCACCGTCTTCCAGGACCCAGGCGTATTTGTCGTCGGAAAGCTTCGGGCGCAGGCGTGTGTAGACTTCTGCCAGGTGCACCGCGTCTTCGGCGGCGTAGCTGATTTGCGTCTCGGACAATGGCCGCTGCAACCAGTCGGAGCGGGTCTCGCCCTTGGGCAACTCGATATCGAGGACGGCTTGCACCAACCGCGAATAGCCCATGGAGAAACCGAGGTTCAGGTAGGCCGCCGCCAGTTGCGTGTCGAACAACGGCACCGGCAGGCTGCCGGTCAGGCGCAGCAACACTTCCAGGTCTTCGCTGCAAGCGTGTACCACCTTGATCACCGCCGGGTTCTCCAGCAGGGCGGCCAGGGGTTGCCAGTTGTCGATGGTCAGGGGGTCGATCAGGTAAGCGCGCACGCCATCACCGATCTGGATCAGCCCGGCAATGGGATAAAAGGTGTCGACCCGCATGAATTCGGTGTCGAGGGCGACGAATGGCAACTGCTGCCATTCGGCGCAGTGCTGGCCGAGGCTATCGTTGTCGCAGATCCAGTGAATATCGATGGCCACACGGCTCTCCCTTGAAGAATGGCGCGCAGTATATATCGCGAAAGGGAGTTGCGAGCATTCGCAGTACAGCATCCGCCATGAAAACTCTTATAGGAGCTGAAGAATAGTCCGACAGTCGGTACTTATCCTCTCTTACGCAGGACATACACCCGCCACATGGCTGAGCCGGGCATGAACTCCTGTTGACCGAGGACCTTGAAACCCGCCAGGCGAAACTCCGCCTCCACTTGCGCCCGGTGGCTGGCAACTGCCGCCGGGCCAGGCTGCAACGCCCGGTAGCCGCTGTCGCTGTTGACCGAAACAATTACCGTGTCGCGGCTTACCCGATGAAACTCACCGAGCAGGGCCAGGCGCCCTTCTGCCGTTGGCACATGGCGAAACAACTCCAGGCAAAAAATGCAGTCCACCGCGTTGGCCGAAAGGCCGATGGAAAATGCCGAGCCCTGGAAGGTCTTGATCCGCTTGAGCAAGCCCGGCGCGTGGTGGGTACGGGCGTGGTCGAGCATGTCCTGGGAATTGTCCGACGCCAGGATCACCCGGTTGCTGTGCTCGGCCAGCACCGGCCAAAAGCGCCCGGAGCCGCACGCCAGGTCGAGAATCAGCCCTGGCTCGCCGGCGATCTTCAGTGCACGGCGCACCAATTGCTCATCGCGCCACAACCCCAGGCGCCGCAACAGCCCCGGCGGACGCGTGTCGGCGCAGACCAGGGCATGCTGCTGGCCAGCGCGTTCGGCAAATTCAATCTCGATGGAAGACGGCGGTTGCGACGGCATCACACGACTCTGTTAATGGATCAGACATTCGCAGCTTAACCACCGTCTCGTGAAAAAAAGGTCGAAGGATTGTTCGCCGTTAATGCAGAACCAGTATCCAGCCCGCTGCCTGTCTGTTAACTGTCTGTGATCAGCGCCTTCATCTTCAGGCCTGGTGCAGATACCAGCGCCAATCCTGCTCGCCCACCTCGCCCATGAACTGACGGTATTCGGCCCGCTTGACCGCCAGGTATACGCCGAGGAATTCGCCGCCGAACGCCTCCCGCGCCCAAACCGAGCCTTCAAGCGCACGCAAGGTGGTCAGCCAATCGGTGGGCAGCAACTCCTTGGCCTGGGCATAACCGTTGCCTTCCACCGGCGCGCCGGGGTCGCGCTGTTCGCGGATGCCCCGGTGGATACCGGCCAGAATCGCGGCCGCCGCGAGGTACGGGTTGGCGTCGGCGCCGCAGATACGGTGTTCGATATGCCGGGAAAACGCCGGCCCGCCGGGCACCCGCAGCGTGACGGTGCGGTTGTCCACGCCCCAGGTCGCGGCCAGCGGCGCGTAGCTGTTGGTCTGGAAGCGTCGATAGGAGTTGGCGTTGGGGCAGAACATCAGCAACGAGTCGAGCAAGGTGCTGAGCATGCCGCCCACCGCGTGGCGCAACAGCGGCGTGCCGTCGGGCGCTTCGCTGGCAAACAGGTTATTGCCGTCGCGGTCGGCCAGGCTGACGTGCATGTGCATGCCGGTGCCGGCCAGATCGTCAAACGGCTTGGCCATGAAACACGCGGTCATCCCGTGCTTGTGGGCTACGCCCTTGACCAGGCGCTTGTAACGCACCGCCTCGTCCATGGCTTGCAGGGCATCGCTGCGATGTTCCAGGGTGATTTCCACCTGGCCCGGGGCGTATTCGGAAATCGCCGTGCGCGCCGGGATGCCCTGGAGTTTGCAGGCGCTGTAGAGGTCGGCGAGGAACGGTTCGATCTGCTCCAGCTCCCGCAGGCCGTAGACCTGGGTCGAGCGCGGGCGCCCGCCGTCGACATCCCGCGCCGGTTGCGGGCAGCCGTTGCTGTCGGGTTTCTGGTCGAGCAAATAGAACTCCAGCTCCGCCGCCATCACCGGGTAATAGCCGTCGGCCTTGAGGTCGTCAATCACCCTGGCCAGCAGGTGCCGGGGATCGGCCACGGTAGCGGGCATGCCTTCGGTGGGGTGCATGCTGACTTGCACTGCTGCCGTCGGGATCAGGCGCCACGGCATGCGCTGCAAACTGCCGCTGACCGGGTAAGCGCGGCAGTCGATATCACCGACTTCCCAGACCAGCCCGGAGTTCTCCACGTCGTCGCCATTGATGGTCAGGCCAAGGATGGTACTCGGCAGCGGCCGGCCACTTTCATAGACCGCCAGCAGTTCATCGCGGTGCAGCAGTTTGCCGCGAGGCACACCGTTGTTGTCGAGGATGAACAGCTCGAACATCTCGATATCCGGGTTCTGCTCAAGAAAGGACTGGGCTTCGTGCAGGGTGGCAAAGGGCGTGCTCATGGGCATTCTCATACGTTCGCGTCAGGCAGGCGCGCGGGCGCTGCCGGGCAGATGCGCGGGGCATCCATTCGGGCAAATCAACGTAGGAGAAAGGTGTCCGGTGGGCGCGCGTGGCGGCAGTGCCAGAGCGCCCAGAAGGCGAGTTCGGAAGGGAGGGCATCAGCGGTGACTCGACGACGATCCGGACGGCTGGACGCGGTGGCGCCTGGCGATGTCTCAGGGTGTGTGTCGGGGGAACCGTCCATGCGGGATTCACAGTAAAGAGATGCCGGGCAGCCTCACACGCGAGGTTAAGCCGTTAAATCCAGTCTTGATGGAGTTTGGTTGTGCCGTGGCTAAACATTTGCAAATAATGGCGGCCCCGCCCATGCCCAAGGACCCGACCGCATGAAAGCATTGCTGACCCTTTCCCTGCTGGCCGGCCTGTCTGCCCAGGCCCTGGCCGACAGCCCTGCGTCGCGCCTGGATGAAGTGCTCCAGCGCGGCGAAATGAGCGTCTGTACCACCGGCGACTACAAGCCCTACAGTTATTTACGCCCGGACGGCAGCTACGAAGGCATCGACATTTCGATGGCCCAGTCCCTGGCCAAGAGCCTTGGGGTGCAGGTGAAGTGGGTGCCGACCACCTGGAAAACCCTGATGTCGGACTTCCTGGCCCAGCGCTGTGATATTGCGGTGGGTGGTATTTCAGTGTCCCTGGAGCGGCAGAAAAAGGCGTTTTTCAGCCAACCATTGGGCGTCGACGGCAAGATCCCGCTGGTGCGTTGCGCCGATGTGCAGCGCTATCAGACGGTGGAGCAGATCAACCAGCCGCAGGTACGCGTGATCGAGCCTGCGGGCGGCACCAATGAAGTATTTGCGCGGGCGCATTTGGGCAAGGCACAACTGACGCTGTTCCCGGATAACGTGACGATTTTCGAGGAACTGCTGGCGAACAAGGCGGACGTGATGATCACCGACGCCAGCGAGGCGCGGTATCAGCAGAAGCTCAAGCCGGGACTGTGCGCGGTGAATCCCGAGCGGTACATGCAGTACAGCGAAAAAGCGTTCCTGCTGCCCCGCGATGATGTCGCATGGAAGAGTTACGTGGACCAGTGGCTGCACTTGAGCACGGTGACCGGCGTGTACGACGGCATCATCAATCAGTGGCTGGCTGCGCCCTGACCAGCTCGACAAACGCCCTGCACGCCGCACTGCGATAGCCTCCCTTGCGGCTGAGCAACGCCGCCGTGCGTTGCGGCAACGGCGGGCTCAGCGGCACCGCCTGCAACCCCGGCTGCACCTGGGCAATCGCGCTGGGCAGGATGGTCCCCAACTGCGTATTTCGTACGATTTCGATAATCGCGCTGATGGAATTGGCCTCCATGGTAATCAGCGGTTTCACCGCCTGGCTGCGAAAATACTCATCGATATAGCGACGCGTGGCGAAGCCGGCATTCAGCAGCACCAACGGCTGCTGGAGCCACGACTGTCGATCAATGCCGGGATGACCGGCGCTCACCACTACGCTCAACGCCTCGACAAACACCCCTTCACACTCGATATCCGGCAAATGCTCGCCGGTAAAACCGATGCCGATATCCAGCAAATCCTCCGTCAGTGCCGCCTCCATGCGGTCCTGGGTCAGCTCCTCGACACTCACTGTAATCCCCGGATACAGCCCGTTAAATCGCGCCAGCAGCGGCCCGATCAGGTAGGCGGTAAATGTCGGCGTCATCGCCAGGCGCAAGCTGCCACGGCTCAGGTCCTGCACGTCATGCATGGCGCGGGTGCCGGCCTGCAGATCCTGCAAGGCCAGGCGCGCAAACCGCACATAGGCCTCGCCTGCATCGGTCAGGCTGACGCTTCTGCCGGAACGGTCCAGCAGTGGCGCACCGAGAGTGTCTTCCAGTTGCCGGATCTGCTGCGACAAGGTCGGCTGCGACACATGCAGCGCCTCCGCCGCCCGGGTGAAATTACGGTGCTCGGCAACGGCCAGCAGGTAGCGGATATGACGCAGCAACATGGAAGGCGCTCCAACTATAGGCATGACTTATAGAAACCATAATAATCCGGTCTTGGACGCTATAACTGAAAACTTCCATCCTTGCCCCATCAGCGACGCAAGGAGAACCACCATGCAAGATCTCATCGACGGCTTTCGCAAGTTCCAGGGTGAAGCCTTCACCCAACGCAGCGACCTGTTCAAACACCTGGCTACCACGCAAAACCCCGGCACGTTGTTCGTGTCTTGTTCCGACAGCCGCGTAGTCCCGGAACTGCTGACCCAGCAGGAACCCGGTGACCTGTTTGTGATCCGTAACGCCGGCAACATCGTCCCGTCCTACGGGCCGGAGCCTGGCGGCGTGTCGGCCACCGTCGAATACGCAGTGGCCGTTCTCGGCGTCAGCGACATCGTGATCTGCGGCCACTCCGACTGCGGTGCCATGACCGCGATCTCCACCTGCAAATGCCTCGACCACTTGCCCGCCGTGGCCAACTGGCTGCGCCACGCCGAGTCGGCCAAGGTGATCAATGCCGCCCGCACTCACGCATCGGATGCCGACCGGCTGAACTCGCTGGTACGGGAAAACGTGGTCGCCCAACTGGCCAACCTCAAGACCCACCCTTCCGTGGCCCTGGCCCTGGAACAAGGCCGGCTGAGCCTGCACGGCTGGGTCTACGACATCGAAAGCGGCGCCATCGACGCCCTGGATGGCCGCAACGGGCGCTTCATGTCGCTGCTCGACCACCCGGCCACCCGTGCCCACGCCGCCTGAACCTTATCCAAACCCAAGAGGACATCACCATGTTGCAATCCCAATTCGCCCAATCCCCACGCCTGGCCCTGGCCGACACCGTCATCGACATCAAGGCGCGCAAGAACCTGTCATGGCAGGACCTCACCGACGGCACCGGCCTGAGCCTGGCGTTCGTCACCGCCGCCCTGCTCGGCCAGCATCCGCTGCCCAAGGACGCTGCCGATGTGGTCTGCGACAAGCTTGGCCTCGACCAGGACGCCAGCCGCCTGCTGCAAACCGTGCCCCTGCGCGGCAGCTTCCCGGGCGGCGTGCCGACGGACCCGACCATGTACCGTTTCTATGAAATGCTGCAGGTCTACGGTTCGACCCTCAAGGCCCTGGTGCACGAACAATTTGGCGACGGCATCATCAGCGCGATCAACTTCAAGCTGGACATCAAGAAGGTCGAAGACCCGGACGGCGGCTCCCGCGCGGTGATCACCCTGGATGGCAAATACCTGCCGACCAAACCGTTCTGATTTGCCGGCAAACCGTCTACGCTCTTGGCACACCAACAAGATCGAGGGACGGGTAATGAAGGCAATGCTCCGAGCCACCTGGCTGCTGCTGTTATGTGTTGGCCAGGTGCACGCCGCCACCGCTGAGGAGGCGGATGCCCAAGCCGCCAAGGCCTTGCTGGAAAAGGCCTTGGCGTATTACCAGACGAACGGTGACAAGGCTTTTGCGGCGTTCAGCCGCCAGGGTGAATTCGTCGACCAGGACCGTTACGTGTTCGTGGTCAACACCAAGGGCGTGCTGCTGGCGAGTGGCGGGCCCTCTTCTGCGTTGATCGGGCGCAATGTTTCCGAGGTACTGGGGCCGGATCTGAACAAATCGTTCAAGGAGGCGTTGGCGGTGCCGGAAGGCAGTGGCATCCAGCAGGCCGATTACCGGTGGCAGAACTGGAATGACGGCAAGGTGGAACGCAAGCATGTGTATTACCAGCGCGTCGGGCAGCGGATTTTGGCCGTTGGCTACTACCTGCCGCGGGCGACGCCGGAACATGCCAGAGCGCTGCGAAACAAAGCCGTCAAGGCGCTGGAGAAAGACCCGATTGGGACGCTCAAGGCGATCAACGCCATGCAGGGTGGTTTTCTACAGGACGATTTGTATGTGTTTGTGGTTGACCTCGGCACCCAGCGCTACGTGGCCCATGGCACGACTCCGCGGTTGGTGAATACGGATTTCAGCAAGATCAAGGATCCCGACGGGAAGCCGGTGGGTGAGCCGATCCTGGCGGTCATGGCCGAGCAGGATCAGGGGGAATACAAGTACCGCTGGAAAAACCCGGTGACCGGAAAGGTTGAGAACAAGCATGCGTATTTGCGCAAAACCGGACATTTCATGGTGGCTGTGGGGTATTACAGCCCGTGAAGGTCACCTATTTAAATGCTGGAACGCAATCGAATGTGGGAGCGGGCTTGCTCGCGAATGCGGTGTATCAGCCAACCTATTTATCAACTGACAGACCGCATTCGCGAGCAAGCCCGCTCCCACATTTAATCTTCATTGTTCCAACTATTTGGCCTTGTCTTCCCGCCCCCGCAACACGCGATTAGGCATGGCAATCGCCGCCGCCAACCCCAACAACGACACCCCGGCACTGACCATCAGCAAATGCCTGAAGGTAATCAACAACTCCCCCCGCAAGGCATCCTGCGCCGGCCCAGGCGCCGCATTCAAGCCATCCAGCAGCACATTCCCCGAACTCCCTTCCGCGACCAGCGCCCCACTGGCCAGGTGCGCAAAACTGGAGTCCTGCAACAACGCCAGCAACAGCGCCGACATGCATGCCACCCCAACCGCACCGCCCAGGGAACGGAACAGGTTGGTGGTGCTGGTCGCCACCCCGATATCCCGCTGCTCCACCGAGTTCTGCGTACCCACCAGGGAAGTCGGAAACTGCATCCCGGCGGCAATCCCGCACAACAACATAAACAGACTGGTGACCGCCACCGCCTGAGGCGCACTCAACGCCATGCCGAAAATCGCGATCGGGCTCAGGAAGGCGCCAATCAGGATCATCGGTTTATAACGCCCGGTCACCGAGGTCATGCGCCCGGCAAAATACGCGCCCATCGGCAAGCCCATCGCCAGCGGCAGCAAATGCAAGGCGGCACTGTCGGCACCGGAACCGGTGACGGTCTGGTAGCGCAGCGGCATCAGCACTGTCAGGGAAATCGCCTGGAAACTGGTAAAGAAAATCGTGCACCAGCACAACACCGCGCTGCGGTTGGCAAACAGGTGCATCGGCAACAAGGGCTCCCGCGCCCGACGCTCGTGCCACACAAACACCGTCAACGCCACCACGGCACAGACCAACAGCCCCAGCACTTCATCGTCGCGCCAATGATGGCCCTGGCCGATTTCGGTGATACCCAGTAACAGCGCCGTCAAACCGACGATCATCAGCACAGTGCCGAGGTAGTCGATCACCGGCTTGCGTTGCGGCACCGGCAGCCCCACCAGCGTGCGATGGGCCACCCACCAGGCGCCCGCGCCCAGCGGCAGGTTGATCAGGAACACCCAGCGCCACGACAGGTACTCGGTCATGTAGCCGCCCAACACCGGGCCGGCCACGCTCGCCACCGCGTACATGCTGCTGAAGTAACCCTGGTAGCGCCCGCGCTCACGGGGCGGAATAATGTCGCCGATAATCGCCTGGCTGACCGAAATCATCCCGCCAGCACCGATGCCCTGGAGGATCCGCGCCAGCACCAGTTGCTCCATGCTCTGGGCCATGCCGCAGAACAGTGACGCGAGGGTGAACAGCCCCATGCCGATCAGCATCATTGGCCGGCGCCCGTACAAGTCGCCGAGCTTGCCGTAGATCGGCACCGCCACGGTCATCGCCACCATGTAGCCGGAGATCACCCAGGCCAGCAGGTTGACGTCATGGAACTGGGCGGAAATGGCCGGCATGGAGACGGCGACGATGGTCTGGTCCAGGGCCCCGAGAAAGATCGCCATCATCAAGGCGACAAGGACACTGCGCACGGCGGGTGTGGCGGGCTGATTGAGGTTGGTCACGGCAGAACCTGCGAGCAAGGGCCCGCGGGAAAAGGAGGCCCACGGGAATGCTCGTCAGTGTACTAGATAGCTGACTATTCGATAGCCTCGTAAGGAAGTCCGACGTAATTTTCTGCAATGGTTTTACGACCGGCTTCGGAGTCGACGAAGTATTCCAGTTCGCTCTGGGCGATGCGCTGGCTGAAGCCGTCCGCCTCAGGGAATTGGTGCAACATCGAGGTCATCCACCAGGAAAACCGTTCGGCCTTCCAGATCCGCCGCAGGCAAATCTGTGAGTACTTTTCCAGCAACTCTACCCGGCCCTCGCGATACACCTTGAGCAGGATATTGAACAAGGTACTGACATCGCTGGCCGCCAGGTTCAAACCCTTGGCGCCGGTGGGCGGCACGATGTGGGCGGCGTCGCCCAGCAGGAACAGGCGGCCGTACTGCATCGGCTCCACCACAAAACTGCGCAGTGGCGCGATGCTCTTTTCGATGGACGGGCCGGTCACCAGTTGCTCGGTGAGTGAGCTGGGCAAGCGGGTTTTCAGTTCATCCCAAAAGCGTGCATCGGACCAGTCGTCCACCGACTCATCGGCCGGCACCTGCAGGTAATAACGGCTGCGGGTCGGTGAACGCATGCTGCACAGGGCAAAGCCACGTTCGTGTTTGGCGTACACCAGTTCATCGTGGATCGGCGGGGTGTCGGCGAGGATGCCCAGCCAGCCAAACGGATAGACCCGTTCAAAGACTTTCAATGCCTCGGTGGGAATTGACTGACGCGCCACACCGTGAAAACCATCGCAGCCAGCGATGTAGTCGCAGTCCAGCCGGTAATGCTCGCCTTTTTGTTCGAAGCTCAGCCACGGCTCCGGGCACTTCAGATCATGGGGCTGCACGTTGCCGGCTTCATACAACGTTGTCGCGCCGCTGGCCTGGCGCGCGGCCATCAGGTCGCGGGTGACTTCGGTTTGCCCGTAGATCATCACCGTCTTGCCGCCGGTCAGCGTCTTGAGGTCGATATGGGTCAGTTGCCCATTCAGCGCCAGCTCAAAGCCCTCATGCACCAGGCCTTCGGCATCCATCCGCGCACTCACGCCGGCCTGGCGCAGCAGGTCGACCATGCCTTGTTCCAGCACCCCGGCACGGATGCGCCCTTGCACGTAATCCGGCGTCTGGCGCTCAAGAATCAGGGTTTCGATCCCGGCGTTGTGCAACAGTTGACCGAGCAGCAGCCCCGAGGGACCGGCGCCGATGATGGCGACTTGGGTTTTCAGCGTTTTCATTATTTTTATGGCCCGCAAGCTTCATCCGAACGTATCCGGTGAAAGAGTTGTCATTGAAGGTGTTGCTGGCATTTTTCACTTGAGTGCCCGGCGTAAGAAGGTGAAAACTGAGCCCAAAGCTGCGCTTTTCGCCAATTGGGGCGATTACCGCACAACTATCCCGAAGTATCGGATGAAGCCATGACCAAAACTGCCAGTGCCGCGATTCCAGTGTTCAAACTCTACGGTGAGAGCCAGCAATGGCCGACCCCGGATTTGTTGCACTGTGAAACCATCTCCCGGCGCAGCCGTGAGTACCAGTGGGAAATCCAGCCCCACCGGCATGCGGACCTGTGCCAGTTGCTTTACGTGCACAAAGGCCAGGCACAACTGGAGATCGAGGGGCAGCGCAGCACCCTGAATGAATCGACGCTGCAGGTGCTGCCGCCGTTATGCGTGCATGGCTTTCGCTTTTCCGAAGACGTCGAGGGGTTTGTGGTCACCCTGGCCGCGCCGCTGATGGCGCATTTGCAGGGGCAGCTGGGGGCTGCGCTGGATGGTCTGAACGCCTTGGGCAGCTACCCTGCCGGTAACGACAGTGACTACCTCAACAGCCTGTTTGCGCGCCTGCAGGAGGAGTACGCCAGCGACCAACCGGCGCGGGACATGATGATGCACGCCCTGGTCAGCGTACTGCTGGTGTGGATCAGCCGCCAGGCCATCCAGCGCCGGCATCCACGGGCACCGCGGGGCCGCGAATACTTCCGCCGGTTCACCCAGCTGGTAGAGCAACATTATCGCGAGCACCCGAAAATCGAAGACCTGGCCCACAAGCTCGGGATCTCGGTCTCACACCTGAACGGGACGTGTCGGGAGTTGGGCGGGCAGCCCGCGTTGCAGATCATGCACGACCGCCAGTTGCTGGAAGCCAAGCGCCTGCTGACCTACACCAGCATGACCATCAATGAAATGTCGGAGGTTTTGGGCTTTTCCGACCCGACCAACTTCTCACGGCTGTTTCGCCGACGCGTCGGGTTCTCCCCGAAGGCGTTTCGGGAGCAGTTGAAAGCCGACCAGGACGCTAGCGTAGCGAACTGAAGGCAGCCATGTGGCCAACGCATTGACCATGATTGCAGCTGGAGGCGAAGCCCGGCTGCATGCGGGTCTGTTCGACGCGGTAGGCGGCAGTGCCATAGAGCGCGGTGGCGGCGGCGCACAGGGTGAAAATCATCAGGTACTTTCTTGTTTTGATCGACATGATGCTGACCTCTGATCCGATCAAGAAGGTGCTTTGATAAGCATAGGTCAGCTGGGGCAAGTCGCCATTATCGGGCGACATTCAACCTGTTTATGCAGGCTTAAAGACCGACGTCCCACACCGGCTCTTCCGGAAACCTCAATACCAGGAAATCCAGCAGGCTGCGCAGCGCCGCCGGCATATGCTTGCGCGAGGCGTACACCGCGTAGATGTTCATCTGCTGCGGCTCGGCCTCGGGCAACAAGCGGATCAACTCGCCACTGCGGATGTAGTCGCCCGCCTGATAACTCGGCAGCCGCGACACCCCTGCCCCCGCCAGCGTCACCCGCAATAAGGTACTGGCCTCGTTGGCGCTGATATTGCCCTGCACCGGCACCGACACCGGCTCGCCGTTCTCCATGAAGTGCCACAGGCTTTTGCCGAAGTAGGAGTGGGTCAGGCAATTGTGCCGGGCCAGGTCCTGTACCTGCCGCGGTTGCGGATGCTCCAGCAGGTAAGCGGGCGATGCGCAGATCACCGAACGGCACAGCGTGAGTCGGCGGGCGATCAGGTTGGGGTCCAGTTCGAAGCTGGTGCGGATCGCCAGGTCGATGCGCTCATCCACCAGGTTCACCGTGCGATCAAGCATCTGCATATCGATGTTGACCAGCGGGTAGCGCTTGACGTATTCGGCCATGGCATCGGCCAGCTGTGCCTGGCCGAACGAGGTGCTGACACTCAGGCGCAGCAGGCCACGGGGTGCTTCGTCCGGTTCGCTGACGGCGGCCTGCATGTCGCTGCACAACTCCAGCATCTGTCGGCAACGGGGCAAGGTTTCGCTGCCGGCGGCGGTCAGGCTGAGCTTGCGGGTGGTGCGGTGCATCAGGCGCGCGCCGACCCAGTCTTCCAGCTCCGCCAGGTAGCGCGACACCACCGGGCGCGACAGGTCCAGATGGTCGGCTGCCGCCGACTGGCTGCCCAAGTCCACCACCGCGACAAACACCCGCATTGCTTGAAGACGATCCATGATTTGCCCGCTTTTAGAAACAAACTATGTCCAAGCATCGCATTTTTTGTAGCGTTTGGTGCAACTAAGCTCTGTCCACACCTTACCGATGACTGGAGCTGCACATGTTTGGATTCTCCCCGCTCAAGCGCGTGGCCCTGGCCGCCGCCTCCCTGGCCTTCGCCGCGCACGCCATGGCGGCCGACTTGACTCTGGACGCCTACAACCCGGGCGAAACCGCGATGATGCCGGTCACCTCGGTACTGGTCAGCGGCGACAAAGATGCGATCCTGGTGGACGCCCAATTCGGCAAGACCCAGGCCGAGCAACTGGTGCAAAAAATCCGCGCCAGCGGCAAGCGCCTGACGACCATCTACATCAGCCACGGCGACCCGGACTACTACTTCGGCCTCGATACCCTGACCGCCGCCTTCCCCCAGGCCAAAGTCCTGGCACCGCAGCCGGTGGTGGACCATATCAAGGCCACCGTTGAACACAAACTGGCGTTCTGGGGCCCGAAACTGGGCGCGGACAAGCCTGGCAAAGCCGTCATTCCCCAGGTGCTTGAGGGCCACAGCCTGACCCTCGAAGGCAAGCAGTTGGAGGTGATCGGCCTCGACGGCGCACAACCGGACCGCACATTTGTGTGGATCCCGTCGATCAAGGCGGTGGTCGGTGGTGTAGTCGTCGCGGAAAACATTCATGTGTGGATGGCCGATACGCAGACCGCGAAGTCCCACACCGATTGGCTGGCCACCCTGCAACGTATCCAGGACTTGAAACCGCGCACGGTGATTCCGGGTCACTACCTGGGCACGCCGTCGCTCAAATCCGTGGCGTTCACCGCCGACTACATCAAGGCCTTTGACGAAGAAACCGCCAAGGCCAAGGACTCCGCCGCCCTGATTGCGGCGATGCAAAAGCGTTACCCGAACCTGGGTGACGAGAGCACCCTGGAACTGGGCGCCAAAGTCGCCAAGGGCGAAATGCAGTGGTGAGTTGATTCAACCCTTAACCGTACTGGAGAACGTCATGAGCAAGATCGCAATCATTGGTGCCACCGGTCGTGCCGGTAGCCAACTGCTGGAAGAAGCGCTGCGTCGCGGGCACACCGTCACGGCCATCGCACGTAATACCGACAAGATCGGCGCGCGCCCTGGCGTCACCGCCAAGCAAGTCGATGCGCTGGATGCCCAGGCGCTGGAACAGGCCATCCGCGGCAACGACGTGGTGATCAGTGCGGCGCACTTCGCCACCCTGCCGCCGGAAGCGGTGATCAACCCGGTGAAAAAAGCCGGCGTGAAGCGCCTGCTGGTGGTCGGCGGTGCCGGTTCGCTGTTGTTGCCGGGCGGCAGCCGAGTGATCGACAGCCCGGGCTTCCCCGAGGAATACAAAGCCGAAGCCAGCGCCGGCAGTGTTTTCCTCGATACCCTGCGCCAGGAAAAAGACCTGGACTGGACCTTCCTGTCGCCTTCGGCGGAGTTCGTCGAGACCGCGCGCACCGGCACATTCCGCCTGGGCCAGGATGAATTGCTGGTGAGCAGTGAAGGCCGCAGCTGGATCAGTTTTGCCGACTTTGCGATTGCGCTGATTGATGAAGTGGAAACACCGAAGCATTCACGCCAGCGGTTTACCGTCGGCTACTAAGGCTGACGCGCACTAAAAATGTGGGAGCGGGCTTGCTCGCGAATGCGGTGTGTCAGTCAACAGATGTATTGGCTGACCCGGCGCCTTCGCGAGCAAGCCCGCTCCCACATTTTGATCTTCATTGTGACGGCGACTGTGCCTGGCTCACCAGCCAATCCATAAGCTGCTCCAACCCCGCCGAGGGCTCAGTGCCCGGCGGGTACACCAGGTAATACCCCATCCCCGTCGGCACCCGTAGTTCAAACGGTGTGGCCAACCGCCCCGCCTTCAGGTCCTCGCCAATCAGCGCACTGTCACCAATTGCCACGCCCGAGCCTTGGGACGCCACCGTCATCGCCAGGTCCAGGGTTTCAAAATGATGCCCCTGGGCCAGATTGCTCAAGCGTGTATTCGCCGCTTTCAACCACAACGCCCAATCGCGCTCATCCCGCGTAGGGTGCAACAACACCTGTTGCTGCAAATCGGCGGGCGTGTGCAAGCCACCGAGCAAGGCCGGCGCACACACCGGTGTCAGGCGCTCATCGAACAGATGCCGGGCCTGGGCCGATTGCTCGGCAATCGGCGCGTAGATCACCGCGGCATCGAACTGCTCGCGGCGAAAGTCGACGGTGTAGGCCACGGTGGTGGTCAACTCCACCGGCACATCCGGGCGTTCCTGCTGCCACTGCATCAGGCGCGGCAACAGCCAGCGCATCACGCAGGTGGAGGCCTTGAGCTGCAAGGTCTCGCGGCGGGTGCCGATCTGCTCAACCGCCTCGCCGATCAGGCCGAACACCTGCTGCGCCCGCAGTGACCATTCGCGGCCCTCTTCGGTGAGGCTCAAGCCACGAGCCTGGCGCTGGAACAGCGCATAGCCCAGATGACTTTCCAGCCCGGCGATCTGCCGACTCACCGCGCCCTGGGTGATGTGCAATTGCTCGGCGGCTCGGGTGAAGTTGCAGCACTGGGCCGTGACCCAAAAGGTGTGCAGGGCCGGCAGCGGCGGAAGACGTTTCATAAGGGCGCAGCCATGACGTGAGGACATGGCTAGTATGACTTTTTATCGATTGTTGCCGCTACGGGCCAGCCGTTCCAATACGGGCCTTTATCAACAATAAGAGCGACGACAATGGCGACCTGCGGCGAAGTATTGGTCAATCTGCTGGAAGGCTACGGCGTGGACCAGGTGTTTGGCATCCCCGGCGTGCACACCGTGGAACTCTACCGGGGCCTGGCGCGCTCGAGCATCCGCCACGTCACCCCGCGCCACGAACAGGGCGCCGGCTTCATGGCCGACGGCTATGCGCGCACCCGCGGCAAGCCCGGCGTGTGCTTCATCATCACCGGCCCCGGCATGACCAACATCACCACCGCCATGGGCCAGGCCTACGCCGACTCGATCCCGATGCTGGTGATCTCCAGCGTGCAGTCCCGCAGCCAGCTGGGCGGCGGGCGCGGCAAGCTGCACGAGCTGCCGAACCAGAACGCGATGATCGCGGGCGTGGCGGCGTTCTCCCATACCTTGATGTCGGCGGCCGAGTTGCCCGGTGTACTGGCCCGGGCATTTGCGCTGTTCCAGGCCGGGCGACCGCGCCCGGTGCACATCGAAATCCCGCTGGACGTGCTGGTGGAAAACGCCGACGCGTTGCTCGGCAGCGAACCGGTCAGCGTTTCCCGCGCTGGCGCTGCGCCGTCGGCGGTCAAGCAGATGAGCCAGTTGCTGGCGGCGGCAAAACGCCCGCTGATTCTCGCCGGTGGTGGCGCCATCGACGCAGCACCCGAGTTGACGCAACTGGCCGAAGCCCTCGGCGCGCCGGTGGCGCTGACCATCAACGCCAAGGGCATGCTGGCCTCCAATCACCCGCTGCTGATCGGCTCGACCCAAACCCTGGTCGCCACCCGCGCGCTGGTGGCCGAGGCAGACGTGGTGCTGGCGATCGGCACCGAGCTGGCGGAAACCGACTACGACGTGACCTTCGCCGGCGGCTTCGACATTCCCGGTGCCCTGCTGCGCATCGACATCGATTCCGACCAGACCGTGCGCAATTACCCGCCGCAAGTCGCGCTGGTAGCCGACGCGCAAATCGCTGCGCAGGCACTGCTTGCCGAGCTGGGCAACAAACCCCTGGCCGCCCGCGACAGCACCTGGGGCGCCCACCGCGTCGCCCGCCTGTGGAGCGAACTGGAACCCACCTGGGACGCCGCCACCCGCGCGCAAACCCTGTTCCTCAACACCGTCCTGGACGAACTGCCCGACGCCGTACTGGTGGGCGACTCCACCCAACCGGTGTACACCGGCAACCTGACCCTGAACCTCGACCAGCCGCGCCGCTGGTTCAACTCCTCCACCGGCTACGGCACCCTCGGCTACGCCTTGCCGGCGGCCATCGGTGCGTGGCTGGGGCGCGGCAACGGTGCGCCGGTGGTGTGCCTGATCGGCGACGGCGGCCTGCAATTCACCCTGCCGGAACTGGCCAGCGCCGTGGAAGCGCGCACGCCGGTGATCGTGCTGCTGTGGAATAACCAGGGCTATGAGGAGATCAAGAAATACATGGTCAACCGCGCCATCGAACCGGTGGGCGTGGACATCTACACCCCGGACTTTATCGGCGTGGCCAAGGCCCTCGGCGCTGCTGCCCAGCGCGTCCAGGGTGTTGAGGAATTACGCCGCGCCTTGCGTGCCGCCACTGATCGCCAGGGCCCGACGCTGATTGAAATCGACCAGGGGCTTTGGATGAAGGAGGTGGCGGTATGAGCGCGGTATTGAATGGGCTGTTTATCAATGGCGCGTGGCGTGCCGGCCATGACGTGCTGGACGTGATCAACCCGGCCACCGAGGCCACCCTGGCCCAAGTGAGCGTGGGTGATGCAGGCGCGGTGACTGAGGCCATCGGCGCCGCCAGCGCGGCCTTCCCGGGCTGGTCAAAAAGCACCGGCCGCGACCGCGCCGCGCTGTTGCGCAAGATCGCCGAGGGTGTGAGCGCAGAGCGTGAACACCTGATGCAACTGCAATCGAGCAACAACGGCAAGCCGCTGTTTGAAGCCGGCATCGATGTGGATGACGTGATCGCCACCTTTGCCTATTACGCGAACCTGGCCGACGAAATGGACGCCACCCAGGACCGTCCGGTGGTACTGCCCACTGAGGATTTCAGCGCCCGTGTACGCCGTGAACCCTGCGGCGTGGTGGGCCTGATCGTGCCGTGGAATTTCCCGATGGTGACCACCGCCTGGAAACTCGCCCCCGCGCTGGCGGCCGGTTGCTGCGTGGTGCTCAAGCCTTCGGAAGTGACGCCGCTGGCAGAGCTGGAACTGGCCCGGATCATCGCCTCGGTGGGCTTGCCTGCCGGTGTGTTCAACCTGGTCTGCGGCACTGGCCTGGCGGTGGGCGCGCCGATGGCGGCTGACCCACGGATCGCGAAAATTTCCTTCACCGGCAGCAATGCCGTGGGCGTGCAGGTGATGCAGCGCGCCGCCGAAACGGTCAAGGGTGTGAGCCTGGAACTGGGCGGCAAATCCGCGTTGCTGGTGCTGGCGGACGCCGACCTCGACCTGGCCGTGGAACTGGCCTGCGGCGGTGGTTTCTTCAACGCCGGGCAGATGTGTTCCGCCACCAGCCGGGTGTTGGTGGCCGACGAACTGGCGGACGAGTTTCTCACCCGCTTGCAGGCCAGGGCCGAGAGCATTCGCGTGGCGGACCCGTTTGCCGAAGACGTGGAAATGGGCGCATTGGTCAACCGTGCGCAGTATCAGCGGGTGCTGGGGCATATCGAACGTGGCGTGCAAGCCGGCGCGAAGCTGCTGTGTGGCGGCGGGCGCCCAGCGGATTTGCCTCATGGGTATTTCATTCGCCCGACGGTCTTCACTGAAGTGCCGTTGGACAGCGCGTTGTGGAACGAGGAGATCTTCGGCCCGGTGCTGTGCGTGCGCAGTTTTGCCAGTGAGGCCGAGTCGGTGGCGCTGGCCAATGACAGTGAGTTTGGCCTGGTCGCGAGCGTGCTGAGCAGCAACCTGGAAGCGGCTGAGCGAGTGGCCAATGCTTTGCAGGTGGGTTTGGTGTGGATCAACGCGCCGCAGGTGATCTTCCCGCAAACGGCGTGGGGTGGTTACAAGCAGAGCAGCATTGGCCGGGAACTGGGGCCGTGGGGGTTGCAGGCGTTTCAGGAGATCAAGCATGTGATCCGGGCGGTCTGAAAACCACCACACAACACTGTGGCGAGGGAGCTTGCTCCCGCTAGAGTGCGAAGCGCTCTCAAAAATCTTGGGGCCGCTGCGCAGCCCAGCGGGAGCAAGCTCCCTCGCCACAACAAGCTCTCCTCACCACAACCAGCGCTCCTCACCACAAGAGTCCTTGGCAGAAAAGCCCCGACGCATTTTTTCAATAGCGCCAACGACTTTCTCATTTGCCGCCCTCCCCCACGCCCGGCCTAATACTGCCCTTGTCAGTTCAAGGCCTGCCCATGGAAAACGTCCGCGCAAAACCCGCCACCGCCGTTTGGCTGATGATCAGCGTTGTGCTGGTCGCCCTCAACCTGCGCCCGTCGATGGCCGCCGTCGGCCCGTTGTTGTCGTCGATTCGCGCTGATGTGGCCCTGAGTTTCAGCACAGCCTCGTTGCTGACCATGCTGCCGGTCATGGCCATGGGCCTGGCGATGTTTTTTGGCATGGCCGTGGCCAAACGCTTCGGCGAGCATCGCAGCATTGTGCTGTCGCTGGTGGTGATCGGCCTGGCCACCGTCTCCCGGTTGTTCCTGGACTCGGCGGTTGAGCTGATCCTCAGCGCCATTGCCGCCGGTGTGGGGATCGCGATGATCCAGGCGTTGATGCCAGCCTTGATCAAGTCGCGCTTCAGCGACAACGTTTCCCTGTTCATGGGCCTGTACGTCACCGCGATCATGGGCGGCGCGGCCCTCGCCGCTTCGTTCTCGCCGTTTATCCAGGTGCAAACCGGCAGCTGGCGCATCGGCCTGGCGATCTGGGCGGTTCTCGCGGTATTGGCGCTGGTGTTCTGGTACGCCCAACGCTCGGTGCTGCCGCCGCTGCCGCAAGCCGGCGCAGGCCCGCAGGCGTCATTCTTCGGCAATCGCCGGGCCTGGTTGCTGGCGATTTTCTTCGGCCTCGGTACCGCGTCCTACACCTGCGTGCTGGCCTGGCTGGCGCCGTACTACGTGGAACAAGGCTGGAGTGAACAGAACGCCGGCCTGTTGCTGGGCTTTTTGACGGCCATGGAAGTGGTCTCCGGCCTGATTACCCCGGCCATCGCCAACCGCCGGAGGGACAAGCGGGGTGTGGTAGCGGTGCTGCTGGTGCTGATCATCGCCGGATTCTGCGGCCTGATCCTGAGCCCGCAATACCTGAGCCTGCTGTGGCCGTGTTTGCTCGGCCTGGGGATTGGCGGCTTGTTTCCGATGAGCCTGATCCTGTCCCTCGACCACCTCGACAACCCGCGCCGTGCCGGTGGCCTGACGGCCTTTGTGCAGGGCATCGGCTACCTGATCGCCGGTTTGTCGCCGCTGATTGCCGGGATGATCCGCGACCAGCTGGGCAGCTTCGAGTGGGCCTGGTGGTCACTGACGGCCGTGGTGGTGGTGATGCTGCTGATCGTACTGCGCTTCGATCCCCGGCATTACGCGCGGCATATTCGCTGAGGTCGTGTTGTAAACATTATTTGTCCCACCTCAAACAGAGAAAGGTCCGACAGAGCTTTCTATTGGTACGAGCGTTCCGTTAACATTTTGTATTGTCTTGTACCGAGTTCGGTACAAAGCGCTTGCGGACGGAACGGATGCTAAACAGCAACTTGCTTAGAAAGCTCGATATGCAGGACCTGATGGTGTTTGTCGCTGTTTACGACCAAAGCAGCGTCACCGAGGTTTCCGAAACCCTGTTCGTCAGCCAGTCCACCGTGAGCTACAGCCTGAAGAAGCTGCGCACCAGCTTCGAAGACGAGTTGTTTATCAACACCCGGGCGGGCATGCGTCCTACGTACAAAGCCGCCACCATGTACGGGCATGTGCAGAAAATCCTCGAAAGCATCAACCTGTGCCATGCCGGCAGCCAAACGTTCGACCCCACCCAGAAGGCTGTGACCTTCAACGTCTGCGCCCCCGAATACTTCGAACAGTTGATCCTGCCGCGCCTGCTGAAAAACTTCGACCGCGCCGACCTGCCGGTGATCGTCAACGTGCAGAAGCTCGAAACCGAGGTCCCGGCCGACGCCTTGCGCGACGGGCGTCTGGACCTGGTGATTTGCTTCGGGCCGCACTTTCATCGCGAGCACAAGGACATCAAGACCCAGATGCTGCTGGAGGACGACCTGGTGTGCGTGTTCGACAAACACTCGGCGCCCCGGGAACCGGCGTTCAGCCTGCAATCCTTCGTCGCCCGGCGCCATGTGTTCCCCACGCCCTGGAGTTCCGACACCAACATGATCGACGGCTGGCTGGCGCGCCAGTCCCACAAGCGCCAGGTGATCGCCCGCGCCAACAGCTACAGCGCGGCGCTGAAGATGATCACCGGCACTGACTTTATCGTCACCTTGCCCCGTCGAGTGCTGAAGCTGCTGGCAGACACGACCGTGTTCGGCCATTGCGAAGCGCCGAACGGTTTGCCGGGGTTTACCCTGGATATGCAGTGGAATGAACACAGCGCGCAGGACAGCGCCAACACGTGGTTCAGGGAGCAGGTGGTGAAGGTGTGTGCGGATCAGGGATTATTATGACCCCCTGTGGCGAGGGAGCTTGCTCCCGCTGGGCTGCGTAGCGGCCCCAAGAATTTTGGGAGCGCTTCGCACTGGAGCGCCAGCCCGGTCCAGCGGGAGCAAGCTCCCTCGCCTCAGAGTATTGCCCGTCAGCCGATGGTGGCTTTGCTGTAGGACTCGCGATCCATATCGACCAGCAAGACACTGAGCTGCACCTGCAGGTCTGCAGGCCAATCGCCCAGGTCCTGCAGCGCCGCCAACAGGCTTTCCGACAATTGCTTCTTGACCTGCGGTGAACGCCCGCTGAGCAGCGACAGCTTCACCGCGATAAAAGCGCGCGGGCTGATGGACGTGCCAACCTGGAATGTCTCCACCTTCAGCGCGCGGCTTTTGATATCGAACTCGGAACCGAACTGCCCGGACGCCATCAGCACGTTGTTGAGCCGCAACAAGGTTTTCTCAACGGCCAGCTCTGTGAGGTTGGCGGTGTATTCCAGATGCAGATGCGGCATGAAGGCTCCGAGCTTGTTGTAGGAAAAGAGTCATACATATAGCACGGGGCCGGGCGGAATCAGACCGCTTTCAGTGTGAAACTTCGGTCAGGCTGTGCAGCGAGCGATTTTCCCAGATCGCCACGATCACCAACACCGCCGACGTCAACGCCCCCAGTACCAACGCCGAAAACACCTGCTGCAATCCCAGCGGCAGCAACACCAGTAACATCAGCAAGCCGCCCAGGTGCGAAAACGGTGGCAACGGCCGGTCGCTCATCACCCACTTGAACAGCGCACTGCCCAGCAAAAACAACCACGGGCCGGCGATGATCGCCACCACGCCTGCCTGGCTGGCATGCCCCGGATGCACCAGCACCAGTTCGTCGGCCACGGCGCTGACGATAATCCCGGCGACGATCAATACATGCAGGTAGGTGTAGGCGATCCGCGCCTGACGGCCCGGGTCGGCAGAGCTGGCAATGCGATGGTGGGCGCGCTCGGCGCCGCTGTCGAAATAGATCCACCACAGGGCGATGCTGCCCACCACTGCCACCAGGAATGCCGCCAGCCCGTCCACGCTCCAGGGCAGTTCGGCGAAGGTCGCGCCGGTCACCAGCAACGACTCACCCAAGGCGATGATCACAAACAGGCCGCAGCGTTCGGCCATGTGGTTGCCTTCCACATTCCAGTCCGCAAGCGTCGAGGGCCCAAGCCCGGGCACCCAGAAATACACCGACGGGGAAATCAACTCGATCAACAGCGCCAGGGCCCAGAAGGCTAAACGCTGCTCGCCTTCGAGCAGCGCACCGGTGATCCAGAACACCCCGGAAAACAGCATCCACGCCAGGATCCGCTGGAAATTGCGGGTCATGTTCAGCGACTCGCCGCGCACCGCCCACAACGCAAACAGCGTGCGTCCTACCTGCATGAACACATAGGCGCCGGCGAACAACAGCCCGCGATCGGTTAACGCCTTGGGGATCGACGAGGACAGCAACAGGCCCGCCACCATCAAACCGAACAGGCCGATGCGGATCGGGATTTTTTCCGGGTCCAGCCAGTTGGTGACCCACGAAGTGAAGATCCACACCCACCACACCGCGACCATCATCAACGCCACCTGCACGGCACCGCCGATGGACAAGTGGGCGAGCAGCGAATGGGACAACTGGGTCACGGCAAACACGAACACCAGGTCGAAAAACAGCTCGACCATGCCAACCTTGCCGCTGTCATGACTGCCGCGCCCACGCAGCAAGGAACGGGATGGGGCCATGCCTGGATCTCCCTGAAGGTTTTATCTCAAGATTTGGGTGCGACCACCGGCAGCATGTCCCGCTCGCTCATGAACGCCTCCAGCCGCGAACGCATCCAGCGCTCCGCCGGATCGGTGTCAACGTGGCTGAGCCAGACCATCGACAAGTCCAGGGTCGGGGTTTCGAACGGGAACGGTTCACAGAACAGATTGCCTCCGGCGGCCATGGCCTGGGCGGTGTAATCCGGCAGGCTGGCGATCATGTCGGTGCCGGCGAGCAGCGCCGGCAATGCGCTGTATTGCGGCACCGAGAGCACCACGTGGCGCTTGCGACCGATTTCCGCCAGCCACTCATCGGCAAACCCGGACACGTTGGCGGTGTGGGACACCAGCACATGGGGCCGTGCGCAATATTCGTCGAGGGTCAGGGGTTTGTCCGAGGCATCCGCCCGCAGCAGGCACGGGCGGATATGCCGCAATAATTTGCGCTTGGCATTGGCCGGCAGGCCGCGGGTCTGGGTGATGCCGACGGTGATATCCCCGGAACCCAGCAGGTCAGGGATGCGCCAGTAATCCACATGCTGCACCACGAACACCACCTGCGGCGCTTCCTGGCGCAAGGCGCGCAGCAGCGGCGGCAGCAGGCCGAACTCGACGTCATCGGACAGGCCGATGCGAAAGGTCATGGTGCTGATGGACGGGTCGAAATCGTGGGTCAGGCTCAGGGCCGACGACAAGG
The DNA here is from genome assembly GCF_013385765.1 of Pseudomonas sp. C8002. Classification (NCBI taxonomy): domain Bacteria; kingdom Pseudomonadati; phylum Pseudomonadota; class Gammaproteobacteria; order Pseudomonadales; family Pseudomonadaceae; genus Pseudomonas; species Pseudomonas sp. C8002. The sequence goes on from NZ_JACAPJ010000010.1 coordinate 116,593, forward strand.
AGTCGAGGGCCGGCGACAGGTGCTTGATGATTTCCTCGGCCCGCGCGGTAGGTTCCATCCGATGGCCGACACGAATGAACAGCGGGTCATTGAACAACGTACGCAGGCGGTTGAGGGCCGAACTGATGGTGGGTTGCCCGAGAAACAGCTTCTCCGCCACCCGGGTCACGTTGCGTTCGAGCATCAAGGTTTCAAAGACCACCATCAAATTGATGTCGGCCTTGCGTAATTCATTGCGATTCATCGGCGACCGCCCCACTGCCCTGGATAAGTCGCAGTTTAGAAACACCCGGGGCCCTGCGTCTATGCGCACACTGTTCAACACGGGCCTTTGGGACTATAAAGCAGCTTCCAAGGCTTGCGAGAACACCATCGTGCTGGTCATTTCTGCCTTGAGCGTCCTGATTGCCGGGATTTTGCTCTGGGCCATCAAATTCATCGCTCATCCCACCGCCAGGACACTGTTACGGGTATTTGTCGGTTTGTGCCTGGCGGCAGTCGTGGCTTACCTGGTGCTGGCTTCGGGGTTTCCTACCTCGTTGCTGGTGTGACCGGGCTCCTGCTCCTGCCCCTGACGCAAACGCAAGGCGGCCAACGCGGCCACCACCAGCACCACGGCAATCACTTTCAAGCCATTCGTGGCATTGCCGGTGCTCATCTCGATCGCGCCCATCACCGACGGCCCGACAAACCCGCCGAGCAATCCGCAGGCATTGACGAAGCCCAGCCCGCCCGCCAGCGCCACGCCCTTGAGGCGCGAGGCCGGGTAGAGAAAGATGATCGACTGCACCACAAAGAACATCACCGCCGACACACAAAAGCCCAGCAGGCTGAACACCGGCCCCGACACCGAGGCAATCCCCAGCCCCAACGCCATGGTCAGCAAACCGGTAATCAACAGCCGCCGGGCACGGGTGGGCGTGGTCGCAAAGCGCGGCAGCAACACAGCGCCGGCCGCTGCGGCAATCCACGGCAATGAGGTCAGCAAGCCGACGCTCATGGTGCTCAATTCACCGTATTTGCTGATGATGCTCGGCAGGAAAAAGATCACGGTGTAGATGGTGATCTGATGGCAAAAATACACAAAGATCGCCAGCAGGATCTGCGGGGTCAGCCAGTTCTTCAGGGAATGCCCGCCCTCGCCTGCGCCCTCTTCGGTCTCCATCGCGATGCGCTGTTCAATCCCGCGCGCCTCTGCGGCCGAGAGCCATGGCGCCTTGCTCGGACGGTCCGGCAACTTGCACCACACCACCCAGGCAAACGCGACTGCCGGCAGCCCTTCGAGCAGGAACATCCACTGCCAGCCGTGCCAGCCGAGCAGCCCGTCCATGCGCATCAACGCCGCGCCCACCGGGCCACCGATGATGTTGGCAAAACACACGCCGAGCAGGAAATACCCGGTAGCCCGCGCCCGTTGCTCGCGGTTGAACCAGTAGGTGAGGTACAGCATCACCCCGGGAAACAGGCCGGCTTCGGCAATGCCCAGCAGCAGGCGCAGGATATAGAACGAGGTCTCACCCTGGACGAACGCCATGGCCGCCGAAATCAGGCCCCAGGTCACCATGATCCGGGCTATCCAGAACCGCGCGCCGACCTTGTGCATGATCAGGTTGCTGGGGATTTCCGACAGCGCATAGGTCAGGAAAAACAGCCCGGCGCCCAGGCCATAGGCCGCTGCTGAAATTCCCAGGTCAACGTCCAGATGGTGCTTGGCCAAGGCGATGTTGGTGCGGTCCAGGAAGCTCAGCACGTAGGCGATGATCAGCAAGGGCATCAGCTTGACGAACATCAGTTTGTTCAACTCCCGTGGTTCACGGGCGGTGTTGGCAGTCTTCATCGGGCAATTCCTCTTGGCGCCCCGCCAGCGCAACGGCTGGGGGACGCATCGGTGTTGTTCTAGGGTTCGAGTTGCGCAACCAGCGCCGGCGGGCGATGGGAAAACAATTGCAGCAGCGCCCCGCCCAGGGCACAGCCGGCCATCACGAAGAAGCACACCGTGTAGCCGTGCAAGGTGGTCCAGCCGCCGCCCAAGGCAATCAGGCTGCCCATCAGCACCGGCGCCAGGCCGCCACCGATAAACATCGCGGTGGTGATGATGCCGTTGGCGGTGGAGGTCGCCGACGGCTCGGCCGAGTCGCAGGCCACCGCGTAGTAGATCGGCCACACTGCGTTGGCCACCAGGCCGAACAGCAGTTGCACGACGATGATCAGGGTCAGGGTATTGGCGAAGTAGAACGCACCGACACTGGCCGCCATCCACACCCCGCAGATGATCAGGGTGACGCGCCGGCCAATGATGTCCGACAGCGACGGCCACACCAGTTGCCCGAGAATCCCGGTCAAGGTGAACACCACGCTCATCCCCGCCGACTCGGCCAGGGACAGCCCGGCAATGTTGTACAGGTAGGCCGGCAGCACGATGTTGACGCCCATGTACACCACTTGGGTCAGCATCGTATTACCCGCCGTCAGGGCGATATTGCGGTTGCGCAACGTGGCGATAAAGGTGCGCCAGGCGTGGCCCTTCACTTGGCTGGCCGGTGCGTTGTCCGGCGGGGTCATGCCCTTGGCGGCGATGTCGACGTACAGCGCGGTGATGCGTTCGGCGGTGGAATAGCGCGCCCAGAAAATCATCAGCGGCAACGCCACCACGAACGCGAAGAAGAACACGTAGCGCCAGTTGTCTTCACCGAAGGTGCTGATGACAAAGCTGGCGACGATGCCACTGAGCATGGCGCCGATCGGGTAACCGGTGTGGTGCGCGCCAAGGGCAAAACCACGACGCTCCACCGGCCACCATTCGGCGGTGTTGCTCACGCCCACCGGCTCGCCCCAGCCTGCGCCGAGGTTGACGCCAACCCGCAGCGCGATAAAGGTCGCGAGGTTGCCGCTCAGGGCCTTGAACCCGGAGAGGAACGAAATAGCCGTGTAGCCAAGCACCAGCGGCACCTGGAACCGCGCACGTTTCCAGCCACCGCCGTAGCGGTCACTCCACATGGAGCCGGGAATATCCAGCAGCGCCAGGGCGAGCATGATCACCGTGGCCATGGTGCCCCACTGGTCGGCCGACAAATCGAAATGCTTGGAGATGGTCGGCCCCAGGCGCAGCACGATCTCACGGTCGTAGGCGTTGAGGATCCAGATCATCCAGCACACCAGCAGCGACACCCAGGAGTGCCGGTGAATACTGCGCAGCGAGGCTTTTTTCAAGGTTGCCATGGGTTTCTCCAGGCGCGCGAGGGCGCGCACTGACACAAGGTTGCGAAAGGAAAGTGCCTTGTTGAAAAAAACGCGCTAGCTGGCGAACCGTCGCTCGGCTATTCCTTGCACGCCCAGCCCGGTGATCGCAAAAAGCGCCCCGCGCTGCTGACCGTCGGCCGGGAAACGCGGCAACGGTGGCTTGGCCATGGAGGTGACAAACAGGGTGTCCAGGTTCGGCCCGCCAAAGGTCAGGCTGGTGACTTTTTTCACCGGCATCTGGATGATCCGGTCGACCTCGCCGTCGGGTGTGTAGCGCACCAGTTTTCCGGCGTAGACCAGCGCCTGCCACAGGCAGCCTTCGGCATCCACGGTGCAGCCGTCGGCAGCGCCACCGCCGCTGGTATCGACCTTGGCGAAGGTGCGTCGATTGCTCACCGCGCCGCTGGCTGGGTCGTAGTCATAGGCCCAGATCTCGCCGGACCAAGTGTCGCAAAAGTAGAACGTATCGCCCGCCGGGCTCCAGCACGGGCCGTTGGACACGATGATGCCTTCGTCCAGGGTGTGCAGGCTCAGGTCCGCATCGAGGCGGTAGAGTTTGGCGCTTGCGCTGTCTTCGAGGGTGTCCATGGAGCCGAAGACAAAGCGCCCCTGGCGGTCGACCTTGCCGTCGTTGAGGCGGTTGTTGGGCAGTGCGGGTTCCGGGTCGATCACCAGGGCCAGTTCGCCGCTGTTGAGGTCGAGGAGGTGCACGCCGTTTTGCAGGGCGACGATGGCTTGCTCGCCGCTGTGGCGCAGGGCCATGGAGCCGATTTTCTGGCCCACATCCCAGGCGCGCAATTCGCGCCCATCCTCGGTGCAGCGCAGGATTCGGCCGTCGGCGCTGTCGATCCAGTACAACCGTTGTTGTTCGACGTCCCACACCGGGCCTTCGCCCAGGGTGGTCTTCACGTCCACAAGCACTTCGATACGCATGGTGTTATCCCCTTTTTTGTTGTTGTGCGGGATGGGCATGGCCGCGCCGTGACGCGGCCGGTTTATCACTTAGAAATTGACTTGGTCACGCCCCTTGAGCCCGAGGATTTCCCGCGCTTCATCCGGCGTGGCGACGCGGTGGCCGAGGGCTTCGATCACTGTGCGAATGCGCCGTACCTGGTCGGCGTTGGACGCGGCCAGTTTGCCCGGGCCATCCCACAGCGAATCCTCCAGGCCGACCCGGGCGTTGCTGCCCATGGACAGGCCCATGGTGGCCAGCGGAATTTGCCCACGGCCGGCGCCGAGGATCGACCACACGTAGTCGTCGCCAAACAGGCGGTCGGCGGTGCGGCGCATATGGGCCAGGTCTTCCGGGTGGCCGCCGATGCCGCCACGCAAACCGAATACCGACTGGATAAACAACGGTGGTTTCAGCAGGCCGCGCTCCAGGAAATGGGCGGCGGTGTACAGGTGGCCGATGTCGTAGCACTCGATTTCAAAACGGGTGCGGTTCTCGGCGCAGGAATTGAGGATGTGGGTAATGTCGCGGAAGGTATTGCGAAAGATCCGGTCGTCGCTTTCTTCCAGGTACGGACGCTCCCAGTCATGCTTGAACTCGGTGAAGCGGTTGAGCATTTCGTACAGGCCGAAGTTCATCGAGCCCATGTTCAGCGAGGCCAGTTCCGGCTTGAACTGCATCACCGGTTGCAGGCGCTCTTCGACGCCCATGGTCGGTGCGCCGCCGGTGGTGATGTTGATCACCACGTCGCTGGCGGCCTTGATCTGCGGCAGGAATTCGGCGAACAGCGCGGGGTCCTGGCTGGGACGGCCATCGATGGGATCACGGGCATGCAGGTGGACAATGGCGGCGCCGGCTTCGGCGGCACCGATGGCGGCGTCGGCAATTTCCTGCGCGGTGATCGGCAAATGCGGCGACATCGACGGCGTATGGATGGCACCGGTGACGGCGCAGGTGATGATCACAGGACGATTTTTGGACATGACGATTCTCCGACTTTTATTCTTATGAAAAAAATCCCGGGTATAACTTGTGTGTTCTTCCCTGGCTAAACGCTGACGCGGCCTACAGGTACTCGACGTTACCGTCGACACTGATCGCCTGGCCGGTGACATTACGGGCGGCGGGCGAGCAGAGAAACAAGGCCATGGCCGCGACGTCTTCGGCGGTGACCATGCGCTTGAGGGAGATCTTGTTCAGGTATTCCTGGCGCATCTCGGCTTCCGGCACACCGACCTGCTCGGCACGGGCGCGGATCACGCCGTCCATGCGTGGGCCTTCAACGATGCCGGGCAGCAAGGCGTTGACGCGGATGTCGCTTTCGCCCAGCTCCGAGGCCAGGGATTTCATCAGGCCGACGATGGCCCATTTGGTCGCCGCATATGGCGTGCGCCAGGCGTAGCCGAGGCGCCCGGCGACCGAGGCGATATGCAGCAGATGGCCGTGGGACGATTCCTTGAGCATCGGCACCGCGTGGTGGGCAAAGCGGTATTGCGCCGTCAGGTTGATATTGATCGTGGCTTGCCACTCGGCATCGCTGATGGCGTCGATGCCGCCGGTGGGCCCGGCAATCCCGGCGTTGTTGACCAGCACGTCCAGCCCGCCGAATTGCTCGCGCTGCACCTGGAACACCGCCTCGATCTGCGTGGCATCGCTCACGTCGGCACGGGTGGCGACAGTGCCCGGGTACTTGTCGCGAAACGCCGCCAGGGCCGGTTCGCTGACATCACACACATGCACCTTGGCACCCGCCTCCAGATAGGCCGCCGCCAACACTTCACCGATGCCGGCAGCCCCGCCGGAAATCAACACACGTAACCCAGGATAGGGCTGCAGCCGCTGTAGGACACTCATGCACGTTTACCTCCTGAAACAGACGACCGCGAACGGTCGTTCTTGACGAGCAGGCGCGCCAGGGAATCGGCGGCCTGCATGATGTCATCGGTCACGGCCGCGCGGGCACCGGCGCCATCGCGGGCGGCCAGGGCTTCGACGATGCGCGTATGCGCCTCCATCGAGCGTTGCAAGTGAGCTTTATCGGGGGCGACCAGGGCAAAACACGGGCCCATGTGCAGCCAGAAGTTTTCCACGGCGGCCATGGTCAATTCGGCCTGGGCGACGGCATAGATCCGACGGTGAAAGGCGAAGTTGGTCCACAGGTAGCGGGAAACGTCGACTTCGTCGGCGGCCTGTTGCATCTGTTGGCAGAGGTCGGAGATTTCGTCGAGGTCGGCTTTTTCCAGGAGCAATACGGCCTTTTCTGCCAGCAAACCTTCCAGGGCGACCCGCGCATCGCGGATTTCCCGCAGGCGTTCGACCGTCATCATGCGTACCCGCAGACGGGAGGTTTCGGTGACTTCAAAGGCGTTTTCGGCGCTGAGGCGCTGGAGGGCTTCGCGCACCGGCATGGGGCTGGAGCCGAGGGCTTCGGCGAGGCCGCGGATGGTGAGTTTCTGGCCGGGCTGGAAACGACCACTCATCAAGGCTTCGCGGATCTGGCGATAGACCTGGTCTTGCAAGGTATCGCGGGACACCTGGCGCAAGGTGGGAAGGAGAAGCGGGCCATCTGTCATGAGTCAAAACCTGTGTTGTCGTTCTTATGGCTCCAATATGTGATCACAAATCAAATATGTCAAATAGTTTCCCGTTGACGGTATGGCTTCAGTCGCCGTCGACTGTATTAATCAGGGATCTATGGCGAGCGGGATACCGGCGACACCACCCTCTGCTTCGCAGGGCGGGATGAACTTCAAGGGCGGCGTGGGGAGGCGCAAAGGTTGTTTCTAGTGTGCGGTGCCCAGATGGCACGCTGGTGGAGTTGGGAATGCCGATTCAGTAAATCGTAATGTGGCGAGGGAGCTTGCTCCCGCTGGACCGGGCTGGCGCTCCAGTGCGAAGCGCTCCCAAAAATCTTGGGGCCGCTTCGCAGCCCAGCGGGAGCAAGCTCCCTCGGCACAGCAAGCTCCCTCGCCACAGTGAAATGCCTGCATCAAGGCCTGAGCGGGCGCTCCTGATCGCGCTCCGACAGCTCGGTGCCATCGTCCGGATGCTTCCAGGTCTGCGGCTTTTCTTCCTCGCGAAGCTTCCTCGCCCGCTCCTGCTCCAACTCTTCGCGCTGCTTCTGTTCGTTGCTCATACCCACCTCCCATCCGTAAGAATTGGACACACTGGGCAAGCATAGATGAGGGAGCGGTTTTGTGTGCATCCGGCAATTGATAACCACGACGCATCAATACATGTAAACAACTCACTTATCATTTCCAAATGTGTCAGCCACTATCCGCGGTCTTAAGCGAAACAAGCACTTTAAAAAGAACGCTGGAGACACAAGAAAATGCAAAACCCTTCACGGCCTGACTCTGCCCGCTCCAAAGTCGGCGCGGTCTTTCGCGTCACCTCCGGCAACTTTCTCGAACAGTTCGACTTCTTTCTGTTCGGTTTCTATGCCACCTATATCGCCGCCGCCTTCTTCCCTGCCGCTAATGAATTTGCGTCATTAATGATGACCTTCGCCGTGTTCGGCGCGGGCTTTTTGATGCGTCCGCTGGGGGCTATCATCCTCGGCGCGTACATCGATGATGTGGGCCGTCGCAAAGGCTTGATCGTGACCCTGGCGATCATGGCCAGTGGCACCCTGCTGATCGTGCTGGTGCCCGGCTATCACACCATTGGTTTGTGGGCACCGCTGCTGGTGCTGATGGGCCGGCTGTTGCAAGGTTTCTCGGCCGGTGCCGAACTGGGCGGCGTGTCGGTGTACCTGGCCGAAATGGCCACCCCGGGCCGCAAGGGTTTCTATACCAGCTGGCAATCGGGTAGCCAGCAGATCTCCATCGTGGTCGCGGCCGCCCTGGGTTATGGCCTGAACCAGTGGATGGAACCAGCCGTGGTTGCCGATTGGGGCTGGCGCATTCCGTTCGCCATCGGCTGCGTGATCATACCGTTCATCTTCGTCCTGCGCCGCAACCTGCAGGAAACCGAAGAGTTTGCCAACCGCAAGCACCGCCCTACTATGCGCGAAGTGCTGGCCACCCTGATGAAGAACTGGACCATCGTCATCGGCGGCATGATGATGGTGGCAATGACCACCACCGCGTTCTACCTGATCACCGTGTACGCGCCGACCTTCGGCAAAACCGTGCTCAACCTGACTACCTCCGACGCCCTGCTGGTGACCCTGCTGGTAGCCGTGTCGAACTTCATCTGGCTGCCCATCGGTGGCACCCTCAGTGACCGTTTTGGCCGCAAGCCGGTGCTGATCGCCATGACTGCTTTGACCGTGCTGACCGCTTACCCGGCACTTTCCTACGTGGTCAATGCGCCAAGCTTCGCGCACATGCTGGAAACCCTGCTGTGGTTCTCCTTCCTCTACGGCATGTACAACGGTGCCATGATCCCGGCCCTGACCGAGATCATGCCGGTGGAAGTGCGTGTGGCGGGCTTCTCCCTGGCCTATAGCCTGGCGACCGCGATCTTCGGCGGTTTTACCCCGGCGATTTCCACCTGGTTTATCCACGAGACGGGCGACAAGGCATCGCCCGCCTACTGGCTGATGTTCGCCGCGCTGTGCGCCCTGTGCGCGACGTTCGCACTGTATCGCCGCGCCAGCGCCCGTCTGCAAGTTGCCTGAGGAGTCGCACTGATGAACCCCATGCTGAAAACACTGGCGGTACTGGCGATCGGTTCCCTGGCGATGGTCGCCCACGCCGAAGAGCTGAAAGTCATGACCTCCGGCGGCTTCACCGCTGCCTACAAGGTGCTGGGTGCGCAATACGCCACCCAGAGCGGCGACACCCTCGACACCATCCTCGGCCCGTCGATGGGCAAGGCGCCGGAAGCGATTCCCAACCGCCTGGCCCGTGGCGAACACGCCGACGTGGTGATCATGGTCGGCTACGCATTGGATGAGCTGATCAAGCAAGGCAAGGTCGACAAAGCGTCCCGGGTTGAACTGGCGGACTCGCGCATCGGCCTGGTGGTCAAGGAAGGCGCGGCCAAGCCCTCGATTGCCACCGATGCCGAACTGAAGACGGTACTGACCAACGCCAAATCCGTCGCGTACTCGGACAGCGCCAGCGGCGTCTACGTCGAAAAGGAACTGTTCAAGAAGCTCGGCATGCCGTCCAAGGGCACCATGATCGAACGCATCCCGGTGGCCTCACAGGTGGCCAAGGGTGATTACGAAGTGGGCTTGCAACAGGTGTCCGAACTGCTGCCGATTCCAGGCGTGACCTACGTCGGAAAGATCCCCGAAGACGTGCAGTCCGTCACCCGTTTTGCCGCCGGCATTCCGGTAAATGCGCAGCACCCGGCGCAGGCGAAAAAGCTCCTGCAATTCCTCTCCTCGCCCCAGGCGCAACCGGCGGTGCAATCCACCGGCCTGGATTCGGTCTCACACTGACCGGAACGGCATCTCCCGCGTCAACCGCTCCAGTTCCAGTGCCGCCGGCGTCAACGTACGCCCGCGGCGCTTGATCAACCCCACGTTGCGCACCACCTCCGGCTCCACCAACGGCACGCTCGTCAGAATCGGATGTTCGCCGCCCGGCATCGCAATCGACGGCACCATCGCCACCCCAAGCCCCGCCTCCACCAGCCCGATCATGGTCGTCACGTGATGGGTTTCGCAGATGCTTGGTTTCTTCACCCGCACGCCGCGCAGGGCCTGGTCCAGCAGGAAGCGGTTGCCTGAGGTCTTGTCCACGGTGATGTAGTCGTGCTCGTACGCCTCGGCCCACGTCACACTGGCGCGGTCCGCCAGCGGGTGCTCCCGGCGACAGGCCAGTACATAACGCTCCTGCAACAGCAGCTCGAACTCCACCCCGTCTGCCAGGCTGCCGCTGAAACTCACGCCGAAATCCGCCTCGCCACTTTCCACCGCCGCACACACCTCACCCGCACTCGCGTCCAGGACCCGCAGGCGAATCTTCGGATAGAGCTTGTGGAATTCGGAGATCACGTGGGGCATGAAGTAGTACGCGGTGGACGGCACACAGGCGATGGTGACATTGCCCATGCGAGTCGAGGCGACGTTGCTGATGCCCATCAGGGCGATGTCCAGGTCATCGAGCATGCGCTCGACTTGCGGCAGGAACGCGCGGCCGACCATGGTCAGGCTGACCCGGCGCGTGGTGCGTTCGAAGAGTTTGACGTCGAGGGCGGATTCGAGCTTCTCGATACGCCGGCTGAGGGCCGGCTGGGAGATACGGATGGCTTCGGCCGCCGCACGGAAACTGCCCTTGTCTACGACGGCGCGGAAGGCTTGGAGGTCGTTGAGGTCGAAGTTGATGATCATCGAGTGGGCCGTTGGGTAGTCGCGGGAGAAAAACGCTCAGATGCAAAAAACCCAGCAACAGGCTGGGTTTTTCCGGTATCTGCCGTATACAAAAATCCTGCCTCTGCTAACAGCTCAGTGAGCTGGGCTTGATCATAGGTCTCGGGTATTAGGGCGTCAATTGTCGCAAAACTGGCATCAAGCTTCACACGCTCGCTGGCACCGTCAAAACCCTTGATCAGCAGGTCTACGTGAATCTGCACACCGTATAAGCGTTTCAGTTCAATGACCTCTTGATGCTGTCCGGCTTCCTACGTGCAAGTCAGCTTCTTCCTGTTTTTCCTGAAGCAAAGACACCTCTGCCCAGTTTGCCTAGAATCGCGCGTTCGACTCGTTATGACTAAGGATTAAGCCATGACCGCCCCAATCTCCAAAAGCACACCGCTGACTTGGTATGTTGAAAATTTCCCTGCATTCAGCGGCATCGTTACTCTACTCGCCGTTGTGTGGCTGCTTTGTTTCATCTACCGACGCTCCGGCTCTCTGTTGTTTCTGCGCGACTGGATTTGGCGTTTTTTTGGTGGGCAGCCGCACTTCGAAACCGAACGTTTCGAACGCATGCGCAAGGACCTCCGTGAGCTGGAGTACTACCGCTATGAGTTCAACATTCCTGCAAACACCTTGCAGGATGCAGACTCGGCTGAAGAGTGGATGTACAACAATGGATTCACCCCACGCGATTTCGGTCGAGTGAAGCGCTACATTGACTGGAGCGACTTCACTGCCTTGAGCTTCATCACCAGAAGGTTCGCGCAGTGGAGGACCAATTGCTGTTTCTTGTTGGCCATCGTGCTGCTGGCAGGCGTAGCGATCACTCCACCTTTGATTGAATCCGGGTATTTGATGGTGTCACTGAAAAACTCTCCGGAGTCGCCATCATTCTACCTCTCCGAAGAAAACGTGAAGTTCGGGATATGGTCCGACGCAAGGCTCACTGTTGAGCAATGTCGGTCATCAGGGTCTCTGCAAGCCTTCATCCTTCCCGGTCTGCCAGAAGAAAAGCTCGACGTCATCTGCTCATTTTTTATCGATAAAAACTACAGTAAATACGTGCGCGACGGTTTGAGCGAACAGCGCGGGCTCCTGCTGTGGTTCGCCTTGCTCTCGATGGGCGGGATGATCTGGCTGGTTATCCTTATCGCGCGAATGGAAGTCGCCCGTAAGCTATACCGCCAGTGGCTTGCCAGAGGGATCAGGTGATTCCCAGAGACGTTTCAGGTGGGGCACGATATGCAGCCCTCTTGCAGGTGACCACGACAATTAATTTATATTCAGATCTTTTCTATTCACGACTACCTACCGGCAGCGCACTCAATGGATAACACAATAAAAAGGACTTCCAACCCAGCGCCTCTCTATCGCGCGCTTCTTCTGGGTCTGTGGCTACTGGGGTTGCTCTGCCTTGCCACCCTGGGCTTCTTCGCCTGGCAAAGTTTCTATCCGGTCAGCGCTGCCAATAACTGGAGTGTGCAAGTGATCCACCGCAATGTGGAAAAGGCTGCGTCGCTGATGCCAATGCTTGACGGTTCGCTGATGGTCAGCCAGGAATTGAGCAACAGCCTTGGCAGTATCGTGCGCATCTTGCCCGACGGAAAACGCGAACAGGTGGTAGGAAATTTATCCAAACCGGATGGGATGGTCGCCACTCAAGGCGGTTGGGTATTCAGCCAGGAAGTGGACGGCGCGCCGGTCAGTTTCCTCAAGGACGGCGTCGTTACCGAGCTGTTCAAGGGCGACAGCGTGCAAGGGCTGTGGGACGACGGCGAGTTCCTTTACGCCATCGAAGACCGCAAGGTAGCTGCCCGCATACTGCGCTATCGCTGGAGCGACAAGACCTTGAGCGTCGTGCGTGACCAACTCAGCGAAGGCGAGTCGATCGTTCGCTGTACCGATGGGCGCATGCTCTACACGGAAAAGAAGAAGGGTGTGGTCCGCGAATTAACCGAGGACGGTAGCGATCCAGTGGTACTGAGCCAATTGAACAAACCCACCTTCCTGATGTGCGATGAACGCGGGTTATGGATCAACGAGGATTCCACCCACCGCGCGCGTTTGTTGTTGATCGACAAGCAAGGACGCCAGCAGACGATCCTGTCTTTCCTGAAGGCGCCACAGTCGATTGTGCGTACGACTAAGGGAACGTACCTCGTGGCCGAAGGTGGCCGTGACCGTATCCTGGAACTGGTGCCATCCGTGGCACGAGTAGACCCCGTTACAGCTGAAACCGCGCCACCGCCTCATTGAGCGACACGGCCAAGCGCGCCAGCTCTTGGCTCGACCCGTTGATCTGCCCTGCTCCCGAAGATGATTGCGCGGACAGGTCACGAATGTTGACGATGTTGCGATCCACTTCCTTGGCCACTTGCGCCTGCTCCTCGGCGGCGCTGGCGATGACCAGGTTGCGCTGGTGAATCTGGTCGATGGAGTCGGTGATCTGGCTCAAGGCTCCACCGGCGCCTTCGGCCAGGATCAAGGTTTCGCTGGCCCGCTGGGTGCTCGATTGCATTGAGGTCAGTGCCTCGCTGGAGCCACTGCGCATCGCGGTGACCATCTGGTCGATTTCCAGGGTCGATTGCTGGGTGCGATGGGCCAGCGCACGCACTTCGTCGGCTACCACGGCAAAGCCACGCCCGGACTCACCGGCACGCGCCGCCTCGATGGCGGCGTTCAGGGCCAACAGGTTGGTCTGCTCGGCGATGGAGCGAATCACATCGAGCACCTTGCCGATGTCCCGCGATTGATCGGCGAGGTTTTGCACCAGGCTCGAGGTTTCACCGATGTTGGTACTCAACGCCTGAATCGCGCTGACCGTCTCGCCGACGCGCTGCTGGCCATCGCGGGCCGTTTCATTAGAGAGCCGGGTGGATTCGGAAGTGGAGACTGCATTACGTGCCACCTCATCGGCGGCCGAGGTCATCTCGTTGACCGCGGTGGCGGCTTGCTCGATTTCAGCGGTCTGCTTTTGCAGGCTGCGGCTGCTCTGGTCGGTGATGCCGTTGAGGTCGGTGGCCGACGCGGCCATCTGCCCGGCCGACTGGCGAATCAGCTGCAAGGTACTGCGCAGGCTGCCTTGCATGCTCTGCAGTGCCACCAGCAGGCGCGTCACTTCGTCATCGCCGGTCACTTCAACGGTTTGCGTCAGGTCGCCTTGGGCGACGTGTTCTGCGGCGCGCACCGCGTGGCTGAGCGGGCCGACAATGCTACGCGTCAGCAACCAGGCCAGGGCCACGGTGCTCAACGCGGCCAGCAGCACGAAGCCGAAGACCATCGTGCGCGAGCGGCTGTACTGCAACTCGGCCGTCTGGCCCTGCAGGTTTATCTGGGCGTTGTAGTAATCGGCCAGGGCATTGAGCTGATTGCCGGAACCGTCGACCACGGTCTTCATGTCCACCAGCAGCAACTTGTTCAGCTCGGCGGTCTGCTGCTTGTCGGCAAGGATGAACGACTGGGTGAGGCCTTGCTGGTATTGCCGCAGGGAGACCTGAAACTGGTCGTAGAGATTGCGTACCTCGGGGGTATCAATCACCGCATTCAGGTCGGCCAGTTTCTTCGTCAGATCCTGGCTGCGGGTGTCCATCTGGCTACGGTATTGCGAGAGGCTCGCGGGATTGGGATCAAGGGCCATGCGCAGGGAAATAGTGCGGATGCGCAGCATGATTTCGCGGATATCCGAGACCAGGCGCATTTTCGGCACCAGGCCACTTTCAACCTGCACGGCGCTTTCGCGGATGCTTGCCATGTTCGAGAGCGCAAAGAACCCCAACAGCGCCACGAGCAAGGCAATCAAGGCAAAACCGAGACCCGCACGGCGGGCGATGGACAGGCTGCGGAGCGACATGGCGATTGTTCTCATTATGGGCATACGACATCGTATGACAGAGTTTCGGCCAGTCGGGGCGGGACTTTAGGGGTGTCGACCAGAAGTTAAGAGATATAAATTATCGACGTGAAAGGCCCACGGGGCGGACGCGCCTTGAATGTATTTCCAAGGCAGTCCGGGGCGCTTTATTCAGCGGGTTACATCGACCACGCCTGCGCACTTGCAAAAAACGCCTGAGCATTACTGTCCAGCGTTTCCAGGTGATACCCGCCCTCCTGCACGATCACACACGGCAACCCCAATCCACGAATGCACTCCCCCAGCCGCGCAAATCCTTCCCGCGTCACTGCCACTTTGCTCTGTGGGTCCAGCTCGTAGATATCGAACCCCAGCGACAACACCAGCACGTCCGCCGATAAGTCCTTCACTGCCTTCAATGCCAGTTCCAGCTTTTGGAAAAACACCGCCTCACTCGCGCCATGCGCCATCGGCAGGTTGAGGTTGAAGCCTTCACCCGCAGCAGCGCCGCGCTCTTCGGCAAAGCCTGCAACACCCGGATAGAAGTTGGTCGGGTCGCCGTGAATCGACACGTACAGCACGTCATCACGCTCGTAGAAAATCTCCTGGATGCCTTGCCCGTGGTGCATGTCGGTGTCGAGTACGGCGACGCGCTCGAAGCCAGCGCGCAACGCCTGCGCCGCAACCGCCGCGTTGTTGATATAGCAGAACCCACCGGCTGCATCAAAACGCGCGTGGTGGCCTGGCGGGCGGCATAGCGCGTAGGCCGCGGGTGCGCCGTCGAGGATGTCCCGGGCGGCAGCGACGGCGCTTTGGGCGGACCAATAGGCCGAGCGCCAGGTGAGTTCGCCAATCGGGCAACTGCCGTCGGCGAGGTAGCGCGCCGCCTGGGCAAGGATGCCGCGCAGGGCGTTGGGCTCGCGCACGAAGATGTTGGACATGACTTCGTCGCCCCAGTCTTCGGGGATTTCTTTCCAGCGCTGGTGGGCTTCCTGGAGGAAGGCCAGGTAGGCCGCACCGTGCACAGCCAGCAGTGGATCAAGGCCGTGGTCGTGGGGTTGCTGGATGTCGAAGCCCAGGTTTTGCGCGGCCAGCAGCAGATTGCGGGCGCGCTCCGGAACTTCCTGCGGGGTACGCATCTGGCCACGGGAGTAGTAGCTGCGAGGATGGTGCAGGAGTTGTTCGGGGTGGAAATAAGTACGCATGGGATTTCTCCTGATGGGCACACATCTGCGGTTGAACACCGGACCTGTAGGAGCTGGCTTGCCTGCGATTGCGGTGGCTCAGATACAAATTTGTTGCCTGAACCACCGCTATCGCAGGCAAGCCAGCTCCTACATTTTGATCGTGTTCAACCTTGCAGAAATGTTTCGTTAATTAGCCTGGCCGGCACGTTTCAACACGGCATTGAGCAATACATCGGTACCCTGGCGAACGTCCTCGGGCAGCACATCTTCGGCTTCGTTATGACTCAAGCCTCCCACGCACGGAACGAACACCATCGCCGTGGGGCAGAACCGCGCCAGGTGGATGGCGTCATGGCCAGCACCGCTGACAATCGATTGCTGGGCATAACCCAACGCATCCACGGCGGACTGCACACAGGCGACACACTCGGCATCAAACGGTGTCGCCGGGCTGATCCAGTGCGGGCTGACGGTGACGCTCAGACCACGTTGGGCAGCGATATCCTGCAAGCGGGTGCGCACCTGTTGCTCCATGGCTTCTATGTCGGCGTCGCGGTGATGGCGCAGGTCGACGGTAAAATTCAGCAGGCCGGGAATGGTGTTGCGCGACGACTTGGCGATGCTCAATTCACCCACGGTCGTGAGGCCCTCAGGCGCAAAATCAGCCGCCAGGTTTTCCAGCGACTGGATCATCTGCGCGGCGCCGTACAAGGCGTCCTTGCGCAGCAGCATCGGCGTAGTCCCGGCATGGGCGGCCATGCCTTCCACGCGCACGTCGAGCCAGCGAATCGCCTGCCCACCGGTGACCACGCCAATGCTCTTGGCGTTGTCTTCCAGAATAGGACCTTGCTCGATGTGCGCTTCAAAATACGCATCCACCGCGCCACCCAAGGGGCGCTCGCCGTTGTAGCCGGTGCTGCGCAACGCATCCGCCACGCTGACACCGGCGACATCCCGGGTGGCCAGCGCGTTATCCAACGCCAAGGTGCCGGTGAACACGGCCGAGCCGAGCATGGCCGGGGTAAACCGGGCGCCCTCCTCGTTGGTCCACACCGCGATTTCCAGCGGTTTGCGGGTCTTGATGCCGTGGTCGTCGAGGCTGCGGATCACTTCCAGTCCGGCCAGCACACCATAGACGCCATCAAAACGCCCGCCTTCCGGCTGGGTGTCGAGGTGGCTGCCCATCATCACCGGCGCAGCTTCAGGGTCGGTGCCAGCCCGGCGGGCGAACAGGTTGCCGATGGCATCGACGCTCAGGGTCAGCCCGGCCTCTTCACACCAGCGGCTGAACAGTGCGCGGCCCGCCTGGTCTTCGGCGCTCAACGCCAGGCGGCAACTGCCACCGCGGGCCGTGGCGCCGATTTCGGCCATGGCCATCAGGCTGGCCCACAGGCGCTCGCCATTAATCTTCAACATACACATTCTCCAATCAAACGCTTCAAGCCATTTCAAGACGGTGGGCGGTGGCGTGACGCCGGGACAACGCAAGTACGCACACCAGCGAAACCGCCGCGATCGCGCTGTAGAACACAGCCATCGGCCACCACTGGCCCTGGTATTCATGGGCCAGCCAGGTGCCGATCAACGGCGTGAGGCCACCGGCCAGTGCGCCGCACACTTGGTAGGCCAGGGAGATGGCGGTGTAGCGCACGCGGGTTTCGAACAAGCCGCTGACGAAGCCTGCAATCACCGCATAAAACGAGGCCATGCACACCACGGCCAGGGCGATGCCGAGGATGATCAATGGCGCCTGGCCGCTGCTGACAAGCACGAACATCGGATAAGGCGAGGCCATCGCAAGCACGCTCATCGCACACAGAAAGCGTGTGGCACCGACCTTCTCCGCCACCCAGGCCGCCAGCGGCTGGACACAGAATTGGATGATGGCCACGACAAACAGGCATTCCAGAATCAACGAGCGCGGCAGGTTAAGTTGCTGGGTGGTGTAGGCAATCATGAAGGTATTGGTGAAATACACCCCGGCAATCCCCAGGGTGTTGGCGCCGATGCACAGCAGCAGCGGGCGCCAGGCCGTTTTCAGCACTTCGATCACCGGGGCCTGATCCTGGGTGATGGCCCGGGCCTTTTCTGCCTTGGCTTTGTCTTCCAGGAACTCAGGCGATTCGTTGACGCCCAGGCGGATTGCCAGACCGACGATCAACAACAAGGCACTGGCCAGGAACGGCACGCGCCAGCCCCAACTGAGCAGGTCGGCCTCCGGCAAACGGGTTACCGCACTGAAGGCCAGCAACGACAGGATCAAACCCGCCGGGCTGCCCAACTGTGCAAAGGAGGCAAAGAAATTGCGACGGCCTTTGGGTGCATGTTCGCCGGCCATCAGCACCGCCCCGCCCCACTCGCCGCCAACGGCGATGCCCTGCACGATGCGCAGCAGCACCAGCAACACCGGCGCCGCGACGCCGATCTGCGCATAGGTCGGCAACAGGCCGATACATACGGTGACCACGCCCATCATCACCAGCGTGATCACCAGGGATTTCTTGCGACCGATACGGTCACCGATATGCCCAAACACAATGCCGCCCAATGGCCGGGCGAAAAAGCCCACGGCAAAGGTGCCGAACGCGGCCATGGTGCTGAACAGTTTGTCGTCGGAAGGGAAGAACAATTGACCGAACACCAGCGCGGCGGCGGTGGCGTAGATGTAAAAGTCGTACCACTCGATCATGGTGCCGATGAAAGCGGCGGCCGCGGCACGGCGCGGCTGCGGCGAAGCGGAAGGCTTCATGGGGCTGGCTCCTTTGGTTATTTTTTTGGCAGGAGAAAGGACTGGCGCACGCGCTCTGATGGCGCTGGTTGAGGGTGATTTTTCGTCTCAGCCCTATGATTAGTCAATTTTCTATTTATTATTCCGATTATAAATCCTGCTTATTATCGAGCTGTCGACATGCCTGAAAACCGCCGCGATGTTCATCCGCTGCTCAATGACCGCCTGGACTGGAACCTGTTGCGCACCTTCAGGGTGATCGGCCAGGAGCTGAGCATCAGTCGCGCCGCCGCCCGCCTGCACCTCACCCAGCCGGCCATCAGCCAGGCGCTCAAGCGCCTGGAAGAACAGCTCGACTGCCAGTTGATCGCCCGGCGCGGCCCGCGCTTTGTGCTGACCGAAGCCGGCGAGCAGATTTTCGCGATCGCCGGCGAGATGTATGGCCAGGTCTCGCAGATGAGCAACGCCCTGCAAAAGCCTGGCGACGAGGTGCTTGGCAAAGTGCGGTTGCTGATGATCAGCCGGATCAGTTCGGACACCTTTGATGACTTCCTGGCGGACTTCCATCGCCAGCATCCCCGGGTCGACCTGGACGTTGAGGTGATGCGCAGCTCTGACATCGTCGCCGCCCTGCTGGAGAAAACCGCGACGCTGGGCCTGAGCCTCAATCGCCGGCCGCAACCACGGCTGGAGCAGCACCTGTTCCTGCGTCAGCGTTATGCATTTTTTTGCGGGCGGCATCACCCGTTGTTCGGACGCACCGGGCTGGCGGAGGGAGATTTGCAGTCGGAGAACTTCGTGAGTTTCACCAGCGACCAGATCGGCGGAATGCTCTCGCCGTTGACGATCTTTCGCGACCAGCAGGGCTTCAGCGGGCGCATCGTGGCGTCGTCCTCCAGCCTGGAGGAAGTGCGGCGGTTGGTGATTGCCGGGTTTGGCCTGGGCTGCCTGCCGATTCATGTGGTGGCCGAGGATGTGAAGCATGGGTTGCTCTGGCGCCTGCCGCCAGACGAAGGGATTACCGACGTGGATATCCACCTGCTGTGGAACCGTGAGCAGAAGATGAGCCGGGCGGAGACGGTGTTTATCGAAAGCCTGTCGGCACGGTTGGCCGCAGAATAAATGGCGTGATATGCAAGTCACTTGGCGGCCTCTTGCTAGTGTATGAGAGAAGCCGGTCGACCATCATTCGTTCACAGGTTACTCCCGCAGTCTCAAACGAAGAGGTGTTCGAATGTCCAGGATATGGTTTATCACCGGCAGTTCCCGCGGCCTCGGCCGCTCGATTACCGTAGCCGCCCTGCGCGCCGGTGATCGTGTGGTTGCCACCGCGCGCAATCCCAAGCAGTTGGATGACCTGGTGGCCGACTACGGCGAGGCGATTTATCCGGTCACGCTGGACGTGACCAACAACCAGCAGGTGCTGGAAGCGGTGGATGCCGCGGTGAAACATTTTGGTCGCCTGGATGTGGTGGTCAATAACGCCGGCTACGGTGACCTGGCGTCGGTGGAAGATGTGACGCTGGAGGATTTTTCCGCGCAGATCAGCACCAACTTCTATGGTGTGGTGCACGTGAGCAAGGCCGTGGTGCCGGTGCTGCGCGCCCAGGGCCGTGGGCATATCTTCCAGGTATCGTCGTTGGGTGGCCGCATCGGCATGGCCGGCCTGGCCGCGTATCAGAGTGCGAAATGGGCAGTCGGTGGATTTTCCACAGTACTGGCACAGGAAGTCACACCACTGGGCATCCAGGTGACCGTGCTGGAGCCGGGCGGCATGCGCACGGACTGGTCGGGCAGTTCCATGACGATTCCGGCCATCAGTGAGCCCTACCAACAAACGGTCGGCGCCCTGGTTGAATTGCTCAACTCCCCCGGCATCCTGCCGACGGGTCCGGACCGGGTTGCCGAAATCGTGCTGGAGCTGGCACTGAACAAAGACGCCCCGCTACGCTTGCTGATCGGCAGCGATGCCGTGCAATACGCCGCCCGGGCAGCAGCAGACTTGGCCGAGTCGGATAAGAAGTGGCATGACCTCAGCGTGTCAGCCTCGGATTAATCTCACGCTTTTGAAAAAGGTGCCGCATGCCTGACGTGACCCAACCCCGTTTCAACATACCGGATGTGTTCTGGCTGGCGCTGCAGAGCGTCGGGCTGGAGCCGTCGGTGGTGTTGCGTCAGGCACGCTTGCCCATGACCCTGCATATCCGCGAGCGGCGAGACCGGCGGCAGGTGACGACGCTGGAATTCTTTCGCTTGTGGGAGGCGGTGCGCACACTTAATCCTGATCCGGCTGTCGGGATATTACTGGTGACGCGGCTGGATATCACTGCGCTTCCACCCTCCAGCTTTGCCGCTTTTATCGCCCGGGATTATCGCGATGGCCTGCACCGCCTCGCCCGCTTCAAGCAATTGTGCACACCCGAGCGCCTGCTGGTTTGCGAGGATGGCCGTGCCTGTACGGTGACCATCGACTGGTTGCACACGCCAGAATTACCGCCTGCGCTGCTGGTGGATGCGGCGTTTGCGACGTTTGTTGAATTGGGGCGACGGGGAGCACGGACGCAGATCACTCCCCTGCAGGTCGAACTGGTTCGCCCGGACGATGGCAGCCGTGCACTGGCCGAGTTTTTCGGTTGCTCCGTGCGTTTTGGTGCCGGGCGCAACGCGCTGATACTGGACGCCGCCGATCTGGACCGACCTTTTCCGGGGTACAACCCGCAAATGCTCGAAATGCTGAACCCGGGCCTGGTGGCAGCGCTTGCGGAGGCCTCGACACCGGCCAGCATCAGCCATCAGGTCAAGATCACCCTCAAGCGCTTCCTGGCCAGTGGCCGCCCCGAGATGGTCGAGGTAGCGCGGGAGCTGGGCATGAGCGAACGCACGTTGCAACGGCGCATTACCGAGGCAGGCACCAGTTTCAGGCAACTGATGCTGGAAACCCGCCAGGAAGTGGTGCGGCATCTGCTCACCGAGCCGTCGATTGAGATAGACGAGATCGCGTGCCTGGTGGGCTATGAAGATACCAACTCGTTTTATCGTGCGTTTCGTTCCTGGGAGGGGACGACGCCGGCTCGGTGGCGGGCGTTGCAGACGCCCTCATCGTCTCATTGAAGCTATGCCGACAAAGCCTTCTCGGCACTGCGCGCCATGATCTGCAAATCCTCGAACGGGTTTCTGCCAATCAACATGAACGCATGGGACGGGCTGGACCAAAACACCACGTTCATGCCCCGGCGCTGTTCGGTGGCCATGGCCACCGCACCTTTTTTCGCCGCCGTAATGCACAGCGCCAGCGGGCCGTGGCGCGCGTCGAGGTAGGTCAGTTGGCCGATCAGTACGCCGTCATAATCGAGGATTTGTGCGCGGCGAAATTCGGCGCCAGGCAGGTGTACTGCATCCGGGTTCAACGGCAGGCCGAGCTGGGTCCCGACCGAACTCAGCTGGGCGATATGGGCGTCGGGATCGGCGCTGAGGTTTTCCAGGGTCTGGGGCGTATACAGCGCCATGTATTCGGCAACCGAGGCACGCCAGCCCGAACCGGGCTCAGGCCGGGGCCAGGTCATGAACAAGCGATCAGCGACCACACCTGCCACCGCAAAGCTTGCTGCTACCGCGAGAAATTTGCGTCGACTCAGGGTGGGTGTTTGTGCCGGCGGCAACGCATCGAGCATCACCTGCAAACGCTCTGTAGGGGCTCGATCGAGAACCGAATCGAAGGCTGATTTGAACGGCAAGTGGCCGCGCTTGAGCAGCTCCAAGCGGGCCGTCACGGCAGGATCGATCCCCAGCAGGTTATCGATAACCTGACGCTGCTGAGGGTCTAACTCACCGTCCAGGTAAGCCACCAGCAGTTCATCCGACGGTGGTGTATTTTGAGTCATCGTCGTTCTCCGCTCGATTTATCCAACAAGCCGCTTGAGTGCGCAGTTTCAGCCAGCTTCATGCGCGCAGCGGCCAACCGGCTCATCACCGTTCCTACGGGAATATGCAGGACTTCGGCAATTTCCTTGTATGAGAGGCCTTCGACGTAGGCCAGAAAAACAGTCTCCCGCTGCGCTTCGGGCAATGCATTGACGCGCTTGATCACCTGTGCGGCCAGGACCTGGTCCTGAGCCAGGGCTTCACCGTCGAACGACAACGCCTGCTCGGCGTCGACAAACCCCTGCCCTTGCCGTACTCGCTGGGCGCGCAATTCGTTAAGCCAGATCGAATGCATGATCGTCAGCAACCAGCGGTCCAGCCGCGTGCCAGCCACGAACTGGCCTGCACGCTCCAACGCCCGCACGCAGGTGGCTTGCACCAGGTCATCAGCCACATGCTTTTGTCGCGACAGCACCAGCCCGTATCGCCATAAACGTGGCAACAGCTGGCTCAACTCTCGGCGCAACTCAGCGTCTGTGGTGATGGCAATCTCCCGACTGCTCGCTCACAGGTTCAAGCCTGAGGCGCGGCGGCGATGGCTTCAGCCAGGTCTTCGTACTCTTCGCAGGTGGTGCTGCACAACGCCTTGATCTTCACCAGTTGCTCCTGGGCCAGGTCCAAACGGCCCTTGATGACGTAGGCCTCCCCCAGGTACTCACGGACTTGTGCGTAGTTGGGGTCCAGTGCCACGGACTTCAGGTAGTAGCTGATGCCTTCATCGGTGCGCCCCAGTTTGCGGGTGGCGTAGCCGCGGTAGTTCAGGGCCTTGGCGGTGTTCGGGTTGTGCAGGGTGTCGAGCAGTGACAGGGCTTCTTCGTAACGCCCGTCCTTGGCCAGGCGGTAGGCGTAGTCGGTGCGGTCGGCGTCCGACGTGGCCTTGCTGGTTTGCAGCACGCACTTGCCAGTCTTGGTATCCCAGACCTGGCCTTTGGGGCAGTTGGGCTTGGGCGGCGCCGATTCGTCACCGGAGGCATGGGCCTGGCCGGCCAATAGCGCGGCGGCCATACAGGCGCCAAAGAACAAAGCGGTGCGGTAACCAACGGCGTGCTCGGGACGATTCTTCATGGCATTCATGCTCCGTAACGATAGGGAAAGTACAGCAGCAAACTCAGTAGGGAAGATCGCCACGAGGGGCCGGCAGCATGCGGCGCAACGTGCTGTCGCGCTGGATGTAGTGATGCCACAGCGCGGCGCAGGCATGCAGCCCGGCGAGTACGATGATCGCCCAGGCGACATTGTTGTGCAGGCCACCCAGGGTGCCTCGCAATTCGTGATCGATCACAAAAGGCGCTGGCACCGGGAACAGTCCGAAAAAGTTGAAGGGCTCGCCCTGGGCCCAGCGGAACAGGAAGCCCAGGGTCACCTGCGTCAGTAACAACAGGTATAGACAGCCGTGGGCGATTTTGGCGGCCACGTTAAGCGCAGGGTGATTGTCGGCCTTTGGGTGATTGCCGCCGAACACACGCCAGAGGATACGTGCAGCGATCAGCACCGCCATGGCGATGCCCAGGGAGATATGGACCGATTGCAGGCCCTTGCGCAGTGGCGTGCCTTTTTCCAGGTTTTCCCAGACGTGGGCGCTGGCGAACATGAAGATCACCAGGGCGGCGGTCAGCCAGTGGAAGGTGCGGGTCAGGCGGTCGTAGCGGTCGGCGGGATTGTTCATGGGCGTTTCCTGAGTGGTCTGTGTGGTGAACACCGCAGCAGGAAAACTTATTCAGAGGGATGGAAAATTTACAGATTAGACTTGTTTATTTTCCAACCCCGCATCCTTGGTCAAAATATGCGAACTAAATGCTAGAAACTCATCCAGGTGTTTTGTAATGATCGCTACAGTAATCGGCAATTGAAGCGTCTGGTACTCGTGAACAGCAATGTTACGAAACCCGACCATGTTCTTCAGGTTGGTCAGCAACGCAGGATTGACCCAACCGCCCTGACATAACAATTCAAACACGTCACGGGCTCCTTGTGGAACGCCCAGGCGCTCACGACGAATCAAGTGTTGGCCCATGTCCAGCGCTGCCTCACAGGCACGCTGAATATTAAAAATCGCCGCATCCTGGCGCGTGAAATCTGTGGCGAAGCTGGTGGGATCTTTATCGTATTCCTGACGGGCGCGAGCAACGCACCGCTCAATGCTGGCTGCTTTATTGATGAGAACATCATCGACCATAAACTTTCCCTTCCTTCTGGATATCCGCCAACAACTCAGCCCTTGCCGTGTCCAGCGCGGTTTTTTCGCTCAGGACGTAGCTCTCGAATAGACCCGCCTGGACGTTCCCGGACCAGAGCCGACGCCCAGTGGTCAATACTTGGTATTGCATTACCGTTGAGGCTGCGCGCAAATCAAGCAAGTCGACGGGAACTCCAACGATATCGGCCAACTCCCCAGAAAGCTGCCATAGCAATAAAGGCTCGACCACTCCCGCAGAAAGGACCGCAACATCCAGATCACTCTCACTACCTGCCTCACCCGTCACTTGGCTACCGAACACATACACAGCCAATAGCTCGGGAACTTCAGCCTGCAAATGCGCCAGTACTTTTTTAAAATTCATGACCGATGTCCGAAGCGCCAATTAACGAAGACCGTAGCAGAATTCATTATGCAGTTTCTGACTGAAAGCAAAAAACCCCCGACAACATTGAAGTTATCGGGGGTTTTTCATTTTTCAATAATGGCGGAGAGATAGGGATTCGAACCCTAGGTACCGGTGAAGGTACAACGGATTTCGAATCCGTCCCATTCGGCCACTCTGGCATCTCTCCAACGGCGCGCATCATAACAGCCTGTTTCCTGGAAGCAAAGCGCAAAAGCGATTTTTTTCCGTGCTATCAGATGCTTGCGTCGATTACAGCGGTACGCCGAGACGGTTGGCGACTTCTTCGTAGGCTTCGATAACGTCACCGAGGCCCTGGCGGAAGCGGTCTTTGTCCATCTTCTTGCGAGTGTCTTTGTCCCACAGGCGGCAGCCGTCCGGGCTGAATTCGTCGCCCAGGACGATGGAGCCGTCGTGGAACACGCCGAATTCCAGTTTGAAGTCCACCAGCAGCAGGCCGGCGTCGTCGAACAGTTTGCTCAGGACGTCGTTGACCTTCAGCGACAGCTCCTTCATGCGAGCCAGTTGCTCAGCGGTGCCCCAACCAAATGCAACCACGTGGGATTCGTTGATGAACGGGTCACCCTTGGCGTCGTCTTTCAGGAACAGCTCGAAGGTGTAGGGGTTGAGCTTGAGGCCCTCCTCCACGCCCAAACGCTTCACCAGGCTGCCGGCCGCATAGTTACGCACGACGCACTCGACCGGGATCATGTCGAGTTTTTTCACCAGGCATTCGTTGTCGCCCAGCAGTTTGTCGAATTGGGTCGGAATGCCGGCCGCTTCGAGTTTCTGCATGATGAAGGCGTTGAACTTGTTGTTCACCATGCCTTTGCGGTCGAGCTGTTCGATGCGCTTGCCGTCGAACGCCGAGGTGTCGTTGCGAAACAGCAGGATCAAGCGGTTGGCGTCGTCGGTCTTGTAAACCGATTTGGCTTTGCCGCGGTAGAGTTCTTCACGTTTTTCCATGATGGGCTCCGCTTGCTAAGTAGGTGGGCTAGGCGATGTGTCGCCAGTCGAGCCCTGAATCTTGATCGGCCAGTTGCAGCCAGTCCGGGTCGCACCCAAGGGTGTCGACAAAACATTGCCGGGCCAGCTGCGGCAGGTTGTTCTTGCTGCTCAGGTGGGCCAGGACCAGGTGTTGCAGGTCTTGCCAGCCCAACTCATACACCAGGTACGCCGCCTGGTGGTTGTTCAAATGTCCAAACTGCCCGCCGACCCGCTGCTTGAGAAAGGCCGGGTAGTGGCCACGCGCAAGCAGGTCACGGCAGTGGTTGGACTCGATCATCAATGCGTCGAGGTCCCGGTAACCGTCCAGCACCTTGGCGCAGTACGAACCCAGGTCAGTGAGCAGGCCAAAACGCCGTTCACCGTCACTGAATACGTATTGCGTCGGTTCCTGGGCATCGTGGGCCACTTCAATCACATCGATGCTCAAGGCACCGATCTGCAATTGTTCGCCACCGGCCAGCAAACCTGCGGGCTCAATCGGTTTGCGCATCCCGCGCAAGGTACCGCGACTCAGGTACACCGGAAGATTGTAGCGCCGAGACAGCAAACCCACGCCATGCACGTGGTCGGCATGTTCGTGGGTCACCAGAATCGCGCTCAGCTGCGCGGGGTGAACCCCCAGGCGCAGCAGGCGCCGCTCGGTTTCCCGCAGGGAGAAACCACAATCCACCAGGACGTACGTGTCGTCATGGGCTACAAGCGTGCCGTTCCCTTGGCTACCGCTGCCGAGAACGGCAAAACGCATCGGATCAGCCCAGGTTGTCCTGAATCACGCCCAACACTTTGCGCGCCACTTCTGCCGGCGCCACGGTGTTGATGTTTTTCTCGACGGTGACTTGCACGCTTTCGCCTACCTTGCTCAAACGAACCTGGTAACGCTCGGCGCGGGTCTCGATCTCTTCCTTGGTCGGCTTGCTGCCGAACAGCTTGCCGAAGAAACCTGGCTCGTCGTCTTTCTTCTCGGCTTTTTCGGCCAGGTTGATGTAGTACAAGCCCAGGCTGCGGTTGATGTCTTCAACGCGCCATTCGCCGTGCTCCAGCGCGCGGCCGACACTCGACCAGGCGCGGTCCAGGTCTTCACCCAGGTTGAGCACCACGTTGCCGCTGCCGTCTTCGCTGAGGCTGACGCGGCTAGGTGTGTCAAAGCTACCGGCGGCGAGCAGGGAGACGGAACCGCCCTTCTCGGAAATACGGCTCATGCTGGCGAGCATTTCGTCGACCAGGGCAGCGTCCACGCCGGTGTTGACCGAACGTGGGGTGAAGTCGACGTTGGCGGTGCTGCCGGCAGGACGCTCGGCGCTGACCACGTAGACTTCACTGGTGTTGCGTTGCACGCCTGGCTCGATACGCACGCGGATGCGGGCTTCGCTGTCATTGGCTACACCACCGGCCTGCAGGCGCTTGGCCATGGATGCCGACAGTTCGCTGGTGTGCTGCCACGCGGTGGTGAACTCACCGGTCTGCGGGCGTTGTTCGTCAAGGCGGAAACCGTTGTCCTGGAAGAACTGCACGGCCACCGGCCAGACTTCGGCAGGTGGGCGCTGGGCCATGACCCAACGGGTGTCGCCGCTCTTCTGCAGGCTGTAGTCGCTGGCGTCGGCCACGGCCGACAACGGCTGTGGACGCGGCACTTCGTATTCACCCTTGACGGTGTCGTCGGCCACGTTGCGCGGAATCGGCAGCAACGGGTCAAGGCGCTTGGCGACATTGACGTCCGACGGCAATTTCATCGGGGCGGTTTGTTGGGCTTCCAGGTAATCGCTACCGCGGTCGCGGAAGTAGCCTTCCGGGCCCCAGATCCAACCGCAGCCACTGGTGCTGGAGATAATCAAGGCAAGTGCGGAAAGTCCGGCCAATCGCTTCATGCGTAGTGCTTCCTCAATTAAACCAGGACGCCGGACTGGCGCAGGGCCTGTCGCAGCGGTTCGTGACAGGCTTCGCTGAGCCAGGTGAGCGGCAGACGGATACCGTCCGGCATCAGGCCCATCTCATGCAGCGCCCATTTCACGGGGATAGGGTTGGATTCGATAAACAGGGTTTTGTTGAGCGGTGCCAGTTGTTCGTGGATCGCCCGGGCCTTGACCGCATCACCGGCGATGGCCGCGGCACACAGCTCGCTCATGGCGCGCGGTGCAACGTTGGCAGTCACCGAGATGTTGCCTTTGCCGCCCAGCAGGATCAGCTCGACCGCCGTGGCGTCATCACCGGAGTACACCAGGAAGTCGCTGCTGACGCCGGCCAGGATGTCCTTGGCGCGCTGCAAGTCACCGGTGGCTTCCTTGATACCGATGATGTTCGGTACGGTGGACAGGCGGATCACGGTCTCGGCCTTCATGTCGCAGGCGGTGCGACCGGGTACGTTGTAGAGGATCTGCGGGATATCGACCGCTTCGGCAACGGCGCGGAAGTGCAGGTACAGGCCTTCCTGGGTCGGCTTGTTGTAGTACGGCGTCACCAGCAGGCAGGCATCGGCGCCGGCTTTCTTGGCGTTGCTGGTCAATTCGATCGCTTCGCGGGTCGAATTGGCGCCCGTGCCGGCGATGACAGCAATGCGCCCTGCAACGCGCTTGACCACGAACTCGATCACTTCGATGTGTTCTTCCACATCCAGTGTGGCCGATTCACCTGTGGTGCCGACCGCCACGATGGCGTTGGTGCCCTCTTGCAGGTGGAAGTCCACCAGTTTGCCCAGGCTGTCCCAGTCGAGATTACCTTGTGCATCCATGGGTGTGACCAGTGCCACCATACTGCCCGCAATCATGCAACCGCTCCTGCCGGAAAAAGAGAGCGGTAATGGTACTGGCGCCAAGATGCTTGTACAAGCGAAGTACCGCCTGAGGATGCGTTCTGGATCAACTTAGTTCGCAGCAGCGCCATCATTCTGCCAAAGCGGGGTTTGATGAAGCTGATTACGTAATGAAAACGCCACCTCCTAGCCCTTGGCGATGGTTTTCGCTACCCTTCATCCTTTGATTGATACCGCTTGCATCGTATCGACCGCTCATCGCTTTAGGAAGGCTGCATGTCCACCCCCACAGTCCGCGAACAATTCCTTGTCATCAGTGCCCTTGGCGCCAACCCCATGGAGCTGACTAACGTCCTGTGCCGCGCCAGCCATGAAAACCGCTGCGCCGTCGTGACCTCCCGCCTGACCCGCCATGGCGAGTGCAGTGCGCTGGTCCTGCAGATTTCCGGGACCTGGGATGCCCTGGCCCGCCTTGAAACCGGTTTACCGGGTTTGGCGAAGAAGCATGACTTCACGGTCAACGTGGTGCGCAGCGCCGCCCTGGAGAACCGTCCGCAGGCCCTGCCCTACGTGGCCTATGTCAGTTCGGCCTACCGCTCGGACATCGTCAACGAGCTGTGCCAGTTCTTTATCGACCACAACGTCGAGCTGGAAAACCTGACCTGCGACACCTATCAGGCTCCGCAGACCGGCGGCACCATGCTCAACGCCACCTTTACCGTGACCTTGCCGGCCGGCGTGCAGATCAGTTGGCTGCGCGACCAGTTCCTGGATTTCGCCGATGCCCTGAACCTCGACGCACTGATCGAGCCTTGGCGCCCACAGAACCCTATGTAAGGAAGTCTTCATGTCTGTAGTGATCGACCAACCGGTAGCCGACTTCGAAGCCCAGGCCACCAGCGGGCAAACCTTCAGCCTCGCCGGGCTCAAGGGCAAGCAAGTGGTGATCTACTTCTACCCGAAAGACAGCACCCCGGGCTGCACCACTGAAGGCCAGGGCTTCCGTGACCAGCATGCTGCGTTCAAGGCGGCCAACACCGAGGTGTTTGGCGTGTCCCGGGACAGCGTGAAGTCCCACGAGAACTTCAAGGCCAAGCAGGAATTCCCCTTTGAGCTGATCAGCGACAAGGACGAAGCGGTTTGCCAGCTGTTTGATGTGATCAAGCTGAAGAAGCTGTATGGCAAGGAATACCTGGGTGTTGATCGCAGCACCTTCCTGATCGACAAGAATGGCGTACTGCGCCAGGAATGGCGCGGTGTGAAAGTGCCGGGCCATGTGGATGCAGTGCTCGAAGCGGCACAGGCGCTGAACCAGGCTTGATTCACCTGCTGGCTTTGAAATAGCTATCGCAGCCAAGCCAGCTCCCACCTGTGATCATTGTTCGACAGGACAACTCAGTCAATGTGGGAGCCGGGCTTGCCCGCGATGAGGCCCTGCACCGGCACCACAAATATCAGAGTAACGGCGCCACCACCGGCTCCTGCCGAGGCCAGGCATCCAGCACCGCCTTGAACAGCGTCGCCAGGGGAATCGCAAAGAACACCCCCCAGAAGCCCCACAACCCGCCAAACAACAACACCGCACAGATGATCGCCACCGGATGCAGGTTCACCGCCTCGGAGAACAGCAGCGGCACCAGCACGTTGCCGTCCAGCACCTGGATGATGCCGTACACCGCCATCAGGTAGATGAACTGATCACTCCAGCCCCACTGGAACAGCGCGATCAACATCACCGGCACCGTCACCACCACCGCGCCAACGTATGGCACCACCACTGAAACACCCACCAGCAGCGCCAACAGGGCAGCGTAGTTAAGCCCCAGCGCGACAAAACCGATGTAAGTGACGCCACCGCAGATAAAAATCTCGATAACCTTGCCGCGGATGTAGTTGGCAATCTGCCGGTTCATTTCCTCGGCGACCCGGGTAATCAGCGCGCGCTCACGGGGCAGATAGCCACGCACCCAGCGACCGATCATCTCGCGGTCCTTGAGGAAGAAAAACACCAGGATCGGCACCAGTACCAGGTAGATCATGATGTTGACCAGCAGCGGCAAGCTCGAAAGGGAAAAGGTCAGCGCCCATTGTCCGAACTTTCCGATTTCGCCGCGAGCCACCTCAATGGCCTGCAGGACCTGCTCGTCCGACACCAGGTGCGGATAGCGCTCAGGCAACAGCAGCAGCAATGACTGCCACTTGGCGAGCATGCCCGGTAGCTCGTTGAACAAGGTGATCAACTGGTGCCACAGCAAAGGCACCACGATCACGATAAATACCAGCAACAGCCCCATGAACAAGGCAAACACCAGACCCACCGCTGCCCCACCCGGCAAGCGCAGACGCTCCAGGATGGAGACCAGGCCTTGCATCAGGTACGCCAGCACCATCCCCGCCAGTACCGGCGCCAGCATGCCGCCCAAAGTGAGCACGGCCGTAAAGGCAAGGAACAGCAGGACGGCCAGCACCACGGCTTCTTCGTCGGAGAAGTAGCGCTGAATCCAGTCACGTAACACTTTGAACATCAATAAACCTCAGGCGATAAGGACAGCATATTCAAGCGATTCAGGCCTTGCGCAACCAGTAACGATAGACGCCCGCTTCGTCTTCTTCATGCAGCAGGGTGTGGCCGGCCAGCTTGGCAAACGTACGAAAGTCCCGCTGGGAGCCAGCGTCCGTGGCGATCACCTTGAGCACCGCGCCGCTGGCCAGCCGATTGAGCTCCAGCTTGGCCTTGAGCAAGGGCAGCGGGCAGTTAAGGCCACTGGCATCCAGTTCGGCATCGAAGGCTACAGCGTCAGTCATGGTCTAACTCCGGGTGGGCGTCGGGGGCGCTTAGAATATCTGGTCCGAAGCTCAGTGTCCGGCTACAGTAAGCTCTTTGTCGAAAGGCTTTGTGCATGACTTTTTTGCGCCCTACCCTGCTGACGCTGGCTTGCCTGCTTGCCTCTCCAGGCTTCGCCGACGACCTGCCGTCACTTGGCGACGCCAGTTCTGCCATTGTCTCGCCAAAACAGGAATACGATCTGGGTCGGGCATGGCTGGCCTACCTGCGTGGCCAGGTCTCGCAACTCAACGACCCGCAGCTCAAGGATTACGTCGAATCCAGCGTTTATAAGCTGGTGGAAACCAGCCAGGTCAATGACCGGCGCCTGGAATTCATTCTGATCAACAGCCCGCAGTTGAACGCCTTTGCCGCACCGGGCGGCATCGTCGGGGTCAACGGCGGCCTGTTCCTCAACGCCCAGACCGAAGGCGAATATGCCTCGGTACTGGCCCACGAACTGGCTCACTTGTCCCAACGTCACTTCGCACGAGGCGTGGAAGCACAGCAGCGCATGCAGATCCCGATGATGGCTGCGCTGCTCGGCGGCATCATCGCTGCCGCCGCTGGCGCAGGCGATGCGGGCATTGCCGCGATCGCCGGCAGCCAGGCCGCCGCGATCCAGGAGCAACGGCGCTTTTCCCGGCAAAACGAGCAAGAGGCTGACCGCATCGGCATTCTCAACCTGGAGAAAGCCGGCTACGACCCACGGTCCATGCCAACCATGTTCGAGCGCTTGATGCGCCAGTACCGTTTCGATGCCAAGCCGCCTGAATTCCTGCTGACTCACCCGGTCACCGAATCGCGGATCGCCGACACCCGCAACCGTGCGGAGCAAGCCAAGCTGGGTGGCATTGAGGACAGCCTGCGCTATCAACTGATCCGTGCTCGAGTGCAACTGTATTACGAAGACACCCCGGGGCTGGCCGCCAAACGTTTCCAGGCCCAGCTGGATGAAAATCCGAAGAACGATATCGCGCGTTATGGCCTCGCCATCGCTCAGATCAAGGGTGCCCAGTTCAACCTGGCCCGGGAAAACCTCAAGCCGCTGCTGGCCAAGGCGCCCAACGACATCACCTACAACCTGGCGCAGATCGAGCTGGATATGACCAACAATCGCCTGCCGGATGCCCAGCAGCGTACGGACCGAATGTTGACGCAATATCCAGGCAACTATCCGCTGAACCAGGTTCGTGTGGATCTGCTGCTCAAGCAGAACCGCAACGCTGACGCGGAAAAAGCCCTGGAAGGATTGTTGAAGTCTCGCCCGGACGATCCGGACGTCTGGTACCAGGTTGCGGAAACCCGTGGCTTGTCGGGCAATATCATCGGCCTGCACCAGGCCCGGGCCGAGTACTTCGCGCTGGTGGGAGATTTCAAGCAGGCCATCCAGCAATTGGATTTCGCCAAGCGTCGCGCCGGCAGCAACTTCCCGCTTTCGTCACGTATCGACGCACGCCAGCGTGAACTGATCGACCAGGAACGCATGATCAAAGACATGATGGGCTAAACCTTTCAGCCACAAAAAAGCCCCGCTCTCGAACATCGAGAGCGGGGCTTTTTATTGGACTAGCGGATTACTCGGCCAGTTTGAAGGTAATGAAGCTGGCACGCCCCTGACGCAGGACGCGCATCGACACCGAACGGTTCTTCGGCAGCGCCTTGGCGATGTCGGTGAACTCTTTGGTGGAGTTGATAGCCTGGTTGTTCAGGTGGGTGATGACATCACCTGGTTGCAGGCCGATCAGGGAGGCAGGACCGTCCTGGACTTCCTTGATCACTACACCGCTCTTGAGGTCGAAGCTCTTTTTCTGTTCGTCGGTCAACTCGACTACAGCAATGCCCAGGCGATTGCTGCTGCGCTCGGCACCTGGCTTGCTGTTGCCCAGCGCATCCAGCGCCGCGCCTTCTTCCGGGATCGCACCGACGGTCAGTTCGACGTTCTGGCGCTTGCCGTCACGAATCACTTCCAGCTTGGCCTTGCTACCGGCCTTGAGCGCGCCCACCAGGTGTGGCAAGTCCGCAGACATGACGATCGGCTGGCCGTTCATGCTCAGGATCACGTCACCGACTTGCAGGCCACCTTTGGCAGCAGGGCCATCGTCCTGGATCTGCGCGACCAGGGCACCGGCCGGCTTGTCGAGACCGAAGGATTCAGCCAGGTCCTTGTTCACTTCCTGGATCACCACGCCCAGCCAGCCGCGGCTGACTTTGCCACCGGTTTTCAGCTGGTTCGAAACGTCCATGGCCACATCGATCGGAATCGCGAACGAAACGCCCATGAAACCACCGGAGCGGGTGTAGATCTGCGAGTTGATGCCAACGACTTCACCCGCCAGGTTGAACAACGGACCGCCGGAGTTGCCAGGGTTGATCGGCACGTCGGTCTGGATGAACGGCACGTAGTTTTCGTTCGGCAGGCTGCGACCGATGGCGCTAACGATACCCTGGGTCACAGTATGGTCAAAACCAAACGGCGAACCGATGGCGACGACCCATTGGCCGGCTTTCAGGTCCTGGGATTTGCCCAGTTTCAGCACCGGCAGGTCCTTGCCTTCGATTTTCAGCAGGGCCACGTCGGAACGTGGGTCGGTGCCCACCAGCTTGGCTTTCAGCTCACTGCGGTCCGCCAGGCGCACCAGGATCTCGTCGGCGTCGGCAATCACGTGGTTGTTGGTGAGGATGTAGCCGTCAGGCGAGATGATGAAGCCCGAGCCCAGGGACTGGGCCTCACGCTGGCCGCCACCACCGCCACGCGGCGTGCGCGGCTGGGGCATGCCGCGTTCGAAGAACTCCCGCAGCATCGGCGGCAGGCCTTCCAGGTCGGGCATCTGCTGGTTGGAGACCTTACGATCCGGCAGCTTCTGCGTAGTACTGATGTTCACCACGGCAGGCGACGCCTGCTCCACCAGTTGGGTGAAGTCAGGCAGCTCGGCCGCTTGCGCGGTAACCGCCTGACCCAGCACCAGCACCGTGGCGACTATGGATAGGTAAGACTTCAAACGTGGTATCGACATACAGCTCCCGTTACGACGAGCAGGGTTGAGCGACAGGGTTCAATAAACGCCGAAAACTGCGACCGACATTTTTGTTCCGCGAACAAAACAAGGCCAGGGCCGTTAAGCCCTGACCTATAAAAAACATAGGGGATATTAGCAAGTGAAAAAAATGATCCAGACATTTCATGCTCTCGGCAGAGGCAGGCATCAACTATCTCCTGCGCAACATTGAAATATCAGGATGAACATAGGATTAACAACTCAAGGCTTGGCGGGCACGGTGCCACTGCGTAGTGACAGCGCAATTCGCTCGGCGGTGCCAATCGGGATCTCGCCGACGACGGTCACCATCACCTCGCCTTCCAGGGTATTCAACCGCCGTGAAACGGCGACTGTCGGGCCCAACTGGGTGCGGGTCTCGTTTACGGTCGCACCGTTAAGCGGCTCCAGGAATACCGAAAAACGCGCCAGACCATCGTCATACATCAGACTGCTGACGGTTACCTTGGTGTGGGAGTCTTTATGGGCACTGCTGTTGACCAGCTGAAAGCCTGGTGGCAACCAGTCGAGGCGCCAATCCTGAGGGATCTCGACCTCCGGGGCCTTGGCGTTGGTCACCGCCACCGGCGTGCATTCGCCACTGGGCTGCAAATCACGATCGTCAGGCACCGATGTATTGAGCTGGGTGAACTGGAAACGCTCCAGCAACTGGCCCTGGTCGTTAAGCAACAATGACTTCAATGGCAGCGCAGTTTCACGATCCAGATGCAGCTCAAAACCATAACGGTATTGATCGCGGGGGGTCACGGAGACGATCACCGCATTCCGACCGGCCACGCGCGATTTGCCGATGACGGCAAGATCGTAGAACGCTTTGAGTTTTTGCGGATCAAGGGTACGCGCAGAGGTATTGGGGGAGCCCCCAAGCCCGGCAACCAGCGTGCCGCTCACGCATTGGGTACGGCCATCGACGCGCAGGACTTCCTGGGCAGAACCATCGAGCTGCAAAAGCCGCTCACGGACCTGACCATTCTGGACACGATGCCAGATGTCATGGGTAGAAAAACTACCGTTACGCTCGTAGATGAAGGTGCCCTGAAAGCTTTGCTGCTGCTCCGCCCGCCCAAGACGCGTCAGCCAGTCTTGGGCTTCATCGGCATGGGCGGGGACTGCAAACCAGCCACTGAGCAAAAGCGCAAGGAGCGGTATGGCGCGCATAAAGCTCCTTGGCGGACTAGCGGTTTTCCAGGCTTGCAGCGCGGGCGTAAGGCAGAGCGCTTTCAGTGCCTTTCAAGGCCGATTCCTGTGCGTGTTGGCGCAGGTAGCCTGGAAGACGCTGATCCTGCCAGCCGGATTGCCCTTGAAGTACACCGTTGGCCATAGGCCCGGTGGTATCGGAGCTTTCCTTGTAGCCGGCCAGTACGGCTGGACCCTTGACCTGCGGGCCGGCCATGACCGGTTGCTGGGTCTGTTGGGCCAGTTCGGCACCGGCGATTTCGTCCTGGTTGTACAGGCGGACACCTGCCAATACAGCGACGGTCACCGAAGCAGCGACTGCCAGACGGCCCAGGCTACGCCAAGGACCGCGAGCAGCTTTTGCCGGAACGGCTTCATCAGCCAGTGCAGCAGAAACGGCCGCAGCAATATCCAGACGAGGGATTAGAAGATCCTTGTGCATCACCGCCCGAGCGACTTGGTAACGAGACCAGGTATCACGGGTTTCGGCATCATCAAATGCATTAAGCACTCGACGAAGTTCCAGTTCATCCGCTTCGTTATCCATCACTGCGGACAGCGATTCCTGCAGGGCATCACGACTCATGGCGGTTCCTCTCTTGGCTGTCGCCGCTGTCTCAGTTTTCCTGCAACAACGGCTGCAGGGCTTTATCGATGGCTTCCCGAGCCCGGAAGATCCGGGAGCGTACGGTACCCACCGGACATTGCATGACGCTCGCAATGTCTTCGTAACTCAGACCATCGAATTCACGTAAAGTTAACGCCGTACGCAAATCTTCTGGCAGTTGTTGAATAGTGCGATGGACGGTTCCTTCGATCTCGTCGCGCAGCAATGCACGCTCCGGCGACTCGAGATCCTTGAGGCCGTGATCACCATCATAAAATTCAGCATCTTCCGAACTAACATCACTATCCGGCGGGCGGCGACCGCGAGAAACCAGATAGTTCTTCGCCGTGTTAATGGCGATGCGATACAGCCACGTGTAAAACGCACTGTCACCGCGGAAATTACCGAGTGCACGGTACGCCTTGATAAAGGCTTCCTGTGCAACGTCCTGCGCTTCATGGGTGTCGTGCACAAACCGCACGATCAACCCGAGAATTTTGTGCTGGTATTTCAGCACTAGCAGATCAAATGCCCGCTTGTCGCCGCGTTGAACGCGCTCGACCAGCTGCTGATCCTCTTCCTGGGTTAGCATGAACACTCCTCGTTGTACTTGAAGGAGGCTTGCATAACTAATCGATCAGGCTTGCAAACATAGACTCGGACTTTTCGCAAAAGTTCTCCCCCTCCAAGCAAGTTTCCGGCGCGCACTGATTTGGCACACACGAAAAACGCAGCGCGGGCAATGCCGGCTGCGCGAATAATCTGTCGCCAGTTTCCTGACGCGCCTGACACAGACGCGGCTCAGCAAATCCAGCGTGTTCCCAGCTTTCGGGCATCCTGCTATTGAGTCGGGGCCTATGCAAAAAGTTCCCATCCCAATCGCTGTCCGTTTCATGAAAGCCGTGCAGTTCGTTGCCCGTAGTCTCACAATGCCACGAATGCCCGGCTATTGTGCCGCTCCCCCCCTCTATATACTAGTGGGCCGTGTCACCCTTTGATTCGCCGATCCAGGCGTCCTGTTTGCGCCCCCTACGGATCGCTTTTTGCGGAATCCTTCAAATGAGCCAACAGTTTCAACACGATGTCCTGGTGATTGGCAGCGGCGCCGCGGGCTTGAGCCTTGCACTGACCCTGCCGGGCCACCTGCGCATAGCCGTACTGAGCAAGGGCGACCTCGCCAATGGCTCGACGTTCTGGGCCCAGGGCGGTGTCGCCGCGGTGCTCGATGACACCGACACCGTGCAATCCCACGTCGAAGACACCCTGAATGCCGGCGGCGGCCTGTGCAATGAAGAAGCGGTGCGCTTCACCGTCGAGCATAGCCGCGAAGCCATCCAGTGGCTGATCGACCAGGGCGTGCCCTTCACCCGCGACGAACATTCCGGTACCGACGACGGCGGCTTCGAGTTCCACCTGACCCGCGAAGGCGGCCACAGCCATCGGCGGATCATCCATGCCGCCGACGCCACCGGCGCCGCGATCTTCAAGACCCTGCTCGCCCAGGCCCGGCAACGCCCCAACATCGAACTGCTGGAACAGCGGGTCGCCGTCGACCTGATCACCGAAAAGCGCCTTGGCCTGCCGGGCGAACGCTGCCTCGGCGCCTACGTGCTCAACCGGGCCAGCGGCGAAGTCGACACCTACGGCGCGCGCTTCACCATTCTCGCCTCGGGCGGCGCAGCGAAGGTCTACCTCTATACCAGCAACCCCGACGGCGCCTGCGGTGACGGCATTGCCATGGCCTGGCGTTCGGGCTGCCGGGTGGCGAACCTGGAATTCAACCAGTTCCACCCCACTTGCCTGTATCACCCGCAGGCCAAGAGCTTCCTGATCACCGAAGCCCTGCGCGGCGAAGGCGCACACCTGAAGCTGCCCAACGGCGAACGTTTCATGCAGCGCTTCGACCCACGAGCAGAACTGGCCCCGCGGGACATCGTCGCCCGGGCCATCGACCATGAAATGAAGCGCCTGGGCATCGACTGCGTCTACCTGGACATCAGCCACAAGCCCGAAGCCTTCATCAAGACCCATTTCCCGACGGTCTACGAGCGCTGCCTGGCGTTCAATATCGACATCACCAAGGGCCCGATCCCGGTCGTCCCGGCGGCGCACTACACCTGCGGCGGCGTGATGGTCGACCAGAACGGCCGCACCGACGTGCCCGGCCTGTACGCCATTGGCGAAACCAGCTTCACCGGCCTGCACGGCGCCAACCGCATGGCCAGCAATTCGTTGCTGGAGTGTTTCGTGTACGCCCGCTCCGCCGCCGCCGACATCCTTGAACAGCTGCCGCGCATCCCGGTGCCGGCCGCCCTGCCCCGCTGGGACGCCAGCCAGGTGACCGATTCGGACGAAGACGTGATCATCGCCCACAACTGGGACGAGCTGCGGCGCTTCATGTGGGACTACGTGGGCATCGTGCGCACCAACAAGCGCCTGGCGCGGGCGCAGCACCGGGTTCGACTGTTGCTGGATGAGATCGACGAGTTCTACAGCAACTATAAAGTCAGCCGCGACCTGATCGAGCTGCGCAACCTGGCCCAGGTGGCGGAACTGATGATCCGCTCGGCCATGGAGCGCAAGGAAAGCCGGGGATTGCATTACACCCTCGACTACCCGCAAATGCTGCCCGAAGCGCGCGACACTATTCTGGTGCCAACCACCTACGGCGGCTGAATTTCAAGCGCACCCGCAGGCGCCGATGCACATCGGTAGCCTGCGAATCCCGTGGCACACAGATCGAACGCACCCGCCAGTCACCCTGCACCCGAAAGCGCAGCACCACGATCAACGGCAACGCCAGGCTGTCGGGGCGCAGTTGCACGCTGTGCCAGCCACGCGCGGCGCTCCACAACTGCCAGCCATCCTCGTCGCGGCGCAGGCCACGGATCGACGAACGGTGAGTCAGCAGGATATGACGCGGCAATACCCAACCGGCATGGGCCAGGCACAACAAGGCGCCAAAGGCTCCGAACCACCGGGACACATCGAGAAACCACAGCGCACCCAGTGCGAACGCCTGGGCGAAAAGATAAGCCGCCAGCAACTGCCCGGAGGCGTGCCAGCGGCATTCGAACGTATTACTTGGGCTGGACACGATCCAGAATCATCCGAACCATGCGCTGCAGCTCCGGGTCTTCCGATTCGGCGCGTTCCATGAACCAGCCGAACATGTCCTGATCCTCGCATTCCAGCAGCTTGCGGTAGCAGTCGCGGTCGACGTCGTTGAGGTGCGGATAGACCTCCCTGACGAACGGTACCAGCAACACGTCCAGTTCAAGCATGCCGCGGCGGCTGTGCCAGTAGAGGCGATTGAGTTCTACATCTTCGACCATGGAGCGCTCCTCAAATAGAGCGCAAGTATACAGGCCGAAGCTGCCTGGAACAGTCGGCTTTGGTCGGCCATACGGAAACTATCCATTTGCCGGGCGCCCCTCTATGATGCACTCATGACTTTTTAACCTGCGATGACCCATGGCTGACTCTGCTTTTTTCTGCCCCCTGTCCCACGAAGGCGTTCTCGCCGTCCGCGGTTCCGACGCTGCCAAGTTCCTCCAGGGACAACTGACCTGCAACCTCAACTACCTGAGTGACACCCAGGCCAGCCTGGGCGCGCGCTGCACCCAGAAAGGGCGCATGCAGTCGAGCTTCCGCATCCTGCTGCAAGGCGATGGCGTGTTGCTGGCCATGGCCACCGAACTGCTGGAGCCACAACTGGCGGACCTGAAAAAGTACGCCGTGTTCTCCAAATCCAAACTCACCGACGAAAGCGCTGCCTGGGCGCGTTTCGGTGTGTCGGATGCCGATCAGGTACTGGCCGGCCTCGGCCTCCAACTACCCGCCGAGACCGACAGCGTGGTGCGCAGCGACGACCTGATCGCCATCCGCGTATCGCCGGGCCGTGCCGAACTCTGGGCCCCCGCCGCCCAAGCTCAAACCCTGCACAGCCAACTCGCCGCACAATTGAACGAAGGT
This sequence comes from Pseudomonas sp. C8002, assembly GCF_013385765.1. Lineage (NCBI taxonomy): Bacteria > Pseudomonadati > Pseudomonadota > Gammaproteobacteria > Pseudomonadales > Pseudomonadaceae > Pseudomonas > Pseudomonas sp. C8002. The sequence goes on from NZ_JACAPJ010000010.1 coordinate 156,788, forward strand.
GAACTGAACCAATGGCTGCTGGGCCAGATCCGTGCCGGTATCGGCCAGGTCATGCCCCAGACCCGCGAACTGTTCATCCCGCAGATGCTCAACCTGCAAGCCGTCGGCGGCGTCAGCTTCAAGAAAGGCTGCTACACCGGCCAGGAAATCGTCGCGCGCATGCAGTATTTGGGCAAACTCAAGCGTCGCCTGTATCGCCTGAGCCTGAATGCCGGCGAGCTGCCTGAGCCCGGCACCCCACTGTTTTCCCCGAATCACAACAGCGCCATCGGCGAGGTGGTGCTTGCCGCCCGTGCCGATCAGGCGATTGAACTTCTAGCGGTGCTGCAAGCCGAAGCAGCAGAGAGTGGCGATGTGCATGTAGGCACGCTGGAAGGCCCGGGCCTTCAGCTGCTCGACCTGCCCTACCAGCTGGACCGTGATCGCGAGATCCAGCGCTGATCGTCGTACCTTTTTGCTACACCCTAGAGATCTTGAATGAACAAGCTGGCGGAAAAAGTCCAACAGGCGTTGGTTGTGGCCATCGATAACGATGACCTGGTTCTGCCAACGCTGCCGGAAGTGGCCCTGAACATTCGCCAGGCCGCCGAAGACCCGGACATCAGCATCAGCCACCTGAGCAAAGTGATCGGCCGTGACACTGCCTTGTCGGCACGGCTGATCAAAGTGGTCAACAGCCCGCTGTTGCGCGCGACCCAGGAAGTCACCGACCTGCACACCGCCATCACCCGCCTGGGCACCAACTACAGCAGCAACCTGGCGATCGGCCTGGTGATGGAACAGATCTTCCACGCCCGTTCCGAAGTGGTCGAACAGAAGATGCGCGATGTCTGGCGGCGCAGCCTGGAAGTGGCCGGCGTGAGCTATGCGTTGTGCCGCAACCACAGCCAGTTGAAGCCTGACCAGGCGGCGCTGGGTGGGCTGGTGCACCAGATTGGCGTGCTGCCGATCCTGACCTTCGCCGAAGATCACTATGAGCTGCTGTCCGATCCGGTCAGCCTCGATCACGTGATTGAAAGCATCCACCCGTTGCTGGGGGACAAGCTGCTGCGGCGCTGGGACTTCCCGGAAATGCTGGTGAACCTGCCGGCGCAGTACATGAACCTTGAGCGCGACTCCGAGCGCCTGGACTATATCGACCTGGTGCAGGTCGCCGTGTTGTATTGCCACCGCGACACTGACCACCCGCTGGCCAGCGTGCCGATATTGACGGTACCTGCGATCAAGAAGCTGCGACTCGACCCCTACAGCGACACCTTGCGCGCCGAGCTGGATGAAGCACGGTCGATGTTCTACTGATTACCCCGCGATAAAACTGACCCGCACTTTCAAACCCGCCAACTCTCCGTCATGCAAGCTGATCTGCGCCAGATGTGCCCGGCAGATCTCGCCAACAATCGCCAACCCCAAGCCCGCCCCCAAGCCCTGCTGGCTGCGCCGATAGAAGCGCTCGAACACTCGGTCCCGCTCATCCAGCGGGATGCCCGGGCCGTCATCTTCCACCTCAAGTACCGCCGGCGCCGTGACCCGCAAGATCACGTTGCCGCCCGGGGGCGTGTGGGCCAGGGCGTTGTCCACCAGGTTGCTCAACAACTCGTTCAACAAGGTGGGCTCGCCCCGCAGCCACACCGGTTCATCCGCCTCCAGCGCCAGGGCCACGCCACGCGCATGGGCCAGCGGCGCCATGGCCATGCCCAGCTCGCGAGCCAACTGGCTCAGGTCCAGCAACTGGGCCCCGCCTTCGGCAATCGCCCGGGCGCCGTTTTCGATGCGCGCCAGCGAGAGCAATTGATTGGCCAGGTGAGTCAGGCGATCAGTGCCCTGGGCTGCGGTTTCCAGGGTGGTGCGCCAGGTAGCCGGGTCTTCGGCACGCAGGCCAAGCTCCAAGCGTGCCTTGAGCGCTGCCAACGGAGTGCGCAGCTCATGGGCGGCATCGGCAATAAACTGTGCCTGGCGCTCGAACTGCCCGCGCAGGCGTTCGGTGAAATGGTTGAGCGCATGTACCAGCGGGCCCAATTCATGCTGCACTTCCACCAGCGGCAATGGCCGCAGGTCATCGGGCTGACGCTCTTCCACGGCCGTGCGCAAGCGCTCCAACGGCCGCAGCGCCGCACTCACGGCAAAGAACACCAACAACAATGCACCGATGGCCAGCATCCCCAGGCGCAGCAAGGTATCGGCCATCAGGCTGCGCGCCATCGCCACCCGCGCTTCGTCGGTTTCGGCCACGCGGATTTCCGCCATGCCGTTCATGTTCGGTTCGGAGACTGCCTTGAGCAGGCTGACCACTCTCACGTTCTGGCCCTGATACCTGGCGTTATAAAAGCGCGCCAGCGCCGGATAGTCATCGGTGCGTGGAGTGCCCGGCGGCGGGCCCGGCAGGTTTTCGTAGCCGGAAATCAGCTTCTGGTGAATATCGTTGACCTGGTAGTAGATTCGCCCGGCGCTGTCGTAGGCGAACGTATCCAGGGCGACGTAGGGCACATCGGCACTCAAGGTGCCGTCGCGGTGGGACAGGCCGGCCGCAATGGTCCGCGCCGAGGCCAACAGCGTGCGGTCGTAAGCCGTGTCCGCCGCCTCGCGCCCATTCCAGTAAGCGCTCAAGCCGCTGGCAATCATCAACACCACCAGCAACAGCGCCAGGTTCCACAGCAGGCGCCAGCGCAGGCTGCTGGGCTTATGCATCGCGGGCTTCCAGCAGGTACCCCAGGCCACGGAAGGTGACGATGGCTACAGGCTGGCCATCGAGTTTCTTGCGCAGGCGGTGCACGTAGATTTCGATGGCATCGGGGCTGGCCTCTTCATCCAGGCCAAACACCTGGGAGGCCAGTTGCTCCTTGCTCATCACCCGGCCAGGACGCGCGATCAGCGCCTCAAGCACCGCCTGCTCGCGGGAGGTCAACGTCAGCAATTCGCCGCCCAGGGTGAAGCGCCGCGTATCCAGGTCGTAAATCAGCACGCCACACGCCTGTTGCCGCTCACCGCCCAGCACGCTACGGCGCAGCAGCGCCTTGACCCGGGCTTCCAGCTCCGTCAGTTCGAACGGCTTGGCCAGGTAGTCATCCGCGCCCAGGTTGAGGCCATGCACGCGGTCCTTCACATCGCTGCGTGCGGTCAACATCAACACCGGCAGATTTTTCCCACGGGCCCGCAGGCGAGCCAACACTTCAAAACCGTCCATGCGCGGCAGGCCCACATCGAGAATCGCCACCGCGTATTCCTCGCTGCTCAAGGCCAGGTCCGCCGCCACTCCGTCGTGCAACACGTCGACGGTCAAACCCGTGCTCTTGAGCGCTTGGGCGACACTTTCGGCTAGCTGCAAATGGTCTTCGACCAGAAGGACACGCATGGGTTTTTACCTCGTTCGGGGGTGGTCGGCGCCACGCTTTGCCGGGGAGTTTACAGGCGCGGCCTGCGCTGTGAAGCCCGAAAACATTGAAAGGCGACTGAAAGGTTAGTGAAAGCTTCGCCCTTTAGCATCCAGCCACGGTGGGTTTCGCCTGCCGAGCTATTTCACCCATAGCGCCCGAAAAACGCCTCGAAGCGTTTTCGCCAAAATAAGAACAATAACGGAGTACACCCACGATGCTGCGCACACAGCCGCCTGCTCGTTCTTCTCGTATCACCCAGACCGCCCTTGCCAGTGCCGCCGCCCTCGCCGGCTTTTCGCCCGCAGGCCAGGCCGCCTTTTTCGAGGACAGCACCGCCACCCTCGAAACCCGCAACATGTACTTCAACCGCGACTTTCGCGACGGCACCAGCGCACAACAATCCAAGCGCGACGAGTGGGCCCAGGGCTTCATGCTCAACCTGCAGTCGGGCTATACCGACGGTACCGTCGGCTTCGGCGTGGATGCGCTGGGCATGCTCGGGGTCAAGCTCGACTCCAGCCCCGACCGCACCGGCACCGGGCTGTTGCCGACCCACGACGACGGCCGCGCCGCCAACGAATATTCCAAACTCGGCCTGACCGGCAAAGTGAAGATCTCCGCCACCGAGCTGAAGATCGGCGCGCTGATCCCCGAATTGCCGATCCTCAAGCCCAACGACGGGCGCATCCTGCCGCAGACGTTTGAAGGCGGCCTGCTCAGTTCCAGGGAATTCAAGAACCTGGTGTTCACCGGCGGCCGCCTGAACAAGGCCAAGGACCGCGACGACACCAACTACGAAGACATCGGCCTCAACAACAAGAACAGCCGCTTCCTCAGCGGCGCCACCGGCAAGCATTTCGACTTCGGCGGCGTGGACTATAAATTCGCCGACAAGATCACCGGCAGCTACCACTTCGCCCAACTCGACGACGTGTACCGCCAGCATTTCCTCGGCCTCGTGGCCTCGCGCCCGATGGGCCCCGGCACCTTCGGCGCCGACCTGCGCCTGGCCGTCAGTGACGACACCGGCGCGGCGCGCGGCGGCAAGATCGACAACACCTCCCTCAACGGCCTCTTCAGCTATGCCCTCAATGGCCATAAGCTCAGCGCCGGTTACCAGCACATGTCCGGCGACAGCGCCTTTCCCTACGTGGACGGTAGCGATCCTTACCTTGTCAACTTCGTGCAGATCAACGACTTTGCCGGCGCCGAAGAACGCTCCTGGCAGGCCCGCTACGACTACGACTTCGCCAAGCTGGGGATTCCCGGCCTGAGTTTCATGAGCCGTTACCTGTCGGGTGACAACATCAAGCTCAAGAACGGCGAGACCGGCAAGGAGTGGGAACGCAACAGCGAGATCCGCTACGTGGTGCAAAGCGGCACGTTCAAGGACGTGGCCGTGCGTCTGCGCAATGCCACCTACCGTTCCAACTATTCGGCCCGTGATGCGGATGAAGTGCGCCTGCTGGTGAGCTACAGCGTCGCACTCTGGTAACAGCAACCTCATAACAACAATGATGGAGATGAACATGACCCTTTCACTGCGTAAATTTGCCCTGACGGCCAGCTGCATGCTGTTCGCCAGCCAACTGCTGGCCGCCGAGCCCAAGCGCCCGGAGTGCATCGCCCCGGCGTCCCCCGGCGGTGGTTTCGACCTGACCTGCAAACTGGCGCAGAGCGCGCTGGTCAACGAGAAACTGTTGAGCAAGCCGATGCGCGTGACCTACATGCCCGGCGGCGTGGGCGCGGTGGCCTACAACGCCGTCGTGGCGCAGCGTCCGGCCGACGCCGGCACGCTGGTGGCGTGGTCCAGCGGCTCGCTGTTGAACCTGGCCCAGGGCAAATTTGGCCGCTTCGATGAAAGCGCCGTGCGCTGGCTCGCGGCCGTCGGCACCAGCTACGGTGCCATCGCGGTGAAAAACGATTCGCCCTACAAAAACCTCGACGATCTGGTCAAGGCCCTGAAGAAAGATCCGGGCAGCGTGGTCATCGGTTCCGGCGGCACCGTCGGCAGCCAGGACTGGATGCAAACCGCCCTGATCGCCAAGGCCGCCGGCATCAACCCGCGTGACCTGCGCTACGTGGCACTGGAAGGCGGCGGCGAGATCGCCACCGCCCTGCTCGGCGGCCATATCCAGGTAGGCAGTACCGACATCTCCGACTCCATGCCGCACATCCTCAGTGGTGACATGCGCCTGCTGGCGGTGTTCTCCGACGAACGCCTGGACGAGCCGGAAATGAAGAACATCCCGACCGCCAAGGAACAAGGCTACGACATCGTCTGGCCGGTGGTGCGTGGCTTCTACCTCGGGCCAAAAGTCAGCGACGAAGACTATGCCTGGTGGAAAGACGCCTTCGACAAACTGCTGGCTTCCGAAGAGTTCGCCAAGCTGCGTGACCAGCGCGAGCTGTTCCCGTTCGCCATGACCGGCCCGGAGCTGGACACCTACGTGAAGAAACAGGTGGCTGACTACAAAGTGCTGGCCAAAGAGTTCGGCCTGATCCAGTAATCGCCCCTCTGTGGGAGCGGGCTTGCTCGCGAAAAACTTCAACGATGACGCGTGCTGCCTGTATAAACGCGACGTCCTGGCGTTCTTCGTGAGCAAGCTCGCGCCTACAAGAGTCTCCAAGGAGTTTCCCATGCTCTTACAACGCATTTTCGCCTCAGTGATGTTGCTGGTATGTGCCGGCCTCGCACTGATGGCCTGGCCATATCAGGCGTCGTTTTCCTACGAGCCGGTAGGGCCTCGGGCCTACCCGCTGCTGATGCTCGGGCTGATGGGCCTGGGCCTGATCTACATGCTGTTTCGTCCACAGCCCACCAAGCACACAGAAGAAGAGCCCGCGCTGGACCGCCAGACCCTGATCAAGATCGGCATCTGCGTCGGGTTGCTGCTGGTGTTTGCCGGCACCTTCGAACCCTTGGGTTTCATCCTCAGCAGCATGCTGATCGGCATTCCGATGGCGCGCCTGTATGGCGGCCGCTGGATGCCCAGCGTGGTGATCGTGACCTTGATGAGCATCGGTCTTTACCTGCTGTTCGACAAGGCCATGGATGTACCGCTGCCGCTCGGCCTGCTTGAAGTTCTGGAGAACTGATATGGATACGTTCAGCTATTTGGGCCAGGGCTTCGGCGTTGCACTGACCCCTTACAACCTGATCACCGCACTGTGCGGCACCTTGATCGGCACCGTGGTCGGCCTGTTGCCGGGCCTTGGGCCGATCAACGGCGTAGCGCTGTTGATCCCCATCGCATTTGCCCTGGGGCTGCCGCCTGAGTCGGCCTTGATCCTGTTGGCGGCCGTGTACCTGGGCTGCGAATACGGCGGGCGCATCAGCTCGATCCTGTTGAACATCCCAGGTGAAGCTTCCACCGTGATGACCACCCTCGACGGCTACCCGATGGCTCGCAAAGGCCTGGCGGGCGTGGCGTTGTCGCTGTCGGCGTGGAGTTCGTTCATCGGTGCGTTTATCGCCACCTGCGGCATGGTACTGTTCGCCCCGCTGCTGGCCAAATGGGCGATTGCCTTCGGCCCGGCGGAATATTTCGTACTGATGGTGTTTGCCATCGTCTGCCTGGGCGGCATGGCCGGTGACAAGCCGCTGAAGACCTTTGTCGCGGCATTGATCGGCCTGTTTCTGTCAGCAGTGGGTATCGATGCCAACAGCGGCGTATACCGCTTCACCGGCGATAACATCCACCTGACCGACGGCATCCAGTTCGTGGTGCTTGTATTGGGCCTGTTCTCCATCAGCGAGATCCTGTTGCTGCTGGAAAAAACCCACCGTGGCCAGGAAGCCGTGAAAGCCACCGGACGCATGATGTTCAACCTGAAGGAAGCTTGCGCGGTATTCGTCGTGAATATTCGCTGCGGCCTGCTGGGTTTCATCATGGGCGTATTGCCGGGCGCGGGTGCCACACTGGCCTCGGCCGTGGCCTACATGACCGAAAAACGCCTGGCCGGTGCCAGCGGTAAATTCGGCCAGGGCGACATGCGCGGCCTGGCGGCTCCGGAAACCGCGATCGGCGCTTCCGCCTGCGGCGCCCTGGTGCCGATGCTGACCCTCGGCGTACCCGGCTCGGGCACCACGGCGGTGATGATCGGCGCCCTGTCGCTGTACAACATCACCCCCGGCCCGCTGCTGTTCCAACAGCAACCGGACATCGTCTGGGGCCTGATCGCCTCGTTGTTTATCGCCAACATCATGCTGGTGATCCTCAACATCCCGATGATCCGCATCTTCACCCGCATCCTTGCCGTGCCGAACTGGGCACTGGTGCCGGTGATCGCCATCATCACTGCGATCGGTGTGTACGCGGTTCACGCCACCACCTTCGACCTGTTCCTGATGGTCGGCATCGGCATCTTCGGCTACATCCTGCGCAAGCTGGATTTCCCGCTCTCGCCGGTGCTGCTGGGCTTTATCCTCGGCGGGTTGATGGAGCAGAACCTGCGTCGTGCGCTGTCGATTTCCAACGGCGAATTGCAGATCCTCTGGTCGAGCCCGATCACCTTCGGCGTATGGGTACTGACGGCCTTGATGCTGTTGTTCCCGCTCCTGCGCATCTGGCGCAAGCGTTCCCTGCAGCGTCGTGCCGTGGCCGATGTCTGAGGCCACGTTCAGAAACTGGTGGGCAACACCGCTGGTCGGTCTGCTGGGCGGGTATCTCGCCAGCCAGATCGGCTGGCCACTGCCGTACATGGTCGGCTCGTTGCTGGCGATCATCCTGGTGCGCTGCCTGACACCCTGGCAGCTCGCGGAAATTCCCGGCGGCCGCAAATGCGGCCAATGGGTGGTGGGCATCGGCATCGGCCTGCACTTCACCCCGGTGGTGATCGAGCAGGTGATGAGCCACTTCGGCCTGATCTTCTTCGGCGCGCTGGTCACCAGCCTCTCCAGCATCGTGGGTGTGTGGTTGATGCGCCGCAGCGGTGAAGACCGTGCCACGGCGTTTTTCTCGAGCATGCCGGGTGGGTCGGGGGAGATGGTCAACCTCGGCGCACGCAATGGCGCAGTGCTCAGCCGCGTCGCGGCGGGCCAGAGTTTGCGGGTATTGGTGGTGGTGCTCTGCGTGCCGGCGGCGTTCAAGTATTTGCTGGGGGAAGGTGCCCCGCAGTTTCATCCGGCGACGGTGGATTGGACCTGGCTGGCGCTGCTGTTTCCCGTCGGCGCCCTGGTGGCCTGGGGCTGGCAACGCTTGCGTCAGCCAAACCCCTGGCTGTTCGGGCCGCTGCTGGTCAGTGCCGCCGCCAGCATTACCTGGGACTTGCACATCGGGCTGCCCGACGGCGGCAGCCAGATCGGCCAGTGGCTGATCGGCAGCGGCCTGGGCTGCCACTTCAACCGGCAGTTCTTCCGGCGCGCGCCGTTGTTCATGGGACGTACGTTGATCGGTACGGCGTTGACCATGTTGATTGCGACGCTGGCGGCTGTGGGCTTGAGCGCACTCACACATCTGGACCTGCGTTCGCTGACACTGGGCATGATGCCAGGCGGAATTGCGGAAATGAGCCTGACGGCGGAAACCCTGCAATTGTCGGTGCCATTGGTGACGGCGATGCAGGTGATGCGTTTGTTGTTTGTGCTGTTTCTGGCGGAGCCTTTGTTTCGGCACTGGAACCGGCAGCCAGACAAAATCTGAAGCCCAAGAGACGTTCAATTGTAGGAGCTGTCGAGCTTTAGCGAGACAGCTCCTACATTGGAGCTATGTCAAACCGGCGGCAATCGCCACTCGATCGGCGTCTCGCCATTCTGCTCAAGAAACTTGTTGGTGCGGCTGAAATGCCCGCAGCCAATAAACCCTCTATAGGCCGACAACGGCGACGGATGCACCGACGTCAGCACCAGGTGCTTGGTGGCGTCGATCAGCTTCTGCTTGCCCTGCGCATGGGCGCCCCACAGCAAGAACACCAGGTGCGGCTGATGCTCGCTCACCACTTCAATAATCCGATCGGTAAAGAACTGCCAGCCCTTGCCCGCATGGGCGTTGGCATTCGCGCGCTCCACGGTCATGGTGGTGTTGATCATCAGCACGCCCTGGTCGGCCCAGCTTTGCAGGTAGCCGTGGTTGGGAATGTCGATGTTCAGGTCACGCTTGAGTTCTTTGTAGATATTGACCAGCGACGGCGGTGCCGGTACGCCCGGTTGCACCGAGAAGCACAAGCCGTGGGCCTGGCCCGGGCCGTGATACGGGTCCTGGCCGAGGATCACCACCTTGACCTTGTCCAGGGGCGTTGAGTTGAGTGCGTTGAAGATCATCGGGCCGGGTGGGTAGATCTCCTTGCCTGCCGCGTGCTCCTGGCGCAGGAATTCCCGCAACTGGGCCATGTACGGCTGGTCGAACTCGTCACGCAGGGCGTGTTTCCAGCTGGGTTCGAGTTTGATACGGTCGTCGGTGGTCATGGTTACGCTGTCTAGTCAAAAGAATGAGGCGAACCCTAGGAAAGCCGACCTTGCTTGTCAATTGATCTGACGCAGATACCGCACTTTCCTGCGAAGCGATCATACTGAACCTTCACTTTCTCGATTGAGGTCATGATGAACCTGCACTTCGAAGAGCTGATTGGCACCGGCGGCGCCCGCGTTGGCATCGCCAGCCTGGACGCGGAAAAATCCCTCAATGCCTTGTCGTTGCCGATGATCCTGGCCCTGAGCGAACGCCTGGACGCCTGGGCCAAAGACCCGCAAATCGTCTGCGTGCTGCTGCGCGGCAATAGCCCCAAGGCTTTTTGCGCCGGTGGCGAAGTGCGCAGCCTGGCCCAGGCCTGCCGTGAACATCCCGGCGAAGTACCGGCGCTGGCCGCGCAATTTTTCGCCGCGGAGTACCGCCTCGACTACCGCCTGCACACCTATCCCAAACCGCTGATCTGCTGGGGCCACGGCTATGTGCTGGGCGGTGGCATGGGCTTGCTGCAAAGCGCCGCCGTGCGTATCGTCACGCCGAGCAGCCGCCTGGCCATGCCGGAAATCAGCATCGGCCTGTACCCGGACGTGGGCGCCAGTTGGTTCCTGTCTCGCCTGCCCGGCAAGTTGGGGTTGTTCCTCGGCCTGACCGGCGCCCATATGAATGGCCGCGACGCCCTGGACCTGGGCCTGGCTGACCGTTTCCTGCTGGATGAACAACAAGACGAACTGCTTGAAGGCCTGCTGCAACTGAACTGGCAGGAACAGACCGACATGCAGCTCAACAGCCTGCTCAAGGCCCTGGCCCAGGAAGCCGCCGGCCAGTTGCCCGAAGCCCAATGGCTGCCGCGCCGTGGGCAGATCGACGAGTGGCTGGACGTGGGGGATGTACGCTGTGCGTGGCGAGCCTTGAGCCAGTTACGCGATCACACCGACCCGCTGCTCCGCCGCGCAGGCAAGACCCTGAACGAAGGCTGCCCGCTGACCGCGCACCTGGTGTGGGAACAGATCCAGCGAGCGCGGCACCTGTCCCTGGCCCAAGTGTTCCAGATGGAATACACCTTGAGCCTGAACTGCTGCCGTCACCCGGAATTCAGCGAAGGTGTGCGGGCGCGGTTGATCGACAAGGACCAGCAGCCACACTGGCACTGGCCGGACATCAACTTGATCCCCGAGGCCGTGGTGCAGGCGCACTTCCACAAGGTCTGGGAAGGGCGGCATCCGCTGGCGGACCTGTCTGACTATTGAGCGTCCGCCGGCGCTTTTTTGCCCTCGAACGTGAAGGCACAATTATCGGGTTGGTGGTCGTCGCACTGGAAAATCTGTTGCCCGAAAGCATCGGTGCCCGGTACCCAATGCGTGGTATCTGCCAGCGACATTGAGCCCCCGGCTTGAGCCGTGCCGTACCTCAGGGTGACTGTCTTACCCCTCAGGGTTTTATAAATGCACTTTTCCAGATAGCCATGCTTGCGCTCGTCCTGCTCGCTTGGAGTAAAAAGCGCGCCGACAAAGGTTTCCACGAATTCCCCGCCGCTCATTGCCTGGCTTATCCATGGCGAGTCGCTGTCAGTTCCCTGAAAGTGACCGTCAACGTAGCGTACAACACTCGGGTAAGGACAGGATTGCGCTGCTGCCAACGTACTGACGCCAAGAAAAGCAAAAAATAACAGGTAGAGCGGGCTGACGTTCATGTCATGGGTTCCATCAGTCGATGCTGGAAGCGATACGCCAAACAGGCGACTGCTCCCAATTAACTACAGGCGTAACCCACAGGATAGCTGTCAAATATGACAGTGCCGACCAACGGTAAACAAAAACGGCGCCTGAGCGCCGTTTTTCCAATTATTCCTATCAGCGATGACCGCCGCCACGGCCTCCACCCTGACCACCACCCTGGCCATGTCCGCCACCATTACCCCAGTGACTGTTGCCCCAACCCTGGTTTGGGTAAGGCCGATAACCCGCGCGCGGCCCCGCAGGATAATAGCGCGGCGCCGGCTGGTAATAACGCGGCGACGGGTAATAACGCTGCGGTGGCGGATAGTAACCCTGGCGGTAATGGTAATACGGGCCGCCGCCGTAGTAATACGCCGGCGCGGGCGCCGTGTAGACCTCGGAACCGTAGTAGGCCTGGCCGCCACCGTAATAAGGCGCGCACGCAGACAGGGTCAAGCCGAGCAAAGCGATGAGAAGCAGTCGACGATACATGGCGGCCTCCTGGACCGCGGAAGAGCACACCCAGCGACGCTGGGGGGCGGCAAACAGCTTTCACTGCCTGACGAAATATCTGACATCAAAAACGGAATCTGGTGCGATTTAGACATAGATTGATACATCTGCCGGTCGCCTCATTGCAGTGCAACCCCGCACCACCACAATGCATATTCCCTGCACGTTTCTCCCTCCTCCTGGCGCCAACCCACGCCATTACTGCACCCGTGCCACTTGGCACGACTCTCGCTTTACCTCTCCCGTGCAGGAGTCATCACAGGTTCGCGGCACCACAATTTGCAATGGCTGACTAGGGTTCCGGCTCGCTAAGGCGAGTGGCTGGTCCGAGAGTCGGCGACCTCCAGTTGAGGTTACACGGCGGGATAAAAGCCCGGGAGACAAGCCACCGTTCACGGTGCCGCGTTGCTCCTGCTCGCCCTTGATCAACTGGAGAAGCATCCATGCCCTCGATACGTTTACCCGCCCTGCTCGCCGCCGCCTTCGCCGCCGTGGTGAGTTTTTCCGCCCAAGCCGCCCCCAAAGACCATTTCAGCGTGTGCTGGACGATCTATGCCGGCTGGATGCCGTGGGAATACGCCGGCAGCCAAGGCATCCTCGACAAGTGGGCCAAGAAGTACGGCATCAAGATCGACATGGTGCAGCTCAATGACTACGTCGAATCCATCAACCAGTACACTGCCGGCCAGTTCGACGGCTGCACCATGACCAACATGGACGCCCTGACCATTCCCGCCGCCGGCGGCGTGGACAGCACCGCGCTGGTGGTCAGCGACTTCTCCAATGGCAACGATGGCGTGGTCATCAAAGGTGAAGGCAAGACCGTCGCCGACCTCAAGGGCATGAACGTCAACCTGGTGGAACTTTCCGTGTCCCACTACCTGCTGGCCCGCGCCCTGGAGTCGGCCAACCTCAGCGAAAAAGACCTGAAAGTGGTCAACACCTCCGACGCCGACATCGCCGCCGCCTTCAACACCGACCAGGTCAAGGCCGTCACCACCTGGAACCCGATGCTCTCGGAGATCAAGGCCAAGCCCGGTGTCACCGAAGTGTTCGACTCCAGCAAAGTGCCCGGCGAAATCATGGACATGATGGTGGTCAACACCCAGACCCTCAAGGACAACCCCAAGCTGGGCAAAGCGTTGACCGGCGCCTGGTTTGAAGTGGTGGCGCTGATGAACGCGAAAAACGCCGCCAGCACCGACGCCCTGGAGCACATGGCCAAGGCCTCCGGCACCGACCTCAAGGGCTTCCAGTCGCAACTGGACACCACCAAGCTGTTCGCCACGCCCAAGGAAGCCCTGGCCTTTGCCACCAGCGCGCAGTTGCCCGCCACCATGGACAAAGTCGCCGAGTTCTCGTTTAAACACGGCCTGCTGGGTGAAGGTGCCAAGGACACCAACGCCGTGGGCATGAGCTTCGCCAATGGCGTGACCCGCGGTGACACCGCCAACCTCAAGCTGCATTTCGACCCCAGCTACGTACAGATGGCCGCCGACGGCACGCTGTAAGAGGACGCGGCCATGCGCCTGATCAACCGTCACCCGGAACGCTCCAGTCGCCTGCTGTTGGTGCTGCTGCCCTTCGCCCTGCTGCTGTTCGCCTACTTCGTGGGCTCGGCCGAGCGCCTGGCAGACAACCCCAACGACAAGCTGCTGCCCAGCGCCGCACAAATGGGCGACGCAGTGAAACGCCTGGCCTTCAGCGCCGACACTCGCACCGGTGAATACGTGCTGTGGCAAGACAGCGCCTCAAGCCTGCGCCGCCTGGCGATCGGCCTGGGCATCAGCGCCCTCGCCGGCCTGTGCCTGGGCATTGCAGCCGGCACCTTGCCGCTGTTTGGCGCACCGTTGTCGCCGTTACTGACGGTGCTGTCGATGGTGCCGCCGCTGGCGATCCTGCCGATCCTGTTCATCGTGTTCGGGCTGGGGGAATTGTCGAAAGTGATGCTGATCGTGATCGGTATCACCCCGGCCCTGGCGCGGGACCTGGAACAGCGGGCACGGGAAATTCCCGTGGAGTTGCTGGTGAAGGCACAGACCCTCGGCGCCTCCACCTGGACCCTGATGCTGCGGGTGGTGCTGCCGCAATTGCTGCCACGCTTGCTGATCTCCCTGCGCCTGATGCTCGGCTCGGCGTGGCTGTTCCTGATTGCAGCCGAAGCCATCGCCTCCACCGACGGTTTGGGTTACCGGATCTTCCTGGTGCGCCGCTACCTGGCGATGGACGTGATCCTGCCCTACGTGGTGTGGATCACCCTGCTGGCCTGGCTGATGGACTGGGGCCTCAAGGCCCTGACGCGGCGCGCGTTCCCCTGGTACGAAGGAGCGCGGGCATGAGTTTTATCAGCGTCAACAATGTGTGGCAGCGCTATGGCGACCAGGTGGTATTGGAGCGCCTGAACCTGCACGTGGCCGAAGGCGAATTCTGCACCCTGGTCGGCACCTCCGGTTGCGGCAAATCGACCTTCCTGCGCCTGCTGCTGGGGCAGGAAACCGCCAGCCATGGCGAGATCCTGCTGGACGGTAAACCGCTCGCCGCCGAACCCGATGCCAGCCGTGGCGTGGTGTTCCAGCGCTACTCGGTGTTCCCGCATCTGACGGTGCTGGACAACGTTGCGCTGGGCCTTGAGTTGCCGCGTTCAGCGTTGCTCGGCCGCCTGTTCGGCAGCGCGAAAAAACAGGCCCGGGAACAGGCCGCAGCGCTGCTGCATAAAGTCGGTTTGGGCCATGCCCTGGACAAGTACCCGGCGCAGCTTTCCGGCGGTATGCAGCAGCGGCTGGCCATCGCCCAGGCGCTGATCATGAAGCCCCGCGTGTTGCTGCTGGACGAACCCTTCGGCGCCCTCGACCCGGGCATTCGCAAAGACATGCACCTGCTGTTGCTGGAGCTGTGGCGCGAAACCAGGCTGACGGTGTTCATGGTCACCCACGACCTGAGTGAAGGCTTCAGCCTCGGCACCCGCTTGCTGGTATTCGACAAGGTGCGCCTCGACCCACACGCCCCCGGCGCCTACGGCGCCCGTATCACCTACGACATCCCTTTGAACAGCGAGCGCCGCAAGGCGATCGCCGCCGAACTTGGAGCCACTTCCAAATGACCGACTCAACTCAATTGTTCCCACCTTTCGCCGAGGAAATGCTCCCCGGCGGCGGCCACCGTTCCTTTGTACTCAAGCGCGGCCAACTGCTGCGCCTCACCGACATTCGCGGCGGCGCCAACGTCAGCCTGACCCTGCTCAATGCCAATGAAAAAACCGAGCGCCTGAACCTGCCCGACAGCCTCAAATGCCAACACACCGCCAAGCTCACCAACGGCCATTGCCTGTACTCGGACATGGGCCGCGTGCTGGCTGCCATCACCGCCGACACCTGCGGCTGGAGTGACAGCATCGGCGGCGTGTCATGCGCCTCCGAGGTCGCGGAAAAATACGGCAAAGGCCGCTATCAAGAGCTGCGCAACGGCTTCTACCGCAACGGCACCGACAACCTGCTGGTGGAACTGGGCAAGTGGGGCCTGGGGCTGTCCGACCTGCTGATGACCCTCAATCTGTTCAGCAAAGTCACGGTAGATGAAGCTGGCAGCCTGCACTTTGTCCCCGGTCACTCCAAGGCCGGCGACTACATCGAACTCTACGCACCGATGGACACACTGGTGGTGCTCACCGCGCTGCAACATCCCATGGACCCCAACCCCGAGTACGCGCCGCAGCCGCTGAAACTCAGCTGGATGAACGCCGACCCAAGCGTCGCCGAACACTGCCGAACCTCGCGCCCGGAAAACGAGCGCGGCTTTATCAACACCGACCGTCTGTTCGCCTGAGGACCTGCCATGTCTATCGCACTCGCCAAACAACCGGACGCGGCCGTGTACCGCGCGACCATTCCCGCCGGCGAACCCTGGCTGATGGAAGTCAAGGCCGGCCAGACCCTGCGCATCCTCGACCTTGAGGGCAACCAGGCGGTCGACACGCTGTTCTACAGCCTGAAAAACCCCAGGGAACGCTACGACGTGCAGCGCACCCTGCGTCGGCAAAACAGCGTGTACCTGAGCACCGGCAGCGTGCTGTATTCCAACCTCGGCCAGCCGATGCTGACCATCGTCGACGACACCTGCGGACGCCACGACACCCTTGGCGGCGCCTGCGCCCAAGAGAGCAACACCGTGCGCTACGCCCTGGAAAAACGCTACATGCACAGCTGCCGTGACAACTATCTGCGGGCCTGTGCCCACGATGGCCGGCTGGGTAAAAGCGACATCGGGCCGAACATCAATTTCTTCATGAACGTGCCGGTGACCGCCGATGGCGGGTTGACCTTCGAGGACGGGATTTCCGCCCCCGGCAAGTACGTCGACCTGCGGGCCGAGATGGACGTGATCGTACTGATCTCCAACTGCCCGCAACTGAACAACCCGTGCAACGGCTACAACCCAACCCCTGCGGAGTTACTGGTATGGAACTGAAGATCAAGCGGTTGCGCCGGTGGTTGTTCGCCCTGTGCCAGGCCCGGGCCGGGCAGTGCCTGCGAAAACGCTGAAGATCAACTGTGGAGATGACCGGTAGGAGCTGGCTTGCCTGCGATAGCGGTGGATCAGCCGACATATGGGGTGACTGATCCACCGCCATCGCGGGCAAGCCCGGCTCCCACAGTTGATCTCCATTGGTGTTGAAATTTGCGCTGCGGACGACCGCAGCGCCATCCACATTTGCGGGACGGCCCGCATCCCAGGACAAGGCCGAGCACTCATCGGCCTGCGGGGTTTTGCCATGTTCGAAAAACTGTTGATCGCCAACCGTGGCGCCATCGCCTGCCGCATCCTGCGCACCTTGCGTGAGCTTTCGGTCAAGGGCGTGGCGGTGTATTCCGAAGCCGATGCCGCGAGCCTGCATATCCAGCAAGCGGATGAGGCCTACAGCCTGGGCGAAGGCGCGGCGGCCGGCACCTATTTGTCGGTGGAGAAAATCCTCGCCACGGCCAAGGCGTGTGGCGCCACCGCGATTCATCCCGGCTATGGCTTTCTATCGGAAAACGCCGCCTTCGCCGAAGCCTGCGAAACAGCAGGCATCGCCTTCGTCGGCCCGACGCCGGAACAGCTGCGGGTATTCGGCCTCAAGCACACCGCGCGCGCGTTGGCCAGGCAGCACAACATCCCGCTGCTGGAAGGCACCGAGCTGCTCAACAGCCTCGACGCCGCACTACTGGCCGGGGAAACCCTGGGCTATCCGATCATGCTTAAAAGCACCGCCGGTGGTGGCGGGATCGGCATGCGCGTGTGCTACAGCGCCGATGAATTGCGCGACTGTTTCGAGGCGGTGAAACGCCTGGGCCAGAACAATTTCAGCGATGCCGGTGTGTTTATCGAGAAGTACATCCAACACGCCCGGCACCTGGAAGTGCAGGTGTTTGGTGACGGCTGCGGCGAGGTCATCGCCCTCGGCGTGCGCGACTGTTCGGTGCAGCGGCGCAACCAGAAAGTGCTTGAAGAAACCCCGGCGCCGAACCTGCCCGACGGCATGGCGGATGAGCTGTGCCGTGCCGCCATCACCCTGGCCAAGGCAGTGAATTACCGCAGCGCCGGCACCGTGGAATTTATCTTTGATAGCGCCGATGGCCGCTTCTATTTTCTGGAAGTGAACACCCGGTTGCAGGTGGAGCATGGCGTCACCGAGCAAGTGTGGGGCGTGGACCTGGTGCGCTGGATGGTGCAATTGGCCGCCGGGGAAATGCCGCCATTGCGGGAACTGCAACTGAAGCCTCACGGCCACGCGATTCAGGCACGCCTGTACGCCGAAGATCCGGGCCGGGAGTTTCAGCCAAGCCCGGGGCTTTTGACGTATGTGGACTTCCCGGTCGCTGAAGGCCTGCGCATCGACACGTGGGTGGAGGCCGGTTGCGAGATTCCGCCCTACTTCGACCCGATGATCGCCAAGCTCATCACCTGGGCGCCGACCCGCGAACAGGCACGCCTGGATTTGCATCAAGCCCTGAGCAACAGCCAACTGTACGGCGTGGAAACCAACCGCGATTATCTGCGCCAGATTCTGCTCGCTACACCGTTCGCCAGTGGCCATCCGTGGACGCGCTGCCTTGAAGATTTGGTGTACCACGCCAACACGTTTGAAGTGCTCAGCGCCGGCACGCAAACCAGTGTGCAGGACTATCCGGGGCGCCTCGGTTACTGGGCCGTAGGCGTGCCGCCGTCGGGGCCGATGGACAGTCGTGCGCTGCGCCTGGGCAATCGCCTGCTGGGCAATGCCGAGGGCACCGCTGCGCTGGAAATCACCATGAGCGGGCCGTTGCTGCGCTTCAATTGTGCGGCGGTGGTGGCGGTGACGGGTGCAGACATTGTGCTGCGCTTGAATGATGAAGCGGTACCGATGAACACCGCGTTGCTGATCCCGGCGGGCGCAACCTTGAGCCTGGGCACCATCGCCGGGGCCGGTGCTCGCAGCTACCTTTGCGTGCGCGGCGGGCTGCAGGTTCCGGATTATCTGGGAAGCAAAAGTACCTTCACCCTTGGCCAGTTTGGTGGGCATGGCGGGCGGGCTTTGCGGGCGGGTGATGTGTTGCACTTACTGCCGTTGGAGGATGTCAGTTGCGGCAATACGCTAGTGCCTGAACCGCTTGGCGAGGTGCGAACACTGCGGGTGATCTACGGCCCCCACGGCGCGCCGGAATACTTCAAGCCCGAGTACATCGAGACGTTCTTTGCCACCCAGTGGGAAGTGCATTTCAACTCCAGCCGCACGGGTGTGAGGTTGATCGGGCCGAAGCCTCTGTGGGCGCGTACGGATGGCGGTGAGGCGGGGTTGCATCCGTCGAATATTCACGACAATCCGTATGCGATCGGTGCGGTGGATTTTACCGGGGACATGCCGGTGATCCTCGGCCCCGACGGCCCGAGCCTGGGTGGGTTTGTATGCCCGGTGACGGTGATCGAGGCGGACTTGTGGCAGTTGGGCCAGCTCAAGGCGGGTGACAAAATCTGCTTCACCCCCGTCGACATCAAGACCGCCCGAGACCTCGCCTTGAACTGGGATCGTTCCCACGCTCTGCGTGGGAATGCCGCCTGGGACGCTCCGCGTCCCGCTGTCGACGCAATGACGCAGAGCGTCACAGGATGCATTCCCACGCAGAGCGTGGGAACGATCAGGTCGCCTGTTGTTCTGGACATCGGCCAGGCCGACACCCGCCTCGTCGCCCGCCTCGCCGGCGACACCCACCTGCTCCTGGAAATCGGCGCCCCGGAACTCGACCTGGTGCTGCGCTTTCGCGCCCACGCCCTGATGCAAGCCCTCGAAGCACAAGCCCTGCACGGCGTCATCGACCTGACACCCGGCATCCGCTCCCTGCAAATCCACTACCAGCCCGAACAACTTACCCTCGCCGACCTCCTGGCGCTGATCACCGCCGAATGGCACGCCGTCTGCGCCAGCCAAAACCTGCAGGTGCCGTCGCGCATCGTCCACCTGCCACTGTCCTGGGACGACCCGGCCTGCCAACTGGCGATCGAAAAATACATGACCACCGTGCGCAAGGATGCCCCGTGGTGCCCGAGCAACCTGGAGTTCATCCGCCGCATCAACGACCTGGCCAACCTCGACGAAGTGCGCCACACCGTGTTCGATGCCAGCTACCTGGTGATGGGCCTGGGCGACGTCTACCTCGGCGCGCCCGTGGCCACGCCGCTGGACCCGCGTCACCGCCTGGTCACCACCAAGTACAACCCGGCACGCACCTGGACCGCCGAAAACTCCGTGGGCATCGGTGGCGCCTACCTGTGCGTCTACGGCATGGAAGGCCCCGGCGGTTATCAGTTCGTCGGGCGTACCTTGCAGATGTGGAACCGCTACCGGGAAGTGGCCGCGTTCGATGGCAAACCCTGGTTGCTGCGCTTCTTCGACCAGATCCGCTTTTACCCGGTGAGCGCCGATGAGCTGGTGCAGATTCGCAGGGATTTCCCCCTTGGGCGGTTTGAACTGAACATCGAACACAGCCAGTTGAACCTGACGGATTACCAGGCCTTTCTCGCGCAGGAAGCCGAAAGCATCGGCGCGTTTCGCGGGCAACAGCAGCGCGCGTTCAACGCCGAACGCGAACGCTGGATCGCCAGCGGCCAGGCGCATTTCGACAGCGAGGAACTCGCCGCACCACAGGGCGCAGACACGCCCTTGCAGGCCAACGAATACAGCATCGACAGCCACATCGCCGGCAATCTCTGGCAAGTGCAGGTCAGCGCTGGCGAACGCGTGGCGGCGGGAGATGTGCTGGTGATCCTGGAGTCGATGAAAATGGAAATCCCGGTAGTCGCACCGTTCGCCGGCACCGTGCGGGAAATTCCGGTGCAGCCCGGCAGCGGCATTGGCGCAGGCCAACGGGTGGTGGTGCTGGAGCGTGATTTGCAATAACGCGGCGGGGCTGTATCGTGCAAGGCACACCGGGTTTCACCGGGACCTTGTCCGATACAGCCTGAACCGACCGATGACCACGCCAACCCTCTGCCCCGCCTGCGGCGCCCGCAACGATTGCGCCCTGGCCGACCCGCGCACTGCCGACCAGGCGTGCTGGTGCTATTCCGTCAGCATCGACCCCGCAGTGCTCGAAGCCTTGCCGGCGGAACTGCGCAATAAAGCCTGCCTGTGCCCGCGTTGTGCTCAGGTGGACGAACAACTGCGCGGCAACGAGCGGTCGTAATGCGCGTAGATCGTTTCCTCAGCAACCTGCCGCGTTTCAACCGTAAACAGGTTCGCCTGTTGCTGGTGGAGCGGCGGATCAGCGTCGACGGCCAGGCCATCAGCGATCCGCACCACCCGGTAAGCGAGTTCAGCCGTGTGTTGCTGGATGACGAAGTGCTGCAAGCCGGCAAACCCGCGCGTTACTTCATGCTGCACAAACCCCAGGGCTGCGTCAGCGCCACGTCCGACCCGCAACACCCCACGGTGCTCGACCTGCTGGATGAACCGGACAAGCACGAGCTGCACATCGCCGGTCGTCTGGATTTCAACACCACCGGCCTGATGCTGATTACCAACGACGGCCAGTGGTCGCGCCGCCTGACCCAGCCGCAAACCAAACTGCCCAAGGTCTACTACGTCGAGACCGAGCAGGACATCGGCCCGCAATACGCGGCCACCTTCGCCGCCGGCCTGTACTTCGCCTTTGAAGACCTCACCACCCAACCGGCGGAACTGGAACTATTGGGCCCCAGAACGGCGCGCCTGAGCATCATTGAAGGGCGTTATCACCAGGTGAAGCGCATGTTCGGGCACTTCGACAACAAAGTGATACGCCTGCACCGCGAACGCATGGGACCGCTGGAGTTGGACGCAGCCCTTGCGCCAGGCCATTACCGGGCGCTTACAGAGGCTGAAATCCAACAGGTCTGATGACCGTTCAGCCGATGATGGCAAAAACCCACGCCATCGACTGGCGAACTGGCATCCCTGATGCTTGAATCAACCCAGCCAGCCGCAATCTGACTGGCGAGTCACCCCTACCTACAAGAAACACTTTGCCCGTCCGCACGCTTGACCTGCGGGCCTCTCACGGCAAATTGCCCGCCATAACAACACCCGTCGGCCAGCCAGTACCGGATCGACATGGGCCCTCACTTCCAGGCGTATGCCTACCTGTCACAAAGCTCGTGCAGAGTGATCTGCGCGCATTACCCGCTTGCCAGGAGTCTTACGACATGAGGCCAGAAATCGCTGTGCTGGATATACAGGGTCAGTATCGGGTTTACACGGAGTTCTATCGCGCGGACGCAGCAGCCAAGACCATCATCCTGGTCAACGGCTCAATGGCCACCACTGCGTCTTTCGCCCAGACCGTGAAAAGCCTGCACCCGACGTTCAACGTGGTTTTGTATGACCAGCCCTACGCTGGCCGCTCCAAAATCCACAACCGCCACGAGCATATGCTGACGAAAGAAGTCGAGGGCCAGATCCTTCTGGAACTCATCGACCACTTCGCCGCCGAACACGTGCTGTCCTTTTCCTGGGGCGGCGCCGCGACCCTCGTCGCCCTCGCCCACCGCCCGCGCCGTGTGGAAAAGGCCGTGATCAGCTCGTTCTCCCCGGTGATCAACGCCCCGATGCGCGACTACCTGGAGCGCGGTGTCGACTACCTCGGCAACCTCGACCGCGACCGCGTGGGCCACCTGGTCAACAGCACCATCGGCAAACACCTGCCGTCGCTGTTCAAACGCTTCAATCACAAACACGTGAGCAGCCTGGCCGAGCACGAGTATGGGCAGATGCACTTTCACATCAGCCACGTGCTCAACAGCGACCGGCTGTGCTACCTCAAGGCCGCTAAACAGATTGATATACCGGTGTTGTTCTTGAACGGCGAATGGGACGAGTACACCAGTGCCCAGGATGCCAAGCTGTTTGGGCAACATATTGCGAAAAGCAGCTTCGGCACGATTCAGGCGACCGGGCACTTTCTGGATATGGAGCACAAGGCCGCGTGCCGGGATAGCCGGGAGGCGTTGATGGGCTTTTTGAGACCGGAGCAGCAGCCAAGCCGGTTGCGGTACCACGCGTCACAGCCACAGCATGCGTTTGCCGTATGAGCGGTGGGGTTGTGGGTGGGCTGGATTTCCCAGGGGGTCCGCCTGCCCATGATCGACCGTTGGCACGTAAAACACAGAATTTTCGAAGAAAAACTTCAAATCCGCGAGCACATCTGGTACAAAGTCAGCCGCTCTGAGCGGGTATAGTTTAGTGGTAGAACGAAAGCTTCCCAAGCTTTAGATGAGGGTTCGATTCCCTCTACCCGCTCCACTCAGATTTTGCTCCTGCGTCAGGCTGGTTTTGACGGGGGATGTGTAAAAAAACCGGTCCTTGGTGTCCGGTTTTTTTATGGGTGGGATTTGGAAATTAAACGGTCGAACCGGGCTCATTCAATCGCCTGATAGACCTTCTTCCCGCCAACCCAAGTCTGCAGGACGCGTGTCCTCCAGATGTCTGCCGGGCTGACGGCAAAAATGTCCTGATCAACCAGGATAAAATCGGCCCACTTTCCGGGCTCAATGCTGCCTTGGGTAGCTTCTTGATGGGCTGCATAAGCTGCATCCAGCGTAAATGCACGGAAAGCCTCGAAGAGGGTCATGGCCTGCTCAGGGTGCCATCCAGCCAAGGGGTTGCCCTCATGATCCGAGCGAGTCACGGCAGCATGTATGCCGTAGAACGGATTGGCAGATTCGACTGGGAAGTCTGACCCTGCCGCAATTTTCGTTCCCTGGTTAAGCAGAGTGCGCCAGGCATAAGCCCCCTTGATCCGTTCGACACCCACCCTGTCCTCAGCCATATTCATGTCGCTGGTAGCATGTGTAGGCTGCATCGATGCAATCAGCCCTAGATCGATAAAGCGCGGTATCTGCGCCACATCAACCACCTGCGCATGCTCGATCCTGTTACGCAAGGCGCGCCCACCGACTGTGGCGTAGGTCTGTTCAAAGCTATCCATGACCTGCTTGATGGCAGCATCACCGATGCCATGCACATTAGCTTGAAAGCCGGCTTTCAGTACCGACTCAATCTTGTGCTTCATCTCCTGCCGGCTTTCAAAAAGCAGCCCCTTGTTGGTTGGGTCGTCGGTGTATGGCTCAAACAGCGCCGCACCACGGCTTCCCAAAGCGCCATCGGCATAAAGCTTGACGCTACGAATGGTAAGACGATCATCGCCGTAGCCGATCAAAGGGCCGTCCTGGGACAACACCGCGAAATCATCCCCCGCACCGTTGATCATCGAGTAGACACGTAACGGAAGCCGGCCGCGATCGGCAAAACCGCGCATCGTCTTGATCATCTGCCTATCAGCACCTGCATCGTGCACAGATGTCAGTCCTTGTGCATTGAGATGCTCCAATGCAGCCTGCAACGCGACCTCTCGCTCCTGCTCGTCAGGCAGCGGAATAATATCCGCGACCAGCCCCATAGCGGCGTCGATAAATACACCTGTCGGGTTACCTTCTGCATCCCGTTCGATACGTCCGCCTTTCGGATCAGGCGTGTCCTTAGTAATACCCGCCAGTTGCATCGCCTTGGTATTAGCCCATCCGGCATGGGCATCCACCCGAATTAGCCACACTGGTCGATCGACAACGACCTTATCAATTTCGGCAGCCGTCGGAAACCGCCCCAACTTCCAGGTAACGTGGTTCCAGCCTGAGCCAGTCAGCCAACGGGCGCCGGGGCGCGCTGCAGCGAATACCCGAAGCCTCTCCTGCGTATCAACCAGTGTTGGAGAGCCCCGTAAAGCAATGCTTCGAAGGGACTCTCCAAGCCATTTGATATGGCCGTGCGCATCGGTCAACCCAGGCAAGAGGGACGCACCCTTACCATCGATGCGCGTCGCCAATGCATGCTTGCCAGCAAGATCGGCCGCCATACCGACGCAAATCACTTTGCCCGACGCATCAAAGGCCAACGCATCAAAACGCATCAGACCGCCTCCACTCACGGTATAACCACGCACATTTTCCATAATCGTTGGCTCCGCCCGGACAGGCCCCGCCAGCGACAGGAACATAGCCACCGGGATCAACGCCTTGGGCTTAGTTTTGATACACATCAGCAGCTGTTCAAACGCGGCAAGCATCGGGCCGAGCGTGAGACTTTTAAATGCTGATGGTTGCAGACTCGGTTTTTCTCCTGAAAATCGTGGAGTCATGATTTCCTCCAGTAAGAGGTCACGTCATGCGGTCAGAAAGAAGGTTATAAAAAAGGGCGCTAACACCGTCAGAATCAAACCACTCATGAGAGCGGTAGGCAGCGTGTCGCAGTGGCAGGTTTGGCGCACGATCGGTAACGTCGAGTCCAGAGCGGTTGCCCCAGCGGCGGCAATACCGACCTTTGGGTGGAAGCCACCGACCAGGTACAGTAAAGCGATCGCGATCAGTTCGCGCCCCAGGTCTGCGAGCAATGCCGTAGCGCCATGAACTTCTCCGGACAGCCCTCCGACCAGGACGCTGGATAGCGTGAACCATCCAAATCCCGTCGAGAGTGCCAGGAGCAAACGGATATCTTCGCCAGTGATGAAATGAACCGCATAGGCTCCCAATATTGAGCCAATGACCACGGCAATCGGAACGCATAGAACGCCCCATGAGATCCAGTCACGACCTAACTTGATGCTCGACAAGTCGAGTCCCACCAAGAAGATCAGTACCATTAACATCACGTTGCTGGGTGGAAGCCACAAGCTTGCAACGGTTGATTCTGCATATGTGAACAACACGCCCAAGGCCACCATCAGCAGCGCAATAAAGCACTCTTTCAGAGGAGCAGCAGCGCCATGCATATCGAAACTGGCAACCCTGCCTGGTTCTCGTCCAGCCCCTCTCAAAGCCGCCAAGCCCAGCAGCAGCATGCAAGGCACCACTGTTGTTGCGACCGCGACAAGCGAAGATGTCTTGAGCACATAGCCAACCGCATCCAGCGAAGAAACCACTTCGCCGAACTCAGTGCCTATCAGAAAAAGTAGCCCCCAAACCAAAGGGCTGATCAGACTGACCAATCGGGCAACAACTTTATCCGGGAGCAAGAGTTTGCTCGATAGATAGCCTATTCCCAACGCAATCAAGATGGGTAATATCGAGCTCAACGCCTGCACCGTCATATCCTCTGAATGGTTGGCGAGAAATCAACCAAAACAATACAACGCTCACAGACTCCGGGAGAGGCGTCGTCAAGTTTCTTGATCGGGCTTATGTAATGCGAAACCTTCGGATCATGAACGAAAAAACTATCGAGAGGCTGTGAAAGGGTAAACTCCGCCAAAATCTGACTTGCCCGCGCGTCCTCGAACAGCATGTTTCGGATTTCCGGATGCCCAATAAAATTGATGCCACCCGTCATGTTCGAAGAACGGTAGATCAAGTGCGCAAACGTGAAGGGCTCTCCATCCTGGTGAAAAAAGTTCGGTGAGCTTATACCTGGCTGATCCGAACTCGCGGACGTGAGTTTTACAAAATGCACCCCAAAATAGATAGGAAGGGGCTGGCCAGGATGCTGCCAGAACGTCAGGGAAAAATCTTCATCGATCAGGTCGAGTAGTACGCGATTGTTTTTTACCGCATCACTCAACGCGTGAAAGTAGCGAATATTTGCGTGATCCGGATTGTTACCGCCTTGGTCGTAACCTGCGCGTCCGTGGCCTGCCCCATCTTTGACGATTGGCAACCAGTGGCCTTCATGCGTGTCTTGCCAGGGAAGAATGACTCCGTTGCCATACCGTCGAAACCTGTTTACTCCAGGCGGGGCGTACTCATCCGGCTCTAACTGTTCAAACTCTCGACGTAATTCTGCGAGCTCTTCGACGCAATGAGTCTGGCTCACACGAGGCATGTAATGCAGATATCCATCTTCTGCTAAGGCACTTCGAGGCATGGTCATCCTCCTTGGTTTGATGCCATCAAACATAGGCAATCACCGTGGAGAACTTCAATGGAGGCGCGAACAACGAGAAGTGTCTTACAACGACGTCGGACGCTAATGGAGCGAGGGGGAACGAATCTTTTTACTCGGCATTACTGACGCAGTACTACGCAGATAGGGTGAAACTGTACGCAGGTTGCTGGGCCGGGGAGTCTCTGAACCGGCGCACACTGCTACTGGTAACCCACATCCAGGGAGGTGTACGCAACAATAGCTGCCCCGCCGTCCTGCTCAGCGGTCTGGTTGTAATTCCCGGCCTTGAAATACAGATTGATGCCCTGCCAACCCGATGGCGGAATATCGAATTCCCGGCTGGCCTGCCTGCCATTCGCCGCAGCCGAAACCAGCAGCACCATGCCACCCTCGGAGCCCTTGACCTCAATCTTGTAATTCAGCTTGTCGTTAAGCTCGAGCCCCTTCAGCAATACTGTCCGTTGCTCCTTCTGCCCATAGCGCGTTTTGGTCCCGGCGATGATCGAGCCACCTTCCCAGCGAAGCTTCAGCAGCTCCGAACCTCCCGCCTTGTCGCCATGTATCTGGGCAAATATGATCGATTTTGTGCTTGGATTTTGCACCACATAAAGCTCGCCGGACTGGGTGTTATCAAACACATTACCTGCGGTGAACTCTCTTTTTGCCCGCAGTTCAACCCGGGGATAGTGACTGTTGGGCGTCGCGTTAAGACCCGAGGGTGTGTTGAATACCAGCGCTCCTTCCGGCACGCCTTGATGGCATCCCGATGAGCGATAACAGTTTGTGTAGAAATAGGCATTCTGAAGATTTTCGCCTAGCGCTATTTCTTCTGGCTGACCTTGCGCATTGAAATCCTGAAGAACGTACGCACGGCTCAGGTTGGGCAGGTTGTTGCCTGGGGGTTTTGTGGCATCCAGGGCAAAGGCATTTCCACCGTTTAAAATCACTCCGATGGCCAAGACCGACACCACGCTAAATCCAGCGCCAAACACTTTAAATGCGTGCATCACCGTCACCGATCATTCGTCAAAGCGCCAACTGCAACGCCAGCAATCCGACAGCGATTGGGGGCGTCGAATCAATGTGGGTGAGTTATACGAGCCAGTACACATCTGTTGATCCTCGGTTAGGACCACCTTCCGAAGCTACTAAACAAAGGGTGGCGGCTATACGCGGGTTAGTAGACCGGTTGATCAACGAAACCGGCGCGCCCAAAGGCGCCCCGCGTACAGCCACCATAAAGACCAGACATTCAAACGTCTGAAAAATGGCACAGCCATACGCCGTTGATCAAATCGGGCTACTAAACCCGACCGCTGATGGGCAGCGGCTGACGAACCTTAAAGACGTCGCCCAAGGCGTACAACCGGGACGATTCTGATGGTTGTGTAGGCAAAGCCGCAAGATCTCTCTTCCAGATAGCTGCGCTCAACAATCCCCCCCTTGGTTCCTCACCTTCCCTACACACTAAGCATCCCCCTCATACCGGGCGCATCAGCGTCGACCGACGGAAATCCGTCATCCCTTCCCTCAAGATCCATCCCCCAATCAATCGCTTTTTTATACATATAAAATATGCATAATGAAAACCTTCAGAATCCAGTATGACTACACCAAGAACACACTGAATCAGCTAAAGCACAGAGGTGTAAGCCTGGCCGATGCTGAACCGGTATTTCACGACGCTAAAGCATTGATGATAGAAGACCGCGACCACGATGAAGAACGCTGGGTAGTCGTGGGCAAAGATGCAAAGGATCGAATATTGGTGGTGGCCTACACCTACCGTGATCCGAATTTCGTACGCATCATCAGTGCAAGGCTCGCATCCAAAAGTGAACGACGCCAGTATCTGGAGGTTTGAACCATGAAAGACGAATACGATTTCAGCTCAGGGAAGCGCGGTGCTATTGCAGGCAACAAAGGCAAGACACGCATCACCATCATGCTGGATGACGTCGTGATCGATGCAGCACGCACGTGCGCCGAAAACGTCGGTACGGGCTATCAGACGGTGATCAATAACATTCTGCGCCAGGCTCTGGTCTCCCAGGATGCACATAACCTAGTAACCGCCCCGAAAAAGCGGGCGAAAACCTTGCCTGTCATCAATGACAGGATCAACGCATCCGATGTGGAAGCCTTGGAACAGCAACTGCTTGCTGTCGCGGGGGAGTTGCATCGTGTGTTAGGAGCACACAACTCCGGCAAACACTAAGCCAGGCCTCAAGCGTGGTGTTTCACAATGATCAAACGGCCCGTCTCATTCACCGAATACGTTTGAAATAAACCAGCTCCGGATCATCCTCATACGGGTTCTCGATAACCCCGCTTGGAAAAAACCAGCCTTGGCGATGAGTCTCTGGGAAGCGACGTTGGACGTATTTGCCGAGGTAAAAAGCTTCATCGTCTTGCAGGCGGTCTCAGACGCAGCAAGCAGCCGAAGCGCTATTCCTTGACGTTGGAATGCTGGAGAAACAACGACTAATGAAACAAACCCGTTCTCGAAAACATTAGTAATCTGCCCTCCAGCAATTCGACCTTAAAAGCCCTCCAACTGCGCAAGATCCGCAAGCAACCCCGGTCCCACCGGCTCCCATCCCAACGTCTTGCGCGTGATCGCACTGGATGCAGGCATATCGTGAGCGGTAAACCTTGCCAACCAACCAAAAAACCCCTGAGCCTCTTGCGCCGAAATGGATTTAACCGGCAACCCTAGCCGCGTCCCCAACACCTCGGCAATCTCCCTTTGCGACACACCCTCCTCCGCCACCGCGTGATACCTCGTGCCCGGCTCGGCCTTTTCAATCGCCAGCCTGTAGAGCCGAGCCACATCCAGAATATGTGCCGCCGGCCAACGGTTTTTCCCGTCGGCGATGTAAGCGCAAACGCCCTTCTCGCGATACAACTCGATCACCGGGCTAACCAGCCCCTGCCTGACGGTGTCGTGTACTTGAGGCAAACGCATCACCGACACATTCACCCCCGTCGCGGCTACAGCGTTAGCCGCTTCTTCCGACGCTGCACGAGGAATTTGCGCTGAGGTAACCACCGCACCATCCTCCGTCGCCAACTGCCCCGGCACGGTGCTCGCAATTCCGACACCGGAGGTAATGATCAGCGGTCGATCCGACCCGGCCAGTGCCTCTCCCAGCGCCTGGATAACCCGGCGGTCGTCCTCGCAGTTCGCGACGAATTTCGAGAAGTCGTGATTGAACGCCAGGTGAATCACGCCATCCGCCTGGGTAACACCAGACTTGAGGCTTCCCAGGTCCTCAAGCGACCCACGATGTACCTGAGCCCCGGCGGCCTCCAGCGCTGCCACCTTGTCATCCGAGCGGCACAACCCCAGCACCTGATGGCCCGCCGCGATCAGTTCCTTGACGACAGCCGACCCGATAAATCCGCTGGCACCCGTTATAAATATGCGCATGAACCGTATCTCCGTGTGTATTCAGAGACTAATCTGTGCGCTTGCCCTATACGGGTAAAGTAGTGAAGTTATCAGGGTATAGAGGCTAACAGGCTATGAGCGCAAACCAGTTGGGCAGCTATCTGAAAGACCGACGTACCCGGCTTGATCCGGCGGCATTCGGCTTCTCATCGGCACGACGGCGTACGCCAGGTTTGCGCCGCGAAGAGGTGGCCCAACGCGCGAACATCAGCCCCACCTGGTACACCTGGCTCGAACAGGGCCGTGGCGGCGCGCCGTCGGTGGAAGTGCTGGAGCGGATTGCCCATGCGCTGATGTTGACCGATATCGAACGCGAGCATCTGTTCCTGCTGGCCTTCGGACGCCCACCCGAAGTGCGCTACCAGCAAAACGAAACGGTGACGCCACGCCTGCAACGGGTACTGGATGCCTTGAACCCCAGCGCCGCGATCCTGCGTACGGCGACCTGGGACGTGGTGGCCTGGAACCAGGCGGCGACGGTGATGTTGATGGACTACGGATCCCAGGCGCCGGAGCAGCGAAATATCCTGCGGTTCATGTTCCTTGATCCCAACTCCCGCGCGGCCCAATACGACTGGGAAAGCGTGGCGCGGTTTGTGCTGGGGGCTTTCAGGATTGATACGGCGCGCTCAGGCGCGGCGGAGCAGGTGCAGCCGCTGGTGGATGAACTGTGTCGACGCAGCCCTGAATTTAAGGCGATGTGGAGCGAAAACGATGTTCAGGGCGCCCATGGTGATCGCATCAAGCGGATACGCCATTCGGTGTTGGGGCCGATCGAATTTGAGTATTCAGTGTTTGCGGTCGATGGGCGCAAGGATCTGAATATGGTGGTGTACAACCCGGCGACGCCGGAGGATGCGCAGCGGATCGCATCCTTGATGGATTAGGCGCCAGCAACTGCAAGAGACTTCGACACTGCAATCGCTCGCAACAAGAGACCATTTGAATCCTTAGCCTTACTCACATCATTCTCCTGCGCCTAACCGCGCCGCGCGCACGTGCTCATGCCTATTGCCAGCCAGTATCCATATGGATACAGTGAGAACCCGTGAACTATCATGTCCAGCAAACGCAGACCTTCATTACCTGGCATTCAGCAATACGTGATTTACGCGCAAAAATCGCCATCGCCCGGCGCATCGATCGCGCATCTGCTGGCAATCTGGGCGATATAAAGACGGTAGGCAATGGTGTCTCGGAAATGCGCGTAGATATCGGTCTGGGTTATCGAGTGTCTTTCACGCAGCGAGGAAGAACCGTCATCGTCTTGCTGGCCGGTGGCGACAAATCCTCACAAGACGCCGACATCCGGCGAGCAAAAAAACTGGCAAAGGAAGTTTGATCATGAGCCAAACACTGACGACATTTGATATGGCGGCACTGCTCGACAGTGATGAAGCCATCAGCGAATACCTTTCTCAAGTTCTGGCCGACGGCGATAACGAGGAGTTCCTCAGGGCCGTCGGGTACGTGGCCAAAGCTCGCGGGATGGCGCGGGTCGCGACCGATACCGGCATGGGCCGTGAGAGTCTGTACAAGGCATTTGCCCCTGGAGCAAAGCCCCGCTTCGAAACGGTACTCAAGGTGCTTCACGCACTGGGTATCGATCTGCAAGCACAGCCGGGGCATGTCGCCAATCATTCGATTATTTGAGTGAGCAGCCCTGCTGCACCACCCACGCCAACGGCAACGTCAGCAACAACATCCCCGCCAGCACCATCACCGCCACCGGCACGCCCATCGAGTCCCCCAGCCCGCCAAAAAGAACCGGCGCCAACGCGCCACCGCCGATGGTGCCGGTGTAGAACACGGCAAACGCCTGCTCGCGTTTACCCGCGCCGGCCAGGTCCGGGACCGCGCCGTAAAGCACCGACGACGTGCCATTCAATGCCAGCCCCAACACCGGCAACATCACCATCAACCCGCTCAACGGCAGGTACACCGCCGCAACGATCAACACCGCCGTGCTGCTCTCCGTCAGCCATACGGTTTTCATCATGCCGATGCGTGCGCCGAGGTAGCCGCAGAGCAATTTGCCGAAGGCGCCGCCGATAAACAGCATGGTCAGCGCGAGACCGATGCCCGCAGTGCCGGCGCCTTTAGCTTGCAGAAGAAAGGGCAAAAACGTGAGAAAGCCCATGCGCACGGCACTGTCGAGTGTGCCCGTGACGATCAGCGCACGCAGGCCGCTGACGGAGCCGCTTCCTACCAGTGTCCTGGCGGTTTTCCCGGAGGTGGACGCCGCTGCCTGCGTTGGGATCAGCCACCACAGCAACCCCGCCGCAGCCAATCCCAGCACTCCAAGAAGCGTGACGCTCGCGCGCCAGCTGATGACGGTTAGCAACAGACCGACCAGCCCGGGAACCAGGGTTTTGCCAATGTCTCCGGAGAAGTTGTATTGAGACAGCGCTTCCTTGACCCCACCACCGTTCTCGTAGGTGTCGGTGATCATCGAAGAAGCCAGCGGATGCTGGGTACTCGCCCCCAGCCCGCCCAACAGCAGCGCCAGCAACAACATGCCCAACCCGGTCGCCTGCCCCACCAACAGATAGGCAACACCGGCAAGCGCCGTGCCGCCCACCAGCATCGGCGTGCGTCCCCAGCGTTTGGCGGCGCGACTGGCCATCAGCTGAAACACCGCCATCATCCCGGAATAGGCACCGCGCAGCAGGCCGACCTGGGCGTAGGTCATGCCGAACTGCGCTTGCCAGATCGGCAGCAGCACGTAGATCACATCGGTCAGGCCATCGTGAATCGCGTGGGCGCTGCAGCCGGCGATCAACGAGCGGCGACGGGCGGAAGTCTCGGGTACCGGCAGGGCAACGGCATCGTTCATGAGGTCTTGCTCAGTTCAGGTTGGAGGGGCTTCCAGCCCGCCAGGGCGATCAGCAACGACAGTAGCTGGAAACCGATGATCAGCGCCACACACCCCACCCAACCCCAACGCCCCCAGATCAGCGCCGGGACGATGGCGCCGAAGCTGCCGCCCAGGTAATAGCAGGTGAGGTACAGGCCCACGGCACCGGCCTTGTTGTGGCGGGCGGTGGCAGTGGTAAAGGCGCTGGCCGCGGCCTGGGCGAGGAACACGCCCGTGGAGCTGAGGGCCAGGCCCAATACGATGCACCACAGGGATGGCAGCAAGGTCAGGCCCGAGCCACAAACGCCAAGCACCGCAGCCGCCGTCAGCAGTTCGGATTGCGGGCGGGATTTGCTCAGGCGCCCGGCAACGGGAATGACTACCAGGGCCAGCAGGAACACCATGTAGATCGTGCCCAGCGCCGCCGGGCCAAGGTCGAACGGGGCCTGGCTGAGGTAAAGGCCAGCGTAGGTAAACGTCGCCACTTGGGAGAACAGCACGCAAAATCCTACGGCGTAGGCTGCCAGCAGCGGCGTGCCGAGCACGTCGGCCCAGGTGGTTGAAGGTCGCGCAATTCGGGGTGGATTGCCCGGCAGCAGGAACTGGATAAACCCGCCCACCATCAGGCTCAACACTGCCAACAGCTCGAAGGCTTCACGCCAGCCGACGTACTCGGTCATCACACCGGTGACGAAGCGCCCGGCAAACCCGCCGAGCACGGTGCCGGCCACGTAGAGGCTGGTGACTTCGGTGACGGTGCCGCCGCGCCAGCGATCACCGATATAAGCCACGCTGGTGGCAAACACCACGGGGATCAGCATGCCTTCGATAAAGCGCCACACCAGCAGTTCGGCGAAGCTGCTGGCATAGGCAGTCATCAAAGCCGGCAACGCCAGCAACAGCGAGGCCGCCGAGATCACCGTGCGTTGCTCAAAACGCCCGGTCAGGCGGCTGACAAAGGGCGCGGTCAGCGCTACTGCCAAGGTGGTGACGGTAATGCTCCAACCGGCCGCCCTGGCGCTCACTTCAAAGTTGGCGGCAAGGGCCTGCAAAATGCTCTGGGTGGCGTAGAGGTTGAGAAACGCCGCGCAGCCACACAGGAACAGGGCAAGACGGGCACAATGCAGGCGCGGTTTCATGAAACCTCTCGTTTTATTATCTGAGGCCTTTATAGAATGACCCGCACACCCGAGACCAATACCGATTTCGAACCGATCAATACCCTGGGGCCAGGATGCTCGACCTACGCAAGCTGCGTTACTTTCTGACCGTCGCCGAAGAATTGCACTTCGGCCGAGCGGCCATTCGCCTGCACCTGGCCCAGCCGCCGTTGACCCGGCAGATTTCCGCGCTGGAGACTGAGCTGGGATTTCGCCTGTTCGACCGCACCAGTCGCACGGTTTCGCTCACTCCCCAGGGGCGCGCGTTCCTGCCCTACGCACGGGCGGTGCTGGAGCAGGTCGACCTCGCTGAAGTCATCGCGGGCAAACTGGCGGCGGGTGCCGCCGGGCAACTGGCGCTGGGTTACGTCAGCTCGATAGCCCTGTCGGACTTGTTCAGCCAAGCGATTCAAGCCTTCGCCCAACGCTTTCCCGATGTGCAACTGACGCTGGTGGAATGCGCCTCCGGCAGCCTGGGCGCACAGGTGGCTGATGGCCGCCTGGATATCGGCCTGAGCCGGTTACTGCCCCAGGACGGTCAGACTGAGGTGCAAGCGTTGTCGTTGGGTGAGGAGCGGCTGGTGGCGGCGGTGTCCAGCGACAGCCCGTTGGCCAACCAGGCCGAGGTCAGCCTGGCGCAGTTGAGTGGGTACCCGTTGATTCTGTTCCCAGCCGATTATGGCTCGGGGCTTAACCAGTCCATTGAGCAGCTTTATCGGCACAAAGGTTTGCCACTGAGGGCCGGGCCGTCGGGACGGCAAATTACCTCGATCATTGCACTGGTGGCGGCGGGACAAGGTGTGGCGCTGGTGCCGGAATGTACGCAGAGTTTGATGAACAAGGGCGTGACGTATCGGCCGTTGGTGGACGCGGAAGCGTATGCACGGCTGCTCGTTCTTACGCGTAGCGGCGCAA
This sequence comes from Pseudomonas sp. C8002, assembly GCF_013385765.1. NCBI lineage: Bacteria > Pseudomonadati > Pseudomonadota > Gammaproteobacteria > Pseudomonadales > Pseudomonadaceae > Pseudomonas > Pseudomonas sp. C8002. The sequence goes on from NZ_JACAPJ010000010.1 coordinate 191,599, forward strand.
GCAGCTTGATGGTCACGGCATTTCTCACGGTAATTGATGAGTTGCTGCAGGCTCGTCAGAAAGCCTGATTGTTCTCTCGAAAAACCTCGCAATACCTCCGTCGGGCACCGTCCCCATGCGCTCATACACTGCATACAGCCCCTACAGAAACACCGGTCATCGACCGCTGGTAGGTAGAGTGTTGATAATTTATTTTCAGTAGTTATAGTCTCCACCAACACACACCACAAGGAGGTGCTGTGGACAGCCGATATTTGATAGGTCACATCGTTGCGGATGGCTGGTATCTGGTGCGAATCAGAGGCAGCCATCATCATTTCAAGCACCCGACAAAGCCGGGGCTCGTGACGATTCCCCATCCTAAAAAGGACCTGCTGGACAAGACCGCAAAGAGCATTTTGAAACAAGCTCTGCTCAGCTAACACGTTCGTTGAGGACAACAAACATGCTGTACCCAATCGCAATTTCAACCGGTGACGAGGACCATGCCTGGGGTGTGGAAGTCCCGGACATTCCCGGTTGCTTCTCAGCTGGAGATGATCTGGACGACGCCATGGCCATGGCCCGCGAAGCGATCGAAGGCCACTTCGAGATCCTCGCAGAAGACGGTGCGCCCATTCCTACAGCACAGAAAGTCACCCTCCATGCCGCCAACCCGCAATATGCCGGCTGCACGTGGGCGGTGGTGGATATTGATGTGACCAAGTACCTGGGCAAGGCACAGAAACTCAATATCACGTTGCCCGGCTACCTGCTGAACCGCATTGACGAATACGTCCTGCATCATCCGGAAGAAAAAAGCCGTTCGGGCTTTCTTGCGTCTGCTGCCCTCAAGGTATTGCAACAGGACCGGTAACAGCACTTCAAGGAACCGCGCAATGCTCCCTCCCTCACACCGCACGCCCAGCCCCGTACTGCGCAAGGTACTGGGCTGGGTGCTGATCGCTCCTCTGCTGCTCTCGTTCCTCAGGCTGCCCTTTGCGCTGGGACTCGTGTTGGTGCTGGCGTCCATCACGGCCTCCGTTTATGGCGCCCGGTTTGCCCAACTGCACGCCAGTCGGCGTGTAACCCTATTTGCCGTGATCATCACGCTGCTCAACATCGCTTCATTTTTTGTCATTGGCACGGCATCGGTACTCAAGGCGTTGTACTGGTTCTCGTGGTTTTATTGGTATCCGTATTACGCCGATTGGGTTTACTGGAACTTCTAAGTCGTTCGCGAATTCGACCGCAAGAAACGTAGTTCCACCCTGGGCCGGCCCATCTACAGTAGAGCCATACCCACTCAAGGAGCCCGACCATGTCCTACGAATACAAATACATGCCCTCCCCCGTCGGCCAACTGACCCTCGTGGCCCGTGACGGAAAACTCACCGCCATCCTCTGGGAAAAAGAGCGGCCCAATCGCGTTCGCCTGGGTGCCCTGCAAGAAGCCAGCAACAGCCCGGTACTGCTGGAGACCGAGCGACAGTTGAAGGAGTACTTCGCCGGTGCCCGCAATCGTTTCGAGCTGGAACTGGACTTCGCCGGCACCGACTTCCAGAAGAAAGTCTGGCAGGCGCTGTTGACCATCCCGTTCGGAGAGACCCGCAGCTACAGCCAGATCGCTGCGCAGATAGGCAACCCCAAGGCCGTGCGTGCCGTCGGCGCCGCCAACGGGCGCAATCCGATTTCGATTGTTGCGCCGTGCCATCGGGTGATTGGTGCGTCGGGTGGCTTGACCGGGTTCGCCGGCGGGCTTGAGGCCAAGCAGTATCTGCTGGCGCTGGAGGATCACGGCTGACCCCCAGCAGGAAAACGTACAACTTTGTTCAGCTCCTCAATTGTAAAAAGAAATTTCAGAGCGCGCCTGCGGTCAGTATTTTCATCACCCACCCTTATAGGAAAACGGTCATGAAATTCTCCGCCATCTCACAATCCCTGTCCCGCTGGGCAGGCAGCGCCCGCACGTTCTACGCGGCGGTGGGATTGATCCTCCTGTGGAGTCTGAGCGGGCCTTATTTCCACTACAACGACACGTGGCAGCTGATCATCAACACCTCCACCACCATCATCACCTTCCTGATGGTGTTCCTGATCCAGAACACGCAAAACCGCGACAACGACATTTTGCATATCAAGATTGACGAGTTGCTGCGCGCCACCAAGGATGCACAAAACGCCGTATTGAGCCTGGACGGCCTGGACCGCAAGGAACTGGAGAAACTGCGCAAGGAATACAAGACCATCGGCGACAGTGAAACCATCACTGTGACGACGCTGGTTACCGAAACAACGGATGACAATGGCCGGTCCAAGACGGACCTGAACCAGGCATAAAAAAACGGCGGCTGGATCACTCCAGCCACCGTTTTTCATGGGGTACTCAAGGCAATCAACCGTCGCCCTGGTGCCCCTTACCGTACGTCGACGCCAGCGCCCGGGCTTTCTCCAGGCGCTCTTCCAACTTGGGCAAGGTCTCATCCACCAAAGCCTTTATTTCCGGGATATCCGACTCGGCGCCCTCCTGCTTGAACAAGGCGATCGCGTCTTCGTTGGCCTTGATCTGCTGGGCGGTGTAGGCGGCGTCAAAGGAGTCGCCGTCCTTGAGCTCGGGCATCAGCGATTCGGCCTTGTCGACAATCTTGTCCCGTGGGGCCACTGGCAAATCGAGCTTCTTGGCGATGGCCGCCAGGTGCTGATTGGCCAGGGTGCGTTCATTGATGACTTCGATGGTGTAGTCCTTGATCTCCTGGGACGAAGTCTTGGCGTGTGCCATGCGGCTGGTCTCGATATCGGCCATGCCCTTGGCCGAAGCCTGCTCGATGAAATCGGCAGGCGACTGGGCGAAAGCATTGCTGGCGCCGAGGCCCAGCAGCATCGCGAAACTGGCGGTGCGTAACCGGATAGCCATGCGGCTCATGATGGGTTCCTCCAGGTAATAAACAGGTGCAGGGAAACGAGCCCCGCTCTGAATCTGAATTTTCAGGGCGGTAAAGGTTTAGAAAAAACTTGTTAGTGCGACGAACGGTCGTCAGGTCTTACTGAGGAGCAGTCCTGACGAACGGGACACAACGATGCAACGGTGACAATGTAGTATGTTGTATTACACATCACTACATCGAGGCACTTATGTCGGTCATGTCATTACGTCTACCTGAAGACATCTCCGAAACACTCGCCAGCCTTGCCAAGGCCACCGGGCGCAGCAAATCGTTCCTCGCCGTCGATGCGTTACGCGAATACCTGACGCGTGAAGCATGGCAAATCGAGGAAATTCAAAAGGCGTTGAAAGAAGCCGATGCGGGTGACTTTGCAACTGCCGCCGAAGTAGACGCAGTGGCAAACAAATGGCGTGCCAATGCGCGTTGAGTGGCTGAAGGCAGCACTCAAAAATCTTGATGATGAAGCAGCTTTCATCGCCCAGGAAAACCCCAAAGCGGCTTATGAGTTTGTTCAGGCCATCCGGACGGGGCTTGAGCATGTTGCTGAGTTTCCGGCGATGGGTCGAGAAGGACGCGTTCCTGGTACACGTGAGTGGGTGATGCCACGCTGGCCCTATCTCGTGCCATATCGTATTCGCGAGGGACGGTTACAGGTTCTTCGAATATTTCACACACGGCGCCAACCACCGAACAGTTGGTAACGCCGATCAACCCTGTATCACAACCTGCACCTGCCCATTCAACCACTGCAACGCCGCGTCCCCACCCCGCCGCGAATGCCACGCCAGCACAAACGCAAACGACGGAATGTGAAACGGCGGCGGCACCGCCAACAACTGTTCGTGATCAATGTTCAGCAGCCCGCGAGACGACACGGTAAGAATCAGGTCCGTGCCCTGGATCAACTGCGGCGCAACACCCCAATGAGGCAAGCTGATAGACACGTGCCGGCGCTCACGAATCGCCGTCAGCGCCCTTTCGATTTCCGGGGTGCCGCTGCCACGCATTTCCAGCAATACGTGGGGCCGCGCCAGATAGGTGGGCAGGTCGAGTACACCGCTTGCCGGCAGGCTGTCGCGGTCCACCAGGCACACGTAATGCTCTTCAAACAGCGGCGTGCTGCGCAGCTCGGCAGGCATGTCGGGAAACACCCCGGCCGCCAGGTCGATATCGCCATTGAGCACACCGTCAAGCATGCCTTCGCGACTGGCCTGGATAATCTGCAAATCAATCCCCGGCGCTTCCCGGCGCAAGGTGCGCACCAGCCCCGGCAAGAAAATCGCCGCACTGTAGTCCGACATGGCGACCCGGAAGGTGCGCTTGGCCGACGCCGGATCAAAACGATTGGGCTCCAGCAGCGCCTGTACCTGGGCCAGCGCTTCCGCCAGCGGCATGGCCAGTTCCAGAGCACGAGCAGTGGGCACCAGCGAACTGCCCTGGCGCACCAGCAACGCGTCTCCAAGCAAGTCCCGCAACCGCGCCAGCGCGTGGCTCACCGCCGGCTGGCTCAGGTGCAGGCGCTCGGCGGCACGGGTCACGTGTTGCTCGCTGAGCAAGGCGTCAAGGATCACCAGCAGGTTAAGGTCGATGCGTCGTAGATCATTCATCAGCTGCATGTTCTGCATAAGAACTTGGAATTTAAATTTGCGCGACGAATAGCCTAGAGTCCAGCAAAACCTCTGGGAGATTGATCATGACGACGTTGCATTGGGTAGGTTTGTTGCTGTTGGCCGCGTTTGCCGGGGCAGTGGTGCCGTTTCAAAGCGCGATCAACGCCAACCTGGGACGCGGCCTGGGGCATCCGCTGTGGGCCACCCTCGCCTCGCTGCTGGTGAGCATCGTCGTGCTGCTGCCGGTGATCCTGGCCCTGCGCCTGCCGCTGCCCAACCTGGGTTTTATCACCAAGGCGCCGCTGTGGATGTGGAGCGGCGGCGCGTTCGGCGTGTGCTTCATTTCGCTGGCGTTGATCCTGATGCCCAAGCTCGGCGCCTCGGGGTTTATCGCCCTGGCGATGGCCGGGCAAATCGTCGCCTCGTTGATGCTGGACCACTTTGGCTTGTTCGGGCTGGTGGAGCGCCAATTGACCGCGCCCCGGTTGATCGGGGCGCTGATGTTGATTGGCGGTGTGGCCCTGATTCAATTCAGTGCCGCACCCACCCGCTCGCTGGTGACCGCCGGCTGATCAGCGCTTGTCGAGGGTGCGCAGCTTCTGAGGCAAGCCCCACAGCAACAGCGCCGCCGCCAGCAACGCACACACGCCGATGACATACAGCGCCGGCGTGGTGCTGCCAGTGAGGTCCTTGATCCGGCCGACCATCACCGGGCTGACGATGCCGCCGAACTGGCCCAACGTGTTGATCACCGCGATCCCGCCAGCAGCGCCCGCGCCGGCACCGGCCAACAACTTCGGCGGCAGCGTCCAGAACGTCGGGATCGAAGCGATGATCCCCGCGCCCAGCAAGCTCAGGGCGACGATCAGGAACGTGGTGTGATCGGCAAAGATCCCGGCACAGAAGAACCCCACCGCCCCCAGCGCCACCAGGCCGCTGACGAACTTGCGACGTTCGCCGGTGGCGTCGGACAAGCGTCCGATCACCACCATGCTGATGGCGCCGCAGACGTAGGGAATCGCCGTCAGCAAGCCGATCATCACCGGGCTCTGGGTGCCGGCGCTGCGGATCAGTTGCGGCGCCCAGAAGTTCAGCCCGTAGGACGCCACCTGGATCAGGAAGTAGATAAAACCCAGCATCAGGAAGCCTGGGATACGCAATGCAGCCAGCAACGAGCCACCGCTCTTGTGGGGTTCATGCACGGCAATGCGACTGGCCAGCAACGTCTTCTCCGCCGAGGTCAGCCAGTGGGCATCCTCGATGCGGTCCTTGAGCAACTTGAGCACCAGGAAACCCAGGCCAACGCAAGGCAAACCACCGAGCAAGAACAACCAATGCCAGCCGCGCATTTGCAGCACGCCATCGAGGTGTTCCAGCACCAGCCCGGAGAACGGCGCGCCCACCAGCCCGGCAAACGCCGACGCCAGGAACAGCATCGACGTGATGCGCCCACGGTAGTGCTGCGGGAACCACAACGTCAGGTAATACAGCACCCCCGGAGCAAACCCCGCCTCCATCGCACCGATGATGAAACGCAGCACGTAGAACTGCCATTCGGCCGTGACGAACACCATGGCGGCCGTCGCCAGTCCCCATGACATCATGATGCGTGCGATCCAGCGGCGGGCGCCGACCTTGTACAGCATCATGTTGCTCGGCACTTCGAAGATCACATAGCCGACCACAAACAGCCCGGCGCCGAGGCCGTAGGCGGTGTCGCTCAAACTCAGGTCAGTCTGCAGTTGGAACTTGGCGAAGCTGATGTTGATACGGTCAAAAAACGCGAACAGGTAGCAGACCATGATCAGCGGCATCAGGCGCCAGGCGACCTTGCTGACCAGGGCTTTTTCGGCATCGTGTTCAGCGGCCGGGCGCACGCCGGCCTCCAACGTATTAAGGCTCATCGATTCTCTCCAGCGGACTGCTCGCAGGCGTCCGATTGTTTTTGTTGTCTGGTTACGGCTTACAAGGTGGCGATGTAGGCCGGTGGCGGATGCAGGTCGCAATTGCGCCCGGCCTTGGCCACCTGGCCCGGCAATTCGTGGCCCAGCAAGGCTGGCAATTGCCGCGACATTTTCAGCAGGTGCGGCAGGTCGATGCCGGTGTGGATCCCGACTTCATCACACAGGTTGACCAGGTCTTCAGTGCAGATATTGCCCGACGCGCCGGGCGCAAACGGGCAACCGCCGAGGCCGCCCAATGCCGCATCAAACCGTCGCGCACCGGCCTCGTAGGCGGCCAGCACATTGCACAAACCCAGGCCGCGAGTGTTGTGGAAATGCAGGGTCAGGTCGCTCGCCGGAACACGTTCGAGCACGCGCTTGACCAGGCGCTCGACCTGACGCGGATTGGCCATGCCGGTGGTGTCGGCCAGGCTGATGCCCTGGATGCCCAGCTCGCGGTAGGCGTCGACCAATTGCAGCACGCGGTCCTCATCGATCTTGCCCTCGAACGGGCAACCAAAAGTGGTAGCGATGCTGCCGTTGAGGCGCACCGGGTGCTCGGCAGCAAAGCTCACGATATCGCCGAATGCGGCCAACGAAGCCTCGCAACGCATGCGCATATTCGCCAGGTTGTGGGTCTGGCTGGCGGACATCACCAGGTTCAACTCATCGGCCCGGGACTCGATAGCACGCTGGGCGCCCTTGAGGTTGGGGATCAACGCCACGTAGATAACCCCGGGATGACGGGTGATGCCCTGGAACACCTGCTCACCATCGCGCAAGGCGGGAATGGCCTTGGGCGACACGAACGAGCCGGCTTCGATCCGGGAAAACCCGGCCATGGACAGTTGGTCTATCAACGCGATCTTGTCGACAGTCTCGACCCAGGTCGGCTCGATTTGCAGGCCGTCACGGGGCGAGACTTCCTGCACGATCAGCGCATCGGAATAGTTTTTCATTGCACCACTCCCGAGGATTTCAGGCGTTGAATATCGGCGCCGCTCAGGCCCAGGTCGCCGAGGATTGAATCAGTGTGCTGCCCCAGGCTCGGGCCCTGCCAATTCACCGCGCCGGGGGTTTCCGACAGTTTGGGCACGATACCGGGCATCTTCACCGTGAGGCCGCCGGGCAGGTCGGCGCTGAGCAGCATGTCGCGGGCCTGGTAGTGCGGATCGGCGACGATATCGGCCACTGAATAGATGCGCCCCGCCGGTACTTCGGCGGCTTCCAGGGCACTGAGCACCTGGTCGATGGGCAGGCTGCTGGTCCAGTGGGTGATGGCGGCGTCCAGTAGGCCGCTCTTGGCAGCGCGGCCATCGTTGTGGGCAAACTCCGGCGCTTCGGCCAGGTCGGCGCGGCCGATGGCGAGCATCAGGCGCTTGTAGATCGGGTCGCTGTTGCCGGCGATCACCACATAGGCGCCGTCGGCGGTCAGGTAGGTGTTGGACGGTGCAATGCCGGGCAAGGCGCCGCCACTGCGTTCACGCACATGGCCAAGCATGTCGTATTCCGGCACGAGGCTTTCCATCAGGTTGAACACGCTTTCGGCCAGGGACACGTCGACAATCTGGCCGTCGCCCTGGCCGGTCTTGACCCGCAGCAGCGACATCAGCGCGCCGATCACGCCGTGCAGTGACGCCAGGGAATCACCGAGGCTCACACCGACCCGCGCCGGTGGTGAATCCGGGTTGCCAGTGGTGTAGCGAATCCCGCCCATGGCCTCGCCGATGGCACCGAAGCCCGGGCGGTCGCGGTAAGGGCCGGTCTGGCCGTAGCCGGAGATGCGCACCAGGGTCAGCTTGGGGTTGAGGGCGTGCAGCACGTCCCAGCCCAGGCCGAGTTTTTCCAGGCCGCCGGGGCGCAGGTTTTCGATCAGCACGTCGGCGTCGCCCAGCAGTTGCTTGACCAGGTCCAGGCCTTCTGCCGACTTGAGGTCCAGGGCCAGGGACTTCTTGTTGCGCGATTGCAGGTACCACCACAGCGACGTGCCTTCGTGCAGCTTTCGCCATTTGCGAAGCGGATCGCCCTGCCCCATGGCTTCGATCTTGATCACCTCGGCGCCAAACTCGGCCATCAGCCGGGCGGCGAAGGGCGCGGCAATCAGGGTGCCGATCTCGATCACCTTGATACCGCTCAGGGGAGCCGTCATGGGGTGTACCTCTTGTTCTTGGAATGTGGGGCCAAGGCTAGAGGACGCAGGCAGTAGAAATCCAACCGTCAGTTGGCAACGAGCGTTCGCCAAATGCGAACGCTTGAGTAAGGACTGGTTGTGGCGAGGGAGCTTGCTCCCGCTGGAGTGCGTAGCGCTCCCGGCTTTTTTGGGGCTGCTACGCAGCCCAGCGGGAGCAAGCTCCCTCGCCACAGCAAGCTCCCTCGCCACAGCAAGCTCCCTCACCAAAGCAAGCGCCCTCGCCACAGCGTTTGCTTACGCCTGCTCCCGCCGCAGGTAATCGAACAACAACCGGCTCACCGGCGACAGCTGCGCCTCGTCACGCACCACCAGGATCAGGCTGCGGTCCGACCAGGCATCCGTCAGCGGCACCGCGTGCAAGCCCAATGCCCGGCCAAACAATTCATAGGCCTTTTGCGGCAGGATGCCGATGCCCATGTTGGCCTGGACCATCCGGCACATGGCATCGAAGCCCGGCACATGGATCCGCAAGCGCAGCACCTTGCCCGCCTCCCGCGCCGCCGCATGGGTGCGCATGTTGATTGAACTGGCGGAATGCAGCCCCACGTAGTCGCTGTCCAGCGTCTCGGCGAACGTCAGGGTCTTGCGCGACGCCAACGGGTAATCCGCCGGCATCAGCACCACCAGCTTGTCCCGGCGATAGGTCACGCCGGGCAGGCCTTTGGTATCGGTGTCGCTGGAACAGATGCCCAGGTCCGCAACGCCGTCAATCACACCCTGGACCACGCCATTGCTGGGCCGCTCTTCCAGGTCAGCCTTCACCTGTGGATGCAGCGCGGAAAAGTCGCGCAAGTCTTCGGGCAGGAACTGAATGATTGCCGAGAGGTTCGCCAGCATCCGCACATAACCGCGCACGCCGTGACTGTGTTCGCCCAGCTCCAGGCCCATCTTCTCGACATTGAACAGCATCTGCCGTGCATGGTGCAGCAAGGTCTCGCCGGCAGCCGTGAGCTGCATGCCCTTGGCCTGGCGCACAAACAGGCTGACGCCCAGCACCTGTTCCAGCTCCATCAAGCGCTTGCTGGCCGCCGAGACCGCGATAGCTTCACGGGCGGCGGCGCGGGTCAGCGTGCCTTCCTCATGCACTGCCACAAACAATTGCAGGGTGATCAGGTCAAGGCGGCGAACCAGGCTTTTGTGCAGCATCTAGGCGCGCTCGGTGGCCAGGCGATTGATATCGGCCTGCTCCACCACCGGCAGAGGTGCACCGTGCCGGACGGCCGAGAGCATTGCGCGGCCAACGGTTTCCGTGCTCACCACCCAGGCCGGTCGCACATGGCGCAGCAGCGACAACAACGGGCCGACCACGGTGTAGATGGACTGGTAGAGCGGGGTTTTCGAGCGCACGCCGTGCAACGGCTGGATCACCCCGGGACGGAACAGGTACACCGCCTTGAACGGCAGGCGCAGCAACGCATTCTCGGTCTTGCCCTTGATCCGTGCCCACATGGTTTTGCCGGTTTCGCTGCTGTCGGTACCGGCGCCGGACACGTAGATAAAGGTCATCTGCGGGTTGAGCCGCGCCAGGGTGCTGGCGGCCACCAGCGTCAAGTCGTAGCTCAAATGGGTGTACTTGGCTTCATCCATGCCCACCGAAGAAACGCCCAGGCAAAAGAAGCAGGCATCGAAACCTTGCAGCAGATGCTCCAGGGGCTGGAAATCGAACATGTCGGCATGCAGCACCTGGTGCAGCTTGCCGTGTTCCTGGGTCAGCGCGGTACGGCCGACGGCGACAACTTCCTGCACGTCACTGGCCAGCAGGCACTCGCGCAACACGCCTTGGCCGACCATGCCGGTGGCGCCGAATAATAGAACTCTCATAAGGTTGGTTCCTAAGCGACAAGCGGTTAGCTTCATGCTGCAAGGTAGAGACAAACCCACTGGCAACTTGTAGCTTGCGGCTTGCAGCTTACTGCTCAACAGGATCTTTTGCCCCTTGAAAAGCACCACGACCCTCACCATTGCCTGCAGCGCGGCCTTTTTGTCCCAGGTTGGCATCAGCAGTTATCTGCCCGCCGTGCCGGCGATTGCCTTGTCATTGACCGCTGCAGAGGACCAGGTGGCACTGGCCCTGGCGGTGTACTTGATCGGCATGGCGTTGCCGATGCTGCTCTGGGGCAGCCTCGGTGAGCGCCTGGGTAGAAAGCCGGTGTTGCTGGCAGCGTTGGCGTTGTATGCGCTGGCCAGTGCGGCGATTCCGTCCGCTTACAGCCTCGAATCGTTCCTCGGCCTGCGCCTGGTTCAAGGCCTCGGTGCGGGCGGTGTGTCGGTGATGGCGCGGGTGCTGGTTCGTGACAGCTTCAGCGGTGCCCTGTTGGCCAAAGGTTTGTCGTGGCTGGGCATGACGTTCGTGATCGCCCTGGGCATCGGGCAGTTTGTGGGCTCGCTGTTGCAAGTGGCGTTTGGTTGGGAGGCGATCTTTTATGGGCTGGCGATAGCGGCTGTCGGCCTGATGATTGCGCTGCAACGGGTGGTGTTTGCAACACTGGAAAAAGCCGCCGGGCACGTCTCGGCCTGGCGCATCTACGGCACGATCCTGCGTCATCCGGCGTTCCTGCGGCCTGCGTTGGCGGGCGGTTTGGGTTACGGGGTGATCATCGCGTTCAACACCTGCGCACCGTTGATTTTGCAGGGCCATTTCGAGTGGAGCGCGGCGCAATATGGCTGGCTCGGCTGGCCGATCAGCGGGGCGTATCTGGCGGGGGCGTTGATGGTCAATCGCCTCGTCGCCCGCACCGGGCGCCTGTCGATGATGAGTTGGGGCGTGGCGTTGGTGATGTGCGGCAGCGCGACGATGTTGCTGGGCAGCCTGTTTGCCAATGGGCTGGCGATCCTGCTGTGGCTGCCGTATTGCCTGGCGGTGTTCGGCCAATCGATGAGTTATCCCATCAGCCTGTCGCTGGCCAATGATGAATCACCGGTGAGCGGCTCCTACGCCATGGCCTTGAGCGGCTTTATGCATCAGTTGATGGCTGCGGCGATCGGTGGCGTGGCCAGCCTGCTGGCGAGTCAGCAGGCCTGGCCGTTGGCGGTGTTATGCGTGACGCTGGCGGGCGGCGCACTGCTGTGCGTCGCCATGGCCAGGACTGATCAGAACGCGCTGCGGAAGATCTCTTCAATCTGACGCTGATCCGCCCGCCGCGGATTGGTCAGGCCGCAGGCGTCCTTCAGGGCGTTGGACGCCAGCAGCGGGATGTCCTGCAACTTGGCGCCCAGCTCCCGCAACCCGGCAGGAATTTCCACATCCTGGGACAGGCTGCGAATCGCCGCGATGGCCGCCTGGGCGCCCTCTTCCACCGACGTACCCTTGATATCTGCGCCAAGGGCCCGTGCCACATGGCTCAGGCGCTCGGCGCTGACGCTGGCGTTGAAGCTTTGCACATGGGGCAACAGCACCGCATTGCACACGCCGTGGGGCAAGTCATACAGCCCGCCCAACTGGTGCGCCATGGCGTGCACGAACCCCAGGGACGCGTTGTTGAAGGCCATGCCGGCAAGGAACTGCGCGTAGGCCATGTTCTCCCGGGCGGCCAGGTCTTTACCGTCGCGCACCGCAATCCGCAGGTTGGCGCTGATCAGTTCGATGGCCTTGATCGCACAGGCGTCGGTGATCGGGTTGGCAGCCGTGGACACGTAGGCTTCGATTGCGTGGGTGAGCGCGTCCATGCCGGTGGCGGCAGTCAGGCCCTTGGGCATGCCGACCATCAGCGCCGGGTCGTTGACCGACAGCAGCGGCGTGACGTTGCGGTCGACGATGGCCATTTTCACGTGGCGGGTTTCGTCGGTGATGATGCAGAAGCGGGTCATTTCGCTGGCCGTGCCGGCGGTGGTGTTGATGGCTACCAGCGGCAGTTGCGGCTTGGCCGACTGATCGACGCCTTCGTAGTCGCCGATGTGCCCGCCGTTGGTCGCACACAGGGCAATGCCCTTGGCACAGTCATGGGGTGAGCCACCGCCCAGTGACACCACGAAATCACAGGCACTCTGTTGCAGCAGCGCCAGGCCTTTTTCGACGTTCTCGACGTTCGGGTTGGGCTTGGCGCCGTCATAGATCACCGAGTCGATGTCTTGCATCGCAAGCTTCTCGGCGATCATGCTGGCCACACCTGCCTTGGCCATCCCGGCGTCAGTGACGATCAGCGCCTTGCGAAAACCATAGTTGCGAATCGCGGTCATGGCTTCGTCGAGGCAGTCGAGGCCCATGATGTTGACGGCGGGAATGAAGAAGGTGCTGCTCATGGTGGCTAATCCTTTAAAGTCGTTATGCCTACAGCATCGACCTCGATTGCCTGCGGCATCTTGACCAGGATCAACGCCCGCTCGTGATAAAGTCACCGCCCAGCCGATTTCGAGTAGACCCGCCGCAATGAAGGATTCCCAGGATTTTGATGCCCACCTAGAAGACTGGAACGCCTTGCGCAGCAGTACCGCCATCAGCGGGATCCTGATCGGCAACGGCGCCAGCCGCGCAGTGTGGGAAGACTTTGCCTACGACTCGCTGTTCGAAAACGCCCGCACCGTGGAAGAAAAACCCCTGAGCCAGTCCGAACTCAGCGTATTTGACGCGATGCAGACCCGCAGCTTCGAGCAGGTGCTGGGTGCACTGAAAACCACCAGCCGGGTCAACAAGGCCCTGGCGGTCAGCTCGGCTGCGCCGCGTAATCGCTATTACGCGATCAAGGAAGCGCTGATCAATACGATCCACAGCGTGCATATTCCGTGGCGCCTGGTGAAGCCGTCGACACTGGCGACCCTCCATCAGGAGCTGGCGAGTTACCCGACGGTGTTCACCAGCAATTACGACCTGCTCAACTACTGGGCGATCCTGCATGCGCCGGGCATCGATGATCTGTTTCGCAGTGCCGATGCGAGCTTTGACCTGCGCAATACTGCCTGCGACACCACGCGCATTTTGTATCTGCATGGTGGCCTGCACCTGGTGCGTAACCTTGATGGTACGGCGCGTAAATTGCCGACCACTGACAGCACGTTGCTCAGCAGTTTTGCGATCAACAACACGATCAAGACGCTGGATGATGTGCCGTTGTTTGTCAGCGAGGGCAAGGTTGAGGAGAAGCTGAAGACCATTCGCAGTTCTGACTATTTGTCGTTCTGTTATGAGCAGTTGTTGGGCCATGAAGGTGGGCTATGCATCTTTGGGCATCACCTCGGCGCGCAGGATGTGCATCTGGTGCAGGCGATTCGACAGGCGAAGATCAGCACGTTGGCGATTTCGGTGTTTGGCCGCAGTGCAGGGTTTATCCAGCAGCAGAAGCGGCGTTTTGCGGAGTTGTTTGAGGGGATGGAGGTGGAGTTGCGGTTTTTTGATGCGCGTAGTCATGCGCTTGGGAATTCGGGGCTTTCGGTGCCCGTGGAGCGGTGATGGTAGTTGGGGTGAGGTGAGGTGGGGTGGGGTGTACATATCCGTTGCTGCGGTAACGGCCACTTATGGTTCCGCTCTTA